>NZ_CM165562.1:0-956265 GCF_056781225.1 Mycoplasma sp. 3686h | reverse complement strand
TAGTGGATATTAGTCAAAAATCACCAGTAAAAAATAAAACTAAATTTAGTTGTGAATATTTGTTTTATAACTTTACAAAATTATTAATTATAATAAATACAATAATGAAAGAAAATATACGAGAAATTGTTTTACAAATTAACAATTTAAATAAGACCTATGATAAACAAAAAACCATTAATAATTTAACGTTTCATGTTCACAAAGGTGAATTATTTGGTTTTTTAGGGATTAATGGTGCAGGCAAGACCACAACCTTAAATATTATTTTAGGTTTTACAAAAGCTGATTCAGGGGAAGTTTTAATTAATAATAAAAATATTAATAATTATCCTGAGTACATTAGAAGTCAAATTGGGGTTGTTTTTCAAGAATCAATTCTCGATCGATACTTATCGGTAAAAGAAATTTTGTATGAAAGAGCTTTTTTATACTTTAAAGATAAAAAAGCAATTATTAAAGAAAAAGTCCAAGATATGATTGACACTTTTGAATTAAACGAATTCGAAAATAAGTTGTATAAATCTTTATCAGGAGGACAAAGACGTAGAGTGGATATTGCTCGAGCGTTAATTCACTCTCCAAGTATTTTATTTTTAGATGAACCAACTACTGGATTAGATCCAAGTTCTCGGAAATTAGTGTGAAAAATTCTCAATAATTTAAGAAAAAATCAATTACTCACTATTATTTTAACTACTCATTACATGGAAGAAGCAAGTAATTGTGATAATGTAATCGTACTTAATAAAGGTGAAATTGTTGCTCAAGGAACAGTTGCTGATTTAAAAAATAAATACACTTACGCAACGCTAAAAGTTTATTCAAAGAAAAATAGCAAATTAGAAGAATACATTCACAACACTAATAAAGAATTTGTCTTTCAAAACAATTGCTATTTAATTAACTTTAAAAATACCAAAAAAATTAATGAATATTTAATTGAACATAACCATATTTTTAATGATATTGAAATTATCAAAGGGGATATGGATGATGTCTTTTTATCAATAGTTAATAATTAAGGAAATTATGAGTACATACATATTATTTCGTCGACAGTTTATTTCGTTATGAAATCAAAAGTTTCGATTTTTCTTTGGTTTACTAGCACCGATTTTTATTTTTGCTATTCTCTTATTAATTTTTAATTTAGTTTCGCTTCAACGTGGGCATAAGGATTTATTAGCTCGAGATAATTTTCAAATTGGGACTGGATTAATCTTTTTAATTACCATTATTAATGGTGCAACATTAACTATAATCCAAATTCAAGATAATTATAATAATGCTGTTAATGATATTAAAGTAACTCCAATTAAGCATTGAAAAATTCGTTATAGTTATTTTTTGTTTAACTTTGCAATAAACTTTATTACCACGTTTTTAGTGTATATAATTTTTATTTTCTTTATTTTAGGTTTTAATGTAAATGAAGTAAGAGCGTTTAATTCAAAACAAATTTTAAAAAGTATTGCCTCAGATACTATTGATTCAGTTTCTTCGTTCATTAAATATGTTAAAGAAAGACCAGAATTAAGTGCCAAATACGGAAATTACGTTGACGAAATTTTAAAAAATTTAGAAAATATTTATTCATCTACTACCAAAGACACTCCAAATGGTATCTTTAATTTTGAAATTATTAATATTTTGAATATTTATACAATGTTTTGATCTTTTTTACTCATAATTTGTGGGACTCTGTTTGCTTCATTACTTTTTCCAATTGTTTTATCACGCTTAAGATCGCTCAACGTATCGCAAGCACTTAATATTATGTTAATTTTATTTGGTGGATATTTTATTGGTTCATTTATTCCTCTATCATTTTATCCGGCGTGATTAAGGTCGTTTTGTTCAATTATTCCAACAACTCATATTTTACAAATCACTCGACATACACTATATGTAAATACAATGAATGAAGAAGCAAATTTAGCTTTAAATCCAATTAGCTTATTTGGATTTAAATTATCAGTTGCATGAAGTTTAATTTACGTTTCATTTTGAATTTTGTGCTTATTCTGAATTAATATTTTTATTGATAAAGTAATTCAAGGATGAAATTGATTTAAATATTTAATTAAACTTCATTTAGAGAAAATAAACTTTAAAAAGAAAATTTTTAGAAAAAGAAAATAACTAAAAATATGATACACCAGGAAGCGAATTTGATGTATAATAAATTCGCATAACTTTTATATATTAAATATTGATTTTAGAAATAATAAAAGAAAGGAAGTTTTAAATGCCAACAACAAACCAATTAGTTACCAATGGTCGTGTTTCAAAAGAAAAGAAACAAAACGCACCTGCTTTGAGTTTAAGTTATAACTCATTGATTAAAAAAGCTAAAAAACTAGCTTCACCATTTAAACGTGGTGTATGTACTCGTGTTGCGACCATGACACCTAAAAAACCTAACTCAGCGTTACGTAAATATGCTCGTGTTAAATTATCAAACGGTATGGAAGTTACAGCTTATATTCCAGGAGAAGGACACAATCTACAAGAACACTCAGTGGTGTTAATTCGTGGAGGTCGTGTTAAAGATTTACCTGGGGTTAGATACCACATTGTTCGTGGAACTCAAGATGCTGCCGGAGTAGCTAAACGTAAACAAGGACGTAGTTTATACGGAGCAAAAAGAGAAAAAGCTAAATAGTTCAATTAATCAAATTACTTATTATTTAACGAATCGAAAATAGGAGGACATTATGTCAAGAAAAAAAAGTGCACCAATCCGTGAAGTACTTGCAGATCCAGTTTTTAATTCTGTAATTGTTACAAAATTAATTAACACTATTATGCTTGACGGAAAAAAATCAATTGCTCAAGATATTCTTTATTCAGCATTTGAAATTGTAAAAGAAAAAACTCAAAAAGACCCAATGGAAGTATTTTTACAAGCTGTAGAAAATATTACTCCACAATTAGAAATTAGAACCAGAAGAATCGGAGGAACCAACTATCAAGTTCCTACCGAAGTTTCTCCACGTAGAAAGAAAACACTTGCTCTTAGATGACTTGTTAATTATGCACGTACTAGAAATGAAAAAACTATGGATGTACGTTTAGCTAATGAAATTATTGACGCATCAAACAAAACAGGAGGAGCTATTAAGAAACGTGAAGATACTCACAAAATGGCTGAAGCAAACCGTGCATTTGCACACTTCAGATGATAGTATCTTAGTATATAATTAATAGATATTATGGCAAGAGATTATGATTTAAAAGACTACCGAAACATCGGTATTATGGCTCACATTGATGCAGGTAAAACTACTACAACTGAAAGAATTTTATTTCATACAGGTAAAATTCACAAAATTGGTGAAACTCACGATGGAGCTTCACAAATGGACTGAATGGCTCAAGAGCAAGAAAGAGGAATTACCATTACCTCAGCTGCAACTACAGCGTTTTGAAAAGGAAAAAGAATTAACGTTATTGACACTCCTGGACACGTTGATTTTACTGTTGAGGTAGAACGTTCATTGCGTGTGCTTGATGGTGCAGTTGCTGTTTTAGATGCTCAATCAGGAGTTGAACCTCAAACTGAAACTGTTTGAAGACAAGCAACCAATTATAAAGTCCCAAGAATTGTGTACGTAAATAAAATGGATAAAGCCGGAGCTGATTTTGAAAAATCAGTTGAATCAGTTAAAACCAGACTTGGTGGAAATGCAGTTGCAATTCAATGACCAATTGGTTCAGAAGCAGACTTTACTGGAATTATTGATTTAGTAACTATGAAAGCAGTTACTTATAATGGTGAAGCTCAAGAAGAAGAGTTTGAAACTGAAATTCCAGCTGAATTAGTGGATGTTGCAAAATTAAAAAGACAAGAATTACTCGAAGCAGTTGCTAATTATGATGAAGAATTAATGATGCTAGTGCTTGAAGGTGGAGAATTAGATGAAGCTTCATTTAAAGAAGCGATTCGTAAAGCTACTTTAACTGCAGAATTTTTCCCAGCTGTTTGTGGAACATCATTTAAAAACAAAGGGGTTAAGAAAATGATTGACGCAGTAGTTGATTATTTACCTTCACCTCTTGATATCCCGCCGATTAAAGCTTATGAAGGTGATAAACAAGTAGATGTTTTAGCAACTGATGATGCTGAATTTGCTGCTTTAGCATTTAAGGTTATGACTGACCCATTTGTTGGAACCTTAACATTCTTCCGTGTTTATCGTGGAGTTTTAAATAAAGGAAGTTACGTTTATAACTCAACCAAAGAACAAAAAGAACGTATTGGACGTATTCTACAAATGCACGCGAATAACCGTGTGGAAATTGATGAATGTCGTGCTGGAGATATTGCTGCAGCCGTTGGACTTAAATCAACCACTACTGGAGATACTTTAATTTCAGAAAAATCACCAAAAATTGTGCTTGAAAAAATGGTATTCCCTGAACCAGTTATTTCGCAAGCTCTTGAACCTGAATCAAAAGCTGCTACTGAAAAACTTTCATTAGGATTACAAAAATTAGCTGCTGAAGATCCTACATTCAGAACTTATACTGATGAAGAAACTGGACAAACCATTATTGCTGGTATGGGTGAGTTACACCTTGATATCATTGTAGATCGTTTAAGACGTGAATTTGGTGTACAAGTTAAAGTTGGAGCACCTCAAGTTTCGTACCGTGAAACAATTACTAAAACTGCAGAAGTTGAAGGTAAACATATTAAACAATCAGGTGGTAAAGGTCAATACGGACACGTTTGATTGAAATTTGAACCAAACCCAGATGGTGGATTTGAATTTGTTGACAAAATTGTTGGTGGAAAAATTCCTAAAGAATACATTAAACCAATTCAAAAAGGTCTTGAAGACAAAATGGCTGCTGGTATTTTAGCTGGATACCCAATGATTGATATTAAAGCTACTTTATTTGATGGATCATACCACGATGTCGATTCATCCGAATTAGCTTATAAAATTGCTGCTTCTAAAGCTCTTACTAAAGCTAAAGATGCTATTGGAACAGTTCTTTTAGAACCAATTATGGATGTGGCAGTTGTTGTTCCTAGCGACCACATTGGAGATGTTATCGGGGATCTTTCAAGAAGAAGAGGACTTGTTAACGACCAAGAACAAAGAAACGATGGAGCTACAATTGTTCGTGCCGCTGTTCCTCTTTCAGAAATGTTTGGATATTCAACCGAACTTAGATCAATGACCAGTGGACGTGGAACATATCAAATGCAATTTGATCATTACGAAAAATGTCCAAAAAATATTTCTGACGAAATCATTAAACGTAGAAATATTCAAAATAAAGACGAAGATTAAAATTATTTTAAAAGTACCCACAAGAAAACTCGCTTTTGCGAGTTTTTATTCATATTTAATACTTTTAACCACAAAATACGCATAAATATTATCTTTAAAATGTTTTGATATTTTACACATTATTTTATTTTTAAAAGTTAATTTGCTATAATTATAAAGTAATTAACGAGGGTGCCTTTCACTAGAAAGGCTGAGAAATACCTAAGCTGATCAAGGCAATGCTTGCGTAGCTAAGTTAACTGACAGAGTTATTTTTCAGTAAAACCCCTTAAAAACAAGGAGTTTTTTTATGCATAAAATATTTAAAAAAATAAAACCGCTAATTCTAGGGTCGCTAGGTTTAGCACCACTAGTTGCAGCATCATGTACTGGTTCAAGTACAACTACACCAGGTAATGGTAATGCTCAAATTGATTGGGATACCAATATTGTTTATTTTGGTCCAAAACCAAATGCATCAAAACCAGGTTTTACCGATGAAAAGAAAGCACAATTTGAACAAAAACTTACTAATTATTTTAATGAACTTAAAAATAAAGATGAATCATTAAAAAAATATCCAGATGTTTCAATAAAAATAAAGTATGGTAAGGGCAGCGAAAGAGAAAAAGAATATTCAAAATTTTTATCAAATGACAAAGCAGCAGATTTTGTTGATTTAAGTTTCAGTAAATTTCTTGATAAACCTCAAAACGAGTTATTACCAGCTGTTGCACAAACATGGACACTTAAATTCTTGTGAACACCAGAAGAAAATAAAGTTAAGTTCGAAAATAAAGGAGCTAATGACCCATTATTTAAAATGGCAGAATCAGCCAATAAACTACAATTAGAAAATACTACATATGGTCCACATTCAACTTGATTTGACCAAGGTAAAAAAGAATTATTAAAATGAGACGAATCTAAATTTGGAGTGTTTTATAAAGATAATGAAGTTACTCCGAATTTTTTCGGTTCAATTTTAATTGCTGGTACACCTGAAGAAAGAGCTAAAATTACAAAAGCATGAGTAGATAAAGATTGAGATGCTTTTAAAAGTTATGGAATTGTATATGAAGATTCGTCGAGTCTTTCTCAATTCAAAGCACAAGCAACTATTATAGCTAAAAATTTCAACAAAAAATATGAAGATATTGTTAGTTATTTACAAAACGAAAACGGAAATAATTTTGTTTTATCTGGTAAAGCTCCTGAGAGTGTTCTTGGGGTTACAACTTCAGATAATAAAACCTACAGAATAGGTTTTGATTATGATGGTGTATTTAACTGAACACCACCCACATGAGACACAAGTAATCCACCAACATCATTTAACTTTAAACCAACAGATCCTAAAGCCGAAGTTAGATATTTAACAATGACTGGACCGTTACTATACGATGTTGTTTTTGCTCGTAAAAGAATGCCAATAGAACAGCAAAAATTATTTGCTCAAGCATTAGCAAAACTTACATTAGAAGAAAATACATACGGAATTTTTACAGGACTTAATAAATATGTTCCTTTAACACAAGAAAAATTACAAGAAGAAATACAATATATAAAACAAAATTTCAATGGATAATATTGTTAAATTTGAAAATGTTAAAGTAAGTTTTAAAAATCAAGAATTTTTTAAAAATATCACTATAGATTTACCTAAAGAAAAAATGATTGCAATTGTCGGTAAATCTGGTGCAGGAAAAACCACATTAGTGAATTGTATATTAAAAGGAACCCCCTATCAAGAAGGTGAAGTTTATTTGTTTGGCGAAAACATTAAAACCACAAAAAACAAATGAAAAAAGCTTATTTCTAAAGTAGGTTATATTACCCAAGAACCTAATTTAATTCAAACAGATAGCGTTTACAGTAATATTAAAAGATCGTTTCGAAATTATGATAATTGATTTTATAAATTCTTTAACTTACTTAGCAAAAAAGACGAACAATTTCTTTTTAATACACTTAGAAAATTAAATATTTTGCAAAAGGCATTTGAAAGAGTTGAAAATTTAAGCGGTGGAGAAAAGCAAAGAGTTGAAATTTGTAAAGCAATAGTACAAAAATGTCAACTATTAATTGCTGATGAACCAACTTCCAACTTAGATTATGATACTTCTCAAATTGTTATGCAAGATATTCGTAAAGTTAATCAAAGCGAAAATCTCTCAGTTCTTGTAATAATCCATGATCTTAAATTAGCGTATCAATATTTTGATTATTTTTTAATTGTCAAAAATAAAAAAGTATCTTTAGTCAAAAAGGAAGATTTAACTTTTGAACAATTAGTTGAATCAATTTAAAATGAAAAAAAATACAATAAGGTCTTTTTTTCAATACCAAATAACCATTGATGGTGTTTCCACAGGATGAAAAATCAAAAAAATCTGAGTTTATTCATTTTGAATTGCTCTTACCCTTTCAGTCATTTTTCTTTTCTTATCTTATAATTTTTCAATTAATTATCCTGATGGAGTAGAAGTATTTGTCAAAGGATTTAAAAAAATTTTTAAATTTAGCCAAATTAGTACTTTTAATGGACTTCGTGATAATTTATGAACAAGATCATTGAGTTATTTATTTATTAATATTCAATATGCTATTGTCGGTACTTTTTCGGGATTTGTTATTGCTTTATTCACTGCTTTTTTAAGTAGCGAAAAATTTAATAATAAAATATTTGCTAATTTAACCAAATTTATTCTTTTCTTTCTAAGAGCAATTCCGGAAGTTGTGTTTATCTTAATTTTCAGAAATCATTTTGAAATTGGAAGCACAATTTTGCTCTTAACTTATTTTTGGTTTTCTTGATTATGATTACACAAGTATTTTGTGGAAATTTTTAAAACAGTAGATACAAAATTCTATTATTTATCAATCAGAATGGGAAATAGTAGATTTTATGCATTTTTCAGAGAAATTTATCCAAGAATTAATAATAAAGTTATTGGTTTACTAATTTATTCATTTGAATCAAATATCAGATGAGCATCATTGCTCTCGACTTTTGGATTAGTTGGAATCGGAAGTTTAACTAACTACGCTGCGCAAAGCGCGGGAACTTTTATAGATCAACTTGGGATTCCGTTGTTTATTTTAATATCATTTATTTTATTTTTAGAATTACTAGATTATTTATTTAAAAATTATGTGTTAAAACATGTTTCTTTTAAGAAAATATCAAAAAATAAAATTATTAAATTTTTACAAATTAACTGACAAAAGATATTTAAAATAACTCTTTTGACTTTCTTAACAATTTATAGTATTTATGTTTTTAGTTCCTTAAGTTATTCATCATTTTACAGAAATAATTTCTTTTTATCTTTTGTAAATAATTTTTTCAAACCCGATTTTAGTGTCTTTAGCTTGAGTGGGATACCAGGAACATATGATCCTTTTTGATTGGCTGCTCAAAACTGAAAACACACAATTTTCACATTAATAATTTTATTTTGATTAGTAATAATCACCCTTCCTTTTTTGATAGAACAACAAAACAAAAAAATAACCATTATTTTTACTAAAACGTGATTAATTCTTTTAAGAAGCACACCTTCAGTAATAATCTTTTTTATTTTGAGCGGTCTTTTTACATCTAGTGCAACACTAATTTTAATAATTTTAGCTTTTCATAGTTCTGGAGCCATTTTAAAACAACTATATGATTCGGTAAATAAAATCGATAATTCTAAATTTAAAAATTTAAGATTAATTGGATGAAGCAAAATTAAAATTTATAGACATTATGTTTTACCTTATTTAAAAAGAGATTTAATCACTTTATTCACAATTTATACAGAAATTATGTTCAGAAACGTTATTTTATATAGTTCTTTTTCTTCGGAAGAATTTTATCTTGGTAATCTTTTATCTAGCAATCTTGACGAAAGATCAATCAATTATAATAAGGCTTTTGCTTATATGTGATTAGCTATGTTTAATATTTTTATAATAAATGTTATTTCTAATTTAATTCTCTACTTTGACAAATTCAAAGATAACATATCATCAATTAATCATTTTATAGTCAATAAAAAATATAAAAAGATATTTAAATTTCAAAAATTTATAAATCTTAAAAAATTCTCATAGATTTATAAAATGTAATTAATTAAGGAAAAAGATCATAATTAAATTATGATCTTTTTATATCTAAAATAATTTCATTTGATCAGTGTCGTCTAATGTATTTAAAACACCCAAATTATTAAGAGTGTCAAGAAGAGTTTTGTTAATTGAAGTTCGTTTTGCAAAATCCTCTTTAGAGATAAATTCTCGCTCGTTACGGGCTTGAATTATTTTCTTAGCCACAGATTCTCCAAGCCCTTTAACAGCTGAAAAAGGAGGAATTAGTGCTTTGTTATTTTTGTCAATTACTCATTCTTTTTCAAGTGATTTTTCAAGGTTTATATTATTAATTGAAAAACCACGAGCGTACAATTCACGCACTGATTCAAGGGTCGTTAATAATGCGTCATCTAGAACAGTTTTCTTAGGTAATTTGTTAATTTCGTTAATTTTCTTATTAGTTCTCAGAGCTCCATGATCATTAACAATAGTTTCAATATCAAATTCTTCAACTCTAATAGTGAGGAAAGTAGCGTAATATTCAAGAGGATAATAAAGTTTAAATCACGCAATCCTTCAAGCCATTAGCACATAAGCGGCCGCGTGAGCTTTAGGGAACATATATTTAATTTTTTGCATACTATCAATGTATCAAGTAGGAATATTTTGTCCTTCAAGCTTAGATGCTTCTTCATCGGTAAGTCCTTTTCCTTTACGGACTTTTTCCATTATTTTAAATGATTCAAGTGCATCAACACCCTTACCCTTTAGATAGTATAAAATATCATCCCTACAACAAATTACATCTCTTAAGGTAAAACTATTATTTTTAATTAATGTTTGAGCATTGTTTGCTCAAACATCTGTACCGTGCGAGAGACCTGAAACTGAAATTAAATCAGCAAAACTTGTGGGTTTAGCTTCTTTAAGCATTTTACGAACAAAATTAGTTCCAAATTCAGGTAAACCAATTGCTCCGGTTTGTTCACCCCCAATTTGAGAAGGATCAATATTTAATTCCTTGGTTGAAGTGAATAAAGACATGACACGTGGGTCTTTTTTAGGAATGTCTCTTTGAAAATTAATATTTGTTATTCTCTGAAGCATTAAAATTGCAGTTGGATCACGGTGTCCTAAAATATCGAGTTTTAAAACATTATCATGTATGGCGTGAAAATCAAAATGAGTTGTTTTTCAATCAATACTAGTATCATCAGCTGGATAATTGGTTGGAGTAAAATCTTCAACTTGAAATTCTTTAGGAATAATAATAATTCCACCAGGGTGCTGACCGGTTGTTCTTTTTACACCAATAATTTTTGAAGATAAAAAGTCAATAAAATTTCGTGAATAACCAAAGTTATATTCTTCTTCAATTTTTTTAATATAGCCAAAAGCAGTTTTTTCTTTAATGGTAGAAATAGTACCGGCTCTAAGCGTATTTTCTTCACCAAAAATACGCTTAACTTCGTTATGAATTTCAGCTTGATAATCACCAGAAAAGTTTAAATCAATATCAGGGACTTTATCAGCGTTAAACCCTAAAAAGGTTTCGAATGGAATTGAATGACCATCTTTGTCCATTAGTGTATTACATTTAGGACAATTTTTATCATCTAAATCATATCCAGAAGTAATTTCACTATTTTCAAACAATTCAAAGTTTTTACATTTAGGACAAATATAGTGTGGGGGAAGTGGATTTACTTCAGTAATTCCGGCCATTGTAGCCACAAGTGAAGAACCAACGCTTCCCCTACTTCCAGCGATTGAACCCATATCTTCACATTTTTGAATTAATCTGTTTGAAATTCAATAAATAACATCATAACCATACTTAATAATCGGTTGAATTTCTTTTTCGAGACGCTCTTGAATAATTGGAGGTAAATTTTCTCCATATTTTTCACGAGCGGTTTTATAAACTAAATCATAAAGTTTTTGGTGTGAATTATCAAACTTTGGAGTATATAAATCTTTTTTAATTATTTCAATGTTATCATCAATCATTTTTTCGATTTTATTTGGATTGTTAATAACAATATCTTTAATTAATTGAACGTTTTCTAAAAAAGAAAATTCATCCAGCATTTCCTTAGTGGTTAAAAAGTGTAATTTAGGAATGGTTAATTTTTCTGCTAGAGCTTTAGATTTATTAAATAAAAAGTGCGGAGTTCCACCAATACCCATTGAATAAACCAACGATTTATAAAAAATTTGATCTTGATCTTTTTCATAACGAGCATCAGAAATTGCAATAACCGTTTTTCCTAATTTTGTAGCATCTAAAATGAGTTTTTTTAGAGCGGTTTGAATTTGTGTTAAAGTTAAATCATTTTCCCCTACATTATTTAAAAAAGCACTAGGATGAGGAACCTCAATGTAATCAAATATTTCTAGTAATTGTTTTTGTTGTTTTTCACTTCCGAATAAATAAGCATCAATTAAACCACTACGAATACCACCTGAACCAAACAATAAGTTTTTGGATTTAACTAAATCCTCAAAAAATAGTTTAGCACGTCCAAAAAAACGCTTAGTTAGAGCTAAAGTTACTAATTGAAAAAGTTCTTTTAAACCTTGTTGATTTAAAACTAAAACACTGATTTCATCGGCGCGAACGTTTGAATAATAACCTTCAGAAACAAATGAATATAAATCGTTAGTAGTAAATACTTGCGATTTTTTTAATTGTTCTATCGCAAGGATTCAAGCATTAGCTAAAACACGAGCATCATAATCAGCACGGTGAGCTTCGTCCTCTTTATATTCAATTGATAAGTATGAACAAAATGCACCTAAAGTGTGTCTTCTTTTTCAAGGAAAAAGCAAACGCGACACTGCTAAAGCATCCATAAAGGTAGTATTTGGTGTTGGGATGTTATATTCAGCAAATTTTTGATAAATAAATCCCATATCAAAATTACAGTTATGAGCAATAGCATAACGGTTGTTTAAAATATCATAAATTTTATTTAAACCCTCAATTTGTGATAAACCATCTTTATCTAACATTTGGTTTGTAATTGATGTTAAATTAGTAGTAAATGCAGAAATGGGTGCACTTGGCTTTAAAAAGAATTGAAAATCATTAATAACCATTTTATTTTTAACAATTACTCCACCAAATTCAATAATTTCGCCAAAAGTAGCAGATAGATTTGTTGTTTCAAGGTCAAAGACAACGTATTCAATATCATCTAAATCAAAATTATCAAATTGATTTAAAAAGACTTTGTTATTTTTATTAATAACATTAAACGAAGCACCATAAATTGGTTTAATTTTAGCTTTTTTAGCTGCTTGAAAAAATTCTGGAAAAGCTTGAACACCATTCAAATCGCAAACCCCAACTGCTTTATGACCTAATTTTTGTGCAAATTCAACAACTTGGGTCGGACTCATTATTCCATCCATTGTGTTCATTTTGGTTTTGGTATTTAACTCAATTCTTTTAATTTGTTCATTATCAACAGGTTCAGTTAAAGGAGATTGAGTTTTAACAATTTTATTAGCTTTAACAATGTTTTGAGATTTGTCAAAACTTTTACTTAATTCACCGTAAACCTCAACTCAATCATTAGTTAGAAAAATTTCATCAGGAGATAATTTTTCTTTTTGAAAATAAGACACTTCAATAGCATCTTTCATATCTGAAATTCAATATTTATAAATAAAGAAGTTTTTACGATCTAGAAAATCAGTTTTATATACTTGACCTTTAATTGCAACATTAAATTTTTGAGGAACATCTAAGATGGTATGAAGATCTTTAATATTCATTGGTTGATAATTATCTTTATTAGAATTATATTTATTTCTTTTGACATTATAAATACCTTTATTAAAACTAGAATTCCCTTGATCACTTATTTGTAATAATTTTTGTTCTTGTTCAAGGATAAAGCTTTCAGAAGCTACTTGATTTTTAATTTTAATTTCTGTTAAATTAATTTCAAAATCAACTTTTGTTAAGTTTAATTGTGCGAATTGGTTTTTTAAGTAGAGAATAATTTGGTTTAAAAGTTGTTCTTTTCCAGGTTCAGTTTGATTCAAAATTCATTTACGCTTTTCCGTGTTTAATTGCAAAAAAGGAGAATTTTTATTATTTTTAGAAATGTCAACAAATTTAGGTTCTTGGGAAAGAAAATGAAGTGCATATTCTTTGATTTTAGGATCTTCAGGGAAATAATTATCAACACAATATTTAGCGTTAAGTTTTAGACCCTGAAAATGATAAATTTTGTGTTGGAGTAAGACAAAATCTTTAAGCAAAGGAATATCTTTAAAACAAATTTGGAAATCAACTTCCTTTTTATCGTTGCTAAATTTAAATTCATTATCTAGAAAATATGCATCTTGAATGGAATCCAATTCTCCTAAATCTAAATTTTTAGCAAAATTATTAAAAGAAATATCGCTATAAAATGCTTTGTTTTTCATTTTTACTCCTTATTGTCGAATTGTTTAAAAAAGAATAGTTATTAATGAAAATAGTAAAAAGACAAAAATTATACTGTCTAACCTGTCTAAAAAACCACCATGACCTTTTAGTATATTTGAAAAATCTTTAATTTCATTTCAACGTTTAATCATTGAAAATAACAAATCACCAAGAACAGCGATAATAGGTAAAAATACAGTAAATAACACCAAAGATGTTTTTGCGAAGAAAAAAGAATTTACACTATTTTCAGGGATTGTAAACAAAATAGTGTAATAATTCTGTCAACTGATTTGTGAATGTTGGTCACTAAAGTTTAAAAGAATTATAAGTGTTATCACTACAAGAAATGATAAAAATCAACCACCTAAAAGACCCTCTCAAGTTTTTTTAGGACTAATAGTAGGAGCTAATTTCTTTTTAAAAAATTTATTTCCATATTTACGTCCAACAAAAAAACCACCCATATCACTGACACTAGCCCCTGCTATCAGAACAATAATATACGACAATCCTGAATGAGCTGACATTAAAAAAACAAAAATCTTTAGAAAAGTAGCAATTAAAAAACTAAATAATAAATAAACTATTGCTCTAACTAATAGGTTAATGTAATTAATTTCCTTAACGGTGATCATGCGAACAAGCACAAAAATCAAAGAATTAACAAAAAGTGAGAGATAAAAAATTCATTCTGAATAAACAAAACCAAATAAAAATCGAACATTTCTTTGAAAGTTACTAAATAAAAAGCTAGTTCCTAAAAAAATATTGGTTAATTGAATAATTCCTAGGATTAGTGCATTTAATTTGCTTTTTGTAAATGCATAAGCTAATTCGTAAAAAAGTCTAAATCCAATTAAAGCATATAAAAATAAAGAAAATAATCGCAAGATTATTTTTCCTATATCTGCAGAATTTGTTCAATTAAAGCTAGTAAAAGTGTAAAAAGATAATCTAAAGAAAACAAAAATTAAAACTAAAATAATAAGCAAAACAAAAGAGGGTAAAACCCTTTGATAGAAAATTGAATTATTTGTTTTGGTATTTAAAGTCATAATAGTATTTTAATTATATTAAAAACTATGTTGCAAATTCTTTGTTTTTCTTTTTGTTTTCATATTCTTGGACACTTTGTTCAACTAGCTGGTAAAAAGGTTTATCGTCAAATGGCATTACATCTTGAGCGTTTAACCATAAAATAATTAGATAATAAATCAAAATTTTGTGTTGATATAAATATTCTTCTCAATAAGATTCATAACGATCTAAAAAGATTTTTTCTTGGTTTTTGTCTAAATTATTGCTGGTAATAAAATAAGCTAAATCAAAATGCTTATCACCCATAGAAGCATATTCTCAATCCACAATCCAAAGTTTTCGATTCTTATCCATGAGAATATTAGTTTTAAATAAATCATTATGCAAAGGACGGTTATTTTGCATTTTTGATAAAATCAAATTAATTCGTTTGTAATGCTTATTTAAAACATCAATTTGAATATTTTTATCCTTTAAAACCTTACGATATTGTTTAATTCGTGCCGCATGGTTAGTTTTAGGGAATTTTAATTTTGAATTATGAAGCTCTTTTAGATAATCAGCAATTTGAATTAAGACATTATCACTCAGTTCATAATCAACATGATTAATAAATTCAAATTTTAACCATTGAGATGAATTTTCAATTAACTGAGGAACAAAATTAAGTGAACTTAAAATTTGATAATCAATCTTGTGATTAAATTGGTTGAGTTTCTTTTTTTGAGTAAAGATGTTACCATCTTTAAATGATTCGTTAGTGTAACCTAGGTTGATTTTTTCCATATAAAATCCTTTTTTCCACAAATTTACGGCAATAATTATTCTATTTAATATTGAATACTTATTATATTGTATAATTATAAGAACTAATAAATATTTAAAAATCGAATATTCGAAAGGAATAAATTATGAAAATTTTAGTTGTTGGGGCTAATCATGCAGGAACATCGTTTCTAAGAACTTTACAAACAATTAAACCCCAAGACAATGTTGTGGTTTATGACCGTAATACTAATACATCATTCTTAGGGTGTGGAATTGCTTTATGAGTTGGTGGAGAGTTTGAATCTCCAGAAGGATTATTCTATTCATCTCCAAAAATTCTTAGAGAAGAATACAATGTGGATTTAAAAACAGAACACGAAGTACTAAAAATTGATAGAGTAAAAAAAGAAGTTTTAGTTAAGGATGTAGCAACAGGTAAAGAATTTACTGATACATACGACAAGTTAGTTTTTGCTGGTGGAACTTGGCCAATCGAACCTCCATTCAAAGGTAAAGAATTAAAAAACATCATGCTTTCAAAACTATTCCAACACGCACAAAAAATCCATGACGCTGCTGATGATAAAAAAGTTAAAGATGTTGTTATTGTTGGAGCTGGATATATTGGAGTTGAGTTAGTTGAAGCGTTTCACTTAAAAGGTAAAAATGTTACTTTAATTGACTTACAAGAAAGAGTAATTCCTAACTACTTTGATCCTGAATTTACTGATGTAATGGAAAAACGTATGAGAGATTCAGGTGTTAAATTACAACTTGGTGAATCGGTAGTTGAATTTAAATCAAAAGACGGAGAATATGTTTCGTCAGTTGTAACTAACAAAGGTGAATATAAAGCTGATTTAGTAATTTTATCAATTGGATTTAAACCAAGAACCGAAGCTCTAAGTGATGTTGAAAAATTACCAAACGGTGCAATTCTTGTTGATGAATTCCAACGTTCAGTTTCAGATAAAGATATTTATGTAATTGGTGATTCAGCATCAATGATGAACAAAGTAACTGGAAAACACTGCCACATTGCTCTTGCAACTAATGCTGTTAAAACCGGACTTATTGCTGCAATGCACATTGCTGGATTAAATGTACCTTTCCCAGGCGTTGTTGGAACTAACGCAATTAACGTGTTTGATTGTCACTACTCATCAACTGGTATGACTAAAGCTTCAGCTGAAAGATTTGGTCTTACAAACGTAGCTGAAGAATACTTCATTGACAATGATCGTCCTGAATTTATGAAAGAGCACGACAAAGTTGCAATTAAACTTACTTATGATAAAACAAATTACAAACTATTAGGTGTGCAAATTGGTTCATGAGGACAATTCTACCACACAGAAGTAATCTTTATGTTTGCTTTAGCAATTCAAAAAGGACTTACACTTCCTGAAATTGCTTTAACCGATGTTTACTTCTTACCACACTTTAATAAACCATTCAACTTCTTCTTAGTTGCAATGCTTAACGCACTAGGAATTAAATACAAAAAATAATAATTAAGCACGACAAAAGAGCAAAAACAGATTTTGCTCTTTTATTACGCTTATAAAAATCAATAGTTTCTTTATAATTAGTAATACATATGAGGTTAAGACATAATAAAAATGCTGCTAGCGAACTTGAAAAATCCGAGTATTATTTAAAAACATTTCCGATTAAATTAAATAATGAAAGTGTTTTAGAAATAGGAGCAGGAAAAGGTGAAATGATTAGTCAAATGGCTTTAAAAAACCCAAATAAAACCTTTTTTGCTCTTGAAAAATATCCAACCGTAGCTCATAAAATCTTAAAAAAGATTAATGAGCTTAAGTTAAATAATTTATTTATTATTACTCAGGATGCAGCAAAAATTCCTGAATTATTTACAGGTAAAATTAACGAATTATGGTTAACATTTTCAGATCCATGACCTAAAAATGCACATGAAAAAAGAAGGTTAACATATAAAAGTTTTTTAAGTTTATATGAACAAATTCTCACAAAAAATGGGAAAATTAGGTTTAAAACTGATAATGATAAATTATTTGAATATTCAATTAAATCATTTAAAGAAAATAATTGAGAGATTATTGCTTGCACACATGATTTGCATAATAGTGAATTTGTTAAAGACAATCATCCAACAGGATATGAAATCAAATGATTAAGCAAAGGAAAGAATATTAATTATTTAGAAGCAAGAAAAAACTAGCTCTGCTAGTTTTTTAATAAATTCCTAATTGAATATTTCAAAATACTGGTAAATAATTATTTCCGTGATAAGTATTAAATCCAATAATTAATCCAATCCCAACAATACACAACACCACCACCAAATCTCGTCATGAAAGTTTTAAGTGACGATATTTAGTCCTTTTAGAATATGGTTCATATCCACGGGTTTGCATTGCATCGCTTAAATCGTCAGCTTTTGCAAAACTTGAAACAAATAAAGGAATAATTAAGGTTGAAAAAGCAACCGCTTTATCTTTCAACTTACCATTTTTAAAATCAATCCCTCTTGAACTTTGTGCTTTCATAATACGCTGCGATTCATCTAAAAGGGTTGGGATAAATCTCAAAGCAATTGAAATAATCATAGCAATAATTTGGGTTGGAATAAATAAAAGCTTAAGCGGAAACATTAAATCTTCAATTGCTTTAGTGAGTAAAATAGGTCTAGTAGTGTTAGTTAATAATGTAGTTGCTAGAATCATAGTAAAGACCCTGATAAATAGTGCAATACTGCGATTTAGCGCAAGCATACTAACAACTAAGTTTTGTTCATAATCCTTATTTACAGGAAATTCTGGGTAAGTTAAATACCAAGGAAACGGTTTATTAGCAGTTAAAGCAAATGCTTGGAGTGGATTATCTTTGTATTGTTCTAATAATTCTTTAGAAGCAAAAGTTTTAGCGACATCAACATATTTAATCGTTAATAAATTAATTAAGAAAATTATTATGGCCATAATAATTGGGAATTTAGCCATTTTAATGATTGATTTAATTCTTTTAACAATAATTAAATATACAGTTAAAAGAGGAATAAGCAAAATCAAACTATCAATGTAGTTCTTAGCCATAAAAGCAAAAACTACATAAAAAACTACAATAATAATTTTTAAACGAGGGTCAATATTATAAAAGAAACCCTTTCGAGGAATATATCTTCCAAAAACACTTTTCATTATTGACCTCCTTGAGAATTAAGTCAATTTGCTAATTCTTCCACTGATTTTACAGGAGGTACATTTAAACCACGGTCTCTGAGTTTGTGTACAAATTCAAGCAATCGAGGTGGTTGAAGATTATTAATTTTTAAAAAGTCAATATCATTTAAAATCTCGTACGGATTTCCGTCCTTACAAATTAATCCGTCTTTAAAAACAACTGCTCTTTTTGCACGCTCAAGAACATGATCTAAATCGTGAGTCACGTTAACAATAGTGGTTCCTTGCTCATTAAGTCGAGTAAGAATATCTAAAATTTCAACCACCCCAACTGGATCGAGTCCAGCAGTTGGTTCATCGACAACCAAAAATTCTGGTTCAAGAGCTAAAATACCAGCAAGAGCTACCCGACGTTTTTGACCACCTGATAAATCAAAAGGACTTCTTTTGAGATATTCTTCACTTAAACCAACTAGTTTAATATAAGTTTTAGCTTTTTCTTTAGCTAATTCCTTATTCATACCAAAAGCAACAGGAGCAAAAATAATATCTTCTAAAACAGTTTGCTTAAATAATTGATATTCAGCAAACTGAAACACAACCCCAATTTTGTTTCGAATCATTTTAGAAGCTTTAAATTTAAATGATTTTTTTAATTTTTTACTTTTAGGATATAAAAAATTAAATCAACGCTTTTTGTAATTAGGAAGCTTAAGCAATATCGTTTTTTCATCACTAGGGTTTTGTTTAAAAATCCAAGAAACTTCACCTTCGGTTGGATTTAATAAAGCATTTAAATGTTGAATAAAAGTGGTTTTTCCGCTACCGGTTTGTCCGATAACTCCAATATATTCACCTTGGTTAATAGTAATTGAAACACTGCTTAAAGCCTTAAATTCTCAAGGAGTATTTTTTGAAAAAATATGTTGTACATCACTTAATTTTATTTGCATATTTTGTTTAATAACTCCTCTTCGTTATATGTAGGTTCAATTCCTTTGATTAATGAACTAAGTTTATAAACAAAAGGAGAATCAATTTTAGCAATTTGAATAATTTCTTTGTTATTTAAAATATCAATTGGTTTTCCAGAAGCAATTAACTTACCACCTGAAAAAACCAAACACTTATCAGCTAAAATAGCTTCATCCATATCGTGGGTAATTGAAATTAGAGTTTTATCTTTTTTAGATCTAATTCCTTGAATAATTTCGATTACTTTTTGCTTACCTTTAGGATCAAGCATTGAAGTAATTTCGTCAAAAATAATTACTTCAGGATCTAGAGCAAGGACAGAAGCAATCGCTACCCGTTGTTTTTGACCCCCAGAAAGATTTTCTGGTTCACGCTCTAAATAATCCAACATATCCACTTTTTCTGCATACTTTCGTACAGTTTCAACCATATCTGGACGAGACATTCGTTTATTTTCAAGTCCAAAAGCAATGTCATCTTCCACTGAAGAACCAATAAATTGGTTTTCCGGATTTTGGAAAACAATTCCAATCTTTTTTCTAACATCGATTAAAGTTTCACGCGAATAAATAATACCATCAATAGATAATTGACCACTTGTTGGTTTAATAAGAGCTGAAAGAATTCTAGAAAGAGTACTTTTACCCGAACCGTTATGTCCTAAAATAGCAACATATTCACCTTTTTTGATTTCAAAAGAAACATTTGACAATGCTGGGACAATGTCGGTTGCTCGGTACTTAAAAGTAACATTTTCAACTTTTATCATAATAATAATTTTACCATATTAAAAAAATATGCTTTTTTTAACTAATACTGCTTAAATAGTGGATAAAAAATTAAAATTAAATCTGTTTAACCAATTAAATTTTTAATCGGTTTATATTTAATTCGGTGTATAGGAGTAATTCCTTTTTCGATAATAGCTTGATGGTGTTGCTTAGTTCCATATCCTTTATGACAAGCAAATCCATAACCTGGATATTGCTTGTCAAGTTTTATCATTAAATTATCACGATATACCTTAGCAATAATGCTAGCCGATGCTACATTATAAGAAAGTTGATCACCTTTAATTAGATTAATTTGATCAATGTCAGTGTAGATTTTTTCGTAATCCGTAATAACAACTTCAGGAGTAATTGACATTTGTTTTATACAATTACTCATTGCTATTTTAGATTCTTCTTTTGGATTAGAAAGATTGATATCTTGCACTTTTCTTACTGAAATTTGTACTTCAAGAGCTTGATTAAATATTTGCTGATATAATTTTTCTCTTCTAATATGAGTTAGCTTTTTAGAATCATTAATATCTTTTAATTTAGAGTTTAAAGGCATAATTACACACGCAGCAACCAATGGACCAGCTCATGAACCTCTACCAGCTTCATCACAACCGGCAATTACCTTCTTGTTGGATAAAAACTCTTTTTCATAATCTAACATATGAAAAATTATAAATAAAATAAACAATGTTGCTTGAAATATTAAGCTTATGAATATAATTTTAATATGGCAGATAGAGTAAAAGTTTATTGTCAAAAATGCAATGAGTATTTTGAGTTTATTTTTGGATTAATCCCTGAATTAAAACCAATAGAATGATTTTTAGACAAAATTGTTAAGACACAAAAAGATTTATTAGATTTAAATGTTTTTCTTCAAACTTTTCAAGCACAAAACAACGAATTAAACGAAATTTTTGGAGAAAAATACGATCTTAAAAAAGAACACGAGAAAATTAGTGACTTTTTTAGTCAAGAGGAAAAAAGATTACTTAAATTAAACCCATTAATTAAATTTGAAACTAGCATTTATCCGGTTGTTTTTGAAACACAATTAAATCAAAACAAAAAAGACATTTTTCATTTACCAATGTTAGAAATGCATTTTATCGGAAAGAAACAATATTATCGAACATATCCTGGTGTTTTATATATTCATTTTAATGAAGAGCAAACAATTTTTACTTGTCCTAACCATTTAAAATTAATCGCTGAAAGAGTTTATGAAGAATAATTTAGTTCAAGAACACTTAGAATTAGTTAATAAAGTTTTAAAAGATAAGCAAATTAATGAAATTAATTTACTTATTTATGAATATGAAGGTTTCCATAATTACACATATTCTGCAATAATAAATAATTTAAAATATCAAGTTCGCATTAAAAAAGATTTTTTAAAAGAACCAAAAAAATCTGAAGCATTATATTATTTACAAGATTTAAAAACCTTATATTATGATGATAATTTATTAATTCGTGAGTGATTTGAGGGTCAAACTTTAGAAAAAATTAAATTAACAAAAGAAATTCAAATTGCTGTATTAAAACAATTAAAAAAGTTTTCAAGCATCAAAATCCAGGCACAAGAGTTTGATTGATTTGAGAATGAAATCAATTCACCAGAATATAACAAAATAATTGCTAAATTTAAAGATTGACCAAAAGTATTGCATCACGGTGATTTAGTGTTAAAAAACATTTTAATTAACGAGCAAAAACAAGTTAAATTCATTGATTTAGAGTGAATTCGATTGAACTTTTTTGGTTATGATGCAGTAACTTTGTATAAAGAGGGATTTGATTTAAAACTAATACTTGAATATCTTGTAATTTCTAAAGAAGAATTTAATGATTTGTTGTTTATTAGCAATATCTTTAATCAATATACTTATAAAAGAGATTATGTTGAAAAAATTAAACAAGAAGTTACCAAAATTAAACCAATTGAATCATCATCAAAAAGCTCATATCTATTAAATGATCGAGTAGTTCAGTTTAAGAATAATGAGCAAAAATTATTAATTAAAGATTTAGGAAATCATGACTTTATTCCTTTTATTGCTTATGAGGATGAACAAATCATTTTAAGAAAATGAATTCATGAAGAAAAATTTCATTATTGTAAAGGAAATCTAAGACGTTTAGCTACAAAAATTAAGAAGTTTCATCAATTACCAAATCAATATTCATACACAATTAATCAATTTATCTTTAATCTTTATCAAAAATTTAAAGATAATGAATGAGTTAAACAAATTGAATCTGAAACAATTAAAAGAATTTTTGAGATTTTAGATAATCCTAAAGATTTAGTCTTATCTCATAATGATTTACACCAAGGTAATATTGTATTGAGTATTAATGATGGAAAATTCAAATTTATTGATTTAGTGAATGTTTCTATCAATAGTAAATATTTTGATCTTGCTTATTTAAGCACTAATTTAGATTTAAATGATGATAAAGAAATGCATTTACTCAAATGTTATGATAAAAATACTTCAAAAGAAGAATTTTATAAATATAAATGTATTGTTAATTTTTACGGATTATTGTGAGGAATTGAGTTGAATGACTTTTCACTGTTAGAGATTAACCTTAGAAGTATCGAAAAATATAAAATTTATTTATAAATTTTGTAAAATGACCATAAAAAAGCGTTTCCAAAACGTTTTTTATACTTTTTTCGAAATTAAAAGTAAAATTAAAGAATATAACGTTAAAATAAGGAATTATTAACCTGAAAAATGAAGGATTATTTAGATTATCAAGATATAGATTGAGTTGTTCCTGTTGATTATAAACCTTCAAGGAGAAAAAATGAAGGTATTCAATCAGAACAATCTTTAGAAAACGAATTTATAAAAAAATTGCTTCAATTAAAATATGAATATTTAAAAGATGTTAAAAACGAACAAGGACTAAAAGATAATTTAAGAATTCAAATCCAGAGACTTAACGATTATACTTTTAAAGATTCAGCAGAGTGAGAAGATTTTTATGAAAAATATATCAGTAATAAAAATCATAGTTATATCGATAAAACTAAACAAATTCAAAAAGCTGAAAAACTAATAATCAATTCAAATAACAAAGATAAAAAATCAATTATATTAATCGACCGTTCTAAAATCGAAAGAAATAAACTACAAGTTATTAATCAATTCGAAACTAATTCACAAAAGAAAAATAGATATGATGTAACAATTTTGGTTAATGGGCTTCCGCTTATACAAATCGAATTGAAGAGACGTGGAGTTTCAATTAGAGAAGCGTTTAATCAAATTGACAGATATAATGATCAATCATTTCAGAGTGGTCATGGTTTATTTAAGTATCTTCAATTATTTGTGATTAGTAATGGAACTTTTACTAAATATTATTCAAACACAACAAGATATTTAAATAATAACAAAAACAGCAATCCAAATTCTAAATTTAAATTTGGGAATCTTTTTAAAGATACAATAACTTGATCAGATCAACAAAACAAGCCAATTAATGATTTAATAGATTTTACAGAATGTTTTTTCAAACAAAAAACTATTTTATCGATTTTAAATGAATTTTGTGTTTTAAATGCAGAAAATAAATTAATAGTAATGCGACCATATCAAATTACTGCGTGCGAAAAAATAATCCACAAAATTAAAAAATCTTTAAAAAATAGTGAAGACATTGGAACGAAGAAAGCCGGTGGATATATTTGACACGCTACAGGTTCAGGAAAAACGTTAACATCTTTTAAAGTATCACAATTAATTTCACAGAATCCTAAAATTAGAAAAGTTTTATTTGTTGTTGATAGAAAAGATTTAGATAATCAAACTATTGAAGAATTTAACGGTTTTGATGAAGGTTCAGTATTTAGGTCTGAAAATACAGATCACCTTAAAGAAAATCTAAATGATCCTAATAAAAAGACAATTGTAACTACAATTCAAAAATTAAATAATTATGTAAAAAGCAATAAAAATCATTCATATTTTAATGATAACTTAGCAACTGTGTTAATTTTTGATGAGTGTCATCGATCTCAGTTTGGTGATACCCATATTAATATAAAAAAATATTTTAAAGATCATATTTTCTTTGGTTTTACTGGAACTCCGATATTTAGAGATAATACAAATTCAACTAAGCAGAACCAAACAACTTCAAGTCTTTTTGGTGAACGTTTACATAAATATACAATTACTAACGCTATAAAAGATGGAAATATATTAAAATTTTTTGTTCAATATAACAAAGTAATCAAAAAAATGAATGAAAAATTTAATCCTGAACTTAAGAAAAACAATTATAAACATCCAAAAAGGATTAAAAAAATTGTTAATTATGTTCTTGAAAATTACAATAATAAAACTTTAAGAAATTTAAATAACCCAAATAAGATAAGGTACAATTCGATTTTTGCAACTTCATCTACTGAATTAGCAGGAATATATTATAAAGAATTTAAAAAACAAATTCAAGAAAAAAATCTTAATTTAAAGATTGCAACTATTTATTCAAAAGAAACAAAATTAGAAGAAAACAATTTTCAAGCACAGAGCATTGATGATTTTAATTTAAGTGATAATTTTGATATAGATACATTAAATTTTAATCAAAGACAAATTCTTGAAGAAGCAATAAATGATTATAATGCTATTTTTTCTGTAAATTATTCATTAGATCATGATAGTTTTAATAAATATTATAAAGATGTTTCTGACAGAATTAAAAAGAAAGAACTTGACATGCTAATAGTATGTAGTATGTTTTTAACAGGGTTTGATGCAAAATCTTTAAACACATTATGAGTTGATAAAAATCTAGAAGAACACAATTTAATTCAAGCATTTTCTCGTACTAACAGAACTTATAGAGATGACAAAACTCATGGAAATATTATAACTTTTCGAGATCTTCAAAAGCAAACGGAGCAAGCACTAAAATTATATGGAAACGAAAATATTGAAGAAGTGTTTATAATCGATGATTTTGATAGTTATTATTCAAAATATTACACAGATATTAACGGACAAAAAATTTCTGGATATAAGTTACTTGTAGAAGAAATTAAAGCTAAATTTCCAATTAAAAAACTAGAAAATAATAATTTAACTGATTATCAAGAAAAAGAGTTTGTAACACTTTTTAATAAATTAGTAAAAACCGAAAACATTCTTCGTTCTTTTGATGAGTTCAATGAATTAATTAAAGAAGATGAATTTATAAATTCTCAATTAAAACAAGATTATAAAAGTTATTATTTAACAATTTATGAAAAATTTGAAAAACATCGTGAAAACAAGGAATTACAAAATAATTTAATAAATTTTGAATTTGAAATAGAGACAATTAGTAATAATGAATATGGACATAGAGAAATCCTTGAATTAATAGATAAAGAATTAAAAGTAATTGAATATTGAAATAAATCAGTTGTTAAAGAATTTGCTAATAAGAAAGAAAGAGAACTAGAATCTCAAATCATATTTAGAGAAAATAAAGATATGAAAGACATGACAATTAAATTTATATACGAACGAGCTGAGCAATTAGAAGATAATTTGCATTGAGACGAACTCCAAAAAGGTTTTGGAGATTTTTTAAGTAAACAAAAATTGTTCGATATAGAAAAACTTATTTCTGATTATTCTCTTATTGACAATGAATACAACAGAAAATATCTTTATCGTTGCATAGATAATTCTAATTTTAAAGGGTATGGAAAAGACATAAATAAATTAATTAAAACAAATATTTGAGATGAAAGAACCAAAACTAGAGAATTAATCGTTCAAAGAATAATTGAACTAAAAAATAAATACAATTTTTATAAATAGAAAAGGACAAATATGACTGAAGAAAGAAAAAGATTATATAAAATTATTTGAAGCGATATTCAAGACTCTTTCGGAAAAGATACAACAAACTTTAAAAATTATATTTTTGTTTTCTTGTTTTATAGATTCATTTCAGAGAATATAAAAAATACAGTCGATGAAATAAATAATAATAACACCAACTTAAATAAAAATATTAGTAATTATGAAGATATGAAAGATTCAGAAATTAGTGATTACATGAAGGAAAATATTATTAATGCAATCGGTTATTTTATAAAACCATCTGAATTATTTTCGAATATGTCTAAGCGTTTTATGGATAAAGATATTGCAGATCAAATTCAAACAATTTTTAATAACATTGAATTATCAGCAAAAAATAATCCAAGTGAAGAACATTTTAAGCATTTATTAAGCAATATTCAATTTAGTGATAATTTAATATTAGGTTCAAAAACAGAAGATGTTAACAAGAATTTTAAAAATTTATTTCGAATAATAAATGATATTACTTTTGATAAATCAAAAGAAAAATTAGAAGATATTTTTACCGATTTTTTTTATTTTCTAATTAATAATTTTTATTCAAATGAAAATAATAAAAATACCCAATTCTCACAAAATTTAGCATTAGAAAGTTTATTAGTCAAAATTGCAATTGATAAAAGAGAAAAAGTAGAGCGAATTTATGATCCGAATTGTGGAATAGGTTTATTTTTGTTAAAATCCTATGAATTTTTAGGATCAGACAATATTAATGATGGACTTTATGGAATTGAAAATGATTTAAACACATTCAATTTGGTTAGAATGAATATGTTTTTACATGGTATTTCGTATGAGAAATTTAAAATTCAAAAGAACGAAAATACTAATTCAATGCACGAAGAAAATAAATCTAGTGATTTAATTATTTCTAATTTATCAGCTATTAAACAAATTGATTCGGGAGTGAATTCAACTTCTAAAATTAAAATGAATTGTAATATTATATTTGATTCATTAAATAAATTATCTTCTGATGGAATCGGAGTTATTGCTTTACATTCGGACACTCTCTCTAAATTAAATGCTCAAAAACTAATAAATAATAATTATGTTCAATCCATTATTAAAACACACGATAAAACATTTTTGGAAGACGGAAAAGAATTATACATATTAGTATTAAAAAACAACAAAAAAGATAGTGAAATTTTATTTATTGATACTGCAAAATTATTTGAAACAACAAATGATAAATTATTGCTTGAAAATATTGAACAAATTTTAGAATTGTATTTTGAAAGAAAAGAGCTTCCAAAGATATCAAGAATTGTGTCTAAACAAGAAATAGAAAATAATGATTATGATCTTTTAGTTGATACATACATAAATCTTGTTAAAAAACAAACATGACAGGAAATAGATATTAAAAAAATAAATCTTCAAATTAAACAAATCGAAGATCACCAAGATTTTCTTAAAAAAGAAATTAATCAAATAATCAACGAATTAGAAGAGAAAATTGAATAAACTTAATCTATATTAGGAGTAAAATAATGGAAAATAATAATAAATTAATTAGATTAAAAGAATATATAAAAATAATCAATTCGTCTTCTGATTTTATTAAAAAAGAAAAAAGGTTAAAAGTCGGTTATTATCCTATTGCAACAAACCATAAAGAACAAATATATTTTACTAATAAAAAACCCAATCAAGAAGGTAATGTAACAACAATTATCAATTCAGGTAGTGCAGGACACTTATTTTTTCAAGATGAGGATTTTTTTCACATAAACGGTTGTTTAGTTGTTAAAAGTTCTGATGAAAATAAGCTTTTAAATAAATATTTATATTATTTTTTAAAAAATAAAGAATCTTATTTAATCGAAAAATCAGAAACTGAAAACGGAAATCATTCAATAAAAAATTCTATAATCGAAAATTTACAAATTCAATTACCAAACATTAAAAAACAAAGAAAAATAGTCAAAGTTCTTGATTTTTTAGAAACGTACAAAAAAGAACTTAAAGAGGTTTTAACAATAAGAAAAAGACAGTATGCATATTATTTAAATAAAGTATTAAATGATAAGTATTTATCTGATTTTAACGAATATAAAATAAGAGATATAGCAGATTTTGAAAGAGGTAGTTGAAGAAATAACATTCCCGAAGGAAATACTCATCGACTTTTTTCTGGATCAGACGATACTTTGAGATACACAGAACAATTTAATCGAGATAAAAATTCAATAATCATCACTCATTCTCAATCTGATTCAATTGTTATCACTTTTTGAGACAAGCCAATTTATGTATTAGATTGTTTCACTATTAGAACAAATGAAAAGATAATTTTACCAAAGTATTTATTTCATTTTCTTAAAAATAAACAAGATAAAATAAAATCTTGAAAATTATCTTATACAAATCAAGAATTTAATTTAAATACAATCGCAAACACTAAAATTATTGTACCTAGTTTGGGAACACAAGAAAAAATTGTTAATGTATTAGATAATTTTGAAGAAAACTTTAAAAAACTAAATATTATTTTACCTTTAGAAATTGAACTTCAAAATCAAAAATATAAATATTATCGCAATAAACTTTTAAATCTTACAAAAAATCAAGAACAACAACAAGAAGAAGATAATATATCCCAACTTATAAATTATGTCTTTTTGAATAATCATTCAGATAATATGGATTTATACAAAAAAATTAACTTAAGTAAGTATATAGAATTATTTACTAAAAAACAAATTTGTCAAGACGTAATAACTAAAAACGGAGATTTACCTATTATAATTTATGGATCGATTGTTATAGGATATTGTAATTATGACCAAGACAAAATTAATCCCCAATCAGGTGATGTAATTGTAATTAGTAATTCAACTAAAAAAGGTTCGATAAGTTTTCAAAAAAGTAAATTTATATTAGGTAAAGCTAGTTATGTAGTATCAAGTACAAATCAAGACAAACTTTTAACCAAATATTTATATTACGTTTTAAAAAACGAAGAAAACAAACTTAAAAAAGAATTAAATAAACCAGCTACTTTATCAAAAGACGATATCTTAAAATTGGAAATAAATATTCCTAATATTAAAATTCAAAAACGCATTGTTCAAATATTAGATAATTTTGAAAACCTAATTAATGATCATAAAAAAGGAATTGGTGCACTAAAAGAATTGGTTGATCAAAAATATGAATACTACTTTAAAACACTTTTTAATGACAATTAAATACTTATAATTAAACTAATATATATTTTTAAAAGGAATAAATGAACATTTTAAAACTCCAATTAAAAACAGTTAGATTTCGAGCTCAATGGTCTGTTCTTATCTATTTTGTTATTATATTTATTACTATTGCATTTATTGTTTGAGGGGTTAAACAAAATTTATTAATTAACAGCTCAGCAAAAACGGAGCTATTGGTTTTAGCATTGTATTAGGGTTTTTAATTTTAATATTATTTATTTTTCATTCATTAATAACTTTATCTTTAAGCAGAATCTCAATTTATTTTATAAATGAACAAGATAAAGTTTCATCAAAAGTATATGAACATTTATTTATTATTAGACTATTTGCGTTTATAATTATTTTTTTAATGCCCGTATGTTGATTTTTGGTGATTTTTAGAGTAAAAGAAATACTATCAGTTCAAGATTTTCAAGAAGAAAAAGAAAATACAAAAGATAATAATGAAGATTTATTTTGATAATACTTTCTTAAATTTAGATTTTTAAGAAAGTAAAATATTTAAGAGCTATTGTATAAATATAACAAAACCTTTAGTTTAAGGATTAATTAAAGGAGAAAAATGAACGATAATACACCTACTATTTCAAGTAGTATTATTTATTTAATAGACCATTATATAAGACCATTGGTAATCTTTATCACTGTTATTTTTGCAGTAGCTGCTTTTATAGCAATTATTTCATGAATATTTGATAATTTTTGAAAAAGATCTAATCCTCCAATCTATAAGAGACAATGATTTATGTATTTATTATTAATTGTCCTTATTTCTTTAGTGTTAATGATTTTTGGTTGAATAATTATTTCTGTAATCATAGGCACATTTGGAAAGTAGTTTAATAATCAAAATATAACATTATGAAATAAATTTGGAATTATTATTAACTAATTAATATTTTTGATTGTTAAACAATATAATTTCAATAAATATAAGGAAATTGTAAGTTATGAATGAATTACAAAACAAAAATCCTGTTAAATTGGGTGAATATATTACTCTAAAAACAGGAACACCTCCTAAAAAATCCAAAACATCGTTAAATACAGACTATCCAATAATTAGTGGTGGTCTTTTACCTATTGGTTATATAGATCAATACAATGAATTTGAAAACGCTGTATCAATCGCTAGAGCTGGTTCGGCAGGATATGTTAATTTTCAAAAAACAAAATTTTGAGCAAGCTCATTTTGTTTTGTTGCTAGGTCAAATAATGAACAAATCCTCTTGAACAAATATTTATATTATTTTCTAAAAACTAACGAAGATATAATTAAACAACAAGCAATTTCAAGTAGCATGCCTTCCATAAGAAGATCAATTATTTTAGACTTATCTATTTTTATTCCTGATATTCAAACACAAAGAAAAATTGTAAAAATTCTCGATTTATTCACTGATTTTTCGCAAGAGCTAACTGCAGAGCTAACTGCAAGAAATAAACAATACAAATACTATAGAAACAAACTTCTAAGCACTAATTACTTAACTGACATTAAAAGATGAAAATTAAAAGACATTGCTTCATTTGAAAGAGGACAATGAAAAATTGATATCCCAGAAGGAACCAAATACCCTGTAGTTTCAAGTGGTGCACAAGTTAAAAAATATACAGATATTCCAAACAGAGATAAAAATTCAATAACTGTTTCTTCTTCTGGGTCAGGAGCTGGTTTTGTCGCTTTTTGAGATACACCAATTTATGCTTCAAACTGTTTTACTATACATGCCAATCAAGAGGTAGTTAATCAAAAATACTTATTTCATTTCTTAAAAAACAAACAAGAATATATCTATTCTTTAAAATCAATAGGTGGAATACCCAATATTTATCCTTCTTATATTTCTGATATAGAAATTCTTATTCCAAGTTTGAAAATTCAGCAAAAAATTGTGGAAGTATTAGATAATTTTGAACAAATTTGTGCAGATTTAAATATCGGTCTACCTGCAGAAATTGAACTTAGAGAAAAACAATATCAATACTATAGAGATAAATTATTAACATTTACACAAGATATATTACACACATCAGAAAATGGAAGACAGCTAGCTAAAGACAGCTAGCTAAAGACAGCTTAATAAATTCTCTTATTAAACTTATTAATTTTGTCTTTTTTGACACAACTTCAGAAGCTTTACAAATACAAAAACCAGTTAAATTAGAAAACTACATCAATTTAACCAATGGGAGAAAACTTAGCAAAAACCTTTTTATTCCTCAGGGACAATATCCGGTATTTAACAGCGGAATTATACCAATGGGTTTTACCGATCAATATAATGAACAAGAAAACACAATTACAATATCACAGGTTGGAGCAGCAGGAAGTGTTGTTTTTCAAAAAACCAAATTTTGAGCAAATCCAAATTGTTATATTGTAAAGTCTAAAAATGAATCAATTATTCTGAACAAGTATTTATATTATTTCCTTAAAAATAAAGAAGATATTATTAAGAATCAAGCATTCGCTTCAGCTCCACCAATGTTAGCTAGAGAAAGTATTTTAAATTTACCTATTTCATTACCAAACATTCAAACCCAACAAAAAATAGTTGATATTTTAGATGACTTTGAAGAATTAACTAATGACTTAACACAAGGTCTACCTGCAGAAATTAAGCTTATAAATAAACAATATCAATATTATCGAAATTTACTTTTAACATTTTCTAAAAATTTAATATAAAAAACAATAAGACTAATAATTTAAAATATTTCAGTTTAAATAGCTATATTTTAGCCACAACAAACCTTTATTTAAGGTTTGTTGTTTATTAATTCTTTCAAATCATTACAAAGCAATTATTTTTTAGGGTTTTTTGATAGCAAAAAATATATAATTTAAAAACTAGAATAAAGAAGGAATTCATAATTAATAGATATGAAGCAAATTGTGTCATCCGAAAATGAGACTTGAGTTGTTGTTGATAATTTTCAATCTAAAAAATCAAAAGAAAAAACATACCAATCCGAAGCACAGCTTGAAGACCAATTCATTGCAAATTTACAAGCAATCGGTTATACATATGTTGATATTAAAAATGAGCAACAATTGAGAGCAAATCTCAGAGAGCAAATCTCCAGGTTAAATAAATTTACTTTTAACGACAAAGAATGGGATGAGTTTTATAAAACCAAAATAGCAACCGAGAACGAAACTATTTACGACAAAACCGAAAAGATTCAAAAGATTAGAACCTTTAGTGTTAATTTATATAATCGAGATTCTAGTGAAGGAAAATTCAAAAACATTAAAATAATCGACGATGTCGATATTTTTAATAATCAATTACAAGTAATTAATCAATACGAAACAAATTCAGTTAACAAGAACAGATATGATGTTACCATTCTTGTTAATGGACTTCCTCTTATTCACGTTGAACTAAAACGCCGCGGTGTTGATATTAAAGAAGCATTTAATCAAATTGAAAGATACCAAGACCAATCCTTCTCTAGTGGAGACGGATTGTTTAATTTTGTCCAGTTATTTGTAATTAGCAACGGAACCTTTACTAAGTATTACTCAAATACAACCAGATACTTAGCTGTTAAGGAAAAACAAAAAAATTCCAAACTTGAATCAGGTCAAATTAAAACGAGCAATTCATTTGAATTTGCGATTACTTGAGCTGATAGCAATAATGAACTCATTCAGGATTTAGAAGATTTTGCGTTCTATTTCTTTCGAAAAAGAACCATTTTATCAATATTAACTAAATACTGTGTGTTAACCGAAGATAAACGGTTATTAGTCATGCGTCCTTATCAAATTACAGCGTGCGAAAAAATTTTGCAACAAGCAAATATTGCTTTAAACAACAAACATCTAATTGGTACTGTTAATGCTGGCGGATATATTTGACATTCAACTGGTTCAGGGAAAACTCTCACTTCATTTAAGGTAGCACAAGTGCTTGCAAAAGAACCCAATATTAAGCGGGTGCTATTCGTAGTTGATCGGAGGGATTTAGACTATCAAACTGTTAAAGAGTTTGAAAAATTCCAAAAAGGTTCAGTAAGCACAACTGCTAATACAAAGGTTTTGGAAGAAAAATTAAATTCTCAATTATCAGATAATAAAATCATTGTTACTACCATTCAAAAACTAAATCGTTATATTAGCAATAATAAATGGAAAAAATGGGATAAAAATATCGATTCAGCAACAGTGTTTATTTTTGATGAATGTCATCGATCACAGTTTGGTGAAACACACCAAAAAATTGAAAGATATTTTAAAGACCACATTTTCTTTGGTTTTACAGGAACTCCTATTTTAGAAAAAAATGCAAATCCATCAAATGGATGAGTAACCACTTCACAAAAATTTGGAAAAAAACTCCACACTTACACTATTGCTGATGCGATTAAAGATGGGAACGTGCTTAAATTCAGTGTTCAGTATAACGATGTACCTAAAAAAATTAATTTAGAAGCTAACGTTAAAAAGAAAGACTCAAATTTTACACATCCAAATCGAATTAAAGAAATTGTTAGTTATACCCTTGATAATTATGATTATAAAACTTTAAGAAATCTCAATGATTCCAAAATTAGTAGATTTAATTCAATTTTTGCGTGTCAAACAACTGCATTAGCTGGTCTGTATTATCGAGAGTTTAAAAGACAAATTGCTCAAAGAGGTATGGATTTAAAAATTGCAACTATATTCACTAATTTTGAAAACTCTTATAAATCCGAAAACATTCTTGATTATGATACCACCCAAGAATTTAATGAGAAAAAACTCCGTAAATCCGAAAAAAGTGTACTTGCAGAAGCGTTTGAGGATTATAACAAAACGTTTAACAAAAACTGAGAATTAAATAGTAGAGACTTTGAGAGCTATTACAAAGATGTCTCACAAAAAGTTAAAGAACGCGAAATTGATATGTTAATTGTATGCAATATGTTTTTAACTGGTTTTGATGCAGTTACTTTAAACACTTTATGAGTTGATAAAAATTTAGCATATCATAGTTTAATTCAATCATTTTCGAGAACTAATCGAATTTATAATTCGCTCAAAACACATGGTAATATAGTAACTTTTAGAAACTTAGAATCAGACACTGAAAAAGCATTAGCATTATTTGGAAGTAAGAATGCTTCGGAAATTTGTAAGTTAAGAAATTTTGACACTTATTTTAAAGGACCGTACCAAATCAAAGGAAGACAAGTTTTAGGTTATCAACCTTTAGTACAAAAACTAAAACAAGATTTTCCGCTTGAAACACTTGAACAAAACACACTATCACTTAAAGAAGAACAAGAATTTATAAGAACCTTTAATGATTTTCAAAGAACAGAAGTGATTGTTAAAACCTTTGACGAATACTGGGATAAATTTGATAAATATGATGAAGTTTTTATCGGAAGAGATCGCCAAGATTATCAAAGTCATTTTTTAAAAATATACGATAAGCATAAGAGAGAAAAGGTTCATAATCCTTTGAATATGCTATACGATGAAATTGAATATGAAATTGAATTAATTCGCAATGCTGATTATGGATGACACGAAATTATTAGAATCATTGTTGAGAAAATTGAATTAGCAAATGAATATAATCAAGAAGAATTTGACAAAATTCAGCAAGAATTTACCAATTTACTTCAGTCACAATACAAATGAAGACATAACACTTCACTGGTAAGTAAGTTTATTTCAAAACTTTGAAATAAACTCAAAAATAAAGTTAAACCAAGTAATTATGATGATGAATGACAAAGTTTCATCCAAGATGAAATTGAATTAGCTGTTGAGCAAATTATTAAGCAATTACCATTAAAAGATAAAGTTGAAACTAGAACATTTATTCGAACATGTCTTAAAGAAGGTGAAGTAAAAGATTATGGAAATAAATTTATGAGCTTAATCAAAGGCTCTAACTTTGTTCAAAATGAACAAAGCAAATACGATAAAGCTCAAATAGTATCTGAACAATTAAATCAATTAGTTAAGAAATTTAATGGAATTTATTAATAACACAAAAGAAAGGGTATCATGGATAATAAAAGAGATATTGAAAGAAGCGAACTACACAATGCAATTTGAAAAATTGCTGAAGAATTACGAGGAAGTGTTGATGGTTGAGATTTTAAAACATATGTTTTAGGTTTTTTGTTTTATCGTTACATTTCCGAAAACTTAGTTCATTATGTTAATCAAGATGAAAAAGATAATGGAAATGAAGATTTTAACTACGAAACACTTGACGATTCATTAGTTAATGAACAATCTAAAAAAGGAATCATTAAGGGAATTGGATATTTTATTAAGCCTTCTGAATTGTTTATAAATGTTCGCAAAAGAGCATCGCAAGATCCTGATTTAAATACTACCTTACAACGTATTTTTACTTCAATTGAAAAATCAGCTTCAGGGAACGAAAGTCAAGATGACTTTGAAGGATTATTTAACGATTTGGACTTTAATAGTCAAAAATTAGGAAAAGAAGTTATTGATAAAAACAAAAATATCATTAAACTTTTAGAAAATATTGGGAATATTGATTTAGGAAAATCATCACAAAGCGCTGTAGATATTTTTGGTGATGCATACGAATTTTTACTAAGTATGTACGCTTCAAGTGCAGGAAAATCAGGTGGAGAATTCTTCACACCTCCTGAAGTTTCAACTCTACTCGCTAAAATTGCTATTGATAATCGTACAAAAGTAAATAAAGTTTACGATCCAACTTGTGGTTCGGGTTCACTTCTTTTAAAAGCAATTAAATTACTAGGTGAAAAAGACAACATTACCAGTGGATTTTACGGACAAGAAGTTAATATTACCACCTTTAACTTATGTAGAATGAACATGTTTTTACATGGGGTTGAATATGATAAGTTTAATATTAAAAACGGTGATACCTTACTAAATCCACTTCATTTAAATCAAAAACCATTTGATGTGATTGTTTCTAATCCCCCATACTCACTTAAATGAGAAGGAGAAAACGATCCAACTTTAATTCAGGATTTAAGATTTAGGGACGCTGGAGTTTTAGCACCTAAATCTAAAGCTGATTTAGCTTTTGTAATGCATTCACTTGATCATTTATCTGAAGATGGAGTAGCTGCTATTGTTTGTTTTCCAGGAATTTTTTATCGCGGAGGAGCTGAACAAAAAATTAGAAAATATTTAGTTGATACAGTTAATGCTGTTGAAGCTTTAATACAAATGCCAAGCAATTTATTCTATGGAACATCAATTGCAACCACTATTTTAGTGCTGAGAAAAAACAAAAAAGATAACAATATTTTATTTATCGATGCAAGTGATATTGTTGAAAAAGCTAAAAAAGGAAACAAACTATCTCAAGCTAATATTGATCAAATTGCTAAATTATATTTTGATCGTAAAGATGTAGAAAACCTTGCAAAAGTTGTGTCTAAAGAAGAAATAGCAAACAATAATTACAATTTATCTGTATCCCAATATATCCAAAAGAAAACTCAGGAAGAAGTAATTGATATTAAAGAATTAAATGCTCAAATCAAAGAGATTACAACTAAACAAGATCAGTTAAGAAGCCAAATAGACAAAATCATTGAAGAATTAGATAAAGAGTTTGAGTAAGATGGAAATAGATAAATTATTTGACAAAGAATCAATGAATTTTAAAGTTTATAAATTAAAAGAAATCGCAACATATCAAAAAGGTGTAACAAATTCTACTGTAAAGATCGGAGATGAATATCCGGTTGTTTCGGGGGGAGTTAAAATTCAAGGTTATACAGATGAATTTAATCGCAAAGAAAATTCAATAACAGTTTCTTCATCAGGTTCGGCAGGATATATAGCATTTTGAAAAACCCCAATTTTTGCAAGGGATTGTTTTACTATTCACCCAAATGAAGAAATAATTTTACAAAAATATTTGTATTATTTTTTAAAAAATAAACAAGAATATATTTATTCATTGAAAACTTCAGGGACAATTCCTCATGTTTATTGATCTACAATTTGTGATATAGAAATTCTAGTTCCTGAGTTAAAAGAGCAAGAGAAAATTATTAGAATTCTTGATTTATTAACTGATTATTCCCAAGAGCTAACTGCAGAGCTAACTGCAAGAAAAAAACAATATTCATACTATAGAAATAAACTTTTAAGCACTAATTACTTAACTGACATTAAAAGACGAAAATTAAAAGACGTTGCTTCATTTGAAAGAGGAACTTGAAAAATTATTATTCCTGAAGGTAATAAATATCCTGTAGTGTCAAGTGCAAAAAATATTACTAAATATACAGATATTTACAACAGAGAAAAAAATTCAATAACTGTAGCATCTTCTGGGCAAGGGGGTGCGGGTTTTATCGCTTTTTGAAATACACCAATTTATGCTTCAAACTGTTTTACTATTAAAGCAAATGAAGAAATCATTTTACAAAAATATCTTTTTCATTTCTTAAAAACTAAACAAGAGTACATTTATTCATTAAGATCAAATGGAGGATTGCCAAATATATATCCTTCAACAATTTCAGATATTGAAATTCTTATTCCAAGTATTAATATCCAACAAAAAATTATTCATGTATTAGATAATTTTGAAAAAATTTGCGAAGATTTAAATATCGGTTTACCTGCAGAAATTGAGCTCAGAGATAAACAATATGAATATTACAGAGATAAATTATTAACATTTACAAAAGATATATTCCAAACATCAGAAGTTGAAAGACAGCTAGCTAAAGACAGCTTAATAAATTCTCTTATTAAACTTATTAATTTTGTCTTTTTCGACACTATTTCAGATAGTTTACAAACTAATTTAGGTAATTATATAAGCGTAATAACAGGAGAATATTTACCTAAAAAAGAAATGCTTAACGAAGGAATTTATCCAGTTATAAGCGGAGGAGCATCAGCAACTGGATATTGCAATAAATTTAACCAAGAAGGAAACTCAATAACAATAGCAAATCGAGGTACCGTAGGATATGTAGGGTTTCAAAAAACTAAGTTTTGACTTGGAAATAATTGTTTTTTAGTTAAAAGTTCAAATCCCCAAATTCTTTTAAATAAATATCTGTATTCTTTCTTAAAAGATAGAGAAAATCTTCTAAAGAAAGAAGCATATGGTGCAGGAACACCTTTATTATCTAAAACGAGTTTTACAAATCTAAAAATTATTCTTCCAGATATTCAAATTCAACAAAAAATAGTAGATATTCTTGATGTTTTCGAAGAATTAACTAGCGACCTAACACAAGGTCTACCTGCAGAAATTGAGCTTGTCAATAAACAATACCAATATTATTCGAACAGATTATTGGACTTTAAAAATTCAAAAAATATATATTAAAACATCTCGCTTGTATAAGCGAGATGTTTTGCTTTGTTAATTATAAATATTGTTTTAAGTCTTCTTTAAGTTGCTCGTAAGGTCTATATCCTAGTAATTTACCAACTACTTGACCATCTTTGTAAATTAGTGTATATGGAATTGATTGAACTTTTTCTTTGCTTGCGTATTCTTTTTCATTGTCCACATCAACCTTAAGAACACTAATTTGATCTTTTTGAGCTAATTCTTCAAGAACAGGACCAAACATTTTACATGATCCACACCATTTTGCGTGGAAGACAACTAAGTGAAAACCACTTTTAACAGTTTCTGAAACTTGGGTTTGTGTTGCTTCTTTAACCATAAAATCCTTTCGTTATATATTTAATAATTATACACAAAAGAGCTAAAAAGTTAAATTTTAAGGATTTTTTAAGTAAAAATTGTAATTTTTCTTTTTTATAAACTTAAGTAAATTATAAAATAATCTCAAATCTCAAGTTTTAGAATTAATATACATATTTTATAAATTAAAACTAATTGTAGTAAATAAATCATAAAAATCAATATCAAAATCAATATCTTCAATTAACTAATTTCCACAAAAAACAGGAAATAAACTTTTTTAAACTTATTTTTATTTTATAATAATGTAAACACACTATTAAAGAAAGGAAAAAATGAGCAACATAAAACAGACACTTTCTAAATTGAAAGCACTAGCAATATCAATGTTAATTATTCCGTTTGCAGAAATTTTATTTTTAATTATAATGCTTTTTGTTATTGGGAGTCTTGCATTTCAAGGATCCCTGTTTTCATTAGGAACCGGAGTTCTTATTGCTTTTATTCTTATAATACTTTTTGCGATTTCAATTCCGTTATTGAGCATTTTCTTTATTGTTTTAACTAGTCAAATTAAAAGCCATTATATAGAAACAAATGACGCGAAACAAATGACGCGAAACAAATTTCAAAATATAATATCATTTTTATTATAAGTATTGTTTTAGCTGGTGTATTCACTTTTCTACTTATTTTTCTGTTTGTAATTCCAATCGTGTGGTTTATTCTTTTTATAATCTTTTCTATTCTAAATTTAGCTTTTATAATTTGAGTATTAATCACAATCAGCGAATCGAAAAGATTATTAACTAAATAAATAAATTAAAAACTTCTCGTGAATAGCGAGAAGTTTTTAATTACTATAATTTTATAAATAAAAGGAAATAAAAAAACAGCAACCCCCTATTTTTGCATCTCTGCTATCTTCGGCACTAACGGGCTTAACTACTGAGTTCGGAATGGGTTCAGGTGATCCCCGTTGCTATAATCACTGTAATAAAAGTATAACACAAAATTAAAAAATACAAGAATTTTTTTAATTTTTTACAACGATATTAAAGTTGCTAACTGAGTTGGTTAATAATAAAACAAATTTAGCTTCTTGCTCAGGAGTAAGGTTAAGGTTTTTTACTCCGCTAAAGTAAACAGTTTCAATATCCCAACGTAATTGGTATTTATTTTTAGCGAAAAGATAAATTAAATCTTCCATAAACCATTCAAAAAAACGATCATTAAAAGGTAAATCTCTAAGCATTTTATGAATGGTGATTTGAAATGTTCGGTTTTCAAAATTAGTAATTTCAAAATCAAAAGATAAATCTAATTCGCTTGATGATTTTGTTTGGAATTTGTTCATATATTAATTTTATTACTTTATTTATTTAAAAGTTTTATAATAATATTTATTTTAAACAGGAATAAATATTATGAATAATTCAGAGAAAATTTTAGGTAATACCAGTAAGTTAAATTTAAATAAATCACAATTTTTTACCTTTTTATTTTTAAGTTTAGGACTAATTGGATTTGTAATTAGTTTGCTAACTAATCAAACCATTTCATATATGTTTTTATTGGTTGTACCATTTAGTTGAATGATTTGTCTAAGTGCATTTGGGTCGACCATTAGTTACAAACAAGCAAAAGATTCAAAAAATGCAAAATTTTGATTTTTTGTATTAATCTTTTCTTTTATCAATATTTTCCTAACCAGTTTAGCAATTGGAATGATTAGTGCAAACCACCAAACCGGGGGATATGTGTTATTTATAATTTCAAATTTAATTATTATTGGATTAACCATTGGTTCATTGTTTGTTAAACCCGAAATCTCAAATAGCAACTTATAATTTTTACTTTATAACTAAAAATTCAATAAAACCTCTTATGTTAAGCACAAGAGGTTTTATTATTATTTAGATAAAAAACTTTTTACTTTAGCTAATATATTTTCGGATGTAAATCCATTTAATTCATAAACAACATCACCAGGAGCTGAGTGTCCAAAATGTTGTGCTAAATGAGCATCAAATTTGCTAAATTGAGCTAGTTTAAATCACAATGGGTCATTAGTTGCTTCAACAGCAAAGTTTGGCAATTTGTTTAATTGTAATGAATGCATTAATTGCTCATCTTTAAGCATTAATTGTAAACAAGGGACTGATACTACATTTGCTTTAATTCCTTCTTGTTCTAATTGTTCAGATACCTTGTATACTAATTCAAGTTCTGAACCACTTGCAAGCAGGTTGATTTGAGCCTGATCATTTTGTTTAATAAAGTATGCTGGAGTAAAGGTCTCTTTTTGTAAATTAAATGATTTTAATGGTTGTCTAGTTACTACAATTGCTGATGGAGAATGTTTAAGAGCAAGAGCGTATTTAAATGAGTTAAGAACCTCATTTTCATCAGCTGGTCTAAAGACAAGGTAATTTGGAATACTACGTAAAGCTGTTACTTGCTCAACTCCTTGGTGAGTTGGACCATCTCCTCCAACTTGGTATGAATCATGGCTAAAGACAGTAATATTTGGTAATTCCATAATTGAACCAAGTCTAAAAGCTGCCTTAGCATAATCAGCAAAAACTAAGAATGTTGCTCCAAAGGTAGTTAAACCTGAATGGAGAGCAATTCCATTATTCATGGCTGCCATAGCAAACTCTCTAATTCCATATTTAATGTTACGATTTGAATCAAATCCAACTTTAGTTGCTCCACGTAAATCAGCTGAACCACCCAAAAAGTTAGTGTGGTTTTTGTCCATGAATTTCATAATTTCATCAACATAATCCCTTAAAGCAACATTAGTTTTAACGAATTTAAAATCACTAAAATCAAATGCTTTTTCTTTATTAATGACTGAAAGCAATTGTTCGTGTAATTGTGGATATAATTCTTTATATTTAGCTAATTTTTTCTCTCAACGAGAGTATAAATTAGCTTTAGATTTTAGTAATTTAGTTCCATATTCATATGCTTGAGGATCATATTCAAATTCATTGGTATGAGTAAGACCTAAACCTTGTTTGTATTCAATAGTAGCTTGTGGACTTAAAATTCCATTGTGTCCTTTTGGAGAATTAGCGACTTTAGTCCCAAAAGCAATAATAGTAGGAACTTGAATATAAGTAGGACGAGAGTTTTTTTGAGCTTGCTTAATTGCATTAATAATAGTTTCAGGACGGTTATTTTTTAAAATAATGGTTTTAAACCTTAATGATTGGAAGAATTTTTCAAAATCAAGATTATTAACTTCAGTTCCTGAAGTATCAATTTGCATATTATTGTAATCATGAACTAAAATTAGCGAATCCAATTTATTAGTTCCAGCAAAAGCAAGTGATTCTAAAGCAACCCCTTCTTGTAAGTCTCCATCACCACATAAAACAAAAACATCGTGGTTGATAATTTTAAAGTCTTTTTGGTTAAATTGTTGACTTAAGTATTTATTACTATAAGCCATTCCAACACCCATAGCAACTCCTTGACCAAGTGGCCCAGTTGATGCGTCAATGTAATCTAGTTTTTCAATTTCTGGATGTGAAGGAGTTTTTGAATGAAGCACTTTATGAGCTTTGATATCATCTAAAGTTAATAATCCCATTAAGTGATAAAGCGAATAAAGTCCCATTGAACCGTGTCCAGCTGAAAGGACAAAACGATCACGATTAAATCATCTTGGATGTGAAGGTGAGAATTTTAAAACTTCTCCAACCATTGAGTAAAAAATTTCTGATGCACCAAGAGCCATTCCAATGTGTCCTTGGTGAGCATTATTAATACCATCAATTGCGACAGCTCGCATATTAGCTATAAAATCTTTGTGAGTAAATTGTTTTTTATACATTTTAATAAGCACCCTTATTTGTTTTCTTGTGAATAAATTTCTTAATTAGTCCATCGGTAGCTAATCCTAGGTAAGCAAGGATAATAACACCAAAAGCAACAAATTTACCTGCTTTAGGGATTAATCCGAGCAACCCAGGTACATAACCAATTAAATAATCAGTATCTCCTCAATTAAGCGAAGTTACTGAAGTATTTAACGCGTTATTTTGTTGAATTAACAAACCTAATTGGTTAGTATTAGTTGGAGCTCAGTTTCCTAAAACAAAGAAAACAGGGATAAAGGTAATGATTAATCCACCAACAAACGGTCCAACAATTGCACCAATAATTCCACCTTTGACATTTCCAAAAACCCCAGAAGTAGCACCTAAGAAAAAGTGTGGAACTAGTCCAGGAAGAACCACTGCAGGAATTAGTGATGCTTTACCAAGTCCAATTGTTATGAACATACCAATTATACCAGCAAAAAATGAAGATATAAAGCCAATTATTACAGCATTAGGTGCATATGGGAATACTACAGGACAATCGACAGCGGCTTTAGAATTTTTGATTAATTTATCACTAATTCCTTTGTACATTGGTACCAGCTCACCAACAAATAATCTTACCCCGAATAAAATAATCTCCACACCAGCAGTAAATGTAAACGCTTGAACAAACATGGTAATTACTCAATTTCCACTTGAAAGAATTGAGTAAGCACTTGGTGAGTTTGTTTGATTAATTTTTCCAATTTCGTATAAAATACCTCCCGGTAAAAAGGCTGCTAAATAAAAGACAAAGACAGTGATTGACACTGAAACTAAAGTATTTCTAAAAAAGTAGAGTGATTGAGGGAATTTAATTTCTTCGGTTGATAAAACTTTTCCTTTTTTAAGTTTATAAATTCCTTCTCCAATTAACCCTGAAAGAGCATATCCAAATCCTCCAGTGTGTCCAAGAGCAATTTCTTCAGTTCCAGTGATTTGTTTCATGTATCTTTGTTGTACAGATGGAGAAAGCACCATATAGATAGCGAGTAATCCAGCTGAAGTAAAGAGTGCTAGTGCAAAATCACCTGGTTTGTGTTCAAAATCAAATCCAATCACATACATTACAGCTGCAAGCATGATTGAACTATAGTATAAAACATGACCAGACAAATAAACATATTTAAAGCGTGAAGTGAGTGCTAAAACTATGTTTAGTAACATTGCAACCACCATAATAATGGATCCTAATGTTGCAATTGAAGGAAGTGCAGTGGTTAAAGCACCTGTAAAACCGTCATTATTAGGAATAATTCCATTTAATGAATAGACTGCTTGAAAGACAGGCTGAAATTGATTTAATGAACCAACTAAAACTCCCGCTCCGCCTCCTAAAATTAAAAATCCAACAATTACTTTAAAAGTACTAATTACCACTTGTGATGCTTTTTTACGTAGAGCTAAAGCTCCAATCATGGTAAAAATTCCAATTAGTAATGCAGGAGTTCCAACGAACGCTTTGATAAAATTAAGCATTCAAAACAAGAAAGACATAAAGCCTCCTAATTGAGATTTAATAATTGTTTTAATTTAGTTGTTAACTCTTCTTTAGATAAAATATTGGTTAATATTACCATTTTATCTGCAGGAAAGTCTAAAACTGGAGCTACATCAGCTCCAACGATAACATAATCAACTCCTTTTTTATCAAAAGAAGAAATGTTGGTGTGTTCAACTGATTCATAGTCTACACCAAGTGAATCAAGGACAGTTTTCACGTTCATTTCTAATAATAGTGATGAACCAAGTCCTGATCCACAGACACATTTAAAGTTCATATTTTTCTCCAAATTGTGTGATTAAATTTAAAAATTCTTGCTTTGATTGAACCTTGAGAGCTTTTTGCTTGAATTCCTGGTTCATAAAATAATTTCCAAATTGAGCAATGAGTTCAAAGTGCGAATCATTATCCGGTGCTGAAAGAGTGATAATAATCTTAGCTGTTTTATCAACTTGGTTATTAAAAACAATTTCTTGGTTAAGAATTAGTGTTGAAGTAGCTGGCTCTAAACAATAATTTCCAGCTGGTGCATGCAATAATGCAATTCCTTTTTCAAGCACATAATAAGCACCAAATTGTTCGGTTGAACGTAAAATTTCTTGCTCTAATTGTCAAGTTGCTTTATTTTCTTGAACTAACAAACCAACACCAAGATGAATAGCTTGCTTTCAATCAATATTCTGTTCCATATATTGAATTGTTTTTGATTCAAATAACTTCATAAAGCTCCTAGTGGTTTAAAAATGCAATTATCATAAATAAAGCAAATAAAAGAATGAGCATAATTATAAAAGCAATAAAAATTCATTTTCCTGCTTTACTTGTGGTTTTGGGTGTAAATTCCTTTGGAATTGGGAGTGAATTAATATAAAAGAATTTGTTTGGGTTTTTAGCTAAAACCAACGATTCATGCTCTTTTTGATGATATAAAGTTTGTATTTGCTGTTCTGATAAAGAAAGTAAATATTCCTTATTAATTTCGTATTTGTAAATTAGGTGTTCAATCATTTGTTCTTTATTCATCTTTGCCTCAATTTCTAAACAAGTTAATTAATTCTGAGATAATCTGAATATAAAAAGTAAGATATTTATTCAAAAAATAAAACTTTTTGTATTTTAAATAACTCAAAATAAGATTTAAATTCTGGTTATGATAATTTTCAATTAAATAATTTTTAGTTTGAATGTAAATAAACTTATAAATTTGATAATTAATTAAATAATCAAGAATAATAATTAATAAAAAAATAATCAAAAAACAAATTGATAAAATTCACAGTCCAAATATAAGCAAAATCCATGAACCAGTTAATATAGTAAAAGAGATTATTTTAAAGAATAATTCTATTTTTTGGTTCTTTAATTGTGTAAATTGGTATTTTTTTCATAAGAAAACAATGTTTACAAGAGCATAAATATCTTGATTTAGAAAATCTTTATCTAAGTTTATCTTCCTTTTTGAGATATTGATATTTTGTTTGAAAAAACCAGTCTTAAGGAATATATGAAAATGATGATTGTATTTATTAAAAAGAGAATTTTTTATTTTTGCTAAAACCGATTCGCGATAAATTATTTTAATCTTTTGATATTTAACTTTCAAATTAAAGCTGTAAACATATTTGAAAAATAATTGAATTAATAAAATTAATATCAAAAATAAATATCCGTAAAGAATAAAATTCATTATTTTCCTGAATTTTGTTTAAATAAGTTGTTTTTTAAGAAAATATCTACAACTTTTTCAACATTTATATTTTCACTATTTTCACTTAGAATTTCTTCATTTAATTCATTTATATTCATACAACGATATTTAGTTTGATTATTAATTTGATTTAAATCAATTGTCTCATCAACAAGAATAATTCGTTCGTAATTATCTTTAAATCTTCGATCTAATCAACCTTTCATTTGATTAAATCAATAAATTTCTCATTTATCTTTTTTAGCTCATTTTTTGTTTTTAAAAATATGCAATCCATTTTCATTGATTAAAATCATATTTTCGGTATATTTAATCAAATCACTTAAAATATAAATTTTATTTTTTGATATGATAATTCCTGAAAATAGTGAGTATTTGCTTTTAGCAAAAGCATTTTTAACCAATATATTACTCAAAACAAATGCATTATTTAGCGAATTTAAAATAGTTAATTTATCAATTGTGTCCTTTGTAGTATGACCAATATTATTCTTAATAATTAGACCTTTATTTGTGTATTTTAGTCAAAGTCGTCAAACAATAACACCTATTAATATTAAAACTAAAACACTACTTAAGACAATTGTTATTATGTTTAGAAAATTACTCAAAATTATCCTTTCATCAATTGTAAAATGTTGAAATTTCATTATCAAAAGAAAAAATAATTGACCCACCAATAGCTATATCGACTTGATTCATTAAAAATTCAATTGCATTATTTTTTCTAAGTCCGCCATCTGAATATATATCGATATTTGAATTAATTTGTTTAATTGCTTTGATCTTATTAAGTAAATTCATATTCAGAGGTTGACCAGTTCCACCTATTTTGTCAATAGTCATTACAAGAATTTTTTGTGAGTTTAAAATAATATTTTTGAAATCATTTGGATTATTTAAAGCTTCAAGCATAATTCCAAACGACACCTGTGGATAATTACTGATTAATTGTTGAAATTTATTAAAATCCACTAAATTTGCAGGAAGAAAAATAGTTTTAAATCCTATTTGAACTAATTTGTCAATTAATTTCAAGGGTTTTGACGTCATAACATGAGCGTCAAAATTTATTTTTGGATATTTTTTAATCAAGATTTGAGCTTGATCAAATGTAGATCCAAAATTGTCAACAAAAATACCATCCATAAAATCCATATGAATATGTTTTAAACCTAGTTTTGTGAGTTGATCAAATATTTTTACTGCATTAAATGTGTCAATTGCGCAAAAAGAAAGTGCAAATTTCATTGTTAATTTCCTAACTATCCAACAAAAGTATATATATATATATATATATATATATATATATAGCAAGCAAAAAGTGCATTTTATTCTCAATTTATGGAAATTTTTTCACATTTACAATGAAAAAAAATTGATATGCACCCCAAAAGTTAGACAGCAAATGCTAACTTAAAAGGGGTGTATTTTTTATGAAATTAAATTATCAAGACAAAATTAAGATATATGAATTACGACAAAAAGGTATATCAAGGTCAGCTTTATCAAGGTTATTTGGTGTGGATTCTTGAACGATAAGATACTTAGTTAGTTTAGCAAATCTTCATGGAATTAATATCTTTAAAAAGACTAACAACAAATATTATTCGCCAGAATTAAAATTAGAGATGATTCACAAAGTCTAAAATATGACTTACCCGGTTATGGATGCTATCAAGATGGATAACTGAATACAAGAAAAACGGGTATACTATTCTTGAAAAGAAAAGAGGAAGGATAACAAAAATGGGACGTAAACCAAAAAAATCTCAAGAAGAATTAACACCACTTGAACAAAGAGACAGAGAGATTGAGCGTCTCAGAACTGAGGTGGCATACCTAAAAAAGTTGAGACAATTTCTCTTAGAGGAAAATTATTTACAGAGTGAAAAACCAAAACAATCAAAGAAATGGTCAAAGAAGGATTCTCGTTAGACATTTTGTTATCAGTGGCTAATTTAGCTCGTTCAACTTATTATTATCATCTCAAAAGATTAGACAAAGAAGATAAAGATAAGAATATTAAGCAAGAAATTAAATCTATTTACAACGAACATAATGGAGTTTATGGTTATCGTAGAATTCATCTCGAGCTACGAAATCGTGGATATTTGATAAATCATAAGAAAATTCAACGTCTTATGAGACAAATGAATTTATTTGCAAGAACTAAAAAACGTAAAAAGTATAAATCTTACATGGGAAACGTTGCTCAAACAGTTCCAAATCTTATTAACAGACAATTCTATGCTTCACAACCTTTAAAAAAGTGTTACACTGATATAGCTGAATTTGCTCTACCAAATAATTCTCAAAAGCTTTATTTATCTCCAATTCTAGACGGTTTTAATAGCGAGATTATTAGTTTTAGTTTGTCTCGTTCTCCAGATTTGAGACAAGTTCGAAAGATGTTGGGAAAAGCTTTTCCGAACAAAAAATATGAAGGTACCATTCTTCATAGTGATCAAGGTTTTCAATACCAACACTATAGTTATCATGAATTTTTAAAAAATAAAGAAATTATACCTTCAATGTCTCGCAAAAGAAATAGTCCGGACAATGGAATGATGGAATCGTTTTTCGGAGTCTTAAAATCAGAAATGTTTTATGGACACGAAAATAGTTTTGGTTCACTTGAAGAGTTGGAAAAAGCTATTACCGATTATATTTTTTATTACAACAACAAAAGAATTAAGGTTAAATTAAAAGGACTTAGTCCTGTAAAATACAGAACTAAGTACCTTCAATAATTTTCTGTCTAACTTTTGGGGTTCATATCAATTAATTCAAAAATTGTTTGTCCTATGGTGTCGCTCTCGTGGTCTCCAATGATTTTATGAGCTACATCTTTAGCTTCTTGTGTCCCATTTGACATGCAAAATCCAAAACGAGAATTAATAAGCATTTCACAATCATTACCACTATCACCAAAGGTAATCAAATTATCATTAGTTAATTTTAAATCTGTTAATAGAGTTTTAATTCCTTGATATTTAGAGATTCCAATTGGGTTAATATCAGTGTAATTGAAATTGGTTAAACAAACAATTGCTTGATCTTTTAGTTCTTCTCTGAGTTTGTTAGTTACAATTGGTCAAAGCTCTTTTGAACTTTTTAAAGACATTTGAAGCAATTTAGTGCTTTGTAAACTTGAAAGATAATCACAATGTTCAAGTTCTAATTCTCTAAAAACTCTAAAGCGTTCTCGTTCTTCTTTATTCATTCAAGCAGGATATTTATTTTGATTTTTAGTCGCAATAATTGTTCCGTTTAGCTCATCGGTATCAAAATTTAATAACAATTCATGTTCTAATGCGTGTTTGCGAACTTTGTAATAAACTTCTTGTGGTAAATAACCATAAATTTGAGTTTTATTATTTTTGATATCTCAAATGATTGAACCATTTGAACAAATTGCATAATGAATATCTTGAATAACCTTGTTTTCAATTAGCTTTTTAACTTTAAAAATTCCTCGTCCTGTAGCAAGAACATTGTAATGACCTTGTAAAGCACTAACACTAAGTGCTTTTTGAGTAAAAGGATCAATTGTCCCATCTTTTTTTAACAAGGTTCCATCTAAATCAAAGGCAAATAAATATTTATTTTCCATTTGATTTTCTCTTCATGGTTGGGAATAATAAAACGTCACGAATAGAATCTTTTTCGGTTAAAAGCATTGTTAAACGATCAATTCCAATTCCGCACCCACCAGCGGGAGGGAATCCATATTCAAGAGCTTCTACAAAATCTCAATCAATATCACTAGCTTCGTCATTTCCATTGTTCTTTTCGTTTAATTGATCTTTGAAACGTTCGAGCTGGTCGATTGGATCGCTTAGCTCAGTATACATGTTAGCATACTCTTTAGTATTGATAAATAGTTCAGCTCTTTGCGTAAAACGTGGGTCTTGTTCTTTTGCTGTCAGTGGAGATATTTCGATTGGATGTCCATAAACAAAGGTTGGTTGAACTAATGTTTCTTCAATTAAGGTCTCAAAAAGCTCATTAATAATATGACCAAGTTTAAAGAATTTTTCAACTTTAATTTTGTGTTTTTGAGCAATTTGAACTGCTTGTTCAAAGGTAATATTTTTAAAATTTACTCCCGTAGCTTGTGATACCGCATCAATCATATTAATACGATTAAAAGGTTTAGTTAAATCAATTTGAATACCTTTGTTCATGACTTTTTCTTTGTTAAGTTTTTTCGCAATACTTTTGATTAATTCTTCAGTACGTTGCATCATACCTTCAAGATTGGAATAAGCTTCATAAAATTCAATAGAAGTAAATTCAGGGTTATGAGTGGTATCAATTCCTTCATTACGAAAGATTTTTCCAATTTCATAAACTCGATCAATTCCTCCGACAAGAAGTTTTTTAAGCGGAATTTCTGTAGCAATACGTAAAAAGTAATCTTGAGCTAGTGCATTGTGATGTGTTTTAAATGGTCTAGCACTTGCCCCTGAAAGATAATCGTGTAAAAAAGGAGTTTCCACTTCCATGTACTCTAAATTATTAAAATATTCACGAATTGCACTGATAATTTTACTTCGAGTTCAAAAGGTTTTTACACTTTCTTCATTAACGATTAAATCAACGTATCTATGTCTATATCTCTCTTCAACATCAGCTAATCCATGATACTTATCAGGAAGAGGTTTAAGTGATTTGGTGAGTAATTTTATATCATTAGCTTTAATAGTTATTTCGCCGGTGTGAGTTTTCATAGCTACACCTTGAACATAAATAATGTCACCTAAATCAAAAGTAGCGACTAGATTAGCGAGTTGCTCATTTCGTTTTTTGTTAAAGTAAACTTGAATTTTTCCGTGATAATCCTTAAGCAAAATAAAAGGACCACGCATGGTTAAAATTCTCCCCGCAATTGCATAAGAAACGTTTTTTTGTTCTAATTGTTCTTTAGTGAATTGAACATTTTGTTCAATAATTTGATTTGAGTAAGTTAATTTTTCTAAATTATTAGCATCAACAAATGGATTAATACCCATTTGTTGATAAGTTTGTAATTTATTTCTTCGAACTTGTTCTTGCTCGCTTAATTTAATTTCCATTTTTTATCTCCTTAATAAGCATTGTTTAATTATATTAAATTTATTGTTTCTTAAATCATTTACATCCTCATAAATTGCTAAAAAGTGTAAAATATAAAAATAAAATTATAATTTCTATGCTTTGGGGTAAACTATGGAACTATTACAAATGAAACAACTTTTTGTACAAACACTATCTTCAGTTCCTGGAATTGTCAAAATTCGAGAAAACACAGACCAAAATAATTCACACAATTTATCAAACAATATAAACTATGTTGACTTAGTTCAAGTTTTTCAAACCCCGCAGGGTTGAGATTTTATTGCTGCAGTGAGCATTTTAAACTCTGTGTGTGCTAAATTCATCCTTGATGAACTTTATAGTCAAATGGAATATGAATTAACAAAACATAATCAAAAAGTAAATAATATAACTATTTTTATCAGAGGTGTAGAGAATGTCTAAGAATATTAATGGTAAACAATTAGCTAATGCACTATTATCGGCAACTAATGCACTGCTGAATGCAAAAAACCAAATTGATGCGTTAAATGTGTTCCCAGTTCCTGATGGAGATACTGGAACTAATATGGCTGGGACTATGAGTGGTGCAAGCACAAATTTAATGAAAGTATCAGATCAAAGTGCATCACAAGTACTAGCTCAAGTAGCAAATGATATGCTCTATGAATCAAGAGGGAATTCTGGTGTTATCTTAAGTCAAATTTTTAAAGGTTTTTATCAAGGGATTAAAGACAAAGAAGTTTTAAATAGTCATGATTTAACACTTGCGTTTAAGGAAGCATCGTCACGTGCATATAAAGCAGTGTTTAAACCTGTTGAAGGAACTATTTTAAGTGTAATTAGAGAAACAGCAGAAAAATTAAGTGAAAAATACACCAATAGTAATGAAGAGATTGAAAACTTTTTTATTGACGCAGTTAAATATGCAAGAGAGAGCTGTGATAATACCCCTAAAAATTTAAAAATTCTTAAAGAAGTCGGAGTCACTGATTCAGGAGGAGAAGGTTTATACAAAATTATATGGGGGATGAGCGAGTATTTTTCGGGTAGACCAGTTGAAAAAAGTGATAAAACCGAGAACCTTTCTAATTTTATTTCTGATAGTGAAATATATGAAGGAGAATTTGGTTTTTGCACTGAATTCTTGCTAGAATTGAGTGAACCAGAACAATTTGATAAGAATAAATTTATTAAAAAAATCGAAAAAATTGCTAATTCATTAGATGTGATTCAAGATGATAATTTATTAAAAGTGCACGGACACGTACTTAAACCATTAAATATGCTCAACATAGGTCAAAAGTATGGTGAGTTTATTAAAATTAAGTCCGAAAACATGACACTACAAGCAAATAATTCCAAAGCTCAATCAGAAGAATTTGCTAAATCTCAAGCAAAAAATCAAAGAGTACAAAGCGCTATTATTTCATGTAATTTAGGAAATGGAATTATTAAAATAATGCAAGAAAATGGATGTGATTACATTGTAAAAGGTGGTCAATCCCAAAACCCTTCGGTACAAGAATTAATTCAAGCAATTCAAGCTGTGAACGCAGAAAATGTGTATATTCTACCAAACAATAAAAATATTACATTAGTTGCTCAGCAAGCTGCTGTAGCCACTAAAAATTGCAATGTGCATATAATCCCAACTCAATCTCAAATTCAAGGATTAACTGCATTATTGCATTATAACCCTGAAAGTAAAGTTAAAGATAATATCAATAATATCAAAAGTGCTATTAAATCGGTTGGTTCAGGGGAAGTAACTATTGCAGTTAGAGACACAAAAATTAGTGGCGTAAGAATTAAAGAAGGTGATTTTCTTGCTATAGCAAATGGAAAAATTTTACAAACAAGCAAAAGTTCAATTGAAGCAGCTAAATACATTGTTTCTAAGTTAATAAATAAAAAGAGTGAAATTACAACTATTTTTTATGGTGACGAATCTTCTTTAGCTGATGCTCAAGAAATTTCAAATTATATTAATTCAAAATGAGATATTGAAGTTGAAATTTACGAAGGAAACCAACCAAATTATCATTTTTTAATAGGAGTTGAATAAAATGTACAAATATTCAATAGGGTTTGATATTAATGGAAATGATAATGGTCCAATTCAAGCTTATCAAGCTGCACTTGAATTTGCACAAGCTCACCAAGATATTAAATTGGTTCTAGTAGGGGATATTGAAAAGCTAAATATTAACAATTTACCGAATAATATTGAATTAATTAATAATAAAAATGTTCCTAGCGATCCAAAAAACCTTAAACAAACATTAAGAGAAAACACCTCAATTAACCAAGTTATTAATTTATATAGGCAAGGTAAAGTTAATAGTTTATTATCATCGGGAGATAGTGGAAGTTACATTTCGGTATTAACTTTAAAAATTGGTCGTTTAAACGGAGTTTCACGTCCAGCGTTTATGCCAGTAGCTAATGCAATTAACGGAAAGAAATTTGTTTTTTTAGATGTGGGAGCTAATTTAGAAGTTAAATCTCAATGATTAAAAGAATGAGCTCAAATAGCAAATATTTTTTACAAGACCATGTTTAATGAACCTGAACCTAAGGTTGTTGTTTTAAATATTGGAGTTGAAGATTATAAAGGACTAGAAGCCACCAAAGAAGCACATAAAATGCTTAAAGAAAACCCAAATATTAATTATTTAGGGTTCCGTGAAACTAGAGATTTATTTCGAGGGTATTTTGATATTGGAATTATTGATGGATATGGTGGAAATTTAGTGTTAAAAAGTTACGAGGGAGCTGTTTTGACACTAATTGATACTTTAAAAGCAAGTATTAATAAAAATATAAAGCGAAAAATTGGTGGCTTATTAGTTAAAAGCGCTTTTAAAGATGTCATGAAGCAATTAGACTATCGAAATGTAGGAAGTGCATGGGTAATTGGAGTGAATTGTCTAGCTTTAAAAACACACGGTTCAAGTGATAAAAAAAGCTATCTTTCAGCATTAAATCAACTTAAAGAAGCAATGGAAAAAGATTTATTAAACCAAATATTGAAAGAAATTAATTAACTATGAAAATTATTAAAGCAAAATCACTTGATGAATTTTTAAAGCTTCACGAGATTACTCCTAAAGATGTTAAATTATATTTTTCAGCAATTTCACATTCATCTTATGTCGCTCTACGCAAGGGTTTAGAAAATTATGAACAGCTTGAATTTTTAGGAGATTCAGTATTGAGCTTTTTATCTAGTGAGTATATTTTTCTCACTTATTCTAATCTAGAACCAGGAAAACAAACTCGGGTTCGTTCTGCTGCGGTACGTACTGAAACATTAGCTGATTTGTCAGAAAGATTAGGTCTAGTTGATATTTTAAAAACTGGATATAAGCAAACAGCAAATGATGTTAAAAATTCAATTAAAGTTAAAGCGGATGTTTTTGAATCAATGCTCGGAGCAATTTACTTAGATCAAGGAATAGATCAAGCGAGAAAATTTTTAAGCAAATACATTTTTCCAGTTATTGATAAGGTTCATGCTCAAAGCAATAAAGATTCTAAAACGATATTACAAGAGTATATTCAAAGTTTTTCAAAAGACGGAGTTATATACGCTGTTTCACAAAATAGTGATAAAAAATTCTACGCTAAAGTAATTCATGATAAGCAAATTTTTGGTGTTGGAACTGGAAATTCTAAAAAAGAAGCTGAACAAGTGGCGGCTCAAGATGCTTTAAGTAAATTAAAATAAAGGAAGTATATGAAACTAATTAAAATTGAAGCACACGGTTTTAAATCTTTTGCTGATCCAGTAATTTTACGTTTTGATGGTGGAATTGCAGGAATTGTGGGTCCAAATGGTTCAGGGAAAAGCAATATTAACGATGCTATTAAGTGGGTTTTAGGTGAGCAAAGTGCAAAAGAGCTCCGTGGCGATGAAATGAAGGATGTTATTTTTGCTGGTTCCAAAACCACCAAACCACTTGATAAAGCTACTGTAACCTTAACATTTGAAAACAAGGATAATCTTACTTCTTATGAAGGAGATATTATTTCTATCACCCGTTCATTAGATCGCAACAAATCGCTCAATGAATATTTTATTAACGGAAAATTAGCTCGTCATAAAGATATTAAAGCAATTGCTATGGAAACTGGAATTGGAAAAAGTTCACTTGCCATTATTTCCCAAGGAACTGTTAGCGATATTGCACAAGCTAGCGACGAACAACGTCGAGGAATTTTCGAAGAAGCTGCTGGAGTTTCTAAATATAAATTTAGAAAAACCGAATCGTTAAGAAAATTAGAAAAAACCGATGAGTCTCTTAGAGTTATGCAAGCTCATATTTCTGAATTAGAAAAGCAACTAGAGCCACTGAGAAAACAAGCTCAAAAAGCCTTAATTTATAGAGAAAAATCAAATCAACTCAAAAATTTCGAAATTGCATATTTAGCACAAGAAATTAATCGTTTGGATTCATATGTTTGTGAACTTAAAAAAGACCTTGAAGGAGTCGAGGAAACTAAAAACGATTACAAAGTAAAAATTGAAGAATATAATACCAAAATTATTCAAAGAAAAGTTCAACAAGGAGAACTTAATAAACAAATTTCTCAACTTTCAGCGAAAAAAAATAGTGTTGAAACACGTTTGAACGAACTAAAAATTATTTATAACAATGAAACTGCTCACAGAAATTTAATCGCTTCAGGTCAAGTTCAAGCTAATTTACAAGATAAAAAAGAAGCACTTCAACAATCTTATTTAGAAGAAAAACAAGTTTTAGAACATTTAAAAGAATCTCAAGCTGAAGTTCAATCTAAAAAAGAGCAAACTCAACAAGAATTAGTGCAAATTAATGTTGCTATTAACGAGATACAAACTAAAATCAACAATTTAAGAAGAAAAAAATACGAAATTGAAACCGAAGTTAAGATTTTAATTTCTAAAAAACAAAGTCGGAGCAACCTTTATAAAGGAGTAAAAACCATTCTGGATAATGCTCATAATTTTAAAGGACTAAAAGGAATTGTTGGGGATTTAATCAAAGTTGATCGTGAATACAGTAGTGCCATTGAAGCAATTTTGGGCTCAAATGTTCAACACGTGGTCGTAGATACTTCTGAAACAGCAACAAAAGCAATTGAATTTTTAAAAGCTAACAATGGTGGTAGAGCTACCTTTATTCCGCTCAACTCAATAAAAGAAAAGCAAATTCGTGATGATTATTCATTAGTGGTGCGTAATCAACTCGGATTTATTGGGATTGCTAACGAATTAGTTAAAGTTGATGAAAAATATGATGTTTTAAATAAGTTTTTATTAGGAAATGCGATTGTTGTTGATAATATTCGATCAGCCAATAAAATATCACAAATTGTTGATAAAAAATATTTAGTAGTAACTAAAGATGGTGATATTGTTCGTGTTGGTGGGATTATGTCCGGAGGTACCAAACAAGAAAGCGATGATATTCTAGGTATTGAAGATAAAATTATTCAATTACAGCAACTTATTCCTGGAATGAATTCAATTGAACAAAAGAATATTAGCGACCTTGAAAAATTAAAAACTCAAAGTATTAATTTACAAAATTATGTTACATCATATAGTAATGAAATGTCAGCTACAGCTATTTCAATTCAACATGTTCAAGCGAAAATTGACAAAATTCAATCTGATTTTTCACTGATTGGTGATGATGTAACTCAAATAAACGGAGAAACAATCAATACTACTGTTGAACGAATCAATCAACTAGATAAAGAATTAAAAAACTATATTTTTGAACTAAGTGCTCTTGTGCAACAGAAAAACAAAATTGACGCAGAAATTGAACAATTAAATGAACTTAGAAATGAAGGAAATAAATTGTTTAATCAATTAACCGAATCATTTAGTTCGAAATTGTATGATGCCCAAAAATCTGAAGATCAGTTAGCAAAAAACCGCCTTAGACTTTCGGGTTTTTATAATCTAACATTAGAAAATGCACTTGCTAATTATAAATTAGAAATCCCAAGTGAAAAAGCTAGTGAATTAATCGATGAATTGAAAAAAGAAATTAATGCACTTGGAAATGTTAATTTAGATTCTATTGCTCAATTAGAAGAAGTTGAATCTAAATATGATATTTACGTTGCTAATAGAGATGAACTTGAACAAGCTAAAGAAACGGTTATAAATGCAATTAGAGAACTTGATAAGATTATTATTACTCGTTTGACTAATATTGTTAATGATGTTAATGTTGAGTTTGAAAATGTATTTAAATCAATGTTTGGTGGTGGGAGTGCTCAGGTAAAATTTGTTGAACCAAATAATGTGCTCGAAAGTGGAATTTCTATTTATGCTCAACCTCCAGGAAAAAGTGTTAAAAATCTTAAACTGTTCTCAGGTGGAGAAAAGTCACTTATAGCCATTTCACTATTATTTGCGATTTTAAAAGCTCGTCCATTGCCACTTTGTATTTTGGACGAGGTTGAAGCAGCTTTGGATGAATCTAACGTTGTAAGATATGCTAACTATTTACAAGAACTTAAAAAACAAACTCAATTTATAGTTATCACTCACCGTCATGGGACCATGTCTAGAGTTGATCATTTGTTTGGAGCAACTATGCAAAATCGAGGAGTGACTAGTTTCTTTTCAGTAAAACTTTCTGAAGCTGAAAAACTTATTCAAAAGAATAAGGAGCAATAAATATGCAAGATTATCAAAATTTGATTGCAGGTGAGACTAAAATTTACACCATTTTAGCTAATACTTCAGCATATATTTGACAAAAATATCCCAATTTAAATTGAGCTGGTTTTTATGTCAATGAAGATGAACATTTACATTTACACGCATTCCAAGGAAAAGTTGCTTGCTCTATTATTGAGTTTAATCGTGGAGTTTGTGGTTTAGCAGCACGAACTCGTAAAACAATTGTAGTTGATGATGTAAATTCATTTAAAGACCACATTGTTTGTGATATAAATTCAAAAAGTGAAGTAGTTATTCCAATCATTGTCAAATCACAATTATTCGGAGTTTTAGATATTGATGCACCAATTATTAAGCGTTTTGACGCGCTTATGGTTCAAGAACTAGAGCATTTAATTTCTATACTTGTCAAACAACTTGAAAATATTTTATAAATAATAAAATAAAAAAGAAATAAGGGGATATAACCCCTTATTTTAGTACAATTAAAAATATGAAAAAATTTGATGTACAAATCGTCAATTTACCTGATCAAGTTTTACGGAAAAAGTCAATCGATGTTCCGATTCCTTTAAGCGAAGAAGATATTCAATTAGCTGAAAAAATGATTTATCATATTGACGATTCACAAAGAGAGGGAAGTGAGTTTCGAGCAGGAGTCGGAGTAGCTGCTGTTCAATATGGGATATTAAAAAATGTATTTTATGTATATTTACCCGACGAAAAAGGGGATGCGATTTTTAAGGATGTATTATTTAACCCTAAAATTGTGCGTAAAAGCGATCAATTAGTTGCTTTATCACAAGGAGAAGGATGCTTATCAGTTCCTGAAGAATGACCCAAACAAGAAGGATATGTACCCAGAAGTAATAAGATTACTGTACAAGCGTATAGTTATAATAAGCAAGGGATGTACACCTTTGATTTAACAGGTTATTTAGCGATTATTTTTCAACATGAGCTAGATCACCTTAATGGAAAACTGTTTATTGATCGTATCAATCAAAAAGATCCATGAAAAAAACCAAACAGGAGAACAATTTTAATTTAACATGAATGAACAAATTAAACAATATTTAGAAAGTATAGTAAACTTTTTCAATGGCGGAGCAGGAATAGGAATTCTTACTAGCTTATCACTTTGAGTTTTATTATCCGGAATTATCGGAGGATTCTTTTATAGATGAAAATTTTTAATCACTGTTGGGGTTGCGATGGTATTAGGAATGATCACTGGCCCAATATCACTGGCAGTATTAAAATCAATTGCAAGTAATGCTGATAAAGATTATAAAGAAGCTATTGAGAAAATCATATATTATGCTCCGATTTATTTATCATTAATCGTCTTTTTTGCTATTTATACAATCTCATTCATTATTTATACAATTATTTGCCTAGTGAAATTGAAAGTTTTACGAAATGCAAGAAAATCAACTTTATGAAAAAGAATTTTATACGGACTTGGAACAGGGGTTTTAATGGTACCAGCTGCTGTATCGCTTTCCGCATCGCTTCAAACTAAAAAGAAACAAGATGATGGTTTTACTAGATTTAGCATTGGTTTTATGACTCTTTTCCAAAGTAAAAACCCTTCGGTTTTTGTAAGTAAACTTGATGATCTTTTGAAAATTTCAAATATTGCAACTGATCCTAAATTTCAAGAAGCTTTAAATAAAGATTATAGTAAACTAGACCCAAAAGAACAAGAAAAATTCCAAGAAGACGTGGTTAAACCTTTAGCTAATATTCTTAATGACCCAGAAATAAGAAAAAATTCACTTGATGTTTTAGATAAAGTAAAAGTTAGCGAAGGAAAAACAGTCGGTCAGCTTGCTGATTCATATTCACCAGAAATTAAAAAAGCTGAAGACGAACTTACTAAATCAAACTCTGAATATGCTACAGCTGCACCAGAACGTAAAAAAGAAATTTTAATTGACACAGTTAATAAAGAATTAGATAAACAAATTGAAGAAGGTAATTTTTCTGCACAATTAAAGCTAGTTTCTGATTCGGTCGGACTCCTTAATGAAGATGCTAAAAAAGATGTTATTGCTTGAATTGGAAAATCAATTGATACTCAATTAGGTAAAGACAGTGGATTTTCAGATGATATTTTAAGTGGTGTTCTTGATCACGTAATTAAAAATTTTAACAAACCAAAGAATTAAGAAAGTTAATGCTTATAAATGATTGTTACAAATCGACTTCTTATAGAAGAAGAAATAAAACAAGAAAATGAAACTCAAGAACTATTTTTAAAAGAAGAATTAGAAAAATCGACCATAAAAGCACGAAAAATTATTTTTAAAGAAAAATTTTTCTATATATCATTAAATATGTTTTGAATTGTAATCTTATTTACAAGCATTTGTGGTGGGGTGTTAAATTATTTTTGATTTAATCCAAAGAACGGGTCACATAAAATTGGAAATTGAATAATTGTAGGTGTGTTCTTTTTGTTAAGTTGCTCTATCATTTTATATAATCTTATTAAGTTACGTAAAATCGAAAAACTTTATCAAAACATTCAAAAATGAAGTTTTTTAAAGCAATTTAATTTATTTTTCAAAAATTTGTATTGGAATTTAGAAATGAGCAAACCTCGATACTTTTGGTTGTACGCATTTTTTATGACTTATTTTGGTCTATTTACCATTATTGTTTATAGTTTGTATATGACGGGTAATTTAGTAATTACTCCATATACTAATGGTTGATGAACAAATCAATATTTAACAGTAATTAATAGTCTTGTATTCTTTTTTGAAATTTCATTTGGCAGTGTAGCAATTTTTGCATGAGGAAGTTTAGCTCTTGTTATATTAGGGACAGTTCTTTATATTATTTTCTTGTGAAGTTATAAAAAAAGAACAGAAAATATTTTAGGATTGCAAATAAACTTAGAAATAGATAAATTTTATGATTTAAGATTATATATTAATAGATTTTGACGTAAACTTTATTTTATTTTGTTCTTTATAGTGTTCTTACTAACACCAATTATTTTATTAATAATAGCTGCTTTTATACTGATTTTAATTTATATTATTATATCCATAATTGCTTCGTTTTCAGGAACGTCAACTAAAAAAAGATACTAAAGGAGAGTTAAATGTTTGAACCAAAAACTTCAAATGATACTGTTGAATTGCAACCAAGTAATGAGCTTGATAAGCAAATTAAAGAACAAGAAAAAGTAATTCATCAGTATAAAGATCCCCAAGGACAAATACCTCCTGGAATGTATCATATTCTTAAAAGAGAAAGAAAGATTCTTAAAATGGGTATTTTGTTTTGGTTGTTGATACTTTTAGCAACAATTACAGCAGGATTATGTAATTACTTCCTAAATACAGCAAAAGACCCTAAATCAGGAATCTTAAACTGAATAATTATTGCAATTGTCGGTTCAATTACTTTTTACTTACTGGTTAAAAATCTGGTTCGTAAGTCATCCTTTAAAAGCATTGAAAGAAGATATAGGGATAGTTATGAAAAAGGAGATATAGCTGCAAGTACTGTATTTGCTGATTTATATAAATCAATTGCTCGCAAATTAATTAGCTATACTTGAATTTATGTCTTTTTTATGACGTTTTTTGCACTTATGGTTTTATTCATTTACCTTTTATATAACGCAAAGGAGTGAGAAGTTAAAACCAGTCCAGGGAGTCCTTTTAAAATAGAATTAAAACTTAATTTTGTTCAAATTTTTAATGGATGATTTGGAAATACCATTGCATTTCTTTGAATTAGTTTATTTATAATCATTAGTGTGACCGTTCTATACATTTTTATTCGTTTATATAGCAAAAAGAGAATCCAAGACGTTAAAACTCTAATTATTCATGATAGTGCTCAATACATTAGCAATGTACAAGCATCGAAAAAATCACTTAATAGAGCTTGACGAAATACTTATATAGTCGTCTTTGTTTTGGTTTATTTATTACCATTTGCATTATTGTTATTTTTAATTTGACGCGGAATAATTAGAAGGAGAAAATAATGAAAGTTTTAGTAATTTTAGAAAATAAATTTAACGATGTTGAGTTAGTAACTCCGCTTTCATGCTTAAAAAGAGCAGATTCAAAAATTGTAATCGATTATTATCACCCAAGTGAAAAAAGTCTTTTAAGCCAATATCAAATATTTGAAATTAATAATATTAAAAACAATGTGAATGTAAATGATTATGATTTAGTCTTTGTTCCAGGTGGATTTGCAGCTCAATTATTGAGATTAAATCAGCAAGCGTTAAAATTAATTGGTTCATTTAAAGGCCCAATTGCTGCTATTTGTGATGCCCCTAATACTCTAAGAGAACACAATTTAATTGATAAATATACTCCTTATTCAGCATATCCAAGCACTTGGTCTGAACCATTTATAACACAGCATTATCGTCAAGCTTATGTAACTAATTTATTAAAAGAAAAAAACCTTATTACCGCTAGATGTGCTGATGCGGCTATGCAATTAGGGTATGAATTAGTTGAGCACTTTTATGGACAAGAAGCTCTAGAAAAAGTTCATATAGCTATGAGAACTACAAAATAGCACTTTGGGTGCTATTTTTTACCAAAGGAGAGCTATGTTAAGAATTATCGCAGGGAAATATAAAAATAAAAAAATTCAACAACCCGAAAAAGAACTTACACGTGCTAGTACAGAGAAAGTCCGTGAAGCTGTTTTTTCAAGCTTACACTTTAAAATTCAAAATGCTCAATGTTTAGATTTATTTGCTGGAAGTGGAGCATGAAGTATTGAAGCAGAAAGTCGAGGAGCAAGCTCTGTGCTTGCAATAGAAAAAAATAAAACTGCTTTTGGAGTAATTGTTAATAACTTAAATTTACTCAAAACTGAAAAGATTAAACCAATTAATACTGATGCAATTGAGTATTTAAGTAAAATTAAAGAAACTTTTGATTTTATTTTTATTGATGCTCCGTTTAAAAATACTGAGTTAGTGAATAATTCTTTAGATTTAATCAGTAAAAACCAACTTTTAAATCCAGATGGTGAAATTATCATTGAAACAGATTTATCTCAAGAAATTATTATTCCCGAAACATTAAAAATTTATAAGCAGAAACAACACGGAAGAATTGAGTTACTTTATGTGTGCTGAAATTAAATTTCAAGCTACTTGTATCGAACTGAGTTATCAAGGATATGGAGTGGTTTTGTATGAACAAAAACGTATTTTTGTTCCTGATTTATTCCCTGGAGAACAAGCAATAATTAAATTAACAAAATTACACTCTAAATATGGTTATGGTGAAGTTGATTTGATAATTAAACGAACTGTGCATCGAACTCAAAATCAAATCTCCACAACCAGTGCATCATTAATTAATTTACAATATAGTGAGCAATTAAAATGAAAAGATCAATATTTAAACAATTTATTAGTCAAAAATTTGAATATTAAACCTGATACAATTAAAAAAATAATACCAAGTAAGCAAATATTAAACTATCGTAATAAAGCACGATACGCACTAAAAACAGTGAAAAACAAAATATTTTATGCTGAACATATCAATAAAAGCAAAACATTAACAACAGTGAGTGATTTTTCACTTAACCAAAATTCATTAAATGAAATTTTAAGCTTTTTATTAGAGCAGCTTAATCTTGTTTATAAAAACGATTTAAACAAGATTAAGTTTATTAATGAAATAACAATTAGAGTCAATCCAGATAAACATGCACAAATTCTATTTAACTTACATTCGGACTATGATCTTCCACTTAAATTAATTAAATTACTTAACCAAAACACTTTTATTATTGATTTATGTGTACAAAAGAAAAATAAAATATTATCTATTTTCAAAAAACAAGATTTTATCATTACAATTTCAGATAAACAATTTGCAATTGAATGTGACAATTTTTTCCAAGTTAATTTAAATATTTTTGAAAAGATTCTTGATGTGATTAAATTTAATTTATCTAGCAAAAAATCTCAACAAATTTTAATTGATGCTTATTGTGGTGTGGGTGTTTTTTCACAAATTTTAAATAAAGAGTTTAAAGAAACAATTGGAATAGAAGTAAATCCAAATTCAATTCAAAAAGCAAAATATAATGCATTAATAAACAAAATTGACAATACTCTTTATTACTCTGGAAGGGTCGAAGATATTATTAATGATAAATATATTTCTACAAATAATGCAACTTTAATAATTGACCCACCACGAGCTGGAATAGATATTAAAGTGATTAATTGAATAAATGATAATAAAATTGCTAATGTTATTTATTTATCGTGTGACCCAAGAACATTAACAAGAGATTTTAAGGAATTTATCAAAAATAAATACATTGTTGAGCAAATTATCCCTTTTGATATGTTTCCTAATACGCACCACATTGAAACATTAGTACTTTTGACTAAACTTAATGTTAAATAAAAATAAGCTTGTCACTAATCATCCTGTTGTCTGGTGTTTTACTAACTTTTGGGGATAAGTAAGCACTAATTCGAGAGTAAAAACCCAAAATACTTTAATATGTTAAACTATTTTATGAAAAGGAGGTGTTATGCAGCTTTTAGATATAAAGAGAATGGCGCACAACATTCTTAAAAATCAAAACATAGAAAGCAGTTTTATCGAGTATAAAAAATCAGCAAAGTTTAAAGATAAAATTCTAAAAACTGCTTGTGCCTTTGCTAATAATTACATGAACAATGAGATTGGATTGTTGTTTATCGGAATTGAAGAAGTTGATAATAAAAAAACAGGAGAAAAAGCAATTCCTAAAAGACCAATAACAGGAATAAAAGAGTCTCAAATTGAAGGAATTGAAAATGAATTAAAATCTCTTCTTTCTAATATTCGTCCTAAAATCAAATACCATATTATTACAGATAAAATTGATAATGAATACTATATTGTCGTTGCAGTAGAGAGTTCTAGCAACGGTCCGTTTCAAACAACCGAAAAGGCAGAAAAAGATAAAGATATTAAGTTAAAGGTAGGAAGATACATCAGAGTCGCTAGAGAGTCAAGACTCCCAAATCCAACTGAAGAATATGAGCTTTTGAAGAAATTTACAAACTTTTCTTTTAGCTCAAATTTGAATGATACAGCGACCATAGATGATTTAAGCTATGAATACATGAAAGAATATTTGCTTGAGACGGGAGCAAAGCAAGATATTAGAGAAATGTCTAAGCTTGATATGGCAAAAAGTATGGGGCTTGTAAGTGAAAGCGAGCACGGTGGATATAGAGCTAAAAATTTTGCTGTGTTGATGTTTGCTGAAAAACCAAATAAATTTATTCCAAATGCACATGTTGAAGTCATAAGAGAAATTGATGGAACTGATAAAATGGAAGCAAAAAGATTTGAAGGTCCAATTTGAATACAAGCAAAACAAGTAAGCAAATATTTTGAAGATAATATTATGGCTTCATATACCATAAGAAAAGCAGATAAAATTGAGCATAAGATAATCTATAACTATCCTCTTACAGCATTTGAAGAGCTTGCTACTAATGCTATTTTGCATAAGGAATACGAAACACCTGAATATGTGGGGATATACATTTATAAAGACAGAATTTCATTTGTAAATCATAATAGACCGCTTCCTCCTGTAACCATTGAATCTCTTAACAAAGACAGAAGTTTTGATAGAAGACAGTATCTTAATAAGGAACTTAAAAATATGTTCTTTTCACTTAATTTGATAGAGTCTTATGGATCGGGAATAAGACGTGCAAAGGATTCACTTTTAGAAAATGGGTCTCCTGAGCTTAAGTTTTATCTCGATAATGAAGAAGATAATTATACCAATCCGGTTATGTATTTGAATAAAGAGTTTTTTAAAGAGTTTGATAGTAGTAAAGATAAAAAAACTAGCATGAAAACTAGCATGAAAACTAGCATGAAAACTAGCATGAAAACTACTACTAAAGAGGAAGAGATTATTAATATAATTTCTAAGAATCCTTACACAAGTACAAAAGAAATCGCAGAAAAACTAAATATTACTATTCAAGGTGTGCGATATCATTTGTTTAAAATGAGAAAAGGTGGACTTATTCGATATGAAGGTTCAACAAAATTAGGCTACTGGGTAATTATAAAATAGTGGTAAAATAAAATACACACAAATTAAATTAAAATCTATTCACTAGCATAATCGATCAGAAATTAAATATATAGCAAATTTAGCGACTTTTAAAATCGTTTAATCTCATAAAATGTGACTTAACACTTTTTATTATTTCTAATTAGGAAACAAGATAAAATGGTTTTATCTATAATTAAATTGCAATTTATTGATTTATTTTTAATAGATTGTTTAACAATTAAATATATTAAAAGGAATATAATTTTAAATTATGAAAAGAGCTTTTCTAAAAAGATTTTTATTAACTATTCCAGTAGGATTAGGGGTAGTTACTAGTTCTGCAAGCTGTGGTTTTTTTGGTGGAGAACCAAATACATCAAACCCTGGTGTAGGTTCAAGAAATTTTGCTTCAGTGAATTTAAAAAATATTGATTTATCAAATGAATATTTTGATTTTAATAATGATGAAAATTCTCCAAAAAAAGTAATTCCTATTACTGAAAATGAAACTTTTATTGTTAATCGAAATTCATTGTCAAAACAAGATCAAGAAAAAATCTTACAAGAAATTAATTCCACTGTAGATAATTTTAATAACGTACAAGAAAAACAAGATTCTGAAAAACGTTTTTACATTGAATTTAAAGATTCTTATACTGGAATTGTATTTAAAGAATATTCATATGGAACTGATAAAGACGGAATCCATCGTTACATGCTTGGTAAAAATGCTTTAGTTAAATTTGCTCAAGAATTCAAGCGAAAAGTTCCGTTTGGACCTGAAGTTCATCAACTTGAAGGTATTAATATTAATGATTTTAATGTTATTCCAGCTTCAGCAAACGGTGTTTATATTACCCAAAATAAAAATATTTACTTAAATGGATATTTATTGCTTGAAAAAGGTATCAGTTTATACGCAATTATGAGTTCATTAATGGGAACCTTATTCCATGAATATATGCACCATTGAGCAAACACTTATGCTCAAGTAGGTTTGTTAATTGACCATTATGGTTCTCAAAAAGATAAATATAACAATTCAAGAATTATTTATCATGGTGCTTCAGAAGAGAATCAAGGTTCAGAAATTCAAATTTGGAATGGTTATTTTACTGAAGAGTTTAAGAATTTATTAAACTGGAATGTTAATCTAAAAGCTGATTTATCAGGGAACGAAAGTTATGAACTAGCTACAAACCGAGATAAAAAGAGATTTTTAAGTAGTGTTTTTTCTCCTAGCGAATTATGAAATTATGCTAATACATACGAAGATAAATTCAAATTTTCAAATGATACTCAATTATTATATTCAACTGATGGAAATTTTAAAATTTCTCCTGACAATATTAAATATATTTATTCACTTACCGAATCAGTTGCACGTGAGTACACAAAATATGCTTATGAAAGTTATTTTCCTATCAACCAAGGAAATATTGATGAAATTGCCAAAAAAGATAGAAATAAAAATTATTCATTTTCATGATTCGGAGCAACAATTACAAATGATAGTTCAACAGCACTTTTGAATTACGGCTCAGGTAATGATTGACTAAGAACATATTTGACACATTCAAGTGTTGCGTATACCAATAGATTTTTTAAACTAGATGATTATTTAGCGTTTCCAGATAGTGTTTTTGCATTTAATTACAAGGGAAAACTTACAGGAGATAATACTGATTTAGATAAAAGTAGACTTTATACTTTAAAAGATGAGTTTAAAAATAACCGTAGCAAAAAGTTTTATAATTTATTCCTTGAAACCATGGGATACGGGAAAGAAATTTCTCAAATTTTCCCTCAAGTAAAATGAAGATGAGACGATCGAATCAATGATACTAATAAACTTCATCAAAAATTATGAACTGATAGTGTAGCTAGAAGTTTTATTAAATTTTCAGGATATTTAAAAGATAAACAAGAAACTGGTTTTGCGATTGTTTCAAACAGTGGAAATATCAAAACTACTAAATTTAAATATCAAGACACCTTTAATTTCTTTGGGAAAGGAGCGTTCGACCAAGGAGCGTCTCTATTAGATAGAAAAGAAAGACAGCAACAAATTAATACTAGACTATATCCAGAATTAGATCAAGTCTTTTATCCATATGTTACTGAAAATTATGTCAAATTAAGTGAAGGGGATAAAATTTACTTTTGAAGAGATTTAAATAACGATGGTGTAGCACAACAAAATGAAATAGAGTTTAATCGAAACATTTCAATACCAACTTTTAGAAGGGTTACTACTGATCAAGGAAGCACTGGGGATGCTAGCAGAGAAATTTATTTAGAAAACGAAAATGGAACTTTAATTACTAAAACCGTTTAAATAGAGACTTCTTGTCTCTATTTTTAATTCTTTTAAGCACAAATAAATAAGCTCTTTTAATTCGAGAACTTGTATAACGTTTACTTACACAACTTTGAATAAAAGAATCATAATCAGGAGCATTAATTTGCTTTTTAAATAAATTCTCGATTCCTTCAGAAATCATTTTATATTTAGCTAAAGTTTGTGCAGGAGTGTTTTTAATAATTTTTCGAAACTTTTGGTATGTGTCTTGAATTCTTTTATTTAAAATATCCTCACGTTTTACTGGTGTAAAAGGAGAAATGTCTTCATTATTTTGAATCATTTGTCTAATTTTGGTTGCACTTGCAAATTTACCTAAAGTTTGCTCAGAGTGAAACTGAATTGTTCTTTTAAGAGCAATTGGAGTGATTGCTAAATTGCAATTAACAATTGTTTTAACATATTCCAGTCCCAAAATATCATTAGGCATAGAAATATCAGTTCCTGTTAATTCTTGAAGAGCTAAATTTGTAGCTCTTGGAAAGCTTAGAGCTTGTTTTAAATATTTTTTAACTAATTGATCATATTCATTTTTTTGTTCTTTTAAAATATGAGCAATTTTAATTAGTTGCTCAACATTCCCGCTCTCACTTCCAAATACTAAATATTCAATTCCTTTTTTAGACAATTTCAGCACACTTTCTCTAGCAAAAATATGAGCAGCCTGAGAGGAAATATTTATTTTAAGTTTAATAAATTTATTAACTCCATATTTACGAGCAATTTTCTTACGCCTGCTTCAAGACATGCAAATGTATTCGCCTCTTTGTGAATATTGATGTGACATAGCAACATAAATTTTGCTATGAGGGAATTTTTGTTTAACCACATTTAGCTGATAAATATGTCCATTATGGAAAGGGTTATATTCAGCAACAATACCAATTTTAGTCTTTTTCATTATTCAAATTTTATATAAAAAATTAGCATGAGCTAATTTTTACATACGAATATTTCCTGTTGTTCTTGGATAAGGAATGACATCTCTAATATTATCAACACCAGTGACGTACATAACTAATCTTTCAAATCCAAGGCCAAAACCAGCCGATCCAACATTTCCAAATCTACGAAGATCTAAATATCATTTGAGTTCTTCTTTATTAATTCCTAACTCTTCGATCCGAGAGCTTAATTTTTCAACATCATTTTCTCTTTGACTTCCACCAACAAGTTCTCCGACCCCAGGAACCAATAAATCAAACGAAGCAACAGTTTTACCATCATCATTTTGCTTCATATAAAAAGCTTTAAAATCTTTAGGGAAGTTAATAACTGCAATAGGAGCTTTATAAACTACTTCAGTTAAATATTTTTCATGCTCGGTAGCTAAATCTAAACCAAATTTAATATCTTTATTTTCGAATATATCCTTAACTTGTGCTAATTGCTCAATAGCTGTTGAATATTCAACAATTTTTAAAGGAGTATTTAAAAAATCATTAATTCTTAAAAGTAAAGTGTTATCAACATTATCATTAAGGTATTGCATTTCATCTTTATGTTTGAAAATAGTGTTGCGAACAACTACTTTGATTAAATCATCAGCTAAAGCAATATCGTCAAATAAATCATAAAAGGCAACTTCGGGTTCAATCATCCAAAATTCGGCCAAATGACGTTTAGTGTTTGATTTTTCTGCTCTAAAAGTTGGAGCAAAAGTGTAAATTTTTTTCATTCCTAGGGCCGCAGATTCACCGTGTAATTGACCAGTTACTCCTAGAGTAGCTTTTTTATCTTTTCCAAAAAATGGTTCCTTATCTGAATCGTCAACATTAAAAGTTTCACCAGCTCCCTCACCATCATTGCTAGTGATAATGGGAGAATTCATATAATAAAAATCTCTTTGCATAAAGTATCGATGCACTTCTTGTGCTAAAGTTGAACGAATAAGCATAATTGCTTTAAGTAAATTAGTTCTATGTCTTAGATGAGGAAGCTCTCTAAGAGTTTCAAGTTTAATTTCTTGGTTTTGAATTGGATAATCTTCATGAGCAATTGAATATGAGACAATTTCAAGAGCTTCAAGCTCAATTGGTTGTTGAGCTTGAGGGGTTTCTTTTAAAATACCTTTAACCACTAAACCAGAACCATTTTTAAATTTATCAAGCAAATCAAAATCAAAAGTTCCTTCTTTAAAAACCACTTGCATTGATTTAATGGTTGAACCATCGTTAATAGAAATAAAACGAACCTTTTTATTTCCTCTATTTGAAACTACCCACCCTTTAAGTGTGTATTTTCTTTGGTCAAAATATGGAGGTTTTTGTAATATTTTCTTTACTGAATGCATTTTGCTCCTTTTATTTATTCATTGATTTTTAATTATACTTTATTTATTCATTTTTAGCTAAAACAACGAACTGACCAATTGATTCAAAGCCAATTTTTTCATACAATTTGATAGCATTTAAGTTATTTGAAAACAAAATAGGAGTTTTATTAATTTTCAAGATATCTTTACATAAATTAACTACACAATCAAAAGCATAACCTTTTTGTCGAGCACTTGGAAGTGTAAAAATGCGACCAAGCATAATTGCTAAATTAGTTACTGCTGAAGATGCTGCATGAGCTAATACTTGATTTTCTTGTTCAATAATATATCCAAAATAAGAACCAATTTTATGTGCTTGTTCTAAATATTGTACATTATATAATTGTTCACCTAAACCCTCAAACTCTTTAATTTGTTGACACCCTTGTACAATTGAATGAATATCCTTAATCTCAATTTTACGAGATTTTAGTTCCATATTCTGGTATTTTTGAATGAATGTTTCACTATTTAATTTCATAAAAGTTTCTGTATAAATTGTGTAATTAAATCCATGTTCTTTTAGGACACTAACTAATTTTTCAGGGTTTAATCCAACTAATAAAATATTAGCAACATTATGAGATTGGATAATATTGATAAATGATTGCTTATCAAAAAATTCATCTTTAAGATAAATCACTAGATTTCCATGAAAATATAAAATAATATCTTGGAGCTCACCCTCGTTTATATAAGTAAAAATGGAATTATTTTCATATAGTCCAAAGTTTTCAATATCTGAAATTAAGAAGGTATTTAAGAATGGCTGATTTTGATATAAAAATTCTAATATCTCCTGTTTTTGTGCGTTTTGGGCATGAATAAATTTTCTCATTTCTTAATTATAACGATTTTATTTAACTTTAAAAAAGTAAATCCAAAATGAAAAAAATATCAAAAACAAAGCGTTTTTCATATTTATATCGTTAAAACCTTATAATTATTATGAGATCCTATCGTTGATCTCCTCTTTTGAAAGAAAGAGTACTCGCTTAATATTTTCTGACATACTTATTTTATTATTTACTTTAATAGTTTCTATCTGAAACCATCAATATTTATTATAGATTTTAATACATAAGACTTTCATCTCTCTCGTTTTTTCTCTTATATAATATTATCTATACTTTTTTATATGTTTAACCAAATCCAAGGAATTGGATTTGGTTATTTTATAAATCTTAAAAGAAAAACACCTTTCGGTGTTTTTTAGGATCACTAAAATGAAATGGAGCGAGTGAAGGGAATCGAACCCTCATAGTCAGCTTGGAAGGCTGAAGTTCTGCCATTAAACTACACTCGCACTTAAATGGTTGCTTTATAATTATAATATAAAAAATTTAAAGTCAACCAATTTTTAACATTTTTTTGCTTAAGTTTTAAAATCTTTATTAAATCTTATCTTTTAAGGCTTTAATTTCTTCTTCTAGTTTTGATTTTAGCATTTCTTGTTCGTTTGCTTTTTATAAAACGCTAAAATCATCATTAAATTTATAAATAGTATCAGCGTCTAAATATTTAATTTGAAAGCAACATCCATATATTTACTTGATGCTCCATTTTGTTTTAAATCTTCAACAACAAAATCTCTAATTTTGTCTCCTGACATATATTTATATTTTTGATTATTTGTATTCATATTTTGTCACTCCTCAATAACTTTTAAGTTTTGTGGATTAATCATATTTTATGACTCTTTTTAAACTTGAAAATATGTATTGGTAAAATTAAACTAAAATATTTAAATATAATTTAATTATGAATCTTTTTAAATTACACGCAAATTATAACCCAAGTGGAGATCAACCCAAAGCAATTAATGAAATTACCCAAGGAATAAAAGAAGGGTTAAAAGAACAAGTGCTTTTGGGGGTTACTGGTTCAGGAAAAACTTATACTATTGCTAATGTAATTAAAAATTTTAACAAACCAGTTTTAATTTTAAGTCACACTAAAACATTAGCTTCACAACTTTATAGTGAGCTTAAGACTTTCTTTCCTGAAAATGCTGTGGAATATTTTATTTCATATTTTGATTATTATCGTCCCGAAGCTTATATGGCTAAAACAGATACATATATTGAAAAAGATTCAAAGACTAATGAGCAAATTGAAATTTTGCGTTTAAGCACAATCAACTCGCTTTTAACTCGTAAAGATACTATTGTTGTAGCGTCAGTAAGTGCTATTTATGGTGCTTTAAATCCTGAGATTTATAAAGATTCTTTTTATCGTTTTTATGTCGGTCAACTAATTTCAATTAAAGAATTCATCTATCATTTAGTTCAAATTAAATATGAACGAAATGATTTTGAGCAAGTTCCTGGGAAATTTACAGTTAAAGGAGACCTTATCTTTGTTCGACCTGCCGATTCAGAAGAAAGCTGTGTTCGGATTTCGTTTTTTGGAGATGAGATCGAAGAAATATCATTAGTTGATCCATTAACCAAAAATGTACTCAAAAAAGTATCAATTTATACATTATCACCTGGGAATGCTTATGCTACTTCAAATTCAGTTTATGACACCATCATTCCATTAATCGAAAAAGAATTGCAAGAACAAATTAGTAATTTTACTGATCAAGGCAAAATTCTTGAAGCAACTCGCATTAGTCAGAGAGTTAAAAATGATATTGATGATATGCGTGAATTTGGAATGTGCAAAGGAATTGAAAATTATTCAATGTACCTTGACCAAAGAACTTTTGGACAACGTCCGTACACAATTTTAGACTACTTTCCAAAAGAATCACTCATGTTCATTGATGAATCACATATGTTTGTTCCACAATTACACACTATGTATTCGGGAGATCGCTCTAGAAAAGAAAGTTTGGTCAATTATGGTTTTAGATTACCGAGCGCTTTAGAAAATAGACCTTTACGCTTTGATGAATGAGAAAATAATTTTGATTTTCATAAAGTCTTTATTTCAGCAACTCCAGGCGATTATGAGTTAGATAAAACTCAAGGAGTGGTCACACGTTTATACGTTCGGCCAACCGGCCTTGTTGATCCAGAAATAATTATTAAACCGACAAAAAATCAAATGGAAGATATTTTTAACACTCTAATCAAACAGCGTGAAAATAATGACAAAACAATTATTTTAACACTAACCAAAAAATCTTCAGAGGAATTATCGCTATATTTATCCGAAAGAGGAATTAAAGCTGCTTATATTCACAGTGAATATAATACCTTTGAACGGAACGAAATTTTACGTAAATTAAGAAAAGGAATTTACGAAACGGTTATTGGAATTAATTTACTTAGAGAAGGAATTGACCTTCCTGAAGTATCTAAAGTTATTGTTTTAGATGCTGATAAAGAAGGGTTTACTCGTAATTATCGTTCATTAATCCAAATTACCGGTCGTGCCGCTAGAAACAGTAAAGGTCAAGCCATTTTTTATGCAGATAAAATTACTAAAAGTATGCAAATTTGCATTGATGACAATAAAGAAAAAAGAGCAATGCAACTAGCTTATAATAAAGAACATAATATTGTTCCAAAAACCATTATCAAAGCAATACCCGAACCAATTCAAGGACATGATATCATGAATGCTGTTGAAGCCATTCTCCACAAAAAACAGAAGAAATCATCTTCAAGCAAAGTTGGCAAAAAAGACAAAGATGCAGTTATTAATGAGCTCAAAAAACAAATGAATCAAGCAGCTCAATCGCTTGATTATGAGAGAGCAATTGAATTAAGAGATCTTATTTTAGAACTTCAAACTCAAGATAAATAATATAAATTAAATAGATAACATGACATATACATATAAACAAATACAGGAAAATACAGATTTAATATTGATTCAAACTATTGATGTTGTTTCAATTTACAATGCTTTTCGTAAAATTTTACTTAAGCTTGAATTATCAGATAAAGAACTATATCATTATTTAACTTTTTCACTATTTAAGCGAAATGACACATTCACCGAAAACATTCAAAAATTTGTTGTTGCATTGGGTTATTTATTAGTCTCAAAAGCAAAAGACAATAAATTTGTTAAAATTAAAAATAATTTAACCAATTTGCACATTATTAGCTTTAATAATGTCTTAGCAAATGAGCAGATATCTCAGGATTTATATCAAGTCGCTAAAGAATTGTTTTCATTTATTAATTTAGACGGTACTGCTCGAGATTTGGTTTCACTTGTACAGGATTTTGATTTATTTACAAATAAGCAAATTTTAGAAATAGAAAAAATTACGTTAATTTTACATCCAGTTAATGGGTGTGATTTACCTAGCTAAGAGGAAAAATGTCGCAAAAAAATCAAATTATTATTAAAGGAGCACGAGAAAATAATCTTAAAAACATTTCTCTAACGCTCCCTAAAAATAAATTAATTGTTTTTACCGGATTAAGCGGTTCTGGGAAGAGCTCGCTTGCTTTTAACACAATTTATGAGGAAGGACGTCGCAGATATGTGGATAGCTTGAGTAGCTATGCACGTATGTTTTTGGGTGGAACTAAAAAACCTGATGTTGAATCAATTGAAGGATTAAATCCTTCAATTTCAATCGAGCAAAAAACAACTGTTAACAATCCTCGTTCAACTGTAGGAACAGTCACTGAAATATATGATTATTTTCGTCTTTTATTTGCACGAATCGGGAAGGCTTTTTGTCCAAATCATAATATAGAAATTACTTCACAAAGTTCAAAAGATATTATTAATTCAATTTATCAACAGCCACAAAATTCGCTATTAGTAATCTATTCTCCTTTGATTGAGGGTGAAAAAGGGACTCATCAAAATTTACTTGAAAAACTTAAAAAAGAAGGTTTTTTAAGAGTTAAGATCGATGGACAAATGTATTCACTTGAAGATACAATTTCTCTAGATAAAAATGTTCGTCACGTAATTGATTTAGTTATTGATAGAGTCAGTTTAAAAGAAGAAAACAGAAATAGAATTGCTGAAGCAGTAGATATTGCTTGCGATCGTTCAGGTGGAATTGTTAAGGTTGAAAATATCGAAACGCAAGAAACTTTAATTTTTTCAAAAAACCATGCATGTATTTACAAAGATTTTAGTATTTCAAAAATAGAAACTAGACTTTTTTCCTTCAATTCTCCGTATGGAATGTGTCAAAATTGTAAAGGAATCGGAGTTGAATTTAAAGCAGATTGAAACGCTTTAGTCCCTGAACCTTGAAGAAGTATTTCTTTAGGCGGAATTAAATATTTTGAAAATACAGTTAATACACTCAATTTAGAATGACAAGAATTTGAAGTTTTATTAAATCATTACGGAATTGATAAAGATACTCCGATTGATGAAATTCCAGATAATTTGCTTAGATATGTAAAATACGGTTCTGATGAAATCATTGAATTCGATCTCACTTCAAGTGGCGGAACTCATCGTAGATATAAAAAGAAAATTCTTGGAATTTTAGATAAAGTTGAGCAATTTTATTACAACACAAGCAGTGATGCAATTAGGGATTGACTTAAAAGATACATGGGTTCATTTGAGTGTCATATTTGTAAAGGGTCTCGTTTAAATCCTGATGCTCTTTCAGTTAAATTAGGGAATAAGAATATTTATCAATTTACTCAAATGTCAATTGAGGAAACTTTAGATTTTATCGAAAAACTTAAAGACACATTTAATGAGAACGAACAACAAATTTCCAAAATTATTATTAAAGAAATTATTGATCGATTAACTTTTTTAAAAAATGTTGGATTAGAATATTTAACCCTAAATCGAAACGCTGAAACTCTTTCAGGAGGCGAATCACAAAGAATTCGTTTAGCAACTCAAATCGGTTCAAATTTAACTGGAGTTTTATATGTTTTAGACGAACCTTCAATTGGTCTTCACCAAAAAGATAATTTAAAATTAATCGAAACCTTGCGAAAAATGGTTGATTTAGGAAACACATTAATTGTAGTTGAGCATGATGAAGAAACAATTTTAGAATCAGATCACATTGTTGATATTGGTCCAGCTGCTGGGGATAATGGTGGTGAAGTTGTTGCTTCAGGTGATTTGGAAACAATTATTAACAATAAAAATTCAATTACTGGGAAATACCTTTCAGGTGAATGAAAAATTGAAATTCCTAAATTTAGAAGAAGCGGAAATGGAAAAATAATCACAATTAATGGAGCTAAAGAGAATAATTTAAAAAACATTTCCGTGACCATTCCGCTTGGTAAATTAGTTGCTGTCACTGGTGTAAGTGGTTCTGGGAAAAGTACCTTAGTTAATGAAATATTAGTCCGTGGTATTCAATATTCTTTAGGATTAGCTGAAGGACATAATCATAAAAAAGCTCTATTTAGTTCGATTAAAGGGCTTGAAAATATTGACAAAATTGTTCCCGTATCGCAAAGCCCAATCGGAAGAACGCCACGCTCAAATCCTGCAACTTATACTGGGGTCTTTGATGATATTAGAGATATTTATGCAAGTGTCAAAGAATCGCAAATTCGAGGTTACTCAAAAGGAAGATTTAGTTTTAACGTGTCAGGAGGACGTTGTGATAAATGTTCTGGAGACGGATTTATTAAAATTGAAATGCATTTCCTCCCTGATGTTTATGTTGCTTGTGATGATTGTGATGGAAAAAGATATAATCGTGAAACTTTAGAAATTAAATATCGCAATAAAACGATTGCAGATGTTTTAGATATGACTGTTGATTATGCTTTGCAATTCTTTGAATCTAAAAACAAAATTGTCGAAAAACTACAAATTCTGCAAGATGTTGGTTTAGGTTATATTAAATTAGGGCAAATGTCAACTACTTTATCAGGTGGAGAAGCACAACGGGTAAAGTTAGCAACTTACTTACAGAAAAAACCAACTGGAAAAACATTATATGTTTTAGATGAACCAACCACAGGATTACACACTCATGATGTTAAAAAACTCATTAATATCCTTAATCGGATTGTTGATAATGGAGATTCAGTTTTGGTTATTGAACATAATTTAGATGTCATTAAGAGTGCTGATCATATTATTGATTTAGGACCTGATGGTGGAATTAAAGGTGGTAAAGTCATTGCCACTGGGACACCTGAACAAATTTGCTCTTCGAATATATCTTATACAGCAGAGTTCTTGCGTAAAATTATCAAAAATGCACATTAAAAGGTATAATTAAGATTAATAAAAAGGATAAAAATGCCAAAAAAAATGTACGCAAATGATATTATTACGTTTTTTGAGCTCAAAGTCATTAATAATGATACTGAATTAAATAATCAAGAAATCCTTTCTCCTGCAATTAAAAGAGTAGGTTTAGAATTAGCTGAAAATATTGGAAGTAATCGTTTAAAAAGTAACATTATTGCTTGAGGAACTAGTGAAAGTAAGTGGTTTGAGTTAGTTGGTTTAGAGCGGACTCAAAAATCATTGCACCATGTTTTTTCTTTTTTACCTCCGCTTATTATTTTATCTAAAGGAGTTAGTTTAAAAAATGTGCAATTAATTAAGGAAATTGCTTCTCAATACAAAGTGCCTGTTGTTCATAGTGATTTTTTATCTAGTTCATATCTAACCACAAGTATTGGAACTTATTTAAATAACCATTTTGCTGAAGTTGTTCAAGTGCATGGTTGTTTAATGATGATTGGAGGAACTGGAGTATTAATTGTTGGACCAAGTGGAAGCGGAAAAAGCGAAGCAGCTTTAGAATTAATTCAAAAAGGACACATTTTTATCTCTGATGATGCTGTTTTAATCAAGGATTTAGGAAATCGTTTCGTTGGACTTTCTCCTCGAATCACTAAAGATTTTCTTGAGATTAGAGGAGTTGGGTTAATTGATATCAAATATACATATGGAGTAAGAGCAGTTGCTTCGCAAACCCCAATTCATCTAGTGGTTGAATTGGTGAAAAAAGAAGAACAAAATAAACTTGATCGTTTAGGACTGGATTTTTTAAAATACCCAATTATGGGACGTTCGATTAAAAAAATCCAAATCCCCACAAAAGAAGGGGGTTCAGTTGCTTCACTGATTGAATCAGCTGTGAGTGCTTATTTAGCAAGACATGATGGATTAAATGCTATTGAAAAAATTGAAAAAAGGAGGTTAAGAGATGAATGATACAACTAACTTAGCAATACCAATCCAAGAAGGGACACCGGTAATTTTATTCAACATTGGATCATTTCCAGTGCGTGCTTATTCAGTTCTACTAATGATTGGGATTATTGCTTCTATTCTCACTGTTTTGTTCTTTTGGTTACGAGAAAACTATAAATTAGATATTTTAATGACTTTAATTATCATCATTGTACCTCTTTCAATTGTTGGAGCACGGCTAGGATATGTGTTTGAAGCACTTATTTACGATCCTAACCCATTCAAAGACTCTCATTGGTATGCCGCCTGGGACGGAGGACTTTCGATTCAAGGAGGAGTTATTCTTGGAGCAGCAAGTGGACTTATTTATGGTTGATACAAGCGTGATGTAGTTGATTTTCGTAAAATTTTAAGTTTTATTATTCCAACTATTTTAATTGGACAATTCATCGGTAGATGAGGAAACTTCACTAACCATGAAGTTTATGGAAAAATTGACTGAGATGGATCAGCTGTAAAAATCTGAGGAAGCGTGATTGCTGATAATATGTTTATTTCTGATAAATATTCAACCCAATTAGGTCTTAAAGGTGCTTATCGCTATCCATTATTCTTATATGAAGCTTTAGCCAATTTATTTGCTTATATTGTGATCGTTTGAGTCTTTAACTTATTTGGAATTTTTAAACCAGGAACCCATGCTGGAATGTACTTCCTTTGATACGGACTAGTCCGTTATAGTATGGAACCATTACGTCAAGAAACTTTTGCTTATTACTCAATTATTGCTTTATTATTTATCTTATTTGGAGCTTTTTGAATCATTTACTTTCAATTTATTTCAAAAGTTGAGTATGTGGTGACTAAAGTTAAATACAGATATGTTTACACATATAAAGATGAACTTAAATATCAACTTTATGTTTCGAAAACATCACCAAAAGCAGCATTAACTTGACTTAAAACAAAACTAACAACAAACGAAATTTAAAGGAATTTATGAAAAATACACAATACGATTTAATAATTATTGGTAGCGGACCAGCTGGTTTAAATGCAGCATTATATGCTTCAAGAGCTAACCTTAAAGTTGCTTTTATCGAAAAAGGAGCACCTGGTGGAAAACTTTCAGCAACTAGCAAAATTGAAAACTGGTTAGGAACTGAAATAGCTGAAGGATGAGAACTTGCAACCACATTTTTTGATCATGCAAAGAAATATGGTGCTGAATATATTTACGGAGAAGTAGAAAAAATTATTTCTCATTCAGATTTAGATAAAGAAGTAATTACTACCAAAGGAAAAAGTTATCGTTCAAAAACTGTATTAATTGCTACCGGAATGAAAAATAGAGTTCCAACCTTTATTGAAAATTGTGAGAACTTAATTAACCGCGGAGTAAGTTTTTGTGCTATTTGTGATGGACCACTTTACAAAAATCTTCCTTCAATTGTCCTTGGTGGAGGAAACTCAGCTGTTGAAGAATCAACTTATCTTTCAAAAATTGCTTCTCAAGTTTATTTAGTAGTTAAAGATGATTTCTTTAATGCTGAGAAAAAACTTGTTGAAGAAATGTTAAAAGTTCCAAATATTCAAGTTTTTATGAAATCACAAATTGTTTCGCTAATTGGTGAAAATAAGCTTGAAGGAGCTGTTGTTAAAAAAGATGATGGTTCATTAGTCACTTTACAAGTAAGCTCGTTTTTCCCATATATTGGACTAACTCCAGTTGCTGATTTTGCTAAAGATTTTGATATCTTTGATCAAAGAGGATTCATTATTACTGACGAAGAAATGCAAACATCAGTCAAAGGAATTTTTGCTGCTGGAGATATTCGCACTAAAGAAATTCGTCAGATTGTAACTGCAGCCTCAGATGGAGCTATAGCAGCCAAAAAGATTTCAGATTTAATTAATGCAAATTTATCTTAATTAAGAAAAACAAAAGTACATTTGCAACAAGCAAATGTACTTTTTCTACATACTCATAACAGGACCTTTTTCGTTACTTTTTGTTTCCTCTTCAACCTCCTCCTGTTTCTCTATTTTTTTAATTTGAGACATTAAATCCTCAATTCCTTCTATAAATTTTTTTCAGTAATAAACACGCTGACTATATTCAAGGTAAATACCATGGTTTTCCGTTGTAGATTCAACAATTTGACTTTGAACAAATATTTCGTCTGAATCTGAAAAATCCAAACTTATTAATTGTAAAGTAAACTCTCTTTTATTTTTAACAAAATTATCATTTAACATTAAAATTATATTTTTCGCATCTTTATAATCTATTAGTTCCAAAGAGTCAAAATCATCTTCATATATTAGATCAAACTGTTCTCTATCCATTACCATTACGTTCGAAGTGTCTACTCAATTTAATCTATTTTTAGAATCTTTTATTTGTACTTCAAAATCTTTTTTGGTTCTGTCATCTTTTGCCGATCTCATATTTAAGTAATAAACTTTATTTGATGAATAATAGACGACCAATGGACGGTTGTGAGGAAACTTTGAATTTCTATAATTGTTTTGCTCTTTAATGATTTACATACCACTCTTTGTGAACGAAAGAGAACGGACTTGTGCAGAAATAGGGTTATCTTTTCTTAGGAATTTTTTATACATATTTAAATTATATAAATTGAGCACGCAATTAAATGAAATTTGAATCAAAATTATTATCACTAAAACAATAATTGATAAAACCAAATTTAAGAATTTAAAATTTTTAATTTAGCCTGAATTAATACAAATATTTTTGATATTTTTTATAATTTTTTTCTTCATCTTCATTCATTTCTAAATCATATTCAAAATCATTATAATCACTGGGGCTGAAACTATTATCTAATTCATAATCAGAAATATTTGTATAACCATCATTTTGGATCATCACTCTTAGTTTAGATTCATAATCATCAGACAACTTTTTTTTATTTGTTAATCATTTGTAAAAATTTATGTCAGTTTGAAGATTATATTCATAAATTGTGTCAAAAAAATTATCAATATAATGTCACGAAATGCTAGGATTAAGATGATTTCGATGATTTTCACAATTAGAAAGAATTATTTCACTCTTAAGATATTTTTCTTGTGTATTTAATATTATTTTTTGCAATGTATGTTCATATTTATCTCTACTTAAAAATATATTATTTAAGATTGATATGATTTTTCTTGCATCAGAAAAAAATAGTTGGTTTATTTCTTTATATTCATTATTTTCATAAAGAACTTTAAATTCATCCTTAGTCATAGTGATTACATTAGAAGTATCTAATTTTCATTTTTGTCCCAAAAGATCAAGAATTAAAAAATTAAAATCAAATTTTTCTTGTCCTTTATCAACTAGTTGCATATTTAAAAAATAAACATCCTGAGTATAGTAAAAAATAACCAAAGGACAAGCAAAATATCAATTATTACTTTTGTTATTATTAGTTTTTTCTAAAATTTTAATCCCTTTTTTAGAAAAAACTATCGTTTTTAATCTTTTCTTAAAACTCTTGTTCTTTTTAAATAAAATTTTTCACACATTTTAAATTATAAACATTTAAAAAATAAAAGAAAGTTTATACATTTTTTGTATTTGAATAGTCAAATTTTCATCAAATAAAATAGGATATTTATTTACTAAAATGCTTTTAAATTGTGGATTTTAGTAGAATTTAAGTATGAAAATCAAAAAGTGAAAATGGTTATTTTTAACTACTCCATTAATAAGTGTAGTTAGTGTTGCATGCAATAATGTTCAAATGCAAAAACAAGAACGCAAATGAGGAGAAACATTTTTTGCTCAAAATTATAGCAATCGTTTATCTTATGTTGAAGAAGCAAATAATGCTCAATTTTTAGCTCCTTTTGAACCAAAAAATAAATCTAATACAATTTATCAATTAACTGTATATTCATTTGCTGATGGGAATAATGATGGAATTGGTGATTTTATCGGATTAAAGAATAATTTAGATTATTTTGTCAATTTAGGAATTAATACTCTTTATCTTTCACCAATTCATCCTGCTAGTTCATATCACGGTTATGACGTGATTGATTATTTAGGAGTTGCCCCTGAACTTGGGGGAGAGCAAGCTTTTAAAGATTTTTTAATTCAAGCACATAAAATGGGAATAAAAGTTGTTCTTGACTTAGTATTTAATCATACATCATACGAACATCCTTGGTTCCAAAAAGCTCTTCAAGGAGATAAAAAATACCAAGATTATTACTATTTCTTACCTGATAATGTTGATGAAAACACTCCAGGATTAGGGGTTGACAACAATGAACTAAGAGGTGTTTTTCAAAATTTAAAAAACAAGAACGCAACTAATAAAAAGTATGTAGCTGAATTTTGAGCAGGGATGCCAGATTTAAATTTAAACAATCCTGAGGTGATTAAAGAAATTGAATCAGTGCAAAAATACTGGTCAAAACTTGGAGTTGATGGATTTAGATACGATGCTTTTTATCACTTTTTTGATAGTAAAAATCCATTTAAAGATAAAAGTAATGGAAATAAAAAAATTAATAAAATTTTTGCTCAACTACGTAAATCGAGCGAACAAGCTTATGATGATCAACAAAAACGCTCAAATATCACTCCATTAATGTTTGGGGAATGATGAAAAACACCAGCTGAATCATTAAGTTATACAAATGCACAATTCATGGGATTAGATAGTGTAATTGATGGTTCGCATTGAAAATTCCAAAGCAATGTTGGAATTGATTATTTACAAGAAAAAGGAATCCTTGAGCAAATGGTACAAAACAAATCCACCTGAATGCCTTTTTTGGATAATCACGATGTTGAAAGATGAATTAATTCAGTTAGATTAGCAAATAATTTTACTCATAGAAACATTTTTAGCGATGATCCGTTAAATGAAAATGATATTTCTTTGATGCAATATGCCTTAACTAGTTTATTGTCTCGAGCTGGGAGTCCAATTTTATATGACGGAATAGAATTAAATATGCATGGAGGACCTAAATCTAAAGGTGATAATTTAGTTAGAGAAGCTTTTCCGTGAAAAGATAATCATAAACAAGTTAATTTCTATGAACAACGTTCAGGAGAATCAAGTAGTAAAATTTTCCTAAACCTTTCAAAAAATGAGCAAAAAATCGAAGATGCAATTAAGGATGCTAATTCAACTTATTCGCTTGTAGCTAAATTGAACAAAATTCGTAATGATTATGATTATGTCACCAGTCAAAATCCAAATAGTGTTGCAAATCCACAAGATTTAATTGTTCCTAAGACACTTAAAGGATTGATTGTTTCAAGTAATATGAGTTTACGCACCAATGGGCAAGGTGAGTATTTGTTGTATGTTTTTGATTGAAGTAAAAATAAATCAGAATTTAAATTAAAAGACAATGTATCTATCCAAGATATTTTACTTTCTAAAAATGTGATTGTTGATAAAGTAACAAAACAAGTTAAAACTAATGGAGTTGGGCCACTTTTAGTAATGAAACTAAAAGTGGTAGAATAGTCAAGGATTTAACCAGATAATGTGGAAAAATTTCCTTTTTACAAAGGGAATTTTTATAATTAAATTAGGACTAAAAACACATTTTTAAAGAAAGAGAGAAAAAATGCTTAAGAAAAAATTATTGCTTAAATCTACCTTATTACTTAGTGCATTAAGCGGAGTTGGTACACTAGCAATTTCTTGTGGTTATAACGGAAATTTAGGTAGAGCAACAACTAATTTTAATGACAGTAAAGAAATTATTATTGCTGTGGATGGTGCTCAACAAACTTTTTACAATAAAGTGATTGAATTGTTTAATAAATCACAAAGTTACAAAGAGGGTTATCGGATTAAACCAATTAGCAAATCAGTTTGAGATGCATTTGTAACCACTGTAGGAATTACTGATTCATCAGTTCCTGATATTTTTTATGCACCTCAAGATCGGGTGACTGAATTAGCAGTAAATAAATCAGTAGTTGAACTTGATAAGTTTGATTCACAACTACTTGATGAAGTTGCTCAAATAATTAAAGCTACGCCGGAAGAAAAAGAAAATCTTAAAGAATTTGGAAGAATTACTGGACTTACTCAAAAAGATGGTAAACCAGAATTAATTGGGAAACTTTTTGGACTTAGACATAATACTGAAGGAATTATTTTAGCTTCAACTAAAACTAAGGAAGAAGCCTTAAAAGATCTTAATAATCCAGATTTTGATAGCTTAGAAGAGTTAGTTAAAGCCGGAAAAGCTATTGTTCGTTTACAAGACTTTTGGTATGGAAATGGAATCTTTGGTGGATTGTTTAAACAATTACAAGAAAGCAAACCAGAACTTAAGGATGTTGATTTAATGGGACAATTTCTGTACGCAAAAGGTGCAAGTATTGTTTCAGGGTTTGAAAAAAAGAGTGAATATTATCAATACTTTAAACAAGGTGTGGATATTGCGGCTAGACTTTACTTTCCAGTTTACCAAGCAGCTTACTTATTAACTCCAAAGCAATTTAAAGATTCAGTATGAGCTAAACGAGGAATGTCACAAGAGGATCTTAAGGCTGTACTAATTAGCGATGTGAATCAGCTACAAAACAAGATTTTTGAGCTGATGAAAAATGGTTCAATTGAATATGCAGTTATTGTGACAGGTGATTTACAAGTTGCTGAAAGCGCTGGTGGTGCAAAAAGTTTCTTTAACATTAACAATACAATTGATGGGGTTGAGTACAGACAGGCATTAGGTGCTTGAAATTATTTAGTTAACTTAAGAAATGCTAATGCATCTCCTGGACGGAGAAGAGCAATTTCACAAGTTATTAAAACAATCTTTGAACCTGAAGCTAATTATGAATACTTTAAAGCTGATTCAAAAGTTGAATTCACAACAGCATCTCAAGCTGAAATTAAAGAAAAAGTGGTCGAAAGTTCAGCGACAACAGCTAAAAAATATAAAGAGTTTTATACAAGTCTAGGATATAACTCTCACGAAGATTTACTTAAAGCTCAATCTAAAAACTTAGAATTATTTAGCAATCTTAAAAAAACACCTTTTTATGAATGAGAAATTAGTAAAGCTGATAATCCATTAGATGATGCAAATTTACTTAAACCAGAATATTTTGTCGGTAGTGATGGAAAAATAAAATCTCTTGCTCAAGTTTCAGATACTGATTTAGATAAATTTGCAAAAACTCTTCACAATGAAATCGCACTTAAAAACGCATTAGCAACAATGTTTAGTAAAAAATTAAGTGAATTTAAATTCAGAGAATCTCAAAATTTAATTAAGGATAATATTATCAAACCAGACGTTTATGATAAATATCCACAATTAAAGGAAGGAGATGGATGAAGCTTAAGAAAAATTGAAAAATACATTTTTGGAGTGAATGGCGATAATAATAACGAAAAAACAGGACTTGTAAATAAAATTATTTCAGCCTTAGAAAATAATTCGCTTGAAAACTTATACAAAGAAGTCGAGGATAAAGCTCTTACATTTGTTAAAGATGTTGCTCTTAAACCTGCAAGTGACGAGCTAATTAAACAAGCTGCTAAATTGTATTTTAATCAATATGTTAACCAAGCTCTTTGAGAAAACTTTGTTTCACAAAAAGTTAAAGAGCAAGAAAAATCACTTCCTCAAGGAATAAGTATTGAGAAAATTTCAACTGAAGTTAATGAATTTCTTAAAACCTTAAGCTTTGATAAGTTACTTGAAGTACTTGCGTCAAAAACCCCAATTAAAGATGGTGGATTAGGACAAATTAAATTCCAAGAGAATCGAATTGACCATTCAAACCCTGTTTTAGGAAATGATATTTGAACCAATTGAAATCAACAAACTTTTGGAAATGTTACCTTTTTAGATAGTATTGCACATGAAAGTGGTAACAAAGACATACAATGATTCCAAAATAAAGTTATGGATCATCTTAGTGAAAGATGACAAGCCACAACAAGTTCACTTAATAATCAACCAGGAAGCTCAACAATAATTAATTTTGATAAGTAATTTGAAAAAGCGTCTCAAAATTAAGACGCTTTTTCTTGTTTTAGTAATAATAAGAAAAAAACTTCAATTTTATTGTTAAATTATGATTTGACTAGTCAAATCTAAGTGCAGAAAATTATGGAAAAATGTGGAAATAATTTCAATAAGTATACGATAAATTTATAATTTATATAGGTTATGAAAAATTTTAAGCGGAAAATAAGAGTGGAAAAAATTCCACTTAAAAAGAAACTGCGTTTTTTACTATTAGGAAAAAGACCTTTAGAGCGTAAATATGCTCCCAAAATTATTGAATATCTTTTTATTATTTTTGCTAATTTAATAATTTTTTTCAGCCTAGTATTATTACTTTATTCTTTATCCAAATATAGTTTTGATTTATCTTCAAAAAAGAACTTAGAATTGTTTATAAACGAACTCAAAACCTTTTCAGCTCGTTTATTGATGATTATCACAACCTTTTCATTGATTGTTAATCTATTCATGACAATACATTTGAGTTATATTTATTCAAAAACTGAAAAAGCTAAATTAATCAATATTTTGTGCATTTGCACTAATATTATTCCATTAATTCCTTTTTCAATTATTTTTGCAATCTGAGGATATATTAAAAATGAAATCGCATTTGAATAAAGAAGAAATGGAGAATGAATGTTCAAAAAGAAATTATTTAAATCAAGTTTGTTAGTAGGTTCACTTAGTATTGGATCGCTTGCTATAGGGTGTTCAACAGGATACGGTCAATCAACAAACGCAAGAGTAAATGACAGCAAGGAAATTATTGTCGCTGTAGATGGAGCACAAGAAAGTTTCTACAAGAAAGTTATTGAACTATTTAATAAAACCCAAAGTTACACAGATGGTTATCGAATTAAAACCATAAAGAAAAGTGTTTTCGATGCTTTGAATACCACAACAGGAATTACTGATGAGCAAGTTCCTGACATTTTTTACTCACCTCATGATAGAGTTACTGATTTAGCAGTTAGCAACTCAGTTGTTGATCTTAATAAATTTGATCCAAAACTTTTTGAAGAAGTTACACAAGAGCTTGGAGCAACTGAAGAAGAAAAAGCAGATATGCTTAAATTTGGTAGTGTAACTGGACTTGTTGGACCGGAAAATAATCCTGAAATTACCTCAAAACTGTTTGGGATTAGACACAATACTGAAGGAATTATTTTAGCTTCAACTAAACCTGAACAAGAAGCTATAAGAGAACTTAATAATCCAAATTCTGATAGCTTAGAAGAACTTGTAAAAGAAGGAAAAGCAATTATTCGTTTACAAGACTTTTGGTATGGAAACGGAATTTTAGGTGGGGTATTCAACAAACTACAAGAAGAAATACCCGAACTTAAAAATGAAAAAGTAGATTTAATGGATAAAATACTTTATCCAGAGAATGCTAAGATTTTATCTGGATATCAAAATATTCCAGAAAACAAATTTTATAAATATTTTAAACAAGCAGTAGATGTAGCGACAAGACTTTACTTCCCAGTTTATCAAGGTGCTTATTTATTAAATGAAGCTGAATATAAGCAAACTAACTGGTTCAAAAGAGGTATTTCACAAGATGATCTTAAAGCTGTTCTAACCAATCAAATGGATCAAGTTCAAAACAAAATCTTTGAGTTAATGAAACAAAGAAAACTTGAATATGCAATCATTGGTACTTGAGATTTACAAAATTCTCAAAATTCAGCCGAAACTCAAAGTTTCTTTAATGTAATCAATACAGTTGATGGAGAGGAATACAGACAAGCCTTAGGTGCTTGAAGCTTTTTGGTTAACCAAAGAAATAGCAATTCTTCACAAGGAAGAAAAAAAGCTATTTCTCAAATTATTAAAATCGCTCTATCACCCGAACCTAACTTTGAATACTTTAAGGCCGATTCTAAGGTACAATTTACTATTAAATCTCAAGACGATATTAAAAATAAAGTTAAAGAGAATACCGAATCAACTTCAAAACACTATAAAGATTTTTATACAAGATTAGGATACAAATCACACGATGAATTAATGAAAGTTTTTGCACCAATTCTTGAATTAGCTAATAGTGCAAACAAAACCCCATTCTATCAATGAGAAACTCCAACCCAAGACGAACCGCTTCATGCTTCGAACGTGCTTAAAGGTGAATTTTTCACTGGCGAAAAAGGTGCTATTAAAACATTTGCTGATTTTACTCCTGAATCATTAGAAACTCTTAAAACAAGTCTTAAAGATGAAGTAGCTTTAAGAAATGCTTTAGCAGCTATGTTTAGTAAAAAACTCAGTCAATTCTCATTCCAAGAAAAACCTTGATTAATTAAAGATGGCATTATCAAACCAGAACAATTTGAACAAAAAGCTGATTTAAAAGATGGCGATGGATGACACCTTAGAAAAATTGAAAAACTTATTTTTGGAGCTAATGGGGATAATAATGATGAAAAAGTGGATGTGGTAAACAAAGTTATTTCAGCCTTAGCAAATAATTCATTAGAAACTTTATACAAAGAAGTTGAAGACAATGCTCTTAAATTTATTAAAGAAGTAGCTATCACTCCTGCTAGTGACGATGTTATCAAGCAAGCAGCTAGATTGTACTTTAACGAATTTGTAAACCAAGCGATATGACAAAAATTTGTTAGTGAACAAGTTAAAGAAAAAGAAAAAACTCTTCCTAATGGAGCAACAGTTGCTCAAATTCAAACTGAAGTGAATAACTTCCTTAAAACTTTAAGTTTTGACAAGATTTTAGGTGTGCTTACTTCACATAAATCAATTAAAGATGGTGGAGTTGGAGAAATTAAATTCCAACCTAATCGGATTGATCATTCTAACCCAATTTTAACAGCTAGTTTATGACCTAATTGAAATGATCAAACATTTGGAAATGTACAATTCTTGCAAAATATAGCTAAAGAAAACACCACCAAAGACCTTGCATGATTCCAAACTAAAATTATGGAAAAATTAACCGAAAGATACGACGAAACTACAAAAACAATCAATAACCAACCAGGTAGCTCTACATTTATAAAATTTGATAAGAAATAATAATCTAAAACTAAAATTACATTTAGAAAAAAGAGACTTTTATATTCTGTTATCATTTTGTGCAATCATCACAATTTCCTTGATGTTTTGACTTTTATCAACCTTTGTTAATAATGATTTGAGCAAACTTCCTGCAAGTGAAGTAGATAATATAAAAGTCGCTAAGTTATTGTCTTACATTACCAATTCCTTAGTTATAGTCTTCTTTTGTGTTTATTCTTATTTTCTAAGACATAAAATCAAAGCAGGCTATATCTTTTTTATATTTTGGACCGTAATTTTTATTGGGATGGCCTTTGTACCGTTTCTGAGTAATTTTGATAAATTAAACACCATGCAAAAGATTTTTGGAAGCTTTAGCTCAATTTTTGCGATATTACTCAGCATTTTTATGCTGTGATACACCATTAAATTAATCATTAAACGAAAAGTTGCTCGTTATGAAATGATTCAAAACATTAAACATAAAAGGAGGTAAGCTTGGAACAATTAAAACTATATAACTGGTATAACAAAGAATTTGATCCAATTGTCCCACAAAGTGGACAAACGCTCAAAGCGTATAAGCATATTGCTAAAGTGAAAATTCAACGCATGTTCAGCTCACTTAAGTTTCAACAAAAAGTGGAACGAGATTTATTTTTACGTGCTCGCTCAAAACTTGAAACCAACTTAAAACGCGAATTATCCAGCCATCGAGTTGCTTATATTAATAAAGTTAAAGTTTTAAAAGAATCATATAAAAACTTAAACTTTACTGATACATATCAAGATTTTGTTAAGTTTGAACTTAACAAAATTATTGACAAGAAAAAAGAACTCAAAGCGTATGTTAAGGATTTCCAAAAATCACTTAAAGATACTGATGATAGTCCACAAGTTAAAGAGCAATTATTAAAACAACTACAAGCAGACACCAAAATTGAAGAAGAAAAGCTTTTTGAGAAATATCGCTTATTCAAACGAACTCTTAAAATTAAAGAACAAAAATACTTTAATCTTTCTACTCGTAATAAATCTGATATTGTAGCTCGTTTATTTGCTGAACATATTAGCGAGAAACGGGAATTTCTTCAAAAACAAAAAAGAAAATATTACAGAGAATTTTTAAATCAACAAGATGCTCTGAAAAAAGAATATAAAGCTCAAAGATACAATATTAAGCTTGACTATAAAAAGAGAATTTTACAAGCTGAATATGAGTATAATGAAAAATTTGAACTTAATCGACAAGCAATTTTAGCAAAGAAAGAACAATTCAATCAAGCGATAAATGAACATAAAAGTCAAATTATTGACCAAGAACAGCACAACATTGCTTTAATGCAAGAACACAAACAAACCGCTAGTGAGCAAATTGCTCAACTCAAAGCTCAATACCAACAAGAGCTTGCTAAAATGGAACGCTTTCTTGCTGATTCTCAGCAAAAAGATATCATTTATCTAACCAAAACCATTTTAGATCTTTCTCAACTCAATGAACAAAACCTAGATTCATATAAAGAACAATTTACTAATGAACAAAACATTATTTTCGGTGTGATTGAATCAAAAGTAAGAGGATTTATTAACAAGGGATATACTAAAAACATTATCAAATACTTTTACAAAGGACAATTCTTAATTAAAAAAGGTGAATTGTTAAAAAAACACACATATAATGGTCTGTTTGATATTGAATCAGGAAATGCTTATCAAACACTCTCAAGTGATTTAAACAAAACTCGACTTGAATTTTTACTGGAAGAGTGTCAAGCCGCTGGTCAAAAAGCAGTCATGAAAGCAAATAATTTACAAGCTCAAGAGCATGAAAAACTTAAAAAGCAAATCACTCAAGCGAAAGTAGATTATAAAAATGCTTTAAAAGTAATTAAAGAAAAGCTTGCAACTAAAGCAATTTCCAAACAAGCATATAAAAACTTGAAAATTGAAGCTAAAATTAATTATAAAGAAGCAATTAACCAGACTAAATTAAACAATGAAGTGTCACGGATTAAAAACACTTTATGAACCCTTTATTTCAGACGTAAAGCTGAAATGAAGATTGATAAAAAGATCTTTGAAAGCAAAATCAACGAAGCTCAAAAATCAATTCCAACCGAATGCATTAAGCACATTAGTATTTGAGCTTCAATTGTTGGATTTATTCTCCCTGGATTGTCAGAGTTAATCTGATTTAAGCAATATGCCAAAGGTGCAATTATGCTCGCCTTTTCAGTGCTATTTTACGCAGGATTTATCCCTTTTTCATTTGGAGCATACTGAGATAAAATTGGTGGAGTCCTTGGACTAATTGATTTAGGAGCTAATATTCGAAACGTAGAATTAGGAATCTTACCTGATGCTCGTTACTACCTTTTTGGTGGTGTAGTGTCAATTATTCTGCTCGTGTTTACGCTGATTTATTTTACCATTTCAGCAATTGGAGCACGGAGAGTAGCTATTGCACTTCAACACGGACTCAGACCAAGTAAATGATCATCAACTAAACGCTGACTTAACACTAGCGGTTTCCCTTGAATGATCTCATTATTTGGATGAGTGCTGATGCTTTTTGTGGTTGCAACCCCTGTTATTACTTCTATTTTAATTTCCTTTACTGACTTTGGATTCTTACATGATCCAGTAACCCAAAAAGTGTCATGAGTTGGATTGAAACAATGAGGATTATGATGAATTTTTAGAGAGAACCGTCTCATTACCTCACTTTATAGAGTTATTTCATGAACTATAGTGTGAAGTATCTTTTCAACACTATTACCGGTAGTATTAGGAATTGCAATTGCTATTTTAGTCAACAACAACCGTCTTAAAGGGAAAAAGATTTTCCGTTTAATTTACATTATTCCTTGAGCTATTCCAGTCTTTATTACTGTAACCTTCTTTAAAAACTCATTTGCCGGTGGGGATACAGGATATTTCAACGCTATATTCCTAAAACTCGGTCTAATCGAGCGACCAATCAATTGATTATTTGACAATGTGCTCAGAGTTAGAGTGTTGGTAATTCTTATTCAAACATGAATTTCATATGCATGAATCTTTATGCTAGTAACTGGTAATTTACAATCAATACCAAAAGATATTTATGAAGCTGGTTCAATTGATGGAGCCAAAGGTCGACACTTGTTCTGATTCTTAACCATTCCGCAATTACTGGCAATGATTGCACCAATGTTAATTGGACAATTTGTTGGTGCATTTAACAACTTTACAACAATCAGCTTGTTCACTGGTGGTGGTCCAGAATACTTAGATGCAACTGTATTTAAAGAAGGAACCACTGACATTATTATTTCTTGAGTATTTAAAATTGCTCAAGGAGCTATTAAAATTGAAAGTGATCAAGCGTTTGCCGCTGCTCTTACTACTCTTGCTTCATTGATGACTATTGCTGTCTCAGCAAGAGGATTTATTCGAACAATTACAAGGAGAGATTAAGCAATGACTGAATCAAGATTTTTTAAACCAATTCATACCAGCATTAATACTACTCCACGTAAGAAACCATTAAAAAGAATTAATTTCAATGAATCAGATACTAAAGCACCAACTCCAATGGAAATCTTGTTCTTATTTATTAACTATTTAGTACTTATTTTTTGAGCAATTATTATCTTATTTCCAGTATTTTCGCTCATTACCGCATCGTTTAACGTTAACAACCCAAGGATTATTGCTATTGTTCCATTTAAGTTTGGGCTTGATAATTTTAACTACTTATTCACTTCACCACGAAGCTTGTTTGGAACATGATATAAAAACACTCTTTTAATCGCTGGATTAACTATGATTTTTGCAACATCCGGAGTAGCATTAAATGCATACGCATATTCACGCTTTAAGTTTGCTGGTTCTAAATATTCACTGGCAATTATTATGCTCTTACAAATGATTCCAGCAACCTCATCGCTAATTACCTTATTTATAATTGTTAAAATGGGAACTGCACTTGGAGTTAATCCTGTGTACATGCTCATTGTTATTTACACAGGTGGAGCGATTTCATCCAACACTTTTATGCTTAAAAGTTATTTAGACACAGTTTCATCTGAATTAGATGATTCAGGAAAAGTGGATGGATGTACAAATTGAGGATTGTTCTTTAAAATTTTACTTCCAGTAATTAGACCTTCACTAATTATGGTGGCATTATGATCGTTCTTAATTCCGTTTACTGACGTTATCTTACCAAGATTTGTTCTTTTTGAAAATGAAACTAAAACACTAGCTGTTGGATTGCTCACTCTGATTGAAACTGAACCAAAACACGTTAACTTTGGAGCTTATTTAGCTGGTTCACTCCTTGCGTCAATTCCAGCGTTTGCACTATTTATGTACTTGCAAAAATTCATTGTTGGAGGACTTTCAGAAGGAGCTGTTAAAGGATAATTATGATTAAAAATATTTTTAAAAAATCGCACGTATCTCAACCAAATGAACATATTGATCCAGAATATAACTTTGAAACAATTGATCTTGATAAAATGATCACTCAATTAGGTGAAATTACCAACACTAACAATGGTGCTCATATTAAGCTAGTGAATTTGTCGAAAAAATATGAAGGAAACGAAAAATACACCCTTAAGGACATTAATTTAGAAATTAAACCAGGTTCATTTTGTATTTTTCTTGGTCCAAGTGGATGTGGAAAAACTACCTTATTAAGAATGATTGCCGGACTTAACTCAATTACTTCAGGAGATTTATTATTCAATAATAAAAGATATAATAACTTACTTCCTAATGAACGTAATATTGCTATGGTATTCCAATCGTATGCTCTTTATCCACATATGAACGTGTATAACAACATTTCATTTGGGCTTAGAATTGCTAAAGAACGGAAAGATATCATCGATCGTCGGGTAAAAGATGTTGCTAAAATTCTCAAAATTGAAGATTATTTATATCGTAAACCAAGAGACCTATCTGGAGGTCAAAGACAAAGGGTAGCTATTGGTCGGGCAATTTCGCGGAAACCTTTGGTCTTTTTAATGGACGAACCACTTTCAAACCTTGATGCTAAATTACGTGAAAGCATGCGGAGAGAAATTGTTTCTATTCATAGATTGCTCAAAACCACTAGTATTTACGTTACTCACGATCAACTTGAAGCTATGACTATGGGTGATCAAATTGTTGTCTTTAACGATGGTTCAATTCAACAAAGCGGAAACGGAAGAGAACTTTACTTTAAACCAGCTAATTTATTCGTAGCTAAATTTATCGGTTCACCAACTATGAACACATTTGATGCTACTTTTGAAAATGGTAAACTAGTTTCAAGTGATAAAAGTTTAAGCATTGAAATTAATCCTCAAACTGCTTCATTACTGCACCCTGACCAAGAACTTGTGGTCGGATTTAGAAGTGAAGATATTAAAATTTCGTCAATCCATGAGCACAATAGCACTCAAGCAATTGTTTTTAACATTGAGCTAATTGGTAAAGATCAATTAATTTTAGCTAAAATTAATGAAACACTAGAGTTTATTATTACTGCACCAAACAACGAAGAGTATGAACTTTATCAAAAAATCCAACTCAAATTTGATAATTCTCGTGTCCATATTTTTGATAAAGTTACTCAGAAAAGAATTAACTAATGAAGTGATTTGTTAACTATCAACAACGAAAAATTTTAGTGCTAATTTCACTTATTTTTGGTTTAGTTGTTCTGATTTTACTTGGATTGTTAATTAGTAAATTTTATGGTCGGATTGCATTTGATCGAGAATGATTAACTGAGCGATTAAAAGATGAACTCAATGATAAAAGTCAAGCCGAATTTGTTGCAATTTTAAATCAACGTTCAACTAGTTTTCAACTTAAAACCGTCTTTTTAGTATTAGTTTCAATTTCTATTAGTTCTCTTTTAATCAGTGTGTTCTTATCAAGTCTTTCATTATACGGATTATTTAGTAACAAATTTAACGGGAATAAAATCATTAAATATAACGTTTGATTTGCACTCATTGCATTTGTGTCAATCTTCTTTATTGTTGCTCTTCAACCAATTGAGCTTACCATTGCTCGAACAGTTAATATTAGCGGAAAGAATGTTAATATTACTCAATCTAGTGACCGAATTAATTATTCACTTGCATGAGCTTCAATGTTTATTTCTTTTGCGTTAATGATTATTTTAATTAATTCACGCTTAAAATATGGATTTTTAAGCAAAGATATTATTTTAAAACGCAAATTCAAACCAATTGCATAAACCCAAAACGAGCAAAAACGGACAAATATAACTTTGTCCGTTTTTTAAATAATAGTAATTTAGTTACATTTAATTCGGTTAAAATGAACTGAATTATAATCCAGTATAATTTATTTATTTAAGCAAAGCAGTTATCAAACCTAGGAATTTTATACTTTTAGGTTTAATAAACTTTTTATATAATTTTTAACTAAAACACACAAAATAAGGAGTAAGATGAAGGAACTTTTTTCTCAAATTAATTTAGTTAATAAACATATTATTAAAAACAGAATTGCAATGGCACCTATGACTACTTATGCTTCAAATGAAGATTTAACTATTTCTGATCAAGAGTTAGAATACTACAAACATAGAAATAACCAAATTGGATTATTAATCACTGGGTGTACATTTGTTTCGGAAAATGGAATTGGATTTAGCAATCAATTTGCCGGATATGATGATAAATTCATTCCTAGTTTAAGCAAATTAGCTCAAGTCACTAAAGCAGGTGGAGCAAAAGCAATTTTACAAATTTTCCACGCAGGAAATAAAGCTGATCCTGAACAAGTTCAGGATATTGTTTCTGCAAGTAATGTAGGAGTAGCGAATAGCAAGGTAAAAGTTAGAGAATTAAGTGAGTTAGAAATTCAACAAATAATCCAAGATTTTGGACACACAACTAAAAGAGCTATTCAAGCCGGTTTTGATGGAATTGAAATACATGGAGCTCATGGATTTTTAATTCAAAACTTTTTATCACCTTATTTTAACAAACGAAACGATCAATGAGGCGGTAGCTTACAAAATCGTATGCGTTTTGCTTTAGAGATTGTAAAACAAGTTAAAAAGGTAGTTGAGCAAGAAAATAAAAAAGACTTTATTATCGGATACCGGATTTCTCCAGATGAACAAATTGAAAATGGTTTAAAAGTTACTGATACTTTACAACTTACCGAAAAATTAGTTAACTTAGGAGTTGATTATATTCATATATCACTTTTTCAAGCATATCAATCAAAACCTCAAGGATATGAACAAGCTTATGTTCAATTATTTGCTCAACAAATTAATAAACGTGCAACATTAATTAGTGCTGGACAAATTCAAACACCAGATCAAGCAATGCAAGTCTTAAAATTAGGAGCTGATTTGGTTGCTTTAGGACAAGTTTTAATTACCGATCCAGATTGGATTATAAAAACTCTTTCAGGTAATGAAGAACAAATTGAACATTTTCTTTCTCGTAAAAAAGTTAAGGAATTAAAACTACCAGATTTAATGTGAGAAAAAATTCAAAAAACACCAGGCTGATTTAAAATTAAAGATTAACAAAAACCAAAAATGCTAATTTTGAGCGAAAATAAATTTCAGTTGTCGGCAACTGAAATACAAAAACATTTAAATCTATTTTCTGAACATTTTAATTATTGCCCACTATTATTATTAGCGGTTCGAATTTTATCAATTGCAGCTTCGATTGTAGACTTTTTCCCGTTTATTAATCCTTCTAATGATTCTTTTACAAGAGAAGAAGCGTTAGAAGGGATTTGTACTGAAGTGAAAACATCCAATAAAGATCTTAATTTATTAATATCTTTTTGGGTTTCAGCCAAGGAAATTGACTGATCAATATTTGTTTTAAAATAAGTTTCAAAAGATTGTTCTCTTTCTGCTGTTCCTTTATCAAACAATGAATTAAGACCATTAGATTTAGATGATAATCTTACATAAGCTTGGAAGTATCTCTTTAAATCGCTTGGTGTTGGGTTTGGTTTTTCGTAATCTTTTATTGAGTCGCTTTCTGTTTCACAAGACATAGCAACAACAGTAGGAATCGCTGTAATTGGTAAAATAGTTAGTCATTTAAATAGTTTTTTCATATATTATACCTTTCATCTAGATTTTTGATAGTTTATTGTACATCTTGATAATTATATTATTATTATTATTTATAAAAAAGCTTATTTTTATATTTAAAGATTTTTAATTCGGTCAAATTATAATAATCTTGTTATACTCTAAAATATAAAGTTTGACACACTTGTTTTCTCACGAAGGTGTTAAAGAATTAAAAACACCAGATTTAATGTGATAGCAAATCTAAAAAATACCAGGTTGATTTAAATTAAGAAACAATAAATACTAAAAAGACATTTTAGGGATAATAAAGTTCAGTTGCTTACAACTGAATTTTATTTTTGACTTTCGATTTTTGAAATTTCACTTTTAATTGAATTAATTTTTACTCCTGAATAAGCTTCTATTACTGTTCTTGTAAGTGAAGTAGCATTTGAAGGGATTTTTGATGAGGTAAAAACATCTAATAAAGCTTTTAGTTTATTGAGATCCTTTTCATTTTTTGCTAATGTCAATTGTTCGTCAAAATTTTTTTCAAAGTAATTCTTAAAAGAATCTTCTCTTTCTAACGTTCTTTTATCAAAATTAAAATCACCTACTGCAGAAGTTATTCTTATATATGCTTGAAGATATGCTTTTAAATCACCTATGGTTGGATTTGATTTTTCATGATCTTTTATTGATTCGGTTTCTACTTCTCTTGTTTCACAAGACATAGCAACAACAGCAGGAATTGCTGCAATTGGTAAAATAGTTAATGTCTTAAATAGTTTTTTCATCCATACCTTTCTTCTTGTTTTCTGATTGCTTATTTTTATTTATTATATTTTTTTATTAAAATTAAGGAAAAAATTACTTAATTTATCAAACTGTATTTATTTATACTTTTATCAATGGAGTAAAGAATTTATTATAATTTTTGGTATGAAGTCAATTGGTTTTATAAATGGCAAAGTATATCTTTCAAACGCAAAATTTACACAATCTTTTTTAATTAAAGAGCATAAATTTTTAAAAGTAGGTTTAAACGAACAAATTCTTAATGAACAACCAGATCGAATTATTGATTTAAAAGGAAAAACGGTAATTCCTGGATTTATTGATAGTCATGTGCACTTCTTTTTTTCAGCTAAATATGCCCATTATCTTAATATTGAATCAGCTAAAAATTTTTCTGATATTGCTAAATTAATAGAGCAACATCAAAAGAAACACAATATTCAAAGTAATAGTGTTTTAATTGGATATGGATTAAATGAAGCTAACTTACAAGAAGCAAGAATTCCAAAACGAACAGATTTAGATCAAATGCTCGAAAAAGTTCCTTTATTTTTGTGAAGAAATGATTATCATTCCGGTGTTTATAACACCAAAGCTTTAAAAAGATTTGACCTTTTTAAGCAAAACGCAACAAATCTAGGTTCAATTATTGAACTTGATGAACAAGGTTGACCAACTGGTTTTGTTCGTGAAATGATCACTTGAAGAGTTGATAGTCTCATGTCACAAGCAGATATAGAAAAAGAAGTTGCTTATCTTAAAGAGTACGTTGAGTATGCAAATGAGCTAGGATTAACTGGGATTTATACTTGTGATTTAAGAAATTCAAATTGACAAAGTAGCCTTGAGCAAATTCAAATGCTCAAGAATGAATTAACTTTAGAAGTTTATCATCAACTGTGATTAACTGAAAGGAACTGATTAAACGATTTTATTAGCAAAAAAGATCAATTTATTTTACCGGATAATCACAAATTAGCGGCCATTAAGGTTTTTGCTGATGGAACTATTTATTCGAGCACAGCTTCACTTGATTACAGATTAGCAAAAAAATTTAAACAAGAGAGTTTAAAAGCTTACACAGAAGATAACAATTTTGACAAATATGTGCAAGAAATGAACCAATATGGTTTTGCAGTGACTACTCATGCAATCGGAAATCGTGCGATTGCTTCAGTGATAGAAAATTATCAAAAAGTCGATCCAAGTAATCATGCAAGAAACGCAATTATTCATGCTTCTTATTTAGATTCTAATCTGATTAAGAGCTTAGCTAAAAGCAATATACCTGTTGGTTTTGAAATGTGTTCTGTTGGCAATAAAGTAATTGGTGATTTAGAAGAAAGTCTTTTACCGTTTAAAACTTGCATCAAAAACAAAGTTAGTGTTGGAATGTCAACTGACCATTTAGTCTTTCCGCTCGATCCATTAAACAATGTTTATGGAGCACTTAATCATCCCAATAAAAAAGAAAGAATAAGTATTTATGAGGCTATAGATGCTTACACCAAAGGTTCAGCTTACTTTATGAACGCAGAAAAGATTATGGGTCAAATTAAAGAGAATTATTTAGCTAATTTTGTTATTTATGAACAAGATATCTTTGATCAAAACAATATTGAAAAGCTTAAAACAATTAAACCATTCCAAACCTGGTTTAGAGGAAAAGCTGTTTGAACCAAAGAAAAATAAGAGAATACAAAACATAGCAGAAAATTTTGATATGCACACACCTTTTAAGTTAGTGTTTACTGTCTAACTTTTGGGATTCAAATCAAACTCAGCTATGTTTTAATTTTTTATTTAACTTATCTTTTTAAAATCTTGGATTCATGTGGTGCAAGCAAGTAACTAGTACTAGAATTTATTAGCGAACTAAATAATGTTTGGTAATATTTATATTGTTCAAATTCATACGAATTATCGCTAAAATTGTGTATAACCACAATTTCATCATTATTATGGACCACTTTATAGATTATGAGTTTTTGTTCATAATCAACTTTAATAAATGATAATTTTTCATTTATTTGTTCAGGAGTAATTAAATTAAAGTGATCATATTGCAATTTAAAAGCATTTAAATTGCTCATAAATTGATAAATATGTTCTTTTATTTGTTTATTATTTAAATTATTTCATTTTAAACCATTAACATAATCAGAAGTTTTGTATGAATTTTCATGTACAGAATTTTGATCGGGTTTTAAGTTTAAAAAATCATCAATGTTCATGGGGAGACATTTATGTGGATCATCACCAGTGATATCACATGGTTTGCTATGAAGTAGTTCAGTTCCAGCTAAAATTAGTTTTCTTCCTTGGGTTGTATAAAGCATAATTAAAGCTTTTCGATACATTTCAAGCAAGCTAACAAAATCATTAGTTTGTGCATGTACAGCAATTTTATCTCAAAGTGTCAAACCATCATGACAGGCAACATATGCTAAATTTGTGGTTGTATTTTCATTAAAGAGATCATAAAAATAAGTTGAGTGTTCAATATCTCCTCAATTATAATTTTTAATATTACCAGGGATTGAAGAGACATAGACTTGAAATGCTTGATAGGTATTTTGAAAAATTAAACCTTTTTTCTCTTTTTCTCCTTCATAGCATGTAATTGAATTTCTTAATGAATCATTAAAATATCCAAATTCAAAATTATTTGAATTATAACCTTTGATATAAGTGCTCTTAAATTCTAAATCTGAATAAGGTCAAGCTTCACCATGTAAAATGATGTTTGGCTTGATTTTTTGCAATTCTTGAGCAATTACTTCATGAGTTTCTTTATCAAAAAAACTTGATAAATCAAAGCGAAAACCATCAACATCAAAATATTGGACAAAGTATTTTAAAACATCAATCATTAACTTACGAGTCATAGTTCTTTGAGTTGCCAGAGGTGGTTGATCTACAGGATGAACCTTAGCATTTTCTCGGAAATAATAACCAGGAAGAATGTTGTTTAAAATATCATTATGGAATAAATGGTTGAAAACAACATCTAAAATAATCCCAATTCCGTTTTTATGAGATTGATTAACAAATTCACTAAACTCTTTAATTCTTGCGAGTGGATCTTTTGGATTGGATGAATAAATTCCGTTTATAGTGAAGTAATTATTTGGATCATATCCCCAGTTATAATTAGTATTTCATCCTTGTCCTTGACCATGTTGAATAATGCTTTGATCAAATTCATTAACCATATAAGTACTTTGAATTGGAAGTAATTGTACGTGAGTGAAATTAAGCTCATTGAGATTTTGAAAAATATTAGCTTGCAGTGCTGCTTGAAAAGTTCCTTTAGAAGTTGAAAAATTTTGCTCGAGCAAACTAGTATAATCACGAATGTGTAATTCGTAAATAATTGCTTGATTATTGTGAATGATTTTGTTTTTTAATTGAGCTGGTTTGACAATTTCTTTGTTTGAATCAAAAATAAAACCTTTTCCAACTTTTTGCTCAAAATGATTAAAAGGAGCCATTGATTTAGCATATGGATCAAGGACAAAAGTTTGAGTATTATTCTGATGAGTGATTTTAAATTGATAATAAGTGTATTCAAAACTTGAATCAAGTAAGATTGTTCAAACTGAACCTTGTTTATGCATTGGTAATTGAATACATTCGTTTGAATTGCTGTCTTTAAAAATTAAGATATCCACATTTTTAGCTAGTGGTTGTCATAACTTGATTTGAATTTGTTCATTTAAAAAGACCACACCTAAATCATTGTGATCATAAGCAAATTGTTGATCAAATTGTTTAATTTGATTATCAGATAATGTTTTAAAATTCATAGCAATATAAATTGTATTCTTTTTACTTACTGAATTAAGATTAATTCTTGAATATGCAAGTAAAAGCAAAAATATAAGTTCTTGCAAAAACCTTAAAAAATGATAATTTTTATGTTTACGTTTCCATGCTTTTTGTGGAAAATTTTTCCATTTTTTTGTGTATTTTAAAGTTTCAATTATAATCAAAACGTATGAGAAAAAAGGTTGTTTTCGCTTCTTGTTTATTGCATGTTTCTTTCCTGAAAAACAATAAGAATTTAGAGTGAATTTTATTTAAAATTTCCCTTCAAAAGATTAATATTAATAGGAGAAATAATTCAAAAAAGCAAATATTTATCAATTATGATAAATTTTTACCTCCTTAAAAAGTGGACATAATTAATATTTTAATTATTTTAAGCACCTCAATTAGAGAAGGTATCAATAAAAGCTAAATTAGTTTTTATTAATATCTATCTATTTAATTATTAATACAAATTTAAAATATAAATTTTGTATTAATTTAAACCTAAAACAAACCAAAAAAACTAAACATTTTAAGGATAAATATGAAAACTAAAACAAAAAGAACTTTATTTTCTCTTGGTGCATTTTTGTTACTAGGTACTTCAATTGGAATTACATTTCAAACAGCAAAAACTATTTATCAACATCAAAGTAGTTTACCTGTAAATTCAAACAACCAATCCTATCTACAGAACCAAGAGTATAAATCACAAAATAAAGTAGATAATTTAAAAGTCAAAGATTTAAAAAGCAGGACCAATCACTTACAGTTTCTTGTTCAAGAATTACAAGAGCTCAATTTATCAAGTAAAAATTTAAATGCTATTGATATAAATGAGCAAAATATTTCTAAGAATGGATATAAAAACTTAGAAAAACAACTTTTATCTTGAAAGAATAATTTAACTAAAAAAGTCACAACTTTCAATCAAACATTAAAAAACCTTTTGGATAAAAATAATCAGAATTTAAACCAAGAAACCCAACAAGGAATCACTAATTCACTAAATAAAGGTAAAGCAATAATAGAATTATTAAACAAAACCAGTTTTAATGATAATAATACTATGATTCAAGCGTTTAAAGCTATTCAAAAAGTCCAAAATACTTATTTGAATCAATTAAGTAATACCATTAATTTAATAATAAGTCAAATTGACCAACAAAATCAAGAAATTGATAATCTTAAAAAACAAATAGCACAGCGTGATAATAAAATTAAAGAATTTGCTGAAAAACTAGCTAAAAATCTTAAATTTAATTTAAAATTAATTGCTCAATTTAAAAAAGCATTAAAATATTTTAATGACTTCGATCTCGAGAAAGTAAATAAAACCGAAAATGACAAAATCAAAAATAAAGTCAAAAAAGTACTAAAACTTTTAAATGAAAAACAAACTTTATTTAATGGCTTTTTTGGACAAATTCAGAATTCTTTAGCACAAGCAAAAGCAGCTAATGATTATTCACAAGTTCAAAGTTATGATTTAGATCAAGTCAATACAAGTTTTAGAAAAATTATTAAAGAATATGAAGGTATTAAAGATTCAATCATTTCTTTATATACAAAAGGTATCCAAGATAAAGCATTGAAAATTAGCGATTTAAAATCACAAATAAAAAATACTCAAACTCAATTAGATGCTTTAAATGAACAAAATACAAAACTAAAAGAAAATCTTACTCAAATTAAAACTGATTTAAAGACTAATCTAGATTTTTTACTTGAAAACCAAATCAACTCATTAAGTGCAATTGAAGCTACAATTAGAAGTTCACAATTTGGAAACACAACTAATTTAGCAAATCGTTTAATGACACAAATCAACACTTTAACTGAACTTAAAGGTAAATATAGTGCAGAGAATTATGCTCAAACATTTACTCCTGTAGCGAATCAAGCACATGAATTAGCACAACAAGTTATTAATGAGTATAAAACAAGTGTGCTTGACCCTCTTAATGCACAATATCAAAACATATTAGCACAATTAACAGACACTACAACCCAATTAGAAAATGTTCAATCTCAACTAACTTTAAAACAACAAGAATTACAAAACACAAACAATTCTTTAAAATCAGTTCAAGATGAATTAAACCAAAACCAAGCAACTCTACAAAGAACACAAGAATCTCTAAAAACAACTCAAAATGAACTCGAAACCTTAAATGTTAAAGTTGTAGATAATAAAACTAAAGCCAAAGATACTTATAATTCTGTTAAACAATTATATGACAACATCAAGAATAAAGCACAAACTTTTATTGATGAAGTAAACGATGATAATACTAATGTTAATGAATTAAAGAATAATCTAGCACAAACTGTACCAAGTTTTGACCAAAATTATTCGCTGCAAGAAATGCAAGAAAGTATTAAAAATTTAATTGATATGTTAACTCAATTAAGCAATTTGTTTAACAGTACTTATCAAGAATATTTTAATCAAAGAACAATATCATTAAATAGCACTGTTGATTCATTAAGAAATAACAATCAAGTGCTCGAAACAACCATTAATAACTTAATAACAAAACAAGCAACTTTTTCAAGTGCTTTAACTACCAATACTGATACATTACTTAGACAATATCAAAGTCTTAAAACACTAGCAACTAAAGTTAAAGACCATGCTAAAAGTTATCAAATTAACACTAGTGATTTAGATAAATTGCTTAATTTACAAGATTTATCAACTCCTAAAAATATTAATGAGCAAATTAACTATATCAAGGAATATACTGACCGAATTAATAAGTTAACGAGTGAAATAACTAAATTTAATAAAATGATTGTTGATCATGTGGAAAAACAAAATACTTCTTTGATTAAGGACAATAAGGAAAAACAAAAAAGAATTGACCAACTAGAATCAAATTTAGATGATTACGATAGTCAAAAAATAATACAAGAACAAAACAAAAATCTTAAATTACATGAAGAACTAGAACAAGCTCAATATGAATTAAAACAAGCAAAAAACAAATTAAATGAGTTTAAAGATATAATTAAAAGTTCAAAAGAATATCAAAATGCAACCCATCTGGAGCAAATATCTGACTTTGTAAATCCTTTGTTAACAGGCTACTTTGGGGATGAAAATATAGATGAATTTGGGAAATATTTTAAACAATTAACTGGTAAAAACCCAGATCAAGTTGGGGTTATTAATAGAATAAAATTAGACCGTCAAAACCATCGACAAAATAGAAAAATTCGAATCGCTTATATTTATCCAACTGATCCCGAAGAAATTTTATTTAAGACAATACAAATAGACCCAAATAAAGACGAACAGGTCATTTCATTAGATAGTCGAGAAGCAATACTCAAGTATAACAAAAATGATCAAGACCCAGTTCTAATAGAAGAATTTTTAGTTATAAAGCGATTAGGAGATGATTATGAAATTTCAAGTGTTATTGCTAGGTCATTGCAAATGAGTCACCCAAATCTAGATATAAAACAAACATTTCATCCAATACCAGTAAAAGGCAATTTACTTGCTCACTATTCAGTGATAGGAATCAACTGAGTTGATTAATTTTAATAAATACCACAAATTCATGTGACATTTATTAAATTCAAATTTAATTTAATATGAAGTCAAATTTGTTATTAAAAGTTAATAATGTATTTAAACCATTTTTAGTTTTAATTGCACCTTTAAGTTTAACAGGAATGACTATTTTAAGTACTATATTTATTACTTCTTGTAATACTAAATTCTTAAAAAAACCACCCAATAATGCTAAGCCTAATCCTGTTTTCAATCCAATAGTTTCTACACCCCCTACAAATAACTCAAAAAAACCTATTGAGCAAATATCGCGACCCTTAACTAAACATCAACTAAACGAATTAAATGAATATAAAAAAACATTAAATATTATTTTAGATGATAAAACTATTCCCTTATCACAAGAATTTTTAAATTATTTAAATAATTTACTTTCTCGTACTACTGACGTTAAAAGCGATTCTGATATTTGAAAATTCAAAGTTATAAACCCAAATCTTTTATTAAAAAATTACAAAATCTTTAAAGATGAATTTTTGAAATCTAACGAATTAATTTCTAGCCCACAAGATAAGCAAGAATGAATTAGAATATTTAGAAATAATTCAAATCTTATTAAAGAAAAAACGAACTTTAATTTAGAATTCACCTCTGATGATTTTGAAAGTATAATGAAAGATTTTTATATTTATAAATTAAATCAACAAATTACTTTATATAAAAAGCATCCTTATTATTTACAACCCCTTGAACGATTAAAAAAACTCTTATATTATTATCAAAATAATGAAAAAAAAGTTTTTTTCCAATGGGGAATTGATAAAAATAACAAGTTTTCTTTAGACCCAAGCAAATACTATAGTGCAAATATTGATTTTTTAAAGATTGATAACAAATATATTTCTGATTGATTGAAATACTATCAACGTTGAAACTGAATTTTTGTTGATGATAAAGATAAAATGCCTAAAATTCAAGATCAAGATATTCAAGCTTTACAAATTAAGTCGGAATTTAAAGATAACCAAGTTCTGAGTGAATATATTAAAAGACAAATTGATTTTTTACCAGATAAACATTATGAACTCTTCAATAAAAACTCATTAGAATTATCAAGACACCAAGACAAAATCGTCAACGAAATAAATAAACTTAAAAAAACAAAATATGTTTTTAAAAGGGTTGTCAAACTAGTAGAACATACTTTCAAAATAGGAGATAAAAAAAATTCTTTTCTTTTTGATGAATCAGTCCAAAGCATGGATTACGTCAAATTTGGTAAATATTTAAAACAAAATATTTCCACTAATTCATATAATCCATATAATAATTTACTTTGAAAACAACCTAACTTATTTTCAAATGGAACATATAGAAGATTAATAACTGAAAAAATAAACCCAAAACATATTACAAAAGAAGACGGAAATATTAAAGTTAATTATACACTTAAATTATCCAACGAAGAGATTGATAAAATTGAATTAAAACATTCTTGAATTGATCCAACCCCAGAATACAATAAATGATTTAATCATTGAAAAGATGTTTTACCAAATATTATTAATAAAAATTGAGATATTAAAAACAAAATCAAAGCAATTGCTTATTATATTGCTACAAACACAACTTATTTAACTCCTATTGAAAAAGAATTTAATTATAATGGATATGGATTTTATAATCCTACTCAAATTTTCACTAATGACCCAGAAATTCAATGTGTTGGATATAGCATGAACTTAGCTGCTGCACTTACCATTTTAAACATTCCTGTCAGAATTATGGATGGAGCATACTTCGGGGACTCTTTATCAACAGTGGCAGATGGTGGGCACGCTTGAAACGAAGTGTTTATTGACGGCAGATGAAAAGCGATTGATTTAACTAATTGAGATAAAGCGGATTTTACAACTAAAAAACAACAAATATATGAACTTAAAGACGATGTGGATTTATTCTTAGAACGCAATTCCGAATGAATGAATCATTTTAGACTTAAAATATGTTCTTACGAAACCACCATCATGTTTTATCAAAACCCCAAAGAGTACGAATATCAAGATTTACCCGATAGTCTTTAGAGTTTTAATTAAAACCTATAACCAATACATAAACCTGGACAAGTTTTTTGGAATCTTTTAAATATTTATAGTTTCACCTCAAGCTTCTTGAGGTGTTTTTCATTTTAATATTGATTGATATCGTTCAGTGTTGTATCAATTGATGTAATTTTCTATTTCATTTTTAAGTTCTTGATAATTTATTTTGCTGTAATTTAATTTATTCAAACATTCGCTTTTAATGTTTGAAAAGAAATATTCTACCTCTCGGTTGTCTAATGAATTTCAGACTCTACCCATTGATATTATTCCGTTATTTTCTTTAATTGTATCAACAAAGAGTTTAGAAGAATATTGAACCCCATGGTCAGAATGGATGATTCATTTATCATTAAATTTAATGTTTTTAATATGAGACAATACTAAGTTAACATCGTTTGTTTTACCAATTTGTCAATTGATAATTTTTTAGTTCGATGATGAATAGCTACAGATAAATAAACGTGATTTTCATTCACGTCATTTGGTGCTTTGATATATGTTACATCAGTAGTTATTATATTTGCATTTTTACCGTTATAATCTCTTTTTACTAAATCTGGATATTGTACGTTTGTATTTTTGATTTCTAGTTTTCTTCTTGCTTTTCTAATTTGACAAATAAGAGTTAATTTTTTCATGATTCAGCCTGATTTTTCTGGGTTCTATGTAAATATTGTATCTTCTTTTAATATAAACAGATAATCTTTCTCTTCCATAATTTTCTTTGTTTTCAAAGAAAGATTTAGTAATAATTTCTTCTATTTGCAATTGTTTTGTGTTGTGCTTGATTGGTTTTTGCTTATTCTTAATTTGATAATAATAAGTTGACGAACTAATTCTAAATTGGTTAAATGCAAGCTTTTTGCAAATTCCCTTCTTTTCTATTTTACTAATGTCAACATTTATATTGTTTTCCTCGAATGTTTCTTCGTAAATTTCAAGAATTTTAATTATCTGATCCATAGGAACTTTGGTTCAATCGATTTTTTGTTTTTCTTTGGTCTCCCAATACCTTTACCTTTTTGGGTGACTTACCAGTTTTACTATAAATCACATCATTGTTTTTAAAAAATCATTGTATTTATGATTGAAATATCTTCTTATCTGATCATCTTGAAAGTTCTTATTAAATTCCTTTATAGAGATAAACTTAAATTCACTTTTTGATATTTCGTTATTTTGATACTTTTCATAATATTCAAACCACTTTAATCATTGTTCAGGTTTCAATTGACTCATAATATACCTCGTTTTAATTATAAATTAAAAAGACACGCTCTCCAATTTGCGTGTCCAGGTTTACATTTACAAAATGTATTGGTTTTTCCTGAGTTTCCCAGTTACAGGAGTTAAAAAACCGTTTATATCCAATAAATGTGGATAAACGGTTTTTTATTTGCTATTAGTTATAAATTTTGAATCATTAAAATTAAATCTTCATATAATTTTCAACTTTCATTAGTTGATTTGTTTTTATCTTTGAATATTCTAACAACTTCATCTGTGTGAGAATCTTTAATTGATGAAAATGTTAGAGTATTTAATGCTTCTAAAATATCAAATTCACTAAAAAACTTGTCCTATTTTAAACAATAGAAAATTCTTTTGATAGATTTGATTTGAGAGCAATATCAGGTGATTTTCTTGCTCATTACTCAGTAATAGGTGTTAAGTGAGTTAATTAATTTTAACAAATACCACAATTTAATTTGGTATTTGTTAAAATTCAACCTATTTTATATTTATAATTTAATTTAACATGAAGTGAAGTTTTTTAAAAATTAACAATGTATTTAAACCATTTTTATTTTTAACTGCATCTGTAAGTTTAACACTAATAATTATTTTAAGTACACTAGTTATTAGTTGTAATAATACTAAATCCTTAAAAAATATACCTAGTGATTCTGAAACTAATCCTATTCCTATAAATCCATCAAAAAATATAATTTCTCCAAAACCTAAGCAAGAAAATCAACTACCAAAATCAGAACCTTTAGAATTAACCAAAAATCAAAAAGAACAGTTAAATAATTGAAGAACACAATTTAACAAAATTATTTTAGATAGTCAAACCATTCCCTTATCACAAGAATTTTTAAATCATTTAAATGATTTAAAAAATATATTAAACGAAACAAAAACTCAATCTGAATTTTTAAAACTTAGCTCTAAAGCCCTTGATAATTTACTGGAAGGTTATAGAGTTTATAAGAAAGAATCTTTAAATTCTAACGAATTAATTTCTAGTTTCCAAGATAAACAAGAATGGTCTAATTTATTTAAAAATAATTTAATTAATCATTCAAAATTAACAACCGAAAATCTTAAAGAATTAAAGAAAGAATTTTATATTTATAAATTAAAACAACAAATTGATTTATATGAAAAGCACCCATATTATTTACAACCTCTTGAAAGATTGAAAAAACTTTTATATCATTATCAAAACAATTATGATGAATATGTTATTTTACAATGAGGAATCGATGAAAATGACAAGTTTTCTTTAGAACCAAGCAAATACTATAGCGAAAAAATTAATCATGTTGTAATTAATGATAAGTATATTGATAATTGATTAAAATATTATCAAAGGTGAAATTGAATTTTTGTTAACGAAAAAGACAGACTAGCTAAAATTCAAGATAAAGACATTCAAGCTTTACAAATAAATCCAGAATTTAAAAACAATCCAGTTCTGAGTGAATATATTAAAAGACAAATCAATTTTCAACCAGATGGATATGAAGAACTTTGAAAAGCTGATCCTATAAATCCCGAAAAAGTAGATTATAAGAAGTTAAAAAAATTAATGGATAATAATGGTACTTTTTATAATCATGAAATTTATAAAAAGTTTAACGAGCAAAAAGAAAAAATCATTAATGAAATCAATAAGCTAAAAAAAACAAAATATACTTTTGAACCAACCAAAATATTAAAACAACATTATTTAAAAATAGGAGATAAAGAATACAAATTCTTTGCTGATGAATCTATCGCAAGCATGGACTTTGCAAAATATTATAAATATCTAAAACTTATAGAGTTCCAACACAAACCTGCAGCCAGCGAAGATTACCATATTTATAATAATTTATTTTGAAAAAATCCTAATTTATTTTCTGACGGGAATTATAAAAGCATTTTTTCTGAATTAATCAATCCAAAACACATTAGAGAAAAAGGTGAATATATCACAACAGATAGTTCTTTTCAATTAACCGAAGAGGAAGCACAAAAACTAAAGGTAGATCCTTGAATCAATCCAATTCCAGAATACAAGAGATGATTTAATAAATGAAAAGAAATTTTACCAAATATTATCAATAAGAATTGAGATACTAAAACCAAAATTAAAGCAATTGCTTATTACATTGCAACAAATACAACTTATTTATCCCCTGTTGAAAAGGATTTTAATTATAATGGATATGGATTTTATAATCCTGCTCAAATTTTTACTAACGATCCAGAAATTCAATGTGTTGGATATAGTATGAATCTAGCAGCTGCTCTTACCATTTTAAACATACCTGTCAGAATTATGGGTGGGAAATACTTTGGAAATCCTTTATCAACAATAGCAAATGATGGACATGCTTGAAATGAAGTCTTTGTTGATGGAAGATGAAAAGTAATTGATTTAACTAATTGAGATAATGCAGAAACTGTAGTTTCAGAAGAAATATTTGAAATAAAAGATGATACAGATTTATTCTTAGAGCGTAATTCAGATTGAATGAATCGATTTAGACTTAATCTATCCTCTTACGAAACCACCATCATGTTTTATCAAAACCCCAAAGAGCACGAATATCAAGATTTACCTGATAGTCTTTAGAGTTTTAATCAAAACTTACAACCAATACACTAATAATGTATTGGTTTTTTATATTGTATATTAAATTTTATCAACCCATTCTCAATGCATTTCATAAATTATTAATTTTGTGGAAAAAATAAAAAATTAATTTGACTTATCAAGAATTTAAATGTTATTGGAGTGTTTATTTTCTATAATTTACATACCTTTAATTTAAAAATTAAATTAAAAAGACTAAAGAACAGGAATAATCATGAAAACAATTAAATTAGAAGATCGAATTATTTACCAAATTTTTCCTCGATCATTTATGGATTCAAATAATGATGGAAACGGTGATTTAAAAGGAATTACCAGCAAACTCGATTATTTACAAGAACTTGGAATTAATGCCATTTGACTTTGTCCAATTTATGCAACTAATTTTGTTGATGCAGGGTATGATGTACTAGATTATAAAAATGTGTGAGAGCAATTTGGGACACTGGAAGATTTTAAAGAACTTGCCCAACAAGCACAAAAACGGGGAATAGACATTATTATGGACATTGTCCTTAATCACGTATCCAATGAACATGAATGGTTTCAAAAAGCAATTGAATCAACTGAAAATGTTGAGCACAATTACTTTATTTGAAGAGAACAATTAACTGAACAAGAAAAGCAAGCTAAATCTATTTTTGGTGGAAGTGCATGAGAATATGTACCAAGCATTAACAAATATTATTTTCACTTATTTGCTAAAGAACAAGTAGATTTAAACTGAGAGCATCCTGATACACTTAAAGCTATGGTTGAGGTGATTGATTTTTGGTATGCTTTAGGGGTTCGTGGATTTAGACTTGATGCCATTAAACATGTTTCGAAAAACTTTGCAGAATTAAACCATAATCCTAAATTCGCTTGATGTAAGGGAGCGACAGATTATTTAAAAGAGTTTAATAAATTAGCGTTTGCAGATAAACCAGACACTTTTACCTTAGGAGAAGCCAGTGGAATTACTCATGATGAATTAATTCAGTATGCAATCACAGATAAAGTTGCTGATAATTATTACAATTTTTCATGATGATGAATTGGTTGAGGAAGGCAAACCGGAAGAAACGGGTATGATTCACTTTGAGATTACAAACAATTTGCACTGAGACAAAAAGAATTTCAAGTTGATGAGCAAGTTCATCCATCAATGATTACCAACTTTTTATCTAATCACGACACTTCACGGAGTGTATCGCGTTGAGGATGTGAAACTATTTTCAGAAATCAATCAGCTAAATCTCATGCCATTATGCTTTTTACTCTTAAAGGAGTGCCAAGCATATACTATGGTGAAGAAATTGGACTTTTAAACATTCATTTTGATAATCGAGATCAATTTAAAGATGTTGATACACACAATTCATTCAAAAATATGGTTGATCGGGATAAAATTTATACTGAAGAAGAAATGTTGCTTTATTCAAATATTAATTCTCGGGACTCAGGAAGAGTGACTATGCAATGGAACTCAAGTATAAATAGTGGATTTAACACCGGAGCAACCCCATGAATTAAATTAGGAAGATTTAGCGACCAAATCAATGTTGAAAAAGAAAGTAAGAATCCACATAGCATTTTGAATTTTTACAAACAAATTATTCACTTAAGAAAAACTACCTACCATAATGTTTTGATTTACGGAAAAGCAAACATTGAAATTTTAGACAGTGGAATTATCAAAATTACTCGTTGAAATGAGAGCGAAAAACTAATTGCATATCTTAACCTAACATCAAAAGAAATGCATTTTGATGGACTAATCAAAGAACTAATTCTATCTTCATGATCAGATTATAAAATACCAAGCAAAGTATTAAGACCATATGAATCAGTGCTTGTTAAAGAATAAATAATTTTTATAAGAGAGAGAAAAAATGGAATTTTTAAAATATGATTTAGATAAGAAAACTATTTCGCAAATTAAATTTGACAGCACAAAAACAGCTAAAACTGAAAGTATTTTTGCACTTGGGAATGGATATTTAGGAATTAGAAGTGCTGATGAAGAACCTGCTATTTATAACAAAGAAGACTTTTTTGTTAATGGAATTTTTAATAAATCTTCCCAAGAAGATGTTTCTGAATTAGCTAATTTAGCTGATTTGATGACCACACCTATTTTGTTGAATGGAAAACAAATTCAGCTCCAAGAAGATGATGAGTATTTAAAAACTCTTTTTATAAAAGAAGGGGTTTTACAACGTAGAGTTATTATCAAAAGAGAACAAGGAACTTTTGAACTTAATTTTGAACGATTTGTGTCTCAAGAACAAAAAAACGTTTATGCACAAAAAATAGATATAAAAGTTTTAGAATTAAACAAAAATTATCCAAATATTAAACTAACAATCATTCCTGCTATTAATGGTCAAGTCACTAACACTGGTTCACAGCACTTTGCTGAAGGGCTTAAATCTCGCCCAACCAAAGAATCATTACAAATGAAGCAATGAACCACTTTTTCTAAGAAAATAGTAGTGCATAATTTAATTACACAAGCTAGTTTAAATCAACAAAGAATTTACGGAGGAAATGATGATTATTTAATCACAATTTCTCGGAGAAAAGTAGCTTTTAAAATTAATGTCACCTTAAAAGAAAATGATGAATTTGAGTTGATTAAACTCATGTCTGTTCACACTGGAGTGGGTTTAGAAAAAGAAATTTTGCCTGATGATTTAGTTATTGAACATGCAAATAAAAAACACGAGCAATTATTAAGGGCTGATTATCAAACATTAAAACAAGCATCAATTCAGGCAATGAATACTAAGGTTTGAAATCAATTTTTTGTTCAAATTGAAGGAGATTCTTTTGAATCTAAATATGATACTTTGGCTCTAGAATTTGGAATCTTTCACTTAAATTCGTTTGTACCCAAAGATTCAATTTTCAAAAACGTTGGAGCAAAAGGGTTAAGTGGGGAAGGATATCAAGGACATACTTATTGAGATACAGAATTTTTTATTAATCCTAATTATTTATTTACTAACCCCAAAATTGTCCGTAATTTACTCACCTATCGTTATTTAGGTCTTCAAGGAGCTCGGGATAAAGCAAAAGAAATTAAGATAAGACCACAAGAAAGTAATCTTGAAGGAGCTCAATTCCCATGAGAAATGGCTTGGCCAAGTGAAGGAGAAGTTTGTCCATATTGAGGTCAAGCTGATATTATCACTGGTGAGCAAGTTCCAATTGCTTCGCGGAGACAAGAAATTCACGTATCGGCTGATGTAGCATATGCAATTAACCAATATTATCAAGTAACAGGTGATGAAGAATTTATGGAATCAATGGGTTATGAGATGATTATTGATACTGCTTATTTTTACACTAATCGTGCAGAAAAACAAGCTAATGGAGAATATCATATTAAAGACGTCATGGGCCCAAATGAATATAAAGGAAACATTGATAATAATGCTTATATTAATAAATTAGCTCAATTTAATATTCAATTAGCATTAAAAGCAATTGAAAAATTATCTTCAACTCCTCAAGGATTGGCATTATTGCAAAAGATTTATCAAAAAATTCCTTATCCAATAAATGTGGACAAAATGAAAATAGTTGTTGCTAAATTAAAACAACAATTACCTAATCAAGACCTCATTATTGCAGAAAATGATCAATTTTTGAAACTCCCTAAAAATGATGTTTCACAATTTCAAATGCTTGGGGATGCAGGAAAAAAATTATTCAATACGACTCAAGGACATAATCTTTTATCTTCACAATTAGTTAAACAAGCCGATGTAGTCCTTTTAACTTCCTTGTTTCCACATTTATATTCTAAAGAAATCAGAAATGCTAATTTTGATTATTACGAAAGTATCACTACTCACGATTCATCACTTTCACCGGCCACTTACGCTATTGAAGCTGCCCGTTTAGGTAAAATTGAGAAAGCCTATCAATTGTTTAAATATGGAATTAACATTGACTTAGGAAACAATATGGAATCTTCAAACCAAGGAATTCATGCCGGAAGTTTAGCGGCCATTTGACAAATGATTGTTTTTGGGTTTGGTGGTCTTGATTGACATAATGATCAATTACACATTCATCCCAATTTACCTAAAGAATGGAATAATTTAAAATATAATTTTAGCTATGCTAGTGGTGAATTTTTAGTATCAGTATCTAAAGAAGATTTTGAAATTATCTGCTTGAAACAAGCTAATAAGCCTCTTATCATCAATAATAATGAATTCATGTTTAAACTCCTTGAGGTTCAAAAATTCCTAATTCAAGGATAAAATGTATGAAAAAACAAATTCAAGGTTTTGTTTTTGACTTAGATGGAGTGATTACTGATACAGCTCATTTACACTATTTAGCTTGAAAAGGTGAATTAGCTAAATATCATCTTGAATATAGTGAGCAAGAAAATGAACCACTTAAAGGATTACCAAGAAAAGACACACTAATTGCTATTTTGCAAGCTAAAAATGTGCTTGAACAATTCTCGAACACTCAAATTGAACAAATGTGTTTTAATAAAAACGAAGAATATAAAAGATTGTTACAAACCAATTTAGACTCAAGTGCTATTTTACCTGGGATAGAATCGTTTTTAAAAGAGTTAAAAATGCATAATTATAAAATTGCTTTAGCTTCTTCCTCGCATAATGCTCCTTTAATTTTAGAAAAAATTGGTTTAATAAGCTATTTTGATTTTATAGTTAATCCGAAAAATGTGCAAAAAGGTAAACCAGCACCAGATATTTTTCTTCAAGCAGCTCAAGGACTTAAATTGTTCCCTCAAGAATGTATTGGAATTGAAGATGCTCATTCAGGTGTTCAAGCAATTATTGATGCTCAAATGCATTCAATTGCAATTATTCCTCAAGGTAATGAACATTTATTTTTATCTTGTGATCTTGTTTTTCATTCAACTCAAGAACTAAAATTAAACAAGATTTTAAAAATGGTTTAAATCTATCCTAAAAGATAAGCAAAATTAAGATTTTTTGTTTCTTATTTTTGCTTATCTTTTCATATTCTAAATAAGATTGCTAAATGTTACATTATAATAATAAAATACTTAAAACGAAAACAAGATAGCAATTGATAGATTTAATAAACAATTTTTAAATTGGAAAAATGATGAAAAACTTACCTTATGATGATAATAGTGTAAAAGATATTTTAAAGTATTCTAAAAAACTAATAGGTTCAACTTTTGAAGATATATTGAGAAAAGTGTTAGATGGATTTTTATTAAATGAAAAAATAAATTATTATAACAACAGCAACAACAAAGGTGGTTTAGGTAATTTGTTGGAAGAGTATCATTTTTTCTACAAACCTAATTCTGATTCGCAACCTGATTTTGAAAAAGTGGGAATGGAGCTAAAAGTTACACCTTACGAAACAACCAAGAATGGAATTAGAGCAGGTGAACGTCTTATAATTTCAATGATTCCAAACAATAAACCTATAGAAACAGAATTTAAAGGTTCATATCTTGAAAATAAAATTAAATTAATGCTAATGGTTTGGTATCACCGAAGTCAAGAACAACTCAAAACTAATTATAAAATCAATTATGTTAATTTATTTGATATATACGATGAAATATGCTCAAAAGACTTAAAAATCATTCTAGAAGATTATAAAATTATCGTTAATAAAATTACAAGTGGAAATGCTCATCTTCTCTCAGAGTCAGACACAAAATATTTAGGTGCTTGTCCCAAAGGTGCAAATTCAAATAAAATTTTACAACCACAATTTTATAATAAACTCATACCTGCTAAAAGAAGAGCTTTTTCACTTAAGCAATCTTATATGACATACATATTAAACAATTATGTTGATAAAAAAAGTGAATATAATCTTGACCCAATTTTCACAAAAGAACAATTAGCAAAAAACCAGTTTGATGATTTGGTGCTTCAAGTCATTGATAAATATGTTGGACAAAAAGAAGAAAGCTTGTATAAGTTATTTGAAATTAGTACCCAAACCAATGCTAAAAATATCAATCAAACACTTGTTTATCGCATGTTAGGTGTTAAAACTCTAAATGCTGAAGAATTTGCTAAAGCAAATATTATCGTTAAAACAATTAGAGTTCAATTAAATAACAAACCAAAAGAAAGTATGTCATTCCCTAAAATTAAAATTAGAGAATTTGTTAAGCAAGATTTTTATAATTCAAATGAATATAATTTCTTTGAAACAACCCGATTTTTATTTGTTGTTTTTCAAGAAAAATTAAATGGGGAGTATATTCTTAGAGGAGCAACATTTTGAAATATGCCCATTAATGAACTAGAAAGTATAGGAAAACAAGAATGAGAAAGCTATAAAAACAAATTATTAAATGGAGTTAATTTTCAAATTAAAAAAGAAAAATCAGGAAAAGTTGTTGTTCATAATGATTTACCAAAGAAAAGCCAAACTCAAATTTTTCATTTAAGACCCCATTCGCTAAAAAGTGCCTATTTAATAAATGGAATTAAATATGGTAATGGAAGTGAAAAAGACATGGACACGTTACCAAATGGAGATAAAATGACACACCAATGTTTTTGATTTAATAATGAATATATATCAAAAATAATTAAGCATTTATTAAAATAGGAGAATCGTATGAAATTAACTGTGGTAGAACTCTTTGCTGGTGTTGGTGGGTTTAGGGTTGGATTTAATAAAATTCAAAAAATTGATAAAAATGGTCGAGCGATTGAAAAAGGTCCGTGAAAGTTTGTATGAGCAAATCAATATGAACCATCAACCAAAACGCAACATGCTTTTGAATGTTATATTAACAGATTTGGAATTGAAAATAATTCAAACGAAGACATTAACAAGGTAAATAAGCACGAAATTCCAGATCATAATTTATTAGTAGGGGGATTTCCTTGTCAAGATTATTCTGTTGCACGATCATTATCAAATGAAAAAGGAATAGAAGGTAAAAAAGGGGTTTTATTTTGGGAAATCAAAGAAATTTTAGTTCAAAAATCCCCCACATTTGTTTTACTTGAAAATGTGGATCGGTTACTTAAATCACCTTCAGTTCAAAGAGGAAGAGATTTTGCGATTATGCTTAAAACATTTGATGATTTAGGTTATGATGTTCAATGACGAGTTGTGAATGCAGGAGATTATTCAATGCCACAAAAACGCAAAAGAGTCTTTATCTTTGCTTATAAAAAAACGACAAAATTTGCTAAAAGCATTAATGAAATTAATTTATTAGAATCAAATATTTTTAATACTGAGTTTCAAATAAATTTAAACGCTAAAATTCAATCTATTGATTTATCTAAATACGTTGATATTTTGGATGTTTCCAATAATTTTCAAGACGGTAAATTTTTAGACACAGGAATAATGAAAAACGGTAAAATCACATCTGCTGATTTTAAATCAATTACCGAGAAAAAATACACTTTAAGTCAAATAATCAATCAAGTCCACAAAGAAAATTTAAATTATCAACCTTACATAGTAAGAGATAACAAATTAGAAAAATGAAAGTATCTCAAAGGTTCAAAAAAAATCCTAAGAACTTCTAAAAGTGGTCATGAATATATTTATAGTGAAGGAGCAATGAGCTTTCCAGAAAAGTTAAACGAACCTGCACGAACTATGTTAACCAGCGAAGGAACTGTTAATAGATCTTCGCACATTATTTATGATGACAAACTTAAAGAATATCGAATATTAACCCCCCAAGAATGTGAATTAATTCAAATGTTCCCACTCAATTGAACCGATACAATGACCGAAAAACGAAGATATTTTATGATGGGAAATGCCCTAGTCACTGGAATTATTACCCGAATCGAAAGCAAATTAAGAAAAATAATTGAAAGCGAATAAATAAATTAAATCACCAACTAAATAAGTCATAAAAAGTTTTTAAAAACCACCTTATAATATAAAAGATGAAAAATAATAAGTCACACTCAAAAAATATTTTACAAGTAGAAGAAAACAAAATTGTGGAATTTAAACGTGCCAAAATTAAACAATCATTGCTTACTTTTGGCCTCTTTTACCGTGTTAAATCACTCAAATGACAGATTATTTTTACTTTAATTATTGCAATTTTGTTTGCGTTCTTTCAATATATAATTGTACAAATTACCGGACTATATGAAATGGGAATAGCAGCTATTTCTCAATCAATTGCTCGGTTAAGTTTTCAATTAATACCTCAAGGTGAAAATAAATTTATCATTTACAATAGTATTTTCTGATTATTAAACTTATTTGCCAATATTCCATTATTTATTCTCTCATGAAAGTTTATTGGCAAGCGCTTTACTTTATTAAACTTTATTTTTATGGGGACAGTGTCTATTGTAGGGTTAATTATTAGTAACTTAATTACTAATAATGATCATTTATATATTTTTGGACAATTAAATGAACACGAACTGATAACCTGAGAAAAGGGAAAATTTTCAGACTTTTCAATTATCTTTTATGCCTTACTATGAGGAGCGATTCAAGCTGTATGTACTGCCATTTTATTAATCATTGATAGCTCGTCAGGGGGATTTGATATTTTAAGTGTGTATTTATCACATAAAAAATTCAAAAACGTGGGTCCTTTATTAATGCTATTACACTTATTTTCGTTTTTATTATCCTACTTTGTGGGAAGCTATATTACTAATGGATTAGAAACTGGAAATTGAAAATTACAAAACTTTTTTAGTTCAGCATTTGTGGCTGGACTGCTCATGGTTTTGTTTAACGGATGGTTTTTAAACATTCTTTTTCCTAAGTTTCAAATGGTTAAAGTTGAAATTATTTCACAAAAACCATGAGTTATTATTAATGCAGTCAATCAACTTAAAGAATACCGTTTTGCTACTAGTGTTAATGAAGTGAAAGGTGGATATACTAAAGAAACTCAAAACATTATTGTGACTACCTGTTTGTTTATTGATGCAGCTAAATTCATTGAAGTAGCTCGTCAAATTGACCAAAACGCCTTTATTAGCATTGCTAATTTGAAAAAAGTGGACGGATATTTATATATCACCAACATTCAATACAAAAGTTTATTCAAAAAACAAAAATAATTCACAGATAATATCTGCTCAAGCGAGCAGATATTTATTTATAATTAATTAATAATGCCAAAACAAACAACCATTCAAAAGGCAATTTTCCTATACCAAAAGCAATTATCAGCTAATGAATTTTTGGTCACTTTTTTAACTCAAAGTGGTCAAATTACTTTGTTTGCATTAGGTTTGAACAAACCATTATCCAAAAACGCGAGCAACTTAATTCAAGGAGCTTTGTGTGAAATTGAATATTTTCAAGCTCGTTATGCTAACAAAATTGGTCGCATGAAAAAAGTGAGCCTAATTGGGTCATATCAATTTAGCAATGAAAAAACTTTTTTATTATTAAAACGAATTAGTACCTGAGCACAAGAAGTGCATTTGCAAAGTGAATTTATTGATTATTATCAAATTGTTAATCAACACCAGCAAGAAACTCATTTTTTCAAAATCCTGAACATCTTTTTACTTGCTTTAATTAAATATCACGCAATTAAATTAACCTTAAATCAGTGTGCAATGTGCTCAAGTGAGCACATTGTTGATTTTGAACTAACTCAAGGTGGGTTTTTATGTTCCGATCATTCATCAAAACAATATTCAGCCCAATTGCTTGAGCAAATTTATTATTTATTTAATCATGTTACTATATATATAAGTGCACCGGAAAATGATCAAGATAAAATTATTTATTATTTAATGACACAATTTTGTTTTGAAAATAAAATTCTTAATTTATAATTTAAAAACAGCTCTTAATTGGATATATGAAAAACCATCAAAAAAATGATAAAAATGTTTTTGTAAAATTTTTTTATATGTATAATTAATAAGCTACAATAGCAAAAAAGTTCTTTGAAAACTAGATATATAACAATACATGACAGTCAATTTTTTCGAGAGTTTGATCCTGACCAGGATGAACGCTGTACTGTGTCTTATAATACATGCATGTCGAGCGGAGTTTATTTATAAACTTAGCGGCGAATGGAGTGAGTAACACGTACTTAACGTGCTCTTTAGATTGGAATAACGCTGAGAAATTAGCGCTAATGCTTAGGATACTTATTATTAACGCATGTTAATAATATCAAAGGAGCGCATGCTTCACTAAAGGATCGGGGTGCGGAACATTAGCTAGTTGGTAAGGTAAAAGCTTACCAAGGCGATGATGTTTAGCGGGGTTGAGAGACTGAACCATGCACTGGGACTGAGATACAGCCGAGACTCCTACGGGAGGCGACAGTAGGGAATTTTCCACAATGAGCGAAAGCTTGATGGAGCGACACAGCGTGCAGGATGGAAGCGCTGGGTTGTAAACTGCTGTTATAAGGGAAGAAAAATAATAGAGGAAATGCTATTATCTTGACGGTACCTTGTCAGAAAGCAACTTGGCTAACTATGCGCCAGCGTACGCGGTAATACATAGGTTGCAAGCGTTATCCAGGATTATTGGGCGTAAAGCGTCTGTAGGTTGTTTATTAAGTCTGGCGTCAAAACTTGAGAACCAACCCCAAATCGCGTTGGATACTGATAGACTAGAGTTATTTAGAGGTTAATGGAATTCCTTGTGAAGCGGTGGGATGCGTAGATATAAGGAAGAACACCAATATAGTGAAGCAATTAACTGGGAATATACTGACACTGAGAGACGAAAGCGTGGGGAGCAAACAGGATTAGATACCCTGGTAGTCCACGCTGTAAACGATGATGATTAGCTGATGGACACCATTAGCGCAATTAACGCATTAAATCATCCGCCTGAGTAGTATGCTCGCAAGAGTGAAACTTAAAGGAATTGACGGGGATCCGCACAAGCGGTGGAGCATGTGGTTTAATTTGAAGATACGCGTAGAACCTTACCCACTCTTGACATCTTTTGCAACGCTATAGAGATATAGTTGAGGTTAACAAAATGACAGATGGTGCATGGTTGTCGTCAGCTCGTGTCGTGAGATGTTCGGTTAAGTCCTGCAACGAGCGCAACCCTTATTCTTAGTTAAATGATCTAAGGAGACTGCTCAGGTAACTGGGAGGAAGGTGGGGATGACGTCAAATCATCACGCCTCTTACGAGTGTAAGCAACACACGTGCTACAATGGATAGTACAAAGAGAAGCAAGATGGCGACATGGAGCAAATCTCAAAAAACTATTCTCAGTTCGGATTGAAGTCTGCAACTCGACTTCATGAAGTCAGGATCGCTAGTAATCATCGATCAGCTACGCTACGGTGAATACGTTCTCGGGTCTTGTACACACCGCCCGTCAAACCACGGGAGCTGGTAATGCCTGAAGTCGGTTTTGTTAACTACGGAGACAACCGCCTACAAGCAGGACTGGTGACTGGGGTTAAGTCGTAACAAGGTATCCCTACGAGAACGTGGGGATGGATCGCCTCCTTTCTACGGAGTACAAAGATAATTCGTTGAAGAATTATTTACCTTAATAAGACTATTTTAAATACCGTTATGTACATTGTCAATAGTCCAATGATATATCTAGTTTTGAGAGAGCTTACTCTCATATGTTCTTTGAAAACTGAATAGTAAAGATATTAATTAATATAACAACGACATCAAAAAACATTTTTTAGTCAATTTGTTTTGTGATACCGAGTTGAGAATTATTAGCAATAATAATTTATTAAAATGTCTTTGAATACATCAACAATAGGAAAATACATAACTTTTAAATAAGTAAGAGTTTGTGGTGGATCTTGTGGGTCTGGAAGTCGATGAAGGACGTGATTACCTGCGAAAGCCTCGTGGAGCTGGATATACGCTACGATACGGGGATGTCCGAATGGGGAAACCTAATTAGAGTAAAGTCTAATTGCTAAGCAATGAATATATAGTTGCTTTTGACGAGAGACGTTGTGAACTGAAACATCTTAGTAGCAACAGGAAAAGAAAATAAATAATGATTCCACTAGTAGCGATGAGCGAAAATGGAAAAGTCCCAAACCAACATATGTTGGGGTTGTAGGACTATCTACATGAAGTTACAAAATTTTGTCATAGCAAAATTAGTTGGGAAACTAAAGCACAGAGGGTGAAACTCCCGTATGCGAAATGACAAAATCTTCTGATAGCATCCTGAGTAGGGCGGAGACGTGAAACCCTGTCTGAATAGCCGGGACCATCCGGTAAGGCTAAATACTAACCAGACACCGATAGCGAACTAGTACCGTGAGGGAAAGGTGAAAAGAACCCCGGGAGGGGAGTGAAAGAGATTCTGAAACCACTTACTTACAATTAGTCAGAGCCCGTTAATGGGTGATGGCGTACATCTTGCAGTATGGACCGGCGAGTTATGTTATCATGCGAGGTTAAGTGGACAAAAGCGGAGCCGTAGAGAAATCGAGTCTGAATAGGGCGCATTAGTATGATGACATATACCCGAAACCAGGTGATCTATTCATGAGCAGACTGAAGCTTGGCTAATCCCAAGTGGAGGGTCGAACCGTAGTACGCTGAAAAGTGCCCGGATGACTTGTGAATAGCGGAGAAATTCCAATCGAACTTGGAGATAGCTGGTTCTCCTCGAAATAGCTTTAGGGCTAGCGTGTGATGTTAAACTTTGGTGGTAGAGCACTGAATATGGAATGGCCGCGCCTAGCGGTACTGACTATAATCAAACTCCGAATACCATTGTGTATTATCATGCAGTCGGAACCGGGGTGCTAACGTCCCGGCTCGCGAGGGTAACAACCCAGATCGTCGGCTAAGGTCCCAAAATTGTGTTAAGTCAGAAAGGTTGTGGGGTTTCATAAACAACTAGGAGGTTGGCTTAGAAGCAGCCATCCTTTAAAGAGTGCGTAATAGCTCACTAGTCAAGAGACCCTGCGCCAATAATGTAACGGGAGTAAACACAATACCGAAGCCACGGGTACATTTATGTACGTTAGAGGAGCGTTCTAAACGCAGTGAAGTCAGAGCGTGAGCACTGGTGGAGCGTTTAGAAGTGAGAATGCCGGTATGAGTAACGATTCGTAGTGAGAATCTACGACGCCTATTGGGAGAGGTTTCCTGGGCAAGGTTCGTCCACCCAGGGTTAGTCAGGACCTAAGGAGAGGCTGAAAAGCGTATCTGATGGACAACAGGTTAATATTCCTGTACTTTCTGCAACAAGTGATGGAGTGACGGAGAAGGATAGCACTACCCATTAATGGATTTGGGGGTAAGCTTTAATTGGTGAACATAGTTAAATGCGTGTTCTATAACCAAAAGGAGTAATGCATAGACTCGTAAAAGAGTTTAATTGTGTGATTTCATGCTTCCTAGAAAAGCTTCTAAGCGTTATAAAGTTGCAGATACCTGTACCGAGAACGGACACACGTTCCCAAGATGAGTATTCTAAGGCGAGCGAGAAAACTAGTGTTAAGGAACTCTGCAAAATAACCCCGTAAGTTCGCGAGAAGGGGTGCCTATTTAATAGGCCACAGTAAATTGTGAGGGGCAACTGTTTATCAAAAACACAGCTCTCTGCTAAACCGCAAGGTGAAGTATAGGGGGTGAAGCCTGCCCAGTGCCCGAAGGTTAAGCGGATGCGTTAGCTTAATGCAAAGCGTTGAAGTGAAGCCCGGGTGAACGGCGGCCGTAACTATAACGGTCCTAAGGTAGCGAAATTCCTTGTCGGCTAAATACTGACCTGCACGAAAGGCGCAATGATCTCTCAACTGTCTCAACACTAGACTCGGTGAAATTATGGTTCCAGTGAAAACGCTGGATACCCGCATCAAGACGAAAAGACCCCATGGAGCTTTACTACAACTTCGTATTGAAACTTGGCCTAACATGTGTAGGATAGGTGGGAGACGGTGAGATTAAAACGCTAGTTTTAATGGAGTCATCCTTGAAATACCACCCTTGGTATGTTGAGTTTCTAACCTGCTACTGTAATCCAGTAGGGGGACAGTGCGTGGTGGAGTAGTTTGACTGAGGCGGTCAGCCTCCTAAAAGGTAACGGAGGCGTTCAAAGGTACACTCAATATGGTCAGAAACCATATGTAGAGCGCAAAGGTAAAAGTGTGCTTGACTGCGAGACCTACAAGTCGAGCAGGTGCGAAAGCAGGACTTAGTGATCCATACTGTACGTCATGGGACAGCGGTCGCTCAACGGATAAAAGTTACCCTGGGGATAACAGAGCATCATCTTGCTCAAGAGATCGCATCGACAGCGAGGTTTGGCGCCTCGATGTCGAGCTCATCGCATCCTGGAGCTGGAGTCGGTTCCAAGGGTTTGTACTGTTCATCAATTAAAGCGGTACGCGAGCTGGGTTCAGAACGTCGTGAGACAGTTCGGTCCCTATCTGATGTGGGCGTTGGAATATTGATGAGAGTCGCTCTTAGTACGAGAGGATAGGAGTGGACGTACCGCTGGTGTTCCAGTTGTTTCTTAAAAGCATAGCTGGGTAGCTAAGTACGGAAAGGATAACCGCTGAAAGCATCTAAGTGGGAAGCCTCCTCAAAGATAAGTATTCCTTGAAATTCCTTATAGACTATGAGGTTGATAGGATGGAAGTGTAAGTGTAGTAATACATTCAGCTGACCATTACTAATAAATTGATCGGTTTAAAAGTTAAGATGAATTCAAAGTCATTTTAATAAGTTATTATTCCCAATTACTATTCAGTTTTGAGAGAGCATACGCGTCATAGGACGCATTTTTTTATGCTTTTTTATCAGCTTTTTAAAAATTTTTAATATTTAAAAAATATTTTATAGATTTATAAAAAAGGATAGAATTTTTTTAAAAACCAAATATTTTTTGCTCAGAATTAAAGCTTATTTATGAAAATTTTATTATTTAATATTTTTGCAAATGGATTAATTTGAAGTTTTTGGTGTCTTTAAAAAAGAATTTTTATACCTTATAATAAGAGCTATGAAGAACAAGAGAAAGAAATTTTTAAGAAATTTTTTGATACTAGCAGGGCCAATAACATTAATCACAGCATCAGCCTCTTGTGAAGCATCAATTAATAACACTAATCCCAATCCAAAAGATCAAAAACCAAATACAGGAGAAAATAACCCCGGTGAAAGTTCGAATCCTGTTAATACAACCGGTGGTTCACAAGGTAGTCCAACAGAACCACAAACCAAACCAAAACAAACAGGTTCAAACACAACAACCCCAGGAGCAATAAAAGATAATTTACCAACTTTATCAGATCCTGGTTCACAAGAAAAAAATCCAACAACCCCAGGTGAATCTACAACCCAGGAAAACAAACCATCTAATGATTCTCAAGTAGTTACAGATAATAACTATGAAGTAGTTAATACAACACCTATTGCGGAACTAAAAAGTTATTTAGAAAGCAACAAACCAAGTTCTCAACCATGACCAATTGAAAAAATCCAACATTATACATCATACGATGATAAAGTAAATCACAAAAAAGGGTTTGGATTTGCTGGTTTTTGAAAGAGAGATAATCCAAATAAAAACAAAATATTATTGATTTCTGAAGAATACTTTAATCAGATACAATTAGAAGCTACAACTTATAATGGAAAATCTACAGATCGTAAATACATTTCAGCAAGTTATGATTTAGATAAGGGAATTTTAACTTTAAATATAAACAAAAAAGACGGTAGTCACGAAACATTAACAATCAACCTAACCCCAAAAGAAGGGACTGCAACTGTTTCGGGTGAAGAACAAGAAAAAGATTCAACCCCTCAAAATACAGAACCTTCAAAACAACCCAAAGATAATGAACAAGCTTCACAAAATCAACAAGCAGGTGGTTCTTCTTCAGGAAGTCAAGGTTCAAGTAATAGTGATGCACAATCTTCTGATGCTCCAATTGCTTCAAGTACTCAAAACGATGCACCTAGCGATACTCCATCAGGAACAACAGATTCAGGAAACGAAAAACAAACTCAAGGTGAATCAAACTCACCAACAAACTCACAACCTGTAGATTCGACCCAAGGAGGAAGTACTCAAAATCAGGGAGTTCAACTCACTGCAGATAACAGATATGAAGTAGCTAACAAAACACCTATTGCAGAACTAAAAACATTTTTAACAAAAAAACAACCAAAATCCTTTCCATTACCAATTTCAAAAATTCAATACTATAAAAGTTTTGATGATAAAAAAAATCACAAAAAAGGGTTTGGATTTGCTGGATATAATCATGTTCCAAAAAACAAAATATTATTCTTAACTGATGATTATTTTAATCATCTGAAATTAGAAGACAATAAATATATTTCAGCAAGTTATGATTTAGATAAGGGAATTTTAACTTTACATATAACCAAAAAAGATAAAACCAAAGAAACATTAACAATCAACCTAGCTCCAACATCAACAGCTTCTAGCGAGGATTCAACCAATCAAATTAAAGATCAAGAAAATTTACAACAAGGAGCTGATCAATCAACACCACAAAATAGTTCAAGTACACCAACTCAAACCACTTCTAAAAATAATGAATCAAGTAAGGATAATTCAGTAGCTTCACAAACTACACCAAAAAGTGATTCAACATCAACTTCTCAAAATAACTCAAACACTTCTGGTTCTGGAACTCAAGCACGTGAATCAGGTGTTGCAGGTGGTAATACAAATGCAATCAGTGTTTCTAGTTCATCATCTTCGAGAGGTTCAGGAGCTCGTGGTGTTTCGAATGTAGAATCACAACCTGTAAGTCAACCTTCTGAACAAACAGGAAGTCAAGGTTCAAGTAATAGTGGTGCACAATCAGGTGCACAATCAGGTGCACAATCAGGTGCACAATCTTCTAATAAACCGAAAGAAAATTCTCAAACTGGTGTTTCAAGTTCACAAAATAATGCACCTAGTTCAGGTAGTGGTACCTCACCTGAAAAAATAGATTCAGGAAGCGGAAAGCAAGCTCAACCTTTATCACATTCAGATTCATCTCAACCAAATGCATCTGGGAATACTGCAGATTCACAACCTTCAAATCAACTTTCTAATCAAGCAGGTATTTCTTCAGTAGGTCAAGATTCAAAAAACAGTGGTTCACAATCTTCTAGTGTTACAGGTGGGACTGGACAATCAGCTTCTTCAGGAACACAAAATGATACTCTTGTTTTATCTAGTTCGGGGAGTGGAACCCCTACAGGATCAACAGATTCATTAAATGAAAAACAAGTTCAAGGAAATCAAACACATGATTCAGCTAGTGCAGGTGACAATACAAACCTAGACAGTACATCTAAAGAATCACCTTCAAGGGACTTAGGTGCTCAAGGGACTTAGGTGCTCAAGGGACTACCAATGAAGTTTCACAACCTGTAAGTCAATCTTCTGGTCAACCAGGTGTTTCAGGTTCGCAAAAAAATACCCCAGTTGCAGATAGTGGTACTCCAACTGCACCAGCAAGTGGTTCAACATCATCGCCTCAAAATGGTTCGGGTGCTCAATCACAACCAATTGTTTCAAACACTCCAGGTTCACAAGGGGATGCTCCGACAGAAACCAATGAAACTCATAGTTCATCGGTAGATTCAAATGGTTCAGGAACAGTAAGTCAACCATCTCAAGGAGCAGGTCAAACCGTTGGTGCTTCTCAAAGTAATCCTGCAAGTTCTTCATCTGGTTCACAAACAAATCCAACCAGTCCTAATCCAACCGTAAGTAGTGGAGATTCGCAAAATCATTCAGCAAATGTTAGTGGTGGAAAAATTCAAGATAACGGAGTTCAACTCACTGCAGATAACAGATATGAAGTAGCTAACAAAACACCTATTGCAGAACTAAAAACATTTTTAACAAAAAAACAACCAAAATCCTTTCCATTACCAATTTCAAAAATTCAATACTATAAAAGTTTTGATGATAAAAAAAATCACAAAAAAGGGTTTGGATTTGCTGGATATAATCACGTTGAAAAAAACAAAATATTATTCTTAACTGATGATTATTTTAATCATCTGAAATTAGAAGATAATAAATATATTTCAGCAAGTTATGATTTAGATAGCGGAATTTTAACTTTAAATATAACCAAAAAAGACGGTACAAAAGAAACATTAACTATTAATTTAACTCCCAAAAGTAGTTAATTAAAATTAAATTAAGCAAAAAAGTAGAAATCTTAATAAAGAAGGTTTCTACTTTTTTCTTGTCTTTAATTGTGGAGATAAATGCAAGATATTGATATTAAAAACTTTTTTATTTGCTATAATTAAAAAGTATTTTTAGAAAGGCAAAAATCTATATGAAAAATCTATTTTTTATCCTTTCTAGATTGGTTTATAAAGGAAAAAACAACTGGAAAGAATTCTGAAGTTCCAAAGATATAATCAGAAAAATCATTTATACTTTTGTGCTTTTATCAGTCTTTGTGATTGGGACAACAATTACTGCACCTTTTATTAAAATATCAACAGCTTCAGACTTAACTCGATCGAATAATTCATTTATTGATACACTTAATTTAGTGGGTGGTGGTGGACTAAGACAATTTTCGCTTTTTGCGTTAGGAATTAGTCCTTTTATTAACGCTTCATTAATCATGATGATTTTACAAACTCCAATTTGTCCTCCGATTTATAAACTTTCACAATCTGGACCTCATGGAAGAAAGAAAATCAATATTATCACTCGGATTGCAACAATATTTATAGCATATCCCCAAGCAGTCTTTTTAATGAAATCACTATCAGCCGGACAAAGAGCATTTATTACTGTGATTAAAACTAGTGCTTTTGCACCTGGAGCTATTGAATGATTTATTGTCCCGATGATTTTAACTGCAGCCTCATTATTTGCTCTTTTTATTTCTGAGCAAATAACTAATAAAGGAATTGGGAATGGAACTAGTTTAATTATTTTCACTGGAATTGCCGGAAGATTACCACAACAATTTCAATCAGCATTTAATTATTTTGTTGGGGACATTAGTAATTCAAACGGAACTTTGGTTGGAATTATTAGCTTTTTAACCTACTTAGTAATTTATTTTTTATGTGTTTCAATTTTAGCTATTGTATATAATGCTGAACGTTGAATTCCAATTCAGCAAATTGGTGCTGGACGGAGCAAATCACTTAAAGAAATGGGGAAATTACCAATCAAACTTAATCCGGGTGGAATTATGCCAATTATTTTTGCAATGTTGGTATTGTCATTCCCTTCAATGATTGCTAATTTACTTTCAGATATTAGTGCTTCAAAACAATTTATTAACCAAGAATTACAATTTACCCGTCCATTAGGACTTTCATTATTAATCGTAATTACCTTTGTCTTTTCAATTGTTTTAGGATTGCAACAATCTCGTGCTGACAAAATTGCTGAAGATTTTGCAAAGAATTCTACCTTTATTCCTGGGGTGCGTCCAGGTGAAGAAACTCAAGATTACTTAATCGGAGTGGTATTTAGATTAAGTTTAGTTTCAGCATTTTATCTTATCATTATTGCATCGATGCAATTTGTTGAAATTTTACTTGGACTTCCACCTTCAATTTCTTTTGGTGGAACCGGATTAATGATTTTAGTATCAGTAGCTTTAGAAACTGTTCTTCAATTAAGTGCACGACTAAAATCGGCTAGATTATCAAAATTAAGACGTCAATCAAGACAATATCTATCTAGCGAACAAAAAGATAACGTAGATAATAGAGGACTATTATGATAAAAAAAAACTTAGTGTTTATGGGTCAACCCGGAGTTGGTAAGGGCACAGTGGCCCATTTTTTAACTAAAATGAGCGATATTATTCATATCTCAACTGGTAACATTTTTCGTGAGGAAATTGAAAATAAAACCACTTTAGGACTTGAAGTAGAAAAAATTGTCACTACTGGAGGATATGTACCTGATTCAATTACTAATTCAATTGTAGAAAAAGTAATTAAAAAATATCAAGCACAAAATCAAAAATTTATTTTGGACGGATACCCACGAACCATTGAACAAGCTAAATTTTTAAATTCAATTGAAAACCTTGATTTTATAGCAATTGAACTATATACAGATGAGCACATTATTTTAGAACGTTTAAGCGGAAGAAGAACTTGTCCAAAATGTAAAAAAGGATATCATATTAAATTTCATCCACCTAAAATTGAAGGAATTTGTGATGTGGACGGGACACAATTAAGCATGCGTAAGGACGACCAACCTGAAGCAGTGAAAGATCGTTTAGAAATTTACAATCAAAAAACCAAACCATTAATTGATTATTATGATTCACAAAATATGCTTTACAAAATAGATTCAAGCGAAAGTCCAGATTTAATTGCTAAAAAAATCCTTGAAAAAATACAATAAACTGATAAAATTAAACTTACTTTAGATTAAGTATATTTTCACATGAAAAATAAATTAATAAAAACCCCACAAGAAATAGCAAAAATAACCAAAAGTTGCTCAATCTTGGCAGAAGTTAAACAAATAATTTATGACTTTGTAAGACCAGGAATTTCATTAAAAGAGATTGATCAATTGGCTTTTAATGAAATAGTTAAGCGGAATGCACAACCTGCCTTTCTCGGTTTATATGGCTTTCCAGCGACAGCTTGCATATCTGTCAACGAACAATTGATTCACGGTATTCCGAGCGATTATATCCTAAGAGATGGGGATTTACTTAGTGTAGATCTTGGATGTAAATGACAAGGATACCATTCAGATAGTGCTTTTACAATGGGTGTTGGAAATATTTCTTTAGCAGATCAAAAACTAATTGATGTAGCTAAAGAAGCTTTTAGTGCTGGTTTAAAAGCAATTAAAAAAGGAGCTCGAATCGGCGATATATCGCATGCTATTGGTTCGTATATCAAACAAGCTGGTTATTACACTCCGAATGAATTTTGTGGACATGGAATCGGTCTATCTTTACACGAAGAACCTAATGTTCCTAATGATGGAACCAAAGGAACTGGAATGTTGCTCAAAGATGGAATGGTAATATGCATTGAACCTATGATTACCCAAACTCCACATATTAGAACGTTAAGTGATGGTTGAACTATTGTGTCAAAAGATAAAAGCAACACATCACACTATGAACACACTGTTTTAATTAAAAATGGTAAGGGAATAGTCTTAACGAAAGGAATTTAATTTGTCAAAAGATGCTATCAAAATGAAAGCCGTAGTCAAGGAAGCTTACTCAACTGATTTATACTCAGTAGAACTTGAAAACGGAATTGTAATTAAAGCTCATATTTCAGGAAAAATGAGAGTAAATCACATTCGTATTTTACCTGGAGATACTGTTGATGTAGAAATGAGTCCTTACGATTTAACTCAAGGACGGATTACCTATCGTCACAAATAAAGGAGAAACGCATGAAAGTTAGAGCAAGTGTTAAAACAATGTGCAAAGATTGCAAAATTATTAAGCGTAGAGGAATTATTCGTGTTATTTGTTTAAACCCAAAACATAAACAAAGACAAGGATAATCAGAAAGGAATAAGTAAATGGCTAGAATTTTAAACGTTGAAATTCCAAATGACAAACGTGTTGTTGTTTCTTTAACCTATATTTATGGAATTGGAAGAACAATTGCTAAACAAATTTGTCACAAAGCTAATGTTAGCGAAGATGCTCGGGTAAAAAATCTTTCAGAAGATGAACTTTCACGTATTCGTGAAGCTGCTAAAGGATATACCACTGAAGGTGATCTCAGAAGAGAAGTGAACCTTAATATTAAACGTTTAATGGAAATTAAATGTTACCGTGGAATTAGACATAGAAAAGGTCTTCCAGTTCGTGGACAATCAACTCAAAAAAATGCTCGTACACGTAAAGGTCCTAGAAAAACTGTTGCTGGAAAGAAAGGTAAATAGATAATGGCTCGTAAATCGAAGAAAAAAGTTGTTACTACTGGAATTGCACACATTCATTCAACTAACAACAACACTATCGTTACCTTTACTGATGAACAAGGTAATGTTATTGCTTGAAGTAGTGCTGGAGCAATTGGATATAAAGGAACCAAGAAAAAAACTCCTTATGCAGCTGGACTAGCTGCAGCAGCAGCTTCTGAAGCGGCTAAATCACACGGATTTAAATCAGTTAAAGTAGAACTTAAAGGACTTGGAGCAGGAAAAGATGCTGCAAGAAAACAAATTGAAGTTTCTGGAATTACCGTTACAGAAATTAAAGATGTTACTCCTACACCACACAATGGAACCAGACCACCAAAACGTGTTCTTAAACGTGAACGTGCGAAAAAATAGTTTTACAAGAGGTTAATTATGGAAAAAATGACAAAACTAGATTACCTACAAAAAACTGAAAACAATAATAATGATTTCAATTTAACTATGCAACTCAAACCACTTGAACGTGGTTTTGGGAACACCCTTGGTGTTGCTTTAAGAAGAGTGCTACTTTCAAATATCACATCACTTGCACCTTTTGCTGTGAAAATTGAAGGTGTTGAACACGAATTTCAAACTATTAAAGATGTGGTTGAAGATGTTCCAAGTATTTTAATGAACATAAGAAAAGTTCGTTTTAGTTATCAACCTGAACTTTTAGGAATGGATGAAATTGTTAAAGCTGAATTAGTGGTTAATTCAATCGGGAAAATTAAAGCACGTTCCTTACAAGTGATTTCACATCCTAAAATTGAAGTAGTGGACCAAAATGTAGAAATTGCTACTATTCAATCAGAAAAAGCACTTAAATTGGAAGTATTCTTACGTCAAGGAAGAGGATTTATTTCGTTTGAAGAAAACAAAATCCTCATTGCTAAATTAGAAGATAAAATCCAATCAAATCTCAAAAAAGGAAAATTAATTGCTGTAGATTCAAATTTTTCACCAGTTGAAAATGTTCATTACAGTGTCAAAGAACTTAATTCGGCTTCACCACAAATTGAAGAAGAATTAGAACTAAACCTTAGAACTGATGGAACAATCCTTCCAAAACAAGCACTTAAACAAGCTTCAGAAATTTTAATCGGTCACTTTGCACGGATTGGTGAAGTTGAAACCATGAAAGTGGATATTTTCAAAGAAGAAATTATCGAAAAAGGAACTGAGTCACCAGAAATTGAAATTAACCAAGTTAATTTATCAGTTCGTTCATTAAATGCTCTGAGAAGAATTAAAAAGACTAAACTTAGTGAAATTGCTAAAATGACCTATGAAGAGCTTGAACAAGTTAAAAACCTTGGATCTAAATCATTAAATGAAATCATCGAAAAATTGCACGAATACGGTTTTAAATTAAAAGAGGGGGATGAGTAAGATGGCAAATCCAACACAAATTTATTCACGTGATACCAAATGAAGAAATGGTGTGGTGCGTTCACTTGTTAGTGAACTTATAATCCATGGGAGATTAACAACTACTTTAACTAGAGCAAAAGAATTAAGAAGACACGCCGAAAGAATGATTACCAAAGCAAAAAATCCAACTTTAGCAAATCGCAGAGCAGTTGCTGCTTATGTCCGTGACATTAAAAATAAAAACAATCAAAATGCACTTAAAGTTTTATTTGATGAAGTTGCACCAAAATATACCGAGCGTAATGGTGGGTACACACGTATTATCAAATTACCAAAACGTCTTGGTGATGCCACTCGTATGGCAATTATTGAACTTGTTTAATTAAGCTTTCCTTCCTTTAATTACAATTAGCATTATAAACGTAGCTTTAGCTACGTTTTTTATTGGTTTTTAGGAAAAAATAACATGAGGCTATTTTTGCATATATAATAAGATTATGTCTGAACAATCCGAGAAAAAAGAAACAGAAATAGAAGAAATTAAAACACTTGGGGTAATGGGCGAGGCAATTTGAATTAGAGACTATGAAACCATATCTAAAAAAAGTAAACATGAAAAATTTAGTATTTTTTCATGACCTTTTATAATGTTTATCAGCATTTTATTATCGTTCTTTTATTTATTACCTTCCACCAATTCTCTTGTTGATATACAATTAATAAAAATCTCTCAAGCTTGTGTATTTTGTTCGTTTACCATAGATTTTTTCTTTCGTTGAATAACTTATCATACTCAAAATAATGAAAAAAAATTTTGAAAACGTAATTGAAAAATTTCTTTCATCTTATTATAGTTTAGTGATGCTTATTAGTATTGCATCTTCAATTGTAGTATTTAAATATGCTGATTACAATAATCCTTATAATTCAACAATATTTAATATTTTTATTAGAATATCAATTGTTAAAGTTTTGAAATTGTTTATATTTTTAAGAATGTTTTCGTTCTTTCACTTTATTTTTAAAATCTTGGACAAACAGTGAAAAATATTACGTCGCATTTTTATTTCAATAATTCTTATAGTTGTATTATTTGCTTTAGTCATTTGAAACGCTGAAATCATTCATTATAATGCAAAAAAAGTTGCATTCATTGATCATTATGCTCTCGAACATAAAATTTCAGTTCGAGATGTTAAAACTACAGTAGTTAATGAACCAAATTTTCCTAAGTGAAATGAAAAAAATCCTTCAGACTATTGAGAAGCGATTTATTATACATTTTTATCATTAGTATCTTTTGGTTATAAAAACTTCTCCCCAGAATCTCCGGTAGCAAAAATTTTTATCGGTTTGCTTTTGGTTATTGGTATACTAATCCTTGCTATAGTTTCAAGCATAATTCATAAAAGTGTTGAACGATACTTAAAAGATAATAAAAACATAAAAGAAGACAATGATTCTAAAACTAATTAAGTAAGAGCTTTGAATTTACCTGTTAATGTCTACCCGTTTTCAGTTATAATTTTATTTATGCTTAATTCAATTAAGAAAAAACACCAACAATTTATGCAAACAATTAGTGATATTGTTTGAATTAAAGAAGATAAAAATTCAAAAAATGAGCAATTTCTCAAAAATAAAACAGCAAGAATGCAATTGTTTTATGGCTTGATAATTATTTTTGCTTGTTTGTTTTCATTTGTTAATTTATTTGTTCCTTTAGGTCAAGGATCATCAACTTATGCAAAAGTGTTCATCACTATAGCTCAAGTACCAATCTTTTTTATCTTTGTGATTGATTTTATCATTCATTTAATGACGTATCATTATCAAAATAAAGAAAAAAATCTTTTTAAACTATATTTAAAATTTTTCGCTTCTTACTATGGTATAGTAGCTATTCTTTGTATTTTAGCTTCAGTAAACTTAATTGGAGTATTCACTGACAATACTTTTAATTCCAAAGTCTTTGATTTTTTCAATGGATTAGCAATTGTTAGGGTATTAAGATTGCTCATTGTTTTAAAAATATTTGCTCCATTTGCTATTATTTTTAAAGCAGTTCGAGAGCAATCAAAACTTTTACTCAATATTTTTATTTTAGTAATAGTGATAATTATTTTATTTGCTTTAGTTATTTGAAATGCTGAAACTAGTCATTATAATGCACAAGTTAATAATTTTATTCAAGCATATGCTAATGAACATAAAATCACATTCGAACAAGCACAAACAAAAGCACAAAATGAACCGAATTTTCCAAGTGTAAGTTCAAATACTGTAGCTAACTTTTGAGATGCTATTTATTTTACAACCATTACACTAACTACTATTGGTTATGGAGATTTTTCTCCTCAATCCGCTACTGCAAAAGTCATTGTAGTGATAATTTCACTTATTGGAGTAGCAGTGATAGCAATTCCTTCAGGGGTAATTGCAGCTAGCTTTTTACAGCAAGTGCAAAACAAAATTAATAAAAACAATAAAGGAGATGAGAACAATGATTAAACTTGGTTCGCATATATCATTTAAAAAACCTGGTTACTTAGCTGATGCAGCGGCTGAATCAATTTCAAATGGAGCTAATACCATGATGATTTATTTAGGAGCTCCCCAAACTACTATGCGTACTGGGGTTGAAAATTATCAATTACAAAAATATGAGCTCATGTTCGAGCAAGTTATATCAAAAGAAGACATTATTGTTCATGCTCCTTATATTGTTAATCCTGCCAATCCGGATAAAAGTGATTTTGCTATTGAATTTTTAACTAAAGAAATTGAACGCATGAACTATATTGGAGCTAAATATTTAGTGCTTCACCCTGGCGCATATACTAAATATTCGCCTCAAGAAGCTTTAGACACCCTGGTTGATAGTTTAAAAACTATTCTTTCAAAAACCAAAGATGTAGTTATTTGTATTGAAACAATGTCAGGTAAAGGCAGTGAAATTGGAATTACTTTTGAACAAATTCGTTATGTTTTAGATTGAGTTAATTCAGATCGTCTTGCGGTATGTTTAGATACATGTCATGTCTGGGATGCAGGGTATGATATTAAACAATATACACAATTTAAGGACGAATTAAGAAAATGAAATTTATTCCAAGAAATTAAAGTAATTCACTTAAATGATTCAAAAAACGATCTTTCTTCACATAAAGATCGCCACGAAAATATTGGAAAAGGCTATATTGGATATGAAGCACTTAAACGTTTTGTCCACGATCCTGAATTTGATAATATTCCAATTATTCTCGAAACTCCTTGAACTGATAATGGGCCAATTTATAAAGAAGAAATTGCCTGATTATTACAAAAAGATAAGTAATTTTAATATTTAAAAAACCTCAAATTTTTGAGGTTTAAACCTGGACACGCAAATTGGAGAGTAAAAGTGTATTTTTCACTTCGACTAACTGATCAGGAAGCACAAGAGCTTGGTAAAGACGTTTGAATTAATCCAATTCCGGGATACAGAAAATGATTTAATCATTGAAAAGAAGTTTTACTAAATATTATTAATAAAAATTGAGATACTAAAACCAAAATTAAGGTAATTGCTTATTATATTGCTACAAATACAACTTATTTATCTTCAATTAATAAGAAAAGATATAATTACAATGGATACGGATTTTATAACCCTGCTCAAATTTTTACTAATGATCCAGAAATTAAATGTGTTGGATATAGTATGAACTTAGCGGCTGCTCTTACCATTTTAAACATTCCTGTCAGAATTATGGGTGGAGGACACTATGGAGATCCCTTATCAACAGTTGAAGATGGTGGACATGCTTGAAATGAAGTGTTTGTCGATGGTAGATGAAAAGCAATTGATTTAACCAATTGAGATAATGCAGAAGTCGATAATAGTACATATGAACTCAATAGTGACACTGATTTATTCCTAGAACGCAATTCTGAATGAATGAATCAATTTAGACTTGATATAGACTCTTACGAGACCACCATAATGCTTTATCAAAACCCTGAAGAATACGAATATCAAGATTTACCTGACAGTCTTTAATTTATTTTAAAAACACTCTTAAAAAGATATGCACTCAAAGTTAGATAATCAACTAACTTAAAAGTGAAAGTATCACACAAGAGTGTTTTTTAATAATTTAGCAAAAAAGCTTGTTAATTGCTAAATTATGATACAATAAATTTATGAGCAGAATTAATCCTAAACTTGAACAAATTCTTAGTGCTACTATTGAACTTTATACTCATTTAAAGCAGCCTATTAGTAGTGCACACTTAATCGAAGAAAAAGAAATTAAATTTTCTAGTGCAAAAATCCGCTACTTGATGAAAGAACTTGAAGATTTAGGTTATTTAAAAAAAGCTCACTCATCAAGTGGTCGGATTCCAACTCCGATTGGATTGAGTTATTATGCCAAACACATTGCACAAGCTAATGAAAAATTATTAGAAAAAAAGCTCAAAAAATCTTTCGATTCTAAAAAAGAAAATGCCAATTTTACCATTGCACAAGCAGCCGAAACCATTGCCGATATCACTGGATTAACACTAATTACAACTAAATTTGACAAATCATTAATTTTAAAAAGTATTGATTTAGTTCCGATTAGTTCGTTTATGGCAACAGCAGTAATGGTGGTATCTAATGGTGAAGTGCATTCAAAAATAATTTCACTTGAAAATGATAAAGTGCAAATGAACGAGCTTAAAATTGCTGTACGTGTGTTCAAAGAAAAGCTCATTGGTGTTGCTCTAGAAGATTTAGTTGAAAAAACTTATGCTCTTAAGGAAGTACTCAAAAAAGAAGTTTCTAATTATATTGCAGTGATTGAAAAATTTGTTGAAAACATTTTTAATATTAAAACTAAAAATAATGTTTACGGACGAAAAGAATTGATTTTAAGTCGTAATTTTACTCGTGAACAGGTCAATCAAATCATTGACTTGGTTGAAAATTATTCAATTTGAGAGAAAATTGAAAACAAATTAGATGAGCAAGAAAACTTAAAAATTGCTGTTAATGAAGTAAGTGCTTTTTTAACTAAAAGAATCAATACAACTATGGGAACAACTGAAATTTCAATTGTTGGTCCACAAGATAGTGATTTTAATGAAATGAAAAGTGCATTAAGTGTCTTTGAAAAATTTTTAATTAAAGGAGAGAATAATGAATAAGATTAAAAAAGGCGATTTATTAAACGGGAAATTTACTTTTACTTTTGAAGATGGGACTGAAATTAAAGAACTAAGCGGATTTAGAAGTATTGTAATTGGAGAGAATGATTTTAATTGCAATTTAGATGATTTTTTAATTGGGAAAAAATACAAGCGCAACTATCATTTTGAAGTTACTCTTAGCGCCGAGCATTTAAATAAAGAATTAGCTGGTCAAAAAGTTTTAGTCCAAATTAGTGAAGCAAATATCACTACAAAAGTAGTGGTTAAAGAAGATGAAAAAGACAAAATTGAACAGCTCGAAAAGGAAAATGCACAACTTAAGGAACAAATTGAAAAACTTAATAATACATTAAAAGTGAATGAATACTTGTTTAAAGATAAAATTATGCAAGCGAGCGCTAAAGCTAATGAAGCAATTGAAGAAAAAACTGCTCAATTAAAAGAAAAATTTACCAAAGAAAATGAAGAAGCAAAAAAATATGCTTTACAAAAGTTTATACAAGAATTTGCGATTCCTTATAATAATTTAATTGCAGCAGTTCAAGCAGGACAAAATTCAACTAATGATCAAGTGCAAAATTATTGTTATGGATTTTCATTAGTACTAAAGCAATTGCAAGAAGCCTTAGATGCAAGTCAAATTAAAATAATTGAACCAAATGTAGGGGAAATGTTTAATGCTCACGAACAAGAAGTTATTGATTTTGAGCACGATTCGAGTAAGCAACACGAACAAATCATTAAAATAGTTCGTTTAGGATTTAAATTACAAGATCGAACAGTAGTTCCAGCTCAAGTAAAAATAAATAAAAATTTATAAAATTTAGCAAACAAAAGCTTTGAGTGCTAAAAAGTATGTTATAATTAGTTTATAGATATGATGTTTTAAGGAGAAAAAATATGGCAAAAGAAATAGTATTAGGAATTGACTTAGGAACAACAAACTCAGTTGTTTCAATTATTGAAAATAAACAATCAGTTGTGTTAGAAAATCCAAACGGAAAAAGAACCACACCTTCGGTAGTTGCATTTAAAAACGGAGAAATTATCGTTGGAGATGCAGCTAAAAGACAAGTTGAAACTAACCCAAATACCATTGTGTCAATTAAAAGATTAATGGGAACCAATAAAACTGTACATGCAAACAATAAAGATTATAAACCTGAAGAAATTTCAGCTATGATTCTTTCATACATGAAAGAATATGCTGAAGCTAAAATTGGAAGCAAGGTTTCTAAAGCAGTTATTACCGTTCCAGCTTACTTTGACAATGCACAACGTGAAGCTACAAAAATCGCAGGAAAAATTGCTGGATTGGATGTATTAAGAATTATTAATGAACCAACTGCTGCTGCTTTGGCTTTTGGATTGGAAAAAACTGACAAATCAATGAAAGTGTTAGTATATGACCTTGGTGGTGGAACCTTTGACGTTTCAGTACTTGAGCTTGAAAATGGAACTTTCGAAGTGCTTTCAACTAGTGGAGATAACCACCTTGGAGGAGATGATTGAGACCATGCCATTGTTGAATGAATGGTAAAACAAATTAAATCTAAATATAATTTTGATGCTAAATCAGACAAAATGGCAATGGCTAGATTAAAAGAAACTGCTGAAAAAGCCAAAATCGACCTTTCAGCTCAATCAGTAGCTCAAATTAATTTACCATTCCTTGCTGTTACAACTGACGGACCAGTTAACGTTGAATTAGAACTAAAGCGTAGTGAGTTTGAATCAATGACCTCACACTTACTTGACCGTACCAGAAAACCAATTGAAGATGCTTTAAGAGAGGCTAAAGTAACTGCTGCTGATTTACACGAAGTTCTTTTGGTTGGTGGAAGTACCCGTATGCCAGCAGTACAAGAATTAGTAAAACGTACTTTAGGTAAAGAACCAAACAGATCAATTAACCCAGATGAAGTGGTGTCAATTGGGGCTGCAATTCAAGGAGGAGTGCTTGCTGGAGATATTGATGATGTTCTTTTATTAGATGTTACTCCTCTTACTCTTGGAATTGAAACTATGGGTGGAATTTCAACTCCTTTAATTGCACGTAATACCACTATTCCAGTAACTAAATCACAAATTTTCTCAACTGCCGCTGATAATCAAAGTGAAGTAACTATTCGGGTAGTTCAAGGGGAAAGAGAAATGGCTAATGATAATAAATCACTTGGTCAATTTAATCTTGGAGGAATCGAACCAGCTCCACGTGGAGTACCACAAATTGAAGTTAGCTTTACTATTGATGTTAATGGAATTACCACTGTTACTGCTAAAGATTTAAAAACTAATAAAGCTAATACCATTACCATTGAAAACTCTTCAAAATTAAGCGAAGAAGAAATTCAAAGAATGATTCGTGAAGCTGAAGAAAATAAAGAAGCTGATGCTAAACGTAAAGAAGAAGCTGAAACAATTGTTCGTGCCGAAACATTAATTGATCAAGTAGAAAAAGCAACTAAAGAGCAAGGTGATAAATTAGACCCTAAAGCTAAAGAAGAGTCAGACAAATTAGTTAAAGAATTAAAAGAATTAATCGAGAAAAAAGACATTCCAACTCTTAAAACCAAGCTTGATGAGATGGAAAATGTTATGAAAAACTTTGCTAATTACTCAGCTCAGCAACAAGCGACCCAAGAATCAACAAGTTCACAAAACGAAGATGAAGCAACCATTGTTGAGTAATAAACAAAAACCTCTTTTCCAAGAGGTTTTTGTTTGACAATTTTAAATATTAACTTTTATTTTTTAAAAAATCAACCACTCAAAAAACTATATTAAAATATAATTATTAAACAAAGGAGTTTAAGTGAGTTATAAAGCATTATATCGAAAATATCGACCCACATCATTTGATGAGGTTGTCGGTCAAGAACATATTATTAATACGTTAAAAAATATCATTTTAACCAGAAAAATCGGGCATGCATATTTATTCAGTGGTCCTAAAGGATCAGGAAAAACCTCGCTAGCGAACATTTTTGCTAATGTACTTAATTGTATGCATGGTGAAGATGCAACGATTGCTTGCAATAATTGTAAAGCTCAAATTGGAAAATCACTAGATATTGTCGAAATGGATGCTGCTTCAAATAATGGAGTTGATGAAATTAGAGAATTAAAGGAAAAAATTGAGCAATCCCCAATTCATTCTCGGTTTAAAATTTACATTATTGATGAGGTTCATATGCTCACTAAAAGTGCCTTTAACGCACTCCTTAAAACACTGGAAGAACCTCCTGCGCATGCAATTTTCATTTTTGCAACCACTGATTATCAAAAAATACCACTTACTATTATTTCTCGTTTACAAAGATTTAATTTTACCAAACTTACCAATGAACAAATTTATCAGCATTTAGTCAAAATACTTAAACAGGAAAATATTGAGTTTACCAATGAATCGATTAAATTAATTGCTCGCTTATCTTCTGGGGCTATGAGGGATGCACTTTCAATTGCTGATCAAAGTGCTTCATTTGGGCAAGGAAAGATTACAGTAGAAAATTTAACCACAAATTTTGGGATTGTTTCAAACGATTTAATCATTGAATTAATCAATTTAATTTGTTCATTAAAAATTAAAAAAACACTGAAACAATTTTATTTTCTCAAAGATTCAGGATCAGATCCAAATCAATTAGTGATTAGTTTATTAAATATTTTAAAAGAATGATTAATTTATAATTTAACCCAATCACAAGAATTTTTGGAATGATTAGAAATTGATCAAATCAAATCATTACAAATTAATAAAAACTTTGCAATTAGTTTTTTGGAGGAATTAAATCAAGTGCTAATTAAAATGGCTCGCTCAGAATACCCGTTTGAATTACTTGAAGTTTTAATACTAAAAATGTGCTCATACAAAACAAATAAAGCACAAGATGAACCAATTAAACCAATTGTTAATCTCAATAATCAAGCCGGGGTTACTCATAAAATTAAAGAAGAAAACTCAGACCAGATTCATGATTGAGGTGACTTATCACAAAACCCACAATACGAGCAATCGCACCAATCTGTTAGTGAACAGCTTAATAGAGATTTTAAATCACAAGAGCAAACATTTACTAATAAAGAATATATAGACGATTCATATCCACATAATATAGATACAAAAGTAATCAATTTAAATCAGAGTGATGATTCGAACACAGAAAAATGAAGCGATCAAGAAATAGCTAATTTAATGCACATCCTTCAACAAGGTATTCAAAAGAATACTAAAGAGCTTTTAACTTCATATAAGCAAATGGCTGAAAAAACCCTTATACCTTCAGATACTTGAAAATATGAAAAAATGAAACTACTTGAACCAACTAAAATTTTAGCTTCAAGTGATACGTTTATCTTAATTGCTTCAGATGATGAAAATCTTTTAAATCAAATTTATAAAATTAGGAATACTGAGGATTTTCAAAAGTACATTAAAACAGTATTTTTTGAATACAAACACATTTACACAATATCCAATACTCAAAAGAAGAGAGTGCTTAAGCTTTTCAAAGATCAATTTACACAAAAACAAACCCCAAACGATTTAAAAGCAATCGAACCATTAACTTATTTAGAAAATCGTTTCAAAGACCAAAGTACTGAGGATAAAATTAAATCACTCTTTGGTGATGAAATTAATTTAGTGAAAAGAGGACAAAATGAATAACGAAATGTTAAAACAACTTAAAAAAATGCAAGCTCAAATGGAGCAAAAACAAAAAGAACTTGATGAAAAAGTTTTTTCTATTGAAAAACAAGGAATCACAATTAAAATGAAAGGCGATTTTACTTTAGTGTCTGTTAATGTTGATCCTATTTTAATTGACCCTGATGATAAAGATATTCTTGAAGATTTAATTGTAGTTGCAATAAATGAAATCATTGACTTAATTAAAGAAGAAACTGAAAAAATTGCACCACAAATGCCTGGTGGAATGCCCTTTTAATGTTCTTTTCTGATTCGATAACCAAATTTATTGAAGAAATTAGAAAATTACCAAATATCTCGAAAAAACAAGCTGAAAAGATTGTTTTATGAGTACTTCAAAGTTCTGAAGAAGAAGTTTTTGCACTTTCTAATTCCTTCAAAAGACTCAAAGAAAAAGTTCATTTTTGCAACTTTTGTCAATCACCTAGCCAAATTGAATATTGCAAATATTGTGATAATTCGCAAAGAGAAAATAAACTTTTACTCGTTGAAAATTTTGCCATTATTGACAAAATTGAAAACGCTGGTTTTTATAAGGGGAAATACTATACCTTTAAAAATCTTTTGAAAAAAGAATCTGACGTAGATAAAACTATGTTTGAAATTAACTCATTAAAAGAATATGCAAAAACTTTTGATGAAGTGATTTTAGGAATTTCGCCCACATTACACGGCGAAATGACCAATGTTTTAATTAAAAAAGAATTATCTAAAATTGGTGTTAATGTTTCGCAATTAGCTATTGGAGTACCAATTGGTGCTTCAATGGATTATATTGATGAAATGACTTTGAAATTTTCACTAATTCATAGACAAAAATAAAGGAGGAATTTATGTTTATCACTTTTGAAGGACTAGACGGGAGCGGAAAAACCACCATTATTAATAAATTGATGCAATATTTGCAAAATAAATTTCATTTATCTAATATCGTTTTAACCCGTGAACCAGGTGGTCAAGGACTCAAAGAAGCTGAAAAAATTAGAGAGATTATTTTAGACTCTTCTTCAGACCTTTCGGCAGTTGCTGAAGCAATGCTATATTCAACTAGTCGTAGAATTCATTTAGAAAAAATTATTTGACCAGCACTTGAAAGTGATAAATTAGTTCTTTGTGATCGCTATATAGATAGCTTTTACGTTTATCAAGGATTTGCTAGAAATTTAGGATATGAATATGTCAAAACTCTTACTGAATTAGTCATTGAAAATGCAGTCCCTGATATTACAATCTTTTTCAATTTAACTCCAGAACAAGCAAAAATTCGTCGTAATAGCACTCGACTTGTTGAAGATCGTATGGAAAAAGAAAAGGAATCATTCCACCAAACTGTTTATAGTGGATACTGAACTTTAATTAATCAAAACCCAAGTAGATATTTAATTATTGATGCTTCACAAAGTGAAGAACAAGTATTTAACCAAGTGGTAGAACAATTAATGCAACACCCTCAATTTAAGGAATATCTTAAAAAACATGCTAACTAATGAACAAGTTACCTTTTTTAATAGCATTAAAAAAAATAACAAGCTGTCACACTTGTATTTACTTTTTAATTCAAATGAAAATGTAATTAATGAAGCTTTACGAGAAGTGTTTTGTATTTTTAATGATGTTCCAAATTGCAGTTTTCAATCATATGCAGATTTTGTCAATGTTTTATTAATAGATAATTTAAACCAAAAAATTAAAAAAGAGCAATTAGAGGAAGTTTTTATTAAAGCCCAACTGCTTAATTATCCTGATAAGCGAATTTTTGTTATTATTAAAAATATTGAAAATGCTTCAACTCAAGGGCTTAATTCAATTTTAAAAACCATAGAAGAACCTAGTTCAAACATAACTATTATTTTAACCACAACCAAATTGCATTCAGTTTTAGATACAATTATTTCGCGAAGCTATCTCATTTCGCTTAAACATCCAAGCACAAAAGAATTAATTCAAAAATTACAAGCACAAAAGCTTTTGAATGAACAAAGTGAATTGTTAGCGTATCTTTTGAACGATTACCAATTAATTCAAGAGTTTTTAAAACCGGAAAACTTTGACAAAATAGTTAATTTAATTAGTGTTTTTGAAAAATCACTAAGAAATAAATATTTATTATATGCTCATTTAAGCATTACTTTAGAGGAAGAAAATCCTTTTCTTAACAAAATACTAATTAAAATGATTATTTTTATTATCAGTGTTGTTTATCAAAACATTAACTTTGAATTTAGTCTTGGATTAAATCTTTTAAACTTATCTAAAGAGCTTAAAGGACAAAAACCCAAATTAATTAATGCTATTAGTCATTTAGATACTTTTGTTCAAGATTTAAGTTCACAACAAAATTTTGGATTAATAAAAGAAAAGTTATTAATTAATTTAATGGAAATATATGAGTAAACTATATATTGTTGGTACCCCAATTGGTAATTTACAAGATATCACCCTAAGAGCACTAGAAACACTAAAAAAGAGTCATATTATTGCTTGTGAAGACACAAGAGTTACCGCTAAATTGTTAGAACATTTTCAAATTACAGGAAAAAAGTTAATTACTTATAATAACTTTACCGAAAAAAATAGTGCTAGAGGAATAATTGAGCTTTTAAAAAACGATAAAACAGTTTCACTTGTAAGCGATGCTGGAATGCCTGTAATTTCAGATCCAGGATTTGAAATCATTAAATTATGTCGTGAGCAAAATATTGCATTTGAAATTATTCCTGGTGTTAATGCTGCTATTAGTGCTTTTGTAGGAAGCAATTTTTCTAATACTTTTTCGTTTTTAGGTTTTTTAAAAGACAAAAGTTCACAACGAATTACTCAATTAAATTCACTCTCTTATGGAACTTATATTTTTTACGTTTCTCCACATAAATTAATTACTTCGCTTGAAGATATAGCTCAAGTGTTTCAAGGACATGAGCAATTATGCTTAGTCAAAGAATTAACTAAAATTTACGAAACTTGATATTATGGGACTGCGAATGAAATTCTAGATCAATTAAATCAAAATAATGCTGTTAAAGGTGAATTTACATTAGTTTTAAATTTAGTTAAAAGTAAAACCAAAAAGGTTAACAAATATCCTAAGCATTAAAAAAATGCCACACAGGCATTTTTCTTATATTTTGTTTAAAAATTCTTTTAATGAATCAAAATTAACTTGCTCGTGAACATTTTCATTTACTTGTTTATAAACAAGTTTATTTTCCTTATCTAATACAAGCATTGCACGGGCATTAAGAAATAATTGATCAATTAATAATCCTAACGAAAGAGTCATCTCTCTTTTTTTGTAATCGCTAAACATTTGAATGTGATCGATTTTGTGTTGGTCTTTATAAGAAGCTAAAGCAGTTGGTAAATCTTGCGAAAGTGAAACAAAATTTACATTTGGATATTCTTGAGCTAAAGCATTAGCAGCCACTACTTGCATATCACACACTCTTGTGTCAATTGAAGGAAAGACTACTACAACGGTGTATTTACCTTCATTGTGATATTCTTTAGTGTCAAAACTTCCAGCTAAAACTCCTTTTAGCATTACTTTATCACCAAGTTTTACCTCATTACCAAGAAGTGAGTATTGATCATTTAAGAAATTAACTCTATTCATATTTGATTCTCCTGTATTTATTGTTTTTTAGATATGTTAAAATTTTAACATTTTTAAACAATGTAAACAAATTAAAAAAGCAAAAAACAAGCAAATTAACCAAGCTTTTTAGCGTTTAGATACGATCTTAAAAATATGATTTCTTATTTGTTAATTTGATTAAAATAGATCAAGTTTAAACCTACATTTGTGAAAAATTTTCACTATTTTTTCGGAATTAATTTTGAAGATACAGAAAAAAACTTAACAAACCAAGCTAGTAATTTACTCAGCGAAATCTTACTTCTTGCTCAATTATCAGCCCAAAAAGGTTTTTTTAATCATTAATTTTTTATTTGTTTAACGGATGATTTAAAATCAAAATTTAAACAAATTGAATATAACTTTACCCATTTAAATGTTTAATAATCAAAGAATTTTTACTTAATTTTATTAAATTATTTTGCTCAAAACTTTCATAAATTAATCTTAATTTTTCCGAAAAATGTGATTTTGAAATTGATGTATTTTCCAAATTCATATTCAATAAAATAACAAATTAATAATTTGAAAATTTTCATTTTTTAACATTTCAAAAGTCAAAAAAAGCATTATTTATTGCTTTTAAGATGTCACAAACTTAAAAATTTTAAGTTCAATTTAAAGAAAAAAGCTAAAAATAGATTAAAAAATACCCGAAAAATGAATAAATAAGAAAAATTAACATTTTCAAAATAATAGAATTAAAACCACATTATTTTTACAGATTAATTAATTTGGATTAAAATATTAGAGTAATTTTCGAAATTAATGTTATTTTTTGAAAAAATAATAAATAAGTAATTACATAGTAATTAAGAAGCATAAACTTAAAAGGATTGGACCTATTTAGCTGAAAGTATCAGTAAATTAAACGATTAATTTATCAGTTTTTACTTAAAAATCTAATTGAATTTAGAATGATTTTGCTTATGTTATTACATAGAAATATAAGCACAACACCCACTCTTTATTCTGGTGCGATTCTATCAAAGGTCTTTCAACTTTAATGCACAAAATCTAAAGTTAAAAATTTTAAAAATATATATTTAACTTACTATTTATTTTTTTAAAAATCTATATAATTTTTTTATTACTAAACAATTAAAATAATATAACTTAAAAGACAAAATCTGTTGAGCAACATTTTGTCGCAAACGAAATAGGAGAAAAATGAGTCTTAAAAATAAATTAATAATAGGTGCTTCAGCTACATCATTGATTCCTTTAGCTACTATGTCATGTTCTAACGAAAGAACAGCTTCTGAGAATAAAGCTATTGTTGATGCAGCAGCATCTTTAGTACAAGTTTCTGTATACGATAAAGAATCAGGTCAAAATAATGCTAAAGTAAAAACTAACATTTACAATGTGTATTCAACTTATGTGAAGAGTGATCGGGACGTTATCTTCCATGGATTTAATCCTAAAAAATACCAAGTAGTTGATACATCATATCAAAATGAAAACGGATACACAATTGTTAAGTTTAAGCTTAAAGACATTAAGACATCAACTTTAAGTGAAGAGAAGACCTACACTATTAGAGGATTTAAACTTAATCCTGAATATACCCTTCCTCTTACATCTACTCAAGAAGCAAATGCAGATTTATTTAAATCTGAAATGAGATTAGAAGCAAATACTGACGTTCCTGCTCAAGTTAAAGAATACTCAGAACTTGAAAAATATGTTTCAAGTCTTCCAGGATACACCACTGCTCAATTCAATGATGATTTGAAAAAGTTAGAGGAATATCTTAAATTTTTACAAGATAGATTTGCTCAAGAAAATTATTCAACAGATTTTGAAGTTAAATCAAATGGGCAATATTTAGATCACAAAGTTGATACATTTGATTCATTATATCCACAATACAAAGAAGCACTTAATCGTTTATTATCTCTTAAAGCACATGCATTCTTGAATGACAATTCACAAAATGGACTTTCTGACAAAGAACTCAATGCTTATGTTAAAGAATTTAGAGACAAAGTCACAGAAATTAGAAATAATCCATATTGATCAAGAAACAAAGATTTACCTGAAAAATATGAAGCAAATCTTTCTGCAATCTTAGATGAACTTGATGCTTTACTCAACAAAAATCCTCAAGATACAGAAAAGTTACAGAAAATTTTAGAACAATTCGGTCAAACACAACTTTCACCTGAAGATCAAGTTAAATATGCAGTTCTTCAAATTTTAAATCCTAAAAATGGAGGTTTCAAATTACTTGATACTATCCAAGGAGAACTTGATAAACTCCGTGAAGCTGACCAAAAAATTCCTGCTAGCGATGAAGAAAAAGTACTTGCTGATAGATATAAAGGATTGATTTTATCTGCTCAAGACCACATTGTTAAGGCATTTACTGAATTAGAGCCTTTAAGATCAGAAACTGAGTTTGAATTTTTATCAAAAGTTAACGGATGGGATGATCCTCAGAGTTCAGAATATGCACCTGCAACAAATTTCAAAGAAGCAAATGATAGACTTAAAGCATCGTTCCAAGCATCGTTCCAATTTAATGTACAAACAAATAGTTGATATACACAAGAACAATTTGATAAAGATTTAGCAACTGTTGAAAAAATGCTAACTTTCTTACAAGAACAAAACGTTACTGACCACGATTCGCCCGCTACTAAACACTGAGAATTCAATATTAATAATTTATTTGACATCAAGAAATATAATTTTGATAAATTCCGTGAACTCGAACCAGAATACACTCAAGCAATCACTAGAATATCAGCAATGCAAACCAATGTGGATAAAGACGCTATTCTTAGCGGCAATAGAAACTTCTATACAGCAGAAAACCTTCGACTTGAAAAAGCTAATCTTATAAATGAAATTAATAGTAAAAATTTAACCAAGAGACCAGAATTTAGAGGATTACCAAGAGTTCTTATAAAAGGTTTTGGTGATAATCTTGGTGAAGATGAAGCAATACTTAAAAATCTTGCTCCAGGTTTATGAAAAGAAGAATTAGCTACCTTTGGTCTTAACAAAGATGGTATTTTAAAAGAATGAAAAACAAACCTTACTAAATTATTGGCACCTGATCAGGTTACTCCAGATGGTAAAGCTTTTAAAGAAAAATTAGTTGAAAGATTCAGAATTAATACAAATCATGTATCTAATCCTGAATTATATATTGCTGGTTATTATATTGACCAACTTAGTTCAGCATATGATACTATTGAAGATTTATTAGATGAATTCGAAGATGAAGAACTTACTGCTGAGCAACAACAAGACGCTAAAGACATGCAAAAATGAATTAGATATGCTCAAGTGTATATTCCTGCTTTAAGAAACGTTAAAAGTTCATCAGATACTTTAACTACAAATGATTTTAAGAAAGCAAATGATTTAGAAAAAGTTTACTGAGAAGGTTTAGATAAAAGCAAAGATCCACTTTATAAAGATAAGAAAGGTGAAGAATTATTTAATTCAGATTTAGCATATTACATAAAATTCTTAGAATCATTACAAGATTCTAACGCTATACAAGATTTTGTAGATAAAGCTAAAGAAGGTATTGAAGATATTACTTCAATTGATAAACAAGACAAATACTACAAAGCTAATATAGACTTATTTAAATTGAGATGACCTAAATTTAAAGAAGTACTTGGTAGACTTAGAGGACTTGCTGCTTACAATTGAATAGAAACTGTAAAACCTAAAAGAAATCCAGAAAATGGTGAACTTATCAAAGATGAAAACGGAAATGAAATTTCAGTTGTTAATGCAAATCTAGTTACCCCTGAAGCTCTTGAGAAACTTTACAACGAAACCAAAGATAGAGCATTTGATTTATTCTTTGTTGACATGACCAATGAAAATGCGACAAAATCAACTGATAAACCAGTTAGCAACCCAGCTAAAGATAATTATGATGCTCACTTTGATTTTGTGAAAAATTCATTTAAAGAGTACAATGCTCTAGGACAAGCACAATCAGATGATAAAACCAAAATTATTGATGAAGAGAATTATACTTTTGCTCCTGAAGATGCTGCACTGAGAGATAGATATTTACAATATCGTAAGCTAACTACTTTAGAAAACAGATTAAAATTACTCGAAAAAGCATACGAAAAAACAGCAGTATCAGATGAAAAGAATGATCAAATTGAAAATCTTAAACTTTACCTTAAAGGATTTAGACCAGCTGATAAACAAAGATTCCTTAATGATATTAAAAATAAAGTAACCATTCTTCTTTCAAGAGGAGAAGGGGTTAAAGCTAATTATAATTTAGAAAAATTCCTTGGAAAGGATTACAACCCAGAAAATGGTGATCAATACCAAGGTCATTTAAGAGATATTGCTAACTTCTTAGATTATTTAGATGAATCAAAAGCTTTAGATATTCAACCTGTTTTTCCAGCAACAAATCCTTTACCAATTAATGGGGCACCTAATACTAACCAAAAGGATGCTATTGATAAATTAACTCCTAAACTAACTTTATATAGTTTAAAACAATATGCAGACCATAAAATCGCTAAATATGTGGATTTAGAGAAAAAATTTGTTGAAGCAATGAATGAAATTAATTCATATGTTGTTGAATCATTCCTTGAACACGAAAACATTGATCAAAACTTCCAAAATACCAATCAAACCAGTGGTTCAACTAATAATCAAACCAGCAAAGTTGAACAACTTATTGACAAATACATTAAAGAATATGATTCTACCATTTCAACACGTAGCAATCTTAGACAAAATGAAACATTTAAAGATGAAGTTAAAGTTTTAGATGATTTAAAAGCACTATTAAATGAAATTAAAAATGATAAATCAAGTGCTGATAAATTTGCAAAATTACAAAAAGATTATTTCCTTAATTTACCTACAACAGGTAGTGTAGCTAACAAAAATTACATTAGAGTGGAAGAATTATCTAAATTTATTCTTTACTTTAGTTCATTTAAATTCCACCTTAACGAATTTTTATCAGGTAATTTAATCGGTTCACAAAGAGATGATTTAGAGAAAAAAGAAAAAGAATTGAACGATAATAGTTATCTTGTTCAAGACCTTGAAAAACTTAGAAGCGAATTGTTAGATATTAACAAAGAATTCTTACACAATGATCATCCAGCAGATACTGCACACAACATCACACAACACTCATACTCAGAAGCAAATTTAGTGAAAGATGTTAACTTAATTGTTGATTTCCATAGACAAGCAAATACACTAAAAACCTTAATAGATAATACTCGTAAAGATAATTCATCAAGATTATTTGGTAAAGTAATTCAACTTTACAATGGTAAATATAGTATAGCTAAAGCTGCTGCTATAAGAGCTCTTGATAGAATTTACAACAATAAATTAGACCTTTACAAACTAAAAGCTAAAGAATTAAAAGAACTTACTCTAGCAAACCACTTTGATACTAATATTCAAGCTAACAATGCAGAAGCAAGATCGTTATATACAACAGCTACTGCTACCCAAAAAGACTTACTAACTTTATTTGGGGTTAAACAAGATAATTCAGAAGATACTACAGTTGTTTCAACAGCTAAAGAAAGTAAAGCTAAAGAAGTTCTTGGTACAGATGCTAAAAGTGAAAATACTCCAGGAGCAAACGCTTCAAATATCACAAACGCAATTAATAAAAAACTTAAACTATTTATTTTCAACGTAGATCAAACCAAAGCTAGTGTTGATGCAAATAATAAACCAAGTAATTAGTTAAAGACACAAAAATAGGGAAACCTATTTTTTGTTTTTTATAAAAGAATTTTAATAAGTTTTAATTGAGCAACCAAGGATGATATTATCTATTTAAAATACCAATAAAAAGTCAAATTTTGTATAATTTAAATAAATAATTTATTTAAATTAAAATAGAGAGGTTACATTGAAAAACAAAAATAAGGTCATTCTCGTATATGTTATTTTTACTATTTTCATTATCTCTTTTATAGCTCTTTTATTTTCAATTATTACTAATGTAAACAATACTTATATCCTCGCTTGATTATCAGTTGGGGTGCTTGCTATCTTAGCTTTTGAGTGTGTGGTCTTATATTTTATCCTATCTCGCTTTATCAAATCACGGGAATTGATTAAAAAATCATTTAACTCATTTGTCGAAGATATTATGACTAATAATAATATTGGAATTATCATTTATGATTCAGGACAAGAAATTATTTGAAGTAGCTCATTTTTAAAATCTAAATTTAAGAGCAATTTTATTGGTTGAAGCTTAGATGAATTTTTTCAAAAGTTTTACGGAAACAAAAAGAAAGTGGATTTAAACGAAAACAAAATTGAATTTTCAGAAAATGACCATATTTATGAAGCTCAATTTTGACCTATTTCAAACACTATAGTTATTCGCGATATTTCCACTGAAAATTTATTTAAAACAATCACTGCAGAACAAAAACCAGTCATTGGTGAAATTGAGATTGATAATTTTCAACTCTACCAATCAATCCTTTCAGAAGAACAATTTTTCCGACTTAATAAAGCAGTAATTGACACCATTGAAGAATACGTTAAAAAATACAACATGATTTATCGTCAATATACTAATGGTAAATTTATTGTTTTTACTAACGAAAAAACGATTTCTGAATTAATCGAAAATCAATTTGATTTGTTCATGAAGATTAATCAAAAAGAAATTGACAATTCGTATAAAATTTCGCTATCAATTGGATTTGCTAGTGGATGGAGTTCGTTTCAAAAGCAAATTGAACAAGCTAAAAAAGCTCTCTTACAAGCTCAAAACCGTGGAGGAGATCAAGTGGCTATTTTCTCGAATACCCACAATCCAATTTATTTTGGGTCTAAATCTGAAATTGTTGCTGATAATAGTCGGATTAAAATTAAAAACACTGCTTTAGAATTGCGAAAAAAATTAACTAGCGATAAAATTGATAAAGTGATTATTTACGGACATAAAATGGCCGATTTAGATGCTTTAGGTGCAGCCTATGGAATGTACCAATTGGCAAAAGCTTTTAATAAGAAAGCTTTTATTGGGAATTTTACTTTTGATTACACTACTAAATCCATGATTTCAAGCATGAAAAATGTTTTTGATCGCGATTATTTAGTCTCAAACATGGAACATTTAACTAGAATGACCAATGAAAATACTTTGGTAGTTTTAGTTGATAATTCAGATGTGCTACGGACTGATAATTCTGAAGCTCTTAAAAATACTGATCGCAATAATGTCTTTGTTTTAGACCATCATCGACCAGGCAAAAGTATTGATTATTGTCCAGTGACTAATATTTATATTGATACAACTGCATCTTCAGCTTGTGAAATTGTAACCGAAATTATTTCCTTTGTTGAGAATAAAATTAGCATTGATCCAATCACTGCTCAATTACTTTTAAATGGAATTTATTTAGATACAAACCAATTTGCTAAATCAGTCTCACAAAGAGCTTTTTCAGCAGCTAGCTATTTAGAATCTAAAGGTGCTAAAGCTTCCATTGCAGTGGATATTTTAAAAATTGATAATGAAACTCGTAAAACAGTAGATTTAATTCTTAAAAACCTTACTGAAGTTAAAGAGGGGTTTTTTCTTGCATATTCAAACATTGAAGCTTCCAATGATACTATTTCTATTGCAGCTGATGAAATACTTAAAATCAAAGGAAGGGTAGCTTCATTTGTAGTAGCTAAATTAAAAGATTCTAAAGATAAAACTAAGTATAAACTTAGTGCCCGTGGAATTAATACTAATGTCCAAATTATTTGTGAATCAGTTGGTGGTGGCGGACACTTTAGTTCAGCTGCTGCTGTTTCACAAGAAGAATTAAATATTTTTGTTGATAATATTAAACATGCAATTATAATGTCAGGAGCAAAGAAACATGAAAGTAATTTTAATTAAAGATTGTAAAGAAGGAAAAGCAAATACCATTGTTGAAGTGTCGAATGGATATGGAAGTAACTTTTTAGTTAAAAACGGGTTTGCTTTACCATATAATGAAAGAACTGCCAAATCACTAGAACGAAAATTACAACAACTCTCAGCTGATGAACACGCTAAAAGAAGTCAATTTCTTCAAATGAAAGAAGAGCTCGAATCTCTTACTTTAAAATTTGTTCTTAAAGCCACAATAGACAAAAACCACAATTTAAATGTTCACAAAAGCGTTTCTACTAAAGAAGTTCATGATGAGTTAAAAAAACTCGGATACACACTTCCTAAGCATGCATTAGAAAAAATTCACTTTGTTTCAGAAGGAACCCATGAAGTGAATGTCAATTTATATAAAGATATTAACGCTGTTGTTAGAATGGAAATTAGTATAAATGTCACAAAATAATAACCTTGAAAAAAATTATCTCAATTTAATTGTTAACTTTCACAATCCTAACACTAAATTTCAAGATAACGAAATAGAAAAAAGCATTTTAGCATCCATGATTTTAGATGAAGAAATGCAACAACGGGGAGCTCAGTATTTAAGTGAAAGTAACTTTTTTATCCCTGAAAACAAGCAATTATTTCGTTACATTTTGTTTCTTAAAAACAAAATGGGGAGCGTTTTTCCGTTCTTTGATTTTGCTAATTTAATTGAAAACTTAGATAAAATTAAAAATAATAATGCTTATACTGAAGTGACACCATTATTAATTTCGTATATTGCTTCAAAGGTGGTTAATGAAACTCACTTTTTAACCAATGTAGAAAAATTAATCGACTTAACTAAAATGCGTAATTTAGAAGCATTTTATCAATATGAAACTAAAAGATTAGAGAATAAAGATATTCAATTAGACTGGAAGGAAGCATATTCTAATATTCAACAATTTCTTTCAGATAATTCACAAAATTCAATCCAAAGCAGTACCTTTAAACATATTTACGATACTTCGCAAGAATTACTCGAATCAATTAATGAACGTTTAATTGGGACAAGTGAAGATGTGGCAATTAAAACCAAATTTGAAGCAGTAGATAAATTTGTTAATGGATTTAAACCTGGACAATTTATCATTCTAGCTGCTCGTCCAGGAATTGGAAAAACTGCTTTTGCTCTTAATATAGCCCGCAATATTACTTTAGATAATATTATGAGCACTAATGATCAAATTATTAATTCAATTAATAAAGAGCAAACCAAAACCAGAAATGTTGCCTTTATTTCGTTAGAAATGCCAGCCAGTGAGTTAACATCACGTTTTTTATCAACTCACTCAGAAGTTCCGCTCAATAAAATTCAAGATCCGAAAAAATTACATTCATATGAAAAAGATAAATTAGATCAATATGCTTTAACATTTGAAAAAATGAATGTGTATTTTGATGATGTACCAACTAGTAGCATTGATGATATTACCTGAAAATTAAGACTATTAAATAAAAATCTTAATTATCAACTTGACTTAATTATTATTGATTATTTACAGCTCATTTCTGGTCCACAAGGAGGACGAGGAAACCGTCAACAAGAAGTTTCAATTATTTCACGAAACCTAAAAACTCTTGCCCTTGAGTTGAAAATTCCCATCATGGCTCTTTCGCAACTTTCTCGAACCGTAGAAACCAGGGAAGACAAACGTCCACAATTACACGACCTAAGAGAATCAGGATCAATCGAGCAAGATGCTGATATTGTCATCTTTTTAAGTCGAAATGCCGATGAAAAAAGAGAAGATATGAGCTATAACACACTACTTTCAGTAGCTAAAAACAGAAACGGACAACTTGGACTTGCTGGACTACAATACAGCGGAGAAATTGTGCGTTTTAGTGAATTTATCAAAGATTTAAATAAATAAGGAGTTTTATGGAACCTATATCCAATCGTTTAATTATCAAGACTAAAGGAGCAAGATAATGTCATTAGACTTGATAATTATTCTCATAATTGTTTTATTTATTTTATTTTTACTGAGCAGTATTTTCAGCGGAAGCGAAACAGCTTATAGCATTATTTCTAGTGCTAAAATTAATCATTTAGTCGAAAATAAAGCACGCAATGCAACTCTAATTCAAAAGCAAAAAAGTAAATTTAATCAAATTTTAGGAACTATTTTAATCGGGAATAACATTGTTAATGTTGGGTCTTCGGTACTCACTTCACTACTACTTTCGCAAATATTTGGAAATGATAGTATTTTACCAACGGTTATTTCAATAGCAGTAGTGACTCCTGTGTTATTAATTTTTGGTGAAATTGGACCTAAATTAATTGCTAAACACCATTGCGTTAAATACTTGCAAATCTTTGCTCCATTTATTGAGATTATGTATTGAATTTTATGAGTAATCACACTTCCGATCAGCAAAATCGGGAAGGAAGTGTTAGTAACTCATACTGAAGATGAATTAAAAACTATGATTAATGTTGCTCAAAACGAAGGAGTATTGCAAACCGGAGAAAGCATTTTAGTTAAAAATGCTTTAGACCTAGATTCAACCAAAGTGCAACAACATTACATTCGTTTGAAAGATGTTTCATATTTAGATTACAAGGATAATATTGCAAAAGCAAAAGAAATGTTCCGTGAAACCAATTATTCACGCCTACCAATAATGAAAAACGATCAATTAATCGGAATGGTCATGCTTAAAGATATTTTTCATCTTAAAAAAGGAAAAATAATCACTTACATGCAAACACTTCCGTATATTTCAGCTAATTCACTACTTTCTTCAGCATTAGATAAATTACGCAAAGATCGTGCACAAATGGGATTGGTGGTGGAAAATAATAATTCCACTAAAGTTAAAGGGATTATTACCATTGAAGATATTCTTGAAGAAATAGTTGGTGAAATTTACGATGAACACGATAATGATGAAGAAATTTATGAATTATCGCTTGAAAAATCGCAAGTTCAAGCTGAGTTGTTTGTGTATGATGTTTTCAAGCAATTAGATATAGAGTTAAATTTACTTGCACCCGATGAAGAAGAATTAACATTACAAGAATACTTAATTAAAAACAGTGGAGACAAGAAACTGTACAAAAAAACCACTTTCACTTTACAAGATAAATATCAATTCAAGGTGATTTCAATTGCAAAAAATAAAAAAGAACATACGATTATTGAAATTAACAAATTGTAGAATTAGTGCAAAAATTGTCATTAGACAATTTTTATTTTGTTAACAAAAAGTTTACATTTTTAGCTTGATAAAGTAAAATTAAAATATAAATATTTTAAGAAGGTATTATGGATATTAAAAATTTTTTAAAAAATAAAGAAAAAGAGACCAAAAAATCTGAAACTAAACGTGATCCTGAACATTTTATCAATTTACGCAAAGCAGAAATTGCACGAATTATTGCTCAAACATACGATTCACAAGGTAATTTACTTCCTGAAAAAACTCAGCAAGAACTCCTTGAACAAGCAAAAAATCAAAAGAAAATTTTGATTACCAACTTAATTTATATTGCCATTATTGTTCTAGTGATTACACTATTATTTTTAGGAGCATACGCAATTAGTAAATTTGCAAGTTAATATGTCAATTATTATTTTAGTATTTATTGTATTTATTTTTTGAATTGTTTTAGCAATCTTGCTCATTATGTTATGACCAAGAATTAGCAATTTTGTTTCTAAAAAAATTGTTAAAAGTAAATATCTAAGTTTAGGGACTTCTTCACAAGAACGTTTAATTTATGAATTAAAAGATACAGTGGAATATTTATCGCAAAGAAAAATCGGAGCTTTAATTACACTTGAAAATAACGAAAGTTTAGATAATTTACGTACTGATGGAATTATTTTGAACGCAAATTTATCTAGTTCACTTTTAATAGCTATTTTCAGTAAAGAAAGTCCAATTCACGATGGAGCTGTTATTATTCGCGATAATAAAATTTATTATGCTTCGACTTTTTACAAAATCACTAAAAAAAGCTTGGATAATAGTTTTGGTTCACGGCACCGTGCTGCTCTAGGAATTTCTGAGCAATCAGATGCCACTACTATTGTCGTTTCAGAGGAAAGTGGAGCAATTAGCATTTTAAAAGGTGGTTTAATGACCAAAGTTCCAATTGGTGAATTTAAAGAAACTCTTCTTAAATATATTAAAGATTAAATAATAATACAAATAGGAGGTTGATATGTCTGAAAACAAAACAATACACCCATTAAATGATATTGAAGAACAAATCCTCCTTGAATTAACTGAATTAATTCAAAATAAAAACATTAAAAAAATCCGTGATTTTTTAGATCAATATACACTGGCTGATATTGCGTATGCAACTGAAAGCATAGATCCAAGCTCACAATTATTTTTACTTCGTTCACTAAAAACTGTTGATGCTGCTGAATTATTTTCATATCTAGATGAAAGCGTTCAATTTCAATTGGTTAAGAATTTAACTGAAGATTGAGGAATGAAGCTCTTGCAAGAGCTTCAAACTGATGAGCTTGCTGACATTTTAGAAGACCTTCCAGCTAATTTAACCCGAAAAATTTTAAATGAAACCGATGCTCAAAAACGCGAAAAAATTAATTCGATTTTATCGTATAGCGATGATCAAGTTGGAAGTATTATGTCTGTGGATATTTCCACTCTCACTAATACTTTAACTTGCAAAAAAGCACTAGCAAAAATCCGGCGTGATTATCGCAACAAAGTTGAATTGAACCATCATTTGTTCGTGGTGGATCAAAGAGGAGTATTACTGGGTTCGGTTATGCTTGAAGAAATTGTCTTTTCAGATGAAGATGAGATTATTGATGAAATTTATTCGCCCGTACGTTCGGTATATACATACGATTCCAAAGAAGAAGCAGCCTTGATTTTTGCTGATCAAGATCAATCAGCACTTCCAGTGATTAATCGTGAAAATTATTTAATCGGAATGATTACTTCAGATGATGTTATTGATGTTATTCAAGAAGCGGCAACAGAGGATATTTATAAAATGAGCGGGATTAATCCTGATGCTGCTGAAGAAAGTTATTTAAAAACCACTGTTTGGACTATTGTTAAGTCTCGTATTTTGTGGTTATTAATTTTAATGCTTTCAGCAACCATTAGTCAATTGGTGATTGAAAAATTCACTAATATTAGTGAAAGCGTTTTAATTGAGCATTTAAAAATCAATATTTCAGCAGCTATTATTGTAGCGTTAATTCCGGTTATTTCTGGATCAGCAGGTAATGCTGGTTCCCAAAGTTCAACCACAATTACTAGAGCTACAGCTCTAGGAGAGCTTGAGTTTAAAGATGCAGGAAAAGCAATTCTAAAAGAAGTTAAGGTTGCTTGTATTGTCGGTATTTTAATGTTTGTCTTTAATATTTTAAGACTCTTTTTATACTTTTTAATTTTCGGTACTTCTGGTGCAGATTGAAAAGCATTAACTTTTCTTATTTTCGGAAGCTCAATTTCCTTGTTTTTAGTGGTGATTATCGCTAAAATGTTAGGAACTCTGATTCCAATTGTTGCTGTAAGATTTAAAAAAGATCCAGCAGTTATGTCTGCTCCAATTTTAGCAACCCTTTCAGATGCTATTTCAACCTTAATTTTCTTTGGAATTAATATTGGTATGCTTGCAATGGGTGTTGCTATGGGAATAATATCACAACAAGCAACCGTTTAAGTTGTTTAATAAAAGATATAATATAAATAAGAAAATAATAAAGGAACATATGGAAATTGCAGATATTGAAAAACTTAAATTATTAGCTGAAGAGCTTGAAAAATTGCAACAAGAAGTTAAAATTGTTAAACGAGAAATGAACGATATTGTCCTTGGGACTGAAGTAGAAATTGATGAGGTTTTATCAACTGGTTCACGGGTAACATACAAGAAAATTACTCCCAAACCAAGTTTTAACTATCGACAATACAGTGCTTATTTACATAGTGAAATTCAACGTTCAACTTTAAGTGAAAAAGAATTAGAAAATATTATGCAACAATTCACCGAGCAAAAACCTGATAAATGAAGGTTAAAATTGCAAAAATAGGAGACACATGGGAGATATATTTATTTGAATAGTCTTTGGAGCTTTAGTTTTATTAGTTTTAAGTTTTTTCTTATATAAAGTAATCAAAGATAAAATCGATGCTCGTAAGGAAAAGAAATTACTTGAAGAATTTAAGCTTGAAGCCAAGCAATATGCTCAATCATTAACTATTAGCATTAATCGTTTAATTGAACTAAATCAAGAAGAATTAGATAATTTCCAAGTTAGTGTTGGAGATATGAAAATGAAAGACATTAACTATATTCCAGCTGAATATCTTAAACATTTAATGAATCTAGATAAGTTTAAACGTTTCATTTTACCAAATCCTGAACTCAAAACCTTTGTTCAAAACTTAAACAATCTTAAAGATATTAAGTCAAATTCGTGAATGTCAAAATGTTCCAAAGAAATTACTTTTTTCAAAGAACAAGCTCAAAAAGTGAAAGAAACTGCTTCTGAACAAGTTATTCAAAAAGAGGTTGATTTCCTCGATCAACATTATGCTTTTGAAAAAAGAAAAATAATCGAAAGAAGGTAATATGTCTAAGTTTAAATGAAATCCAAATTGGAAATTAACCAAAAACAACATTCCTAATGTTTTAACTGTAATTAGAATTTGAATGGCTTTTTTATTAACTGCTTTTTTAATTTTTCATGGTTATAAAATCTTTGAAGTAGGTTTTGCACGGTTAGTTAATTATGCCCCTTGAATCTCGTGAATTATGTTTGTTTTTTTCACCATTGCAATTTCCACTGATTTTTTAGACGGATATTTAGCACGAAAATGGAAAACCGTTTCAGATTTTGGAAAGCTTTGGGATCCTTTAGCTGATAAAATTATTACTATTGTTGGATTAATATATTTAATTTTATCAGGGTGATTTAATGTTGGTTTAGCGATTTTAATTATCATTCGTGATTTAATAGTAGATGGAATTAGAATCCAAATGGCACGTCAACAAATGGATGTTAAAGCAAATCAATTAGCCAAAGTTAAAACTTTTTACATTTCTATTTTAATTATTGTAACTTTATTAATTAATGCAATTTTTGGCAGTTTAAATGATGGATATACTAGTTTGAATATCATTAATCAAATTGAAGTCACTAGAGCAACCAAAGCCTTTTCAATTATTGTTTTAATTGGATTAATTGGTGCTGTTGGGATTAGTTATGCATCAGGATACCAATATTTAGATAAGTTCCTTAAAGTTAAAAACAAAACACACCAAACAAAAGATTCAAATGAAAAAAACTAAAAAACTAATTAAATTAATCATTCCTTCAAGCATTATAGCAATGAGTTCACTTGGGGTTATTTCATGTGATAATTTATTTAAAATCAAAAGATTCAGCTATAGTGTGACCGAGTTTAATAACTTTGTCAAACAAGTGGAAGATAGAGCTGCTCAAAGCCCAGAAAATGCTAAAAAGCTTGAATATATGCTTATTCCACTTCATTCTTCGCAAAAAGTTTATCAAAACATTCTAAAACAAATTCAAGAACAGAGTTCAATAAATGGTACTATCGTTCCTGAACAGCAGCAACAAATGTTATCAGCTCAAATTCAAGCCTTATTAGCAGTTGGTAAAAAATTATTAAAAGACATTTTTAGTGGTTTAGTTAAATATAATTCATTACTGGCAGCTGAAGCATACATTATTTTAGATACTCAAAGCAAAACAAATTTCATCGGTCTAACTTCAGGTCAAAAAGCATTACAAAACTATCTTCATAATGAAAAGAACGATGAAAAATTTAGAGAGATTAATAGCAGTGCTTTTTCATATAGACTTACAATTAATCCTTTTCTCGAGGATATTGTAACTAGTTTTTTTGAAACTAAAAAATTAAGTCAAATCTTAAAGGATAGTGAGTATGATGATTTAGTCAGAGAAGTTGCTCAAAAGCAAGAACTATACAATAAATTAGTCGACAAAATTAATAAAAACCAAAAAGTTTTACAATTCGAACTTAAAGAGCTTGAAGAATCAAAATTTGTTGACAAATATAAAAGCAAAGTATCTAAATGAATATTTGAAAATAAAGTAGCTTAAAAAATTAAGCTACTTTATTTGATATTTTCTTCCTAAAATAGTGTTGATTCGTTCTTTGGTGGGTTGGGCGATTAAATAAGTTCCAGCCACAGCAGCATCAGCTCCTGCTTTAAAAACAAGTGGTCCAGTTTGTTCGTTAATTCCACCATCAACTTGAATTAAATATTGATATGCATGAGTTGCTCGGATATTTTTTAACTCTTTAATTTTATCTAGTGCAATGGGTAAAAATTTTTGACCACCCTTACCAGGTTCTACTGACATCACTAAAACTAGCGATAAATGTGGTAAAAATTCTTTAATGCTCTCAACAGGAGTATTGGGTTTAATTGCTAAACCTATTTTTAATTGGTCTTTATTATCAATCAGATAATTTAAAAATTCTTCAGTATCATCAACAATTGCTTCATAGTGAAAAGTAATTAGCTCAACATAATCACTGAGTAAATTAGCATATAAATAAGGGTCTTTAACCATTAAATGAGCATCTTTAAAGTGTTTAGTGGCGTTCTTGTTAATATTAATAATTTCACTCACTTCAATTGCTGTGTTTTGGACAAATTCTCCATCCATAATATCATAATGAATTCACTTAATTCCTTGTGAAATTAAGTGTTCAGCCATTTGTGCACGTCTTTTAGCTTCAACGTTTAATAAACTAGGTGTTACATATTTTTTCATTATCTTTCCTTTTCAACAAGTTGACTTTGTAATTTTAGGTAATTATCATATCGAAATTGAGGAATTAGGCCATTTTTAGTTGCTTGTTTAACTGCACACATATTCATTGCTTCATTAATATGTAAACACGAACGAAATTTACACTGTTGAGCAAGCTTATCAAACTGATCAAAACTTCGAGCTAGCTCGTATTTATCCATATCTAAATCAAGTGATGAAAAACCAGGAGTGTCAATTAAATAACCATTATTAAATTCAGTGATATGAATTGCTCGAGTAGTGTGCTTACCTCTTCCTAAGGCTTTAGAAATAGCTTGAGTTTGATAATTATTATTACTTAATTTATTAATTGTTGTAGTTTTTCCAACTCCAGTTTGTCCCATAAATACTGAGTATTTGTCTTTAAATAGATCTTGAACTTGTTCAATATAGCTTGGATTTGTATTGTTAATTAAATAACATTGATAACCCATTTGTTCATATTCATGAACAAAATGTCTGTCTTGTTCTAAATCAGCTTTAGTGAAAAATAAAATTGGAGTGATTTTTTTATTTTCCACAATTGATAAATACTTATCTAATAAGAAAGAGCTAAATTGGGGTTCTTTAAATGACATAAGCAAAATCATTTGATCAATGTTAGCAACTTTTGGACGAATAAACTCATTTTTTCGGTCTAAAATTTTACTTACTTGATTATTTTCAACAATTACATCATCCCCAACTAAAGGAGTTAAATTTAAATATCTTAACTTACCAGCACCACTGATTTTAATAAAAGAATTATCTTGTAATTTGACGGTATAAATTCCACCAATAATACTAAAAATTTTTCCTATCATTTATTCCTTATTTGACATTGAAGAGCATTACAATCAAGAAAATAATAATGATTAAAACAATTATTAAAATTCCAAAAACTAAAAATTTATTTGAAGCAAAAAATAAATCTTTAGTTTTTTGCACCTGCATTGTTTTCATATTAACTGGATTTTGTGCTTTTCCTTCTGGGGTAAGAGCTTTAGTTAAGTCTTTATTAAACTCCCAAACACTTTCATAACGTTTCTGAGGATCTTTGGCTACAGCACGTGCAAGAATGTTATAAATTGACCATGGGACATCTATAAACTCACGAATATTGGGGAAGTTCTTTTCTTTATGCATTTTAATGGTCTCATATTCGTCTTTCCCTTTAAAAGGATATTGACCAGTTAGCATTTCAAAAAAAACAATCCCTAAAGCATATATATCTACTGCTTTAGTAATTTTATAGTTAATTTCAGGAGCTGCATAATATGGAGAGCAAACAATTGTACTAGTTTTGGTGATACGTTGCGAATCAGGAGTGAGTGAAATACCTAAATCAACAATCTTAATTTCTTGCTGTTCAGTTACGATAATGTTTTGACTTTTAATATCACGATGAATGATATTAAAAGCGTGCAATTCTCCTATACCTTCATTAATTTGTTTCATGTAATTAATCGCTCTACGAGTGTCTAAACGACCTTTTTTGCTTAAAATCTCGCTTAATGTTTCTCCTTGAATATATTCCATCACATAGAACATTTCAGCATGGTCTTGATAGAATTCTTCAAACTTAGGAATAGCTTTGCTCTTGATTTTGTCGAGCAATTGTGCTTCGGATTTAAAGCGAGTTGCATTGCTTGTATCCATAGCGTTTTTGTAGTATTTAAGAGCAAATTTAGCTTGAGGATTATCTTTCGAATGAACCAAAAATACTGAACCTGCACCACCTGAACCGATTAATTTTTCAATGTAGTATTTTTGGTAAACTTTTGAACTTTCTAAAATATATTTATTTTGCATTTACCCTCTGAGATGAATAATGATTGCACTCATATTATCGGTGGATTCAGCTAATTGAGCTTGTTGCAATAATTCTTGTATTTGTTGTTCGGGTTCTAATTTTTTGTTAATAATTTGCTCCATTTCCATATGGTATAAAAACGCATGCACTCCATCACTAGTGATGAGTAATTTATTAATTTTTTGATAAGTATCACCTTCAATTTCTTCAAAATGGATTGTAGTTTTAATATTTAAACCAACCGCTGAAGTTAAATATGATGCTAATGGATTGTTTTTAGCAACTTCAACTTCATATCCTTCTTGGATTAATTTATTTTCAACATTATTATCCTTAGTTGCTTGCAATAAATTCCCATTATTTGTGAAAACATATACTCTCGAATCTCCTGAATTAAAGAGCAAAATTTTATTTTCTGTAGGTAAAATGATTGCTCCAGTTAATGTAGTTCCCATGTTTTGGGTGATTTTATTTTGATAAGCAGCTTTTTTAATTAAAGTGCGACATTGTAAAACAGTTTGATCAACCCATTGCTCAATTTGTGTAAATTCAGTGAATTTAAAGTTTTTCTGAAAGCTAATTCCAAATTCAGATACAACAATATTAGCGGCTATATCTCCACCTGAATACCCACCAATTCCATCGCAAAGAATTGCTAAAGTAGCTCATTCATTTTCAAAAACACCAATACGATCATCGTTCTTTGAACGATAATTTCCTTTAATTGACTTACTTGCTATTTTCATTAATTCCTAATTCTTTGTGTAAAATTGTGCGTATTTGTTCTGCTGCACGCTCAGGAATATCATTGATTATTCTGTATTTGAAAATACTTGCTTCACCTAGTTCTTCGATAGCTTTATTTAAGCGATCTTGAATAACTTTTTCAGTTTCAGTTCCACGTTTGATAATTCGTTTTTTTAATTCTTCAACTGAAGGAGGCTCAAGAAAAATAGTAATGAGATTGTAATTATGCTCATTTGATTCAAGAAGTTTTTCAATAACTTGTTTGGCACCTCTGGTTTCAATTTCTAACATTGGGACACGATTTTTTGCATGGATTTTATCTAACTCAGAATATAAAGTTCCATAATAATTATTAAAATGGTATGAAAACTCAAGGAACTTGCGTGATTTGATTTTATCTCTAAAATCTTCTGTGCTTATGAAATGGTAGTGAAGTCCATTGATTTCACCTTCTCTTGGTTTTCTTGTTGTTGCAGAACAAGATAAATATAAATTAAGTTCCTCAAAGTCAAATAATAATCTTTCTACAGTACCTTTTCCAACTCCACTTGGCCCTGTAAAAATAATAATCGGTTTACCTTTTTGTGCCATAATTGTACTTTATTATACTATTTTTTGAAGAGAAAAAAACTGCTTTAAATTAATATAAAAGCAAAATTCTAGTAAAATTATATAACAATAGGTGGTGCAATGTTTTTTATATATTATAAACCTTCCAATACTTTTGCAAATCAAGCAGTTCGCAAAATTGGAAGAGAATTATTCACTAAAAAAATTGGTCATAGCGGAACATTAGATCCATTAGCAAGTGGATTGATGCTAATTGCAACGAATGCTGACACTAAACTTTTACAATACATTGATCACACTGATAAAACCTATATTGCCGAGTGCAAATTCTTTTACACTAGCTTATCTCTTGATAATTATAACTGCAAACCACAATTTACGCAAAGAATAGAATTTAGTCTTGAACAACTTGAACAATCTATTGAGCATGTTGCTAAACAAACTGAACAAATTCCACCCAAATTGAGTGCTAAAAAAATTAAAGGCAAGCGAGCTTATGATTTGTTTAGACAAAATAAAGACTTTGAACTTAAACCTCAATCGATTAAAATTCATTATTTAAAATTAATTAATTTTGACTCGCGAAAATACACCGCTAGATTTGAAATGAAAATTTCTCAAGGTGGGTATGTTCGTTCAATATTAAGAGATATTGCAAGTTTCTTAGGGACTACTTGTGTAATGACTAAATTAATACGCACAAAAATTGGGGATATTGAGCTAAAAAAATTAGCTAAAAATGAATATAAACCAATTAGTTTTAAAAAATTAATTAATTTACCTTGATTTGAAATTGATAAAATTCAAGAAATTAGACTTAAAAACGGTAATGAATTTGAGATTTTTAAAAAGAATGGAAAATATTTAATTACCAAAAATTCAGAGATTATTTCCATTGGACAAGTTAAGAATAACAAATATTATCCAAAAAAAGTATTTGTGGAAAGGTTTTAAATGAAGACATTAGAAGGAAAAATTAAAATAGCAGCTTTTGATGTTGATGGGACATTGCTTCCTAATGCTCATATTAAATTCAGTGAGCACATCAAAGACATGTTTAAACAATTAAGAGCAAAAAACATCATCACTGTATTAGCTACAGCTAGAGAATTTGCTACTATTGGGGATTTTTTAGAACAATTGCAACCTGATTATTTTATCGGCTCAAATGGTTCATTTATTTGAGATGTTGCTAAGAAAGAATTTATTTTCAAAAGAACCTTAATCAAAGAAGAAGTGATTGATGTTTATCATTATTTTAAAAATGATATTCGAGGAATGTCAATTTCAGATTTTGATAAAGTATTTAAATCACCAACCCTAAATTTAGATAGTTGATTTATCGGTCCAAATGCTCATAATTATCACGATTTTGATGAAGAGTTATTAAGTCATGAAAATTTATTCCTAATTACAATTAATCGAGAAAATCCGCAAGAATTAGTTCAAAAAATAAATCAATATATTCAAGAAAATAATTTTTCAATGGAAGTTAATTCAATATGAACTAAAGGTTTATTTATACTACCTAAAAATATTAATAAATTTTATACACTAAATTTATTGTGTCAAAAATTAGGAATTGATAATGAGCAATTAATTACTTTTGGTGATGGTTCAAATGATTATGAAATGATTCGTGATGCAGGGTATGGAGTTGCAATGGAACGTGCCTCAGAAAAGCTTAAACAAGTAGCTAAAGACGTGGCACTTGATTGTGAATATGATGGAGTTTATTTAAAACTTAAAGAACTTAAAATTATTTAGTCTATGATTATTTATAACATTGATAATTTTCAAATTCAACCCAATGATAGTTTTATTATCGGTTCATTTGAAGCGTTTCATATGGGTCACTTTCAGTTACTTAAAAATATTTCCACAAATTCAGGGAGAAAAATCATCATATGCTTTAATAATGAAGAATTCATGCCTAAATTTGGGAAAGCGTTTTTTACTGATAATTTTGCTAAATATACCATCTTGTCTTCGCTAGGAATTAATGCAGTGATTGAGTTAAATTTTTCCAAAATTTCATTAATGGATGGCAAAGACTTTTTGCTCAAAATTTTTAAAAATAAACCAGTTCACATTACTGTAGGTAAGGATTTTAGATTTGGCCGGGGAGCTAAATACATAGCTCAAGATATTGAAAAGATTCTTCCAAAAGCAAAAGTTAATATAATAGACTTATATAAAATTCAGGGTGTGAAAATTAGTACTAAAGACCTAAAAGACCTTTTAGAATTTGGAGATATTGAAAAACTTAATTTATTGTTACCAAAAAACTATGCTTTTTCTGGTCACTTTAAATCACCTAATCTTATTCAAGTTCACGACAAACTTTCTTCAATTCATACTGGAATTTATATTGTTTTGATAAAAAGTCCAATTATGGTCTATTACGGTATCTTGCATCAGAGTTTAGATAAAAACAGATACCTTCATTTAATCGATAGAGACATTAAATTTCCTCAAAATCAAAGATTAATAATTGAAGTACTTACTAAATTAAAAATTATTACATCTAAACCTCAGGACATGGTCACTGAACAAGATTTACAAGAAGCAAAAACTTATTTTATTAAAAATAAAAACTTGATATAATTACATTACAAATTTAGAACATAAATTTTAAACTTGGTTAAAATAGAAATTTTAGCTATGTTTAAAACATAATTAAGGAGATAATTATGGTTACAAAAGAAAAAAAAGCTGAATTAGTTGCTAAATATGGAAAAAATCCTAAAGACACTGGGAATTCATTTGTTCAAATTGCTATCTTAACCGAAGATATTGAACTTTTAAAACCACATTTTAAAAACAATCCAAAAGATAACCACTCAAAAAGAGGATTTTTAGCAAAAATCGCAAAGCGTAAAGTGTTATTGCAACACCTTAAAAAATCTAATCCAGCTGAATACTTAAGATGTCTTGAAGAACTTAATCTTCGTAAATAATAAGTGCTTTAGGCACTTTTTGTTTGCGATTGAAGACTTAAAAAGTGGAAAAATCCCACAAAAGTTTTATTTTTCAATTTTTTAATTAAAATAATATTAACTAACTGAATGGAGTTAGTATGGAAGATAAACAAAAATTAATCAAAGATACCTTAAAAGAAATTGAAAAACGTTTTGGAACTGAATCAATTATGATTTTAGGAGATGTTCCTTATGGAGAAACTGAAGTTTTTTCCACAGGTAGCTATGTACTAAATAAATTATTAGGAATTAATGGGTTTCCTAAAGGTCGAGTAATTGAGATTTATGGTCCTGAATCTTGTGGCAAAACAACTTTATCACTGCATGCAATTGCTGAAGTACAAAAAAACGGTGGAATAGCTGCTTTTATTGATGCTGAGCATTCAATTGACCCTGTTTATGCACAAAATATAGGAGTAAACGTTGATACATTACTTTTATCGCAACCCGATTCAGGTGAGCAAGCACTTGAAATTGTTGATTTATTAGCTAAAAGCGGACATGTAGATTTAATTGTTGTAGATTCAGTAGCTGCATTAGTTCCTGAAGCCGAATTAAATGGAGAGATGAAGGATCAACAAATTGGTCTCCAAGCAAGATTAATGTCTAAAGCACTAAGAAAAATCACTGCAAGTTTAAATAAAAATAAAACAACTGTGATTTTTATTAATCAAATCAGAGAAAAAGTTGGTGTAATTTTTGGAAATCCAGAAACCACCACCGGTGGACGAGCATTAAAATTTTATTCATCAATTCGAGTTGAAGTAAGAAAAGGTTCAGTCCTAGGTGAAGGTAAAGATTCAATTGGGAATGAAGTTAAATTTAAAGTAGTAAAAAATAAACTTTCAGCTCCATATAAAGTGGGTGTAAGCGAAATTTTATTCTCTCGTGGAATTGATACCTTAGGTGAAATTATTGATCTGAGTGTGGAAAATGGTAATTTAGTTAAAAAAGGTGCTTGATATTCTTATGAAGGTAAGAATGTGGCTCAAGGTAAAAAAGCCATGAAGGATTATCTTGTTGATAATCCTGATATTAAAAACAAGTTAAGCTCTAGTTTATAAACTAATGCAAGAAATAAACCTAGTTTATCTTTAAAATGTTAAAATTAATAAGCTATTATGAAGATTATTTCTAACAATAAAAAAGCATTTCGAGATTATGAAATTTTAGACAAATATGAAGCAGGAATTTCGCTTCTTGGCTGAGAGGTAAAATCTTGTCGAGCTAATCAAGTTGATTTATCGAATGCTTATTGCTCAATTTATAAAAATGAAATCTTTTTAAAAGAAGCTCATTTTAATAAATATATGCTTTTAAAAGTTGATGAACTTCGTGATAGAAAATTATTACTTCACAAAAACGAAATCAGAAAGATTAAATTCTCTTTAGATACACAACCCATCACTTTAATCCCTTTAAAAATGTATTTTAAAGCAGGTAAAATTAAGGTCGAAATAGGACTTGCTAAGGGTCTTAAAAAGTATGATAAAAGAGAAAAAATCGCTAAAGAAGAAACTCAAAAAAGGCTTCAAAAGGTAATTAAAAACTACCTTTAAACGGGGATGTAATGGTTTCGACAGGTGTAGGTTCTTGTATGTTGCAGTGGTGTGGTTCACCTTAAAAACTTCTAGGTTCCAATAAACGGAAAATCTGAAAAAGTTTCACCATCAATGATGGTACAAAATCAAAGCTTTGCTTACGCATTTTAATTAGCGTCAAAGTCGTTTATCTAAAACTCCTTTATTAGGTAAATGGGTCTTAAAGGATAGTGGTTAAAGTGACGTTTTATCCACGAACATCAGTCAAAGTTGTAAATTAGATTTTGTTAGTTTAGAGATTTATAACTTAATAAAATTAACTAAACTGTAGAAGCATATTAGCATTTGCATGTGGACACGGGTTCGACTCCCGTCATCTCCACCATTGAATAAATGGTCTGATACAAATGTATTAGACTTTTTTGTTACTCAATATTATTTAATACAATATGAAAATACCAATATCAAATAATTTTTCATTATTTTTAATTAAATTTGATTTTTTCAGTCCGTGACTTGATTTAAATATTTATAATAAGAGTACAGCTTATTTCACAATAATGTTGTAGATAGAAAATTGTAAAAATATGTTTATTTCACATGAAGAATTTAACGAAATTGTTAGCAAACATCTAAAAGAGGGAACTGATTTTTATTATTTATTATTAATTAAAATTATTAATACTCCATCTAGATTTTCAGGTTTGTTTAGATTGTCAAATGCAAAACAAAAATTACTTCAAAATATATCCCAAAGTCGCGAGATAAAATTTGGGGATATTTTAGAAGAAATAACAACTAAATATATTCAAAAGCTCGGATACACTATTTTTAATAAACAATTAATCAATAACAAAAACAAAATGTATTTAAATATCGATCAATATTTTGGAGATGAAAATTCGATTTATGTTGTCGAAATGAAAGTGCGTGACGATCACGATAGTTCTAAAAAAAGAGGACAATACGAAAATTTTGTTCATAAATTAGATTTAATTAAATCCATACATAAAAACAGAGTAATAAAAGCATCTATGTGATTTGTTGATGATAAACTTACAAAAAATAAAAACTATTACCTTAAGCAAATGAAAGCAAATGAATTCAACAATATAGAAATGAATTTGTATTATGGTGGAGAATTCTTTAATTCTTTAAATAATCAACATATTTGAGATGAACTTAAAAAGCATTTAACTAATTATAAGAAACAGAATCGAACAGTTGAATTTACAGTTCCGGATTTTGGTAGTAGTCCAGAGGTTTTGGACGCATTAGTTAAGTTACCAGAAAAGGAATGATTAAAATTAAATTCAAATAAAGAAGATTACGTTTTAATTAGGGAAGAGCTATTTTACTCTGGAAATAACTTAGAATTAGCAAAACAAAGACGCTTATTACAAAACGATAAAAACAATTAAGGAGGACATATGGAATTAAAAAATAAAATTTTACTCGGTGATAATCTTGAAATTATGCAACATATTCCTGATAAAACTTTTGATTTTTGTTTCGCAGATCCTCCTTATTTTATGCAAATTGAACAAGGTAAGAAACTCTACAGAGTTGAAGGAACTGAATTTAACGGGTGTGATGATGATTGAGATAAATTTCCTTCAATGGAAGAATATAAAAAGTTTACTTATGATTGATTATCACAAGTTAAAAGAGTACTTAAAGATGATGGTACCATCTGTTTGATTTCAGGAATGCAATCCATTTATGAAATTGGTTCAATTCTAAGAGAGCTTGGTTTTTGAGTCATTAACGATATTATTTGAAAGAAAACTAATCCTACCCCCAATTTTGCCGGAACAAGATTAAATAATAGCCACGAGACTTTAATCTGAGCATCAAAAAGCAAAAAAAGTAAATTTACATTTAATTATAAAACAGGTAAATTCTTAAACAACGGAAAACAAATGGGTTCGATTTGAGAATTTCCTGTTTGCTCAGGGAATGAACGTTTAAAAGATGAAAATGGAAATAAATTTCATACCACTCAAAAACCTGAAGCATTACTTTATAGAGTTATTGCACTATTTACTAAACCAAACGATCTAATTCTAGACCCATTTGGTGGTTCAATGACTACAGGATCAGTAGCCAAAAAGATGGGAAGAAACTTCACCATGATCGAAAGAGATTCTAAATACATAAAATTAGGACAAAAGAGAATTGATGATTCAATTCCTCAAATTGGAGATGTTGAAAAAGCAATCTTTGATGACAAACCCTTAAAAGTTACTTTTAAAGAAATGGTTAAAGAAGAATATTTCAAACTCAAAGAAGCTTTTTATCATAAAAATGGTGAGCAAGCGATTTTATATGATGAAAATGGTCGATTAGAATACAAAGAAAACATTTTGTCAATGCATGAAATTAGCGCTCAAATGATGGAACGCAAAAGACGAGTTAATGCTTTTGATTACTTATATGTTATAAGAAACGGTATCAAGGTTTCTATCAATCAAATTAGACAAGAATATCGAAACGACAAAATTAAGGTTATGTTTAATAAAATTTAGTTATTATTTTTTGAGCTTTAAGCAAACACTTGTAAAATTTTGTGTTCATTTTTTGGTATCATTATAATTATGAAACAACTTTTTTGTAAAAGAGCAATTAAAAAAGAACAAGAAAAATGAGCTCAATTACTTCAAATCGAAAAGAATAAAATAATTGAGCAATACGAAAAAGAACGCAAAAATAGTAAAAAATGAGTAATGATTTATTTTCAAACGCTTAATTATTTTCTAACTTCGCATGAAAATTTTTATTTAGAAGGTTTTATACCTTATAAAGAATTAGATATAAGACAATACACTCAAATCAAAAATCCCAAAATACCAGATTATTTTAATATTGAGGGTCAACCAATTTACAAATATCATAGACATCATGTTGATGAAATTTTTTTAAATAAAAACGATTTAAAAAGTTCTAATTTATATGACTACGGTCCATGTTTAATTGTGACTTACCAAGAACATTGTTTATTACATTATTTAATTGTAATGGCACAATTATCCAAACCAAACAATGGCATGCTTCACATTACTTGTACTTTTGAAAATTGAGATAAGGTTGTTAAAAACATGTGTACTAAATTAGGAATCGAATATGTACAGGGCTGAGACAAGTATTTAGTTTCGAGCGAAAACGTACAATAAAGGATTGCAATATTTGCAATCCTTTTAAGTCAAACTCTGTGTTTTTTTGTAAACCCAGAAAAAGAATCGGGAGATATACCTTGGCAATCCCTATTTTATTTACCTTGTTTTTTTAGATTTAATTATTTGATAAAATCGCTCTTGAAAATAGCATTAAGTCTTGTCAAAAATTAGACAAAAGGAACAAAAAGGAGTTTAAAATGTGTAAGAAAATTAAAGCATTTTTATTCAGTGGATTGTTCATTGGTACTTTTAGTTTAACTCCAATTTCTTGTTCAACGAGTCCTAATTTAACTGAAAATAAGACCCAATAGAAAGACTTGAATTATCCAAAATCTCTCTTCAAAAGATCCAACTTCCATCAGCAATTGCAAAAGACTTATTTGAGGCAGGGTTTTTTAAATAAATTATCTCTTATCCCAAATTTAGAATCAAATTCAATTGATTCAAAACTTAAAAGCAACTTTTCAGAAGAATTAAAGAAAAGTATTAATAACAACTTATTTTTAAATTGATTTTCTAAAACTTTAATATTGGATTAATTTTCAAAAATAAATCTTTTTAATATTTTTAATAATCTAAAAATAGATGAGCTTACTCAATTAAGTACAAAAGATAAAATATTTGTTCTTGATAATTCAGGAAAATGAGTCAAATTAGATTTTAATAACCAAGATCAATATTTACCAGTTCAATTAGATAAAAATGGTAATTTAGTAATCGAATATCGAATTGAAGAAGAAGATTCAAAAAAGATAATTAGTATGTCTAAAATTATTAAAACTAATAAGGATACTGAACAATTATCAAGACAATTTGTTGATTTAATTAAAAAATTCATTAGTGAAAATAAAGAAGAAATTAATGAATGATTAATCACGGTTCAAAAAAATATTTATAAATTATCTAATTTGCAAAAAAACTACATCTTTATTGAAACATGATTGGAATCTTATAAATATACACTTGCTTTTTTAGAACAAGAAAGCATTCCTTTAATTTCTTATTTAACAAATTTTGTGAATCTTTCTCAGAAAGAAATATTAACAAACTCTAACTTAACAAAAGTTTACTTTAAAATAAAAGAATACTTTTCTAAATTAATTAATGCATGAATTGATGATGTTTATGAAATCATCACCGTAAATAAAAGATTTGTTTATGAAGAAGACATAGAATTTCAAATAAAATTAGTGAATTCAGATCTTCAAAAAATCAAAACTTTTAATAATTTTAATAATACAGAAATAGAAAATAACTTTTTATCACTTATCGAAACATATTTAACAAAATATAATAATCTACAAACTAAAGACCAACCACTTAACGAATTAAAGTCAAAGAACTTTTTCTCCCCTTTGTTTCAAAAATGACTTGATTTAAAAATTCAAAACCTTGATTCATTGGATATAACAGCCCAAGACATGCTTTTATTTTATAAACCATCACTTGAACATCTTTTTCTTGAGAAAGATTCTGAACAGAAACGGAAAGAATTTAAGGAATGACTAAAAACAGGAAAAATTATTATATAAGCTATTTAAGCTAACTGGTTAAATATCTTTTCGATTTTCTAAAAAAAGATTGGAATAATTTCCAATCTTTTTAATTAAACTTTTATGTCTGATAAACACATATAAAAAGTTTTTTAATATTATAAATAATTAACGAATTTTGAATCAAAACTTCTTAACTAAAGCCGAGAATAAAGATTCACGAGCTGAAGCTTTAACTAATTGAGTTTTTGAATTTTTAAAATCTTGAGCAGGAATTGGTCTAAGAATTGCACTAGATGGATTTGTTTTATTAGTTCGATAAACTGTACTTTGTCCACCGGCGATTGGGAATATTGGGTTTCCTCCTAGAGCATCGACTTTGGTAGTTGTTAATCAGTTATTATCATTAGCGCTAGTAGTTCGATAAATTTTATCTTCAAATGATGAAAAAATAGCAAACGCTTTAACTAACTCTTCAGGTTTTGGAGAGTATCTAGCCGGATTAGAACCAAATTTAGTTTCAAATTGTGCTAAAAAGTCTTTTTCACTTTGTCTTAATGAGTCTTTAGTTTTATATGTTCCTAATGAATTTTTTAATCCACTTTTGTTAACTACAAAAACTTCATTTTCAGTTCATGAATTGTAAAAATAAACTTTTCTTAAAACTGGATTATAATCTATATTAAATGCATATAAGTTGATATTGACTCCTGAAGGAAGTTGAGTAATTCGCTTGGTTCATCAAAATCCACGATCATTATAAATGTTTGAAAAACCAGGTTGATCACCCCGTAATCGGTTATCATAAGTACCCGGTTTACCTTCACCATCGTTTCTACCATATGTCGGGAAACCAGTGACCGTACCACCATTTAGTTGCAAGAAAACAAATCCTTTTTCATTATCAAGGGGATAAATATTGAGAATTTCTAAATCCTTTGTTGAAGTTAATGAAACATTAAAAGTGATCGGAATAGTTAATTGATTTTCAAAATCAAATCCGTATTTAGTGAAACTATTGCGATTATTCTTATCTAAAAAAGCACTCAAACGAGAAGTGGTATTAGTTTCACCATTATATCGAATGTTTTGTAAATTAGCATCTGTGCTGGTTTTAAGATTGCTTAAGTAATTAGTATCAGGTTCAATAATTCCATTTTTTGTAGTTGAATTAGTATTATTTAAATCAAAAATTGCTGCTTTCATTTTGTTATATACTTTAGCAATAACTTGGTTTTTAACAGTTTGAGCTTGAGCATCATTTGGATTAGTGATTTGAGGAATATTTCAACCAGCTTCATCAACGTCAATTACTTCATATTTAGCATTAATTCCAACTTGATTATTACTATTGATAAAAATGCTTGAAGTTTCATTAGCAATAGCGATTTTATCAAGTGTTTTAAAGGTAATGACCACTTCTTTTTCGACTTCTAATCCACCAATATCAACATTATTAGATTCATATGAATAGACTACTTTAGCTTTAAGTGATTGACGATCAACTTCATCAGCAGTTTGAGGGACAAGATCAAATCAACCATTAGGACCATATTTTTTAATATAAACTTTGAGTTTTAACGGCGAGAATATTGATTTTAAATCACTTGCATTTTCAGTATCTTTATCTGTGTAAGCGAACTGATCAAACATTTGCAAGAAAGTATCATTATTATCAATTTCAACTTTTTCGCTAGTCATTGCGTTTGGATCACTAGCTACAATACTTTCAAAGGTAGTTCTAAATTTCTTTCTAGTGTATTCTTCATTAGCAATAATAACTTTGTATTTTTTATCAAAATCTCGGTCAATATTTGGTTCAACTGGTTGACGTGGATTAGTTTTACCTGGATTATCATCAAGTTGATCGAGCAATAATTTTTTATTTTCCTGGTCTTTAATTCAATCTTTATATTCAGTTAATTTTTTAATTAAACTTGACAAAGTACTTGGTAATGAGCTAGATGAATTTAAGGTTGTAAAATCTAAACTATCACTAGAATCTATGCTATCAGATAAAGTACGAATTGTTTGTTTGTATTGGCTAAATTTATCTTTAATTTTTTGAGTATCAGTTGATACAGTGTTGAATTTAATGGTTTGATAAAGATCGGCAAAGATTGCTTCGAGCGGATTTTGAGCTAATGCTTTATCAATAGTATCTTTAATTGCTCTTTCTAAAGTTAAAAATTCTTGATTTAATTTAACAATTAGAGTAGCAAAATTAGCTAATTGACCAGAATCTTTTTTAGTTATGATTAAATTGTAAATATTATTAACACTATCAAACTCATTTTTAAAAGTATCATAATGGTTTTCAAGCTCTTCAGCTTGGTTATATTGATATAAATTATATGTTTGACCAGCGATATTTTGTTTTAATAAATCAAGTGTATTTGTTAAATTAACATAAAACCCAGCTCCATTTGTTGCATTAGTGGGTGCAAATTTTTGAGCAAATTTAGCTTTAATTTCATTGACAAAGGTGTCAATAACAGTTTGATAATTACCAGTAATAACACTAACTAGTGAGTTAATTTTATTTGAATAATCATCAATTACATTAAAATTAGCACCTAAAGCACCATTAATTGTGTCTAAAAGTGTTAAAAGAGGAGTGTACGAATTTGGGTCTAAATCCGCACCCTTACGAACAATGGTTTTACTTGGTGCAAAATCATTAATATAATCTAAGACACTAGTTTTAATATTTTCAACCACGTTAGTGGCTTTAGTGTATAAATCAAAAATTTGTAATTGAGCAACTGATTGAGCATTATTTAAATAAACATTAACCTGCGAGTATGATAAGTTATCTTTATTATTAATTGCACTCTCTAAATCAGTAATACCTCTTTGAATAAAATTATCAACATAAGTACCACGAGCATGGTTGCTAGTTAAATTGGAACTAGTATTGTCAAAGTAAGTTTTTAATTCATTATCGGCATTTAATTGTTCAGTGAGCTGATCTTTTTTAGTCTGAATTAATTGGTTAATATTATTGGAAATAGTATTGAACAAGAGGATTTTAGCTTGTTCATCATTATTTGAATTAGTTAGTGTAGCACTAACACCATTTGCTCCATTGATTAATTGACTTAGTTGAGTAAATTTAGTTTCAACTAATGTACTATCAAGTGATTGTTCTTGCAATCCCAGGAAGGTTAAAGCCCGATTGTATTCTCGTTTTAAATTAATTGCATTATCAAGTGCATATTTAATCAATGAGTTTTTAGCTTGAGCACCTTCACTCGCTTGAATGTCATTAACATTTCTAAAATAAGTGCTAAATAGGACATGTAAATCTGGGTTTGAAGTATTATAAGCAGCTTTAAAAGCATCAATTTTTGCTTTAATAACATTTTTTTCATCTTGAGTGAGCAAGATATCATTATCATATTGATTTTGAACTTGCTCATAATTAGTTAATAAGACTAATTTAAAGTGTGCATTTTCAATATCAGTGGTGATGTTTTTAATTGATTCACTACCAGTCAGATTCATTTTTTGGGCATTATCAAAATAACCTTTAGCTCTAGTGATTAAGTCTTGAGCTTGAGTTTTTGCATTATTTACTAATGGATTGACACTAATAATAGTTTCAATGAAGTTATCAAGCTCATAAACTTTTTGTGCTAATGTTTTCAAAGCATCCAGTTTAGTTTCAATGGTTTGAACTTTAGAGCGAATTATGTTCAATTGTCCAGTATTATCAGTATCAATGGTAAAAGTGTTTTGAGTATTATTTTCACTATCTAATCGCTCTAAAAAGTTAGTTAGAGCATTTTTTAAATCGTTATGTACTAAAGGAACAAAAGAAGTTTGTTTTAGAGTGTTAATTTTATTATGAGTCTGTAAACGATATTCGTTTTTAGTGCGAATTGTTCCAGTATCAAGGCGAATTTGTTGAATGATTTTGTCACTTAACTCATTATATTCGTTTACATTTTTTGCATTATTTGATGCTAAATCAAATAGATCATTAACTGAATATATGTTACCAATTTTTTGACCCAGTGCTGAGTTAGTATATGCACTTGAACGAGGAATACTATCTCAAACTAGTTTGAGTGCATCGTTTAAATCAATAGTTGAACCAGCAAAATTACTTGTTGCTAATCCGTTTGCAAATATCAAGGTTTCTTCATCAGCAGAGACAATGTTTTTAAACGAATTTGCTTTTAAGGTTAAGTCATTAATCTTTTGCACTGCTTCTTGAGTGTAATTGGTGTTAATTGCACCGTTTTCAAAAGCACTTAAATAATTGTAAATTTCTGTTAATTTGCTCGATTCAACTTGTCCATTAACACTTCGTAAATTAAAGTTCGAATTATTAATGATAGCTTGAATTTGCCCTAATTTTGTAGCTAAAAGATCTGAAGCAATTAATTTTTGAGTCGTAAAATCAATTTGATTACTTAAATTATCATAATAACCAATATTATTATTTGTTCCACCATTAAGAATTAACACACTAAAGTAATTGTTTTTAGCTTGAGTTAAAAATGGAGTAATTTGTTGCAAGTATGAGTTAATTAAATTCGAATTATTATTAACTAAATTATTAATAGCATCTTTAGTTTTAGCCACATTTATTGCTAATCGAGCTATAGAAGGGACTTCTGATTTAATTCGATTGACTTGATTTAATAAATTAACTAAGTCATCACGTTGTACAGCGGTGGTAGCACTAGTTCTTGTAGCTTGCACATAATTATTAAGTTTGCTCATAACATCTGAATCTGGATTAGCTCCTAGAGTAGTGTTGAGGTTATGAACAATTCCATAAGCCCCATTGGCTAGAACGTTATTTTCTAAGGTTAAAAGAATGTTTTCTCTGAGTTCTTGTGTTTCAACTTCTTTGGTATAAACTTTGTTTAATTCTTGGTATTTATCTTCAACTTGAGCAAGATTATCAGAAGGAGCAACGAGTGATGTTTCATCGGCTGATTTAAGTAATTCAATTGATGTTGTTTGTGGTTTTTTAATATAATCAGCAATTCTTTTTTGTAAATTTAATAATTCTTCAAAACGATTGACTTTTTGACTAATTTCTCGCACTTGCTGCAAGTTTAAATTAGTCTTAAGAGTATTTTTAATTGAACTATCAAAACCACTATGACTAGTTTTAATTTTACTGTGTAAATCTGAAGCACTTGCATTGATTAAATTTGAAATAGTTTGAATATCTTTTAGTTTATTTAAGATTAACTCTTTTTCATATGCAATTTGTAGCTTAGTTTCATAAGCTTTAATATCATTTGTATCAACATTGGTTTTATGTGCAACATTTTTATCACTTTCATATTCATTTTTCAATAGATTATAGTAAGTAGTAAATTGATAAGAAGCATTAGTTTTTGTCAATGTAACTATGTTAGAATCTAGTCCGATTTCTTTATTATCAACTAATGCTACCGCCTGGTTAAATTGAGCTAAAAGATCACGTTTTTTGGTTTGATAAAACATAATTTTACTTTCAAATTCAAGTGTTTTAGCTTTGATTTGCTCTACACTTAAATCATTATTGTAGACAAGAGATTGAATTTGAAGCGAAATTTCATTAATATCATTTTTAAGCACTTGATAAATTTTTCAATCTTTATTTTGATTAAGTACCTCATTTAATCTTTCGACAACTTGTAAAAATTCTCTTTTAGCTTGAATAATATCATTAGCTTTTCGTAAAACCTTAGTTTTAGTAAGAATTTTGTTATTATCATCACCTACAGATAAATCATTATTTTTTAATAGCACAAAAATATAATCAGCTAGTGTTTTAGTTGAACTATCAGTATTATATAAATTGTATGAGTCCAATAATTGCGAAGAATAATCAGCTAAATCTTTAATCAATTCCATTTTATTAGCAGCTTGAGTTGCTTTTTGTAACTCAAGCTGTGATTTTTGGACTGTAGCAAAATTATCAATTTTACTTAAACTAATTTTGTAACTATTAGTTGCTTCATTGTTTTGGGTTTTTGAACCGGATTGAATGTGTTGATTAATTTTTTCAATTTTTTCTTGCTCATAAGCAAGTAAAATCTCATCCCCACGCTTAAATAGTTGATTTTTGGCGTTTTCAATCACTTGTAAATTTGGAATATTATCAGGCGAATTTAAGCGAATAATGATTTGATCTACATTTTTAATTTCTTCTTTTCCATTATCAATTGCTTGATTGGTTTTAACACCTGTATATGGAGCAGAAGTTTTTTGAGCAATAATTTCAAGCAAACGTTTTTTATTAATTTCAGCTTGATGTAATTGTGGAACAATATCGATTAGTTGAGTGGTACGAACGATTGCGTTGTGGATTTTAGCTGGTTTGTTCACATCTTTAGCATCTTCAAGTAATTGCTGATATTGTTTTAGTAATGCTTTAGCACCTGAGTTTGAAAGATCGTTTTGATAATTAGTATCAATTGCAGTTTTGAATTGATTAATTTTTTGTTCGAGCAGAATTTTAATATCTGCTTGATTTAAGTCGTTAAGAGCTTTTTGTAATTGTTTTTTTGCACTAACTACTTGTTCGCTAGTTGCTTTTGGGTCAGTAAATAGTGGTTCAAGCTTTTCTCTAGCTGATAAAACTGCTTTAATATATGGTTGGAATAAGATTGAATTTGGATTATTTTCTTGTTCAGCAAGAGTTTTTTGAGCTTGCTTATCAAGAAGCGATAAATCGCGAAAATCATTACCAGTGCTGATTAAATTTTGGAGTCTTAAAGCAATATTACCAATTTCAATTTCTAGTTCATTTGTTCCATTTCCATCGTTAATTTGTGCTCTGAGTTCATCCAAACGTTTTTTATAATCATTGTATAGATTGATTCTTTTTTGTTCGTTTTCACTTGGAATATATGTATCATCGTTATTTGAAAACACTTCTCTAAGATAATCATTTGTAAAAAGAGAAAAAGTTTCAGCTTGAGTTTGTTTATTAGCGTTAATTAAGTTTTGGAGCCTAATATTATACAATTTGATTTGTTCGATTAATTCTACTGAAGGAATAGGATTAAAATCTTTAGTCATTGGTTGGGAATCTTGATTAAGTTTTTTAGCTTGTTCAACCAGATTTGCATTGATTGGATCGTTTAAGTTCTTAACTAGTGCAATTTGATCATTTAATGAGCTTATAAGCTGACTAAGATTAGTTTTGAGAATGATTCTAAACTCTTCGTTAAGTTTGTTTTTTACAGTATTTAAATAAGGAACAGATACATTGCTTGAATATGTTTTAACTACTTGATTATTTAATTCGTTGAGTTGACTTTTGATATCTTGGTTAGTAAATTTAAATCCTTTTACTTGCGAAATTTGTGTTTTAAGAAGTTTTAATTCATTATTTAAATAAGTTAAATCTTCAAGTTGCTTGATTTGAGTATTGTAAAAATCAAATATCTGATTAGATAAATCCTTGGTTGCAAGTTCTTTATTAACAATAGTATCTGTTTGTGAGCTAATTAAATTAGCTTTACTTTTATTGATAATGTTATTGTCCAAAGCTAATTTAGTTTTGGAATTTAATTGTTCAATTAATGAATTAGCAAACTTTAGTGCATAAAATTGACCAAACAAATCACTTTTAGCTGAAATAAGTTGCTTTTTGTCGCTGATTGAAGCTACCTGAAGAATTAATGAGTTAATTGCTCGCTTGTTAAAAATAAGCTTAGGATTAAATTTATCAACATACGAACTTAACTCACGGATAACTTGCTGAATTTCAGATACAGTTTTTTGTGTATCTGAAATTTGTTGGTAGAAAGTAATTACATCATTATGAATTCGATTAATATCAGCTTGATTCAAAGCAATATTAAGATTAATTTTTGTTGCTTCTAAGAATTTTTTAATGTTGTTTTTTTCGGTTTGGGTGTAAGCTGAATTATTAACGTAAAGTTCAATTTGTTTTAAATACTCATTAATTTCATTAATCTCATTTTGCGAATCATGAATCATTTGTTCAAATTTTTGAACTTCATTATGAGTGTCTTGTGAAGCGATTTGAATTTCGTTTAAACGCACGTTTGTACTGATAATACGCGAATATAGTGGTACAAGTGATGAAGAAACGTCTTTTTTAAGTCCACCAAAAGGAACATTATCAAGTTTGTTAGTAGTTCCTTCTAGAAATTGGATAAACGGTTTTAACTTTTCGTTTTGTAAGGAAACTAATTTTGTAATTTCACCTGCAAGATTTGTTAAATATTGCTGTTTTTGTTCATTATTCGCAGTAGAAAGAACTTCAAAGAATTTAATACTTTGATCTTTTTTATGTTGCAATAGTTGTTCCTTTAAATCAAGTTCACGAATCCGATCTTCTTGGTTGGAAATTATTTTGGTTCAAAAGGTTGACTCTTCTTCCTTTGTTTTAATTTGAATTTTATCAATGTTTTTAATATAAAAATTAAATACAAGATCTTGAACTTTATCAAGTGAGACTAATTTTGTTATTAAGTCTTTATCTTTAGAATTTCAATCCTTTTTAGCTTGAATGTAAGCATTGGTAATTTGATCTTTTTGTTCATTTGATACATTAATATATGGTGAATAAAGCTTGAATAAATTTTGACCTTTAAGGAAATTTATGTACACTGTTGAACCATTAACTTGCTCATTTGAATGAACACTTAATAATGTCGCTCCCAAACCAATGGCAGCTGGAATAGCTAATGCTGATGAAGTAATAAATACTTTTTTGAATTTGTTGTTTTTAATTTTGTTCATAACTATCCTTAAATCCTTTTAGTGTACTTTAAATTCAATGTTAAAGAATCCATTGTTTCCAATTGCTTGATAAAAATCATCATGTCCTACTCCACCAGATCCTGAATCAGCATCTATTGTTGTAATATTTCCATCAGCTGGTCATAAACGAGAACCACCTTTTGATCTTGAAATGTTCAATTGCTTAAATGATAGTCCTTCAAGGTCTCTGAATTTAATTCTGCTCATAACATATCCATAGAATGCATCATCATTACGAAGTGATGTTTTTCCTCTATTGCTTCGTTTAAAAAAGAAGACACGTCGTATAATCGGAGCCTTTCCAAGCGAAATATTTTGTGGAGCGTCAGTAGCATTCTTATCAAAGCGAGTTAAAATTTGTCACGAAACTAGCATAATTGCTTTTTCGTTAGCTTGATTAGTCACTGGAATTCCAATAACAATTGGTAAGAATAAAAGGTTTTTACCCTGGTCTGTTGCTTGGTTATATTGATATTGATAAGTGTTTCGTCAATTATATTTAGGTTCATCTTTGCTTCCTACAACACCTAATCAGTAATTACTGGTATTTTGGTATTGAATTCCAGTATCTGAAACAAAGTTCGGATTAAGTGTTTTTCAGTAAATTTTATTTCCGTGTTGAGTATAACCTTTATATGGTCCAGTTAATTTAACCTTAACTCTAAAATCAGGTGATGATGTAGTATTTGCTGAACGAGCTCCATTGATTGGTTCAGTAACATCTTCAGTGAAAAACTCAATACCATATTCGACTTGCTTTGCAACCGAATATTTATTAAATGCACTCAATAAACGAGAAGGAGCTTCAAGATTGTTTCATCCGGCTTCTTCGGCAGTAAATAGCGTTTGACTTAAACTAGCTTCATTTTGAATATTTTCTTTATGAATTACAAAAGTTTCTAAAGTATGGAATGAAATCCCTACATTTTCAAATTTAATTCCAAAATTATCAACACTTCCAAATGCACTGTTAGCATCAGTAACTGAATTTGGTTTGTGAAACTTAAAGTAAAGTTTAATAAATCCTTTCCGAATTTCTGGATTAGGAGTAAGTCGTGGAATGACGTACTTAGCATTTGGGTCATTAGCTGATTTATAAACGTATACTTCTATATTTTGTGTATTAAAGAAAGAACTAGTTCCTTTAAGAATGTTAAATTTTTCAAATAAATTTCCTAAGATTCCAGCACCATTAGCATCAATATATTGATTAATTTTTTTAGCTTTATAAACAGTTCCATCAATAGTAAGATCTTGTTCTGTAATGCTTGTGCCTTCAAGAGTATTTTGAAAGTTTTCTAGGGTAGTGGTATTTTTAGCGATAATATCTTCAAAATTAGCAACCCCATTTTGAACATTGGTGAGAAAATCGAAAAACAAATTAGTATTTTTTGGATCACTAGTTCATTGGAAAAGTTTTAGAGCTAAATCAAATCCTTTTGTAATTGATCTATAAATATCAATATCGCTAGCATTATTTCGAACCAGAGCACTTAATTCATGTGCACTATTTTCTGAAGGTTGAGAAAGTTTATCATACTCACTTTTTACTTCACTAAACTTATCAATATTCGGATCAATATTTGGGTTTGTTTGTGAATTAGAAGCAATATTGTCAAGTAAATTGTGCAGATTTGCACGACCCAAAAATCCGTTACCCCCATCAACAAACTTAGCAAGTACCTTTTGTAAAGTATCCGTGTCTGAACTTGAATTTCCAAACACTAAATTAAGTAATTTTTCTTTTGCTTTAGCTAAAGCAACCACCACATTTTTGTAATTATTAAAATAGGTCGAACGTTCAGTTGTTATATTATTTGGTGTTCCGTTATTAAAAGCAACATTATCTTCATTTGTTTCGTTTTTAACATTATTTTGAGCTGTATTATTAATCAATGTCATTTCATTAAAAAATTCATTAATCTTAGTGGTTAAACCTGCAGTCTCAGAATTTGTGGTTTTAAGTGATTTACGAACATTAGTCAATGTTTGATTATCAGTTAATTCATTTTTAATTCTAGTTAGGTTACTAATTTTGATTAAAATAGAAGGAATTGATTTAATTGAAATTAAATTTAAATAATAATTAAATAATTCATTGCCCACATTAGCTAATGTTTCAATTGGTTCGTTTTGAGCAAAAGTGTTTAATCAAGCAATAATATTAGCATCGGTTTCGTTAGCTTTTTGAGTATAAGATTGAGCATTAGCATGTAGAGTATCCTGTGCTGATGGATTAATAGCATCGTTAAATGCATTTAGTTCTGCTTGTGAAATTCCAACTGTTTCGAGAATAAAACTTTGAGAAGCTCCATTAGTGTTTGGAGCGTTTAAAAAGGTGTAAAACTCGCTAAATTTTTCTTTATATGAATTGTATCGATTCACTTCTCATTTAAACAGAGCAATCCGTTGTTCATTATATTTATTTTGAGCTAAAACAAGGTCATTGTTAAAGTTTTCTAATTTTTCAGCTGTTGAAACATCAATGCTTTTAATTGGATCAAGTGCAACACTATCATAATTGCTAAGATATGGAGAAACATTTAAATTAGTAAAAATATTAGTAATGTATTTACTTAATTGTAAATTCTTTTGATAAGCTGCTTTAGCTTTATCAATTTCAGCTTTGATTATTAAGTCAAGTGCTCCAGTATTAGAGTTAAAAATTTGGTCAGAAAAATCTAATTTTTGAATTTCATTATGATTAATATCTTGTAAAGCGTTAGTGGCTTGAGCTATTTTGGACTGTAAATTGTTGTATAAATTTTTAATCTCAGCTGGTTCATAGTTGGGATTAGTTGAAATATGTTGATTATATTTACTTAAAAATTGTTGAGCTTTAAAAATATCAGCTTGAAGAATTTTTGAATTAATAAATGCTATAGCAAAGGAATTATTAGAAGCTCCGTTGACATATTTATCTAATAAACGATCATAATTTTCTTTTGTTTCTTGATTAGCGTTAGCATTAATTTCATTAAAGACTTTATCTAAAATCGCTTTTAATGGAGCTTTTGCCTGAACAGTTAAATATTCATTAGTGCCTGGAGTTGTGCTAAAATTGTTTAATTCGTTCAATTTTTGAGCAACAGCAATGGCTAATTTTAAACGAGCAGTATATGTATCAAGCAAGGAAATATTATTATCAAGTGCAACATTGTTTTTCTCATTATAATAATAACTTTCACCCTTGTTAATTTGCTCATCCAGTTTACTAATTGAAGCAAGAACATTGGTTTCATTTGCAACGGTTGTTGGCACGCTATTTTTAATATTTTTTGCTATTGCAATCAGTTGAGCAATCTTTTTATATTTTTCAAAGAAAACATCAATTTCAATGCTATTTAATCCTGCGTTTGCTAATGCAGCACTTGTATTTGCATTTGAAATTGCTTGAGCTTGAGTGTGAAAGAACTGGTCAGCTTTTTCTTTTAATATTGAATATTGTGGATCAATATTACCTTTTGCAGTTAGTGAATGAATTTGTTTAGTTTTAATTCCTTGTTGATTAGCAATTTGATTATCCTGATAAATTAAATCTAAAGCACTTTTACGAGCTGTATATAAATGGTAAATATTATCAAAATTATTTACTAAATCAGTATATAAGGTGGTGTCAATGTCAGTGGTGGTTTGGTTCGTGTTTGGAACACTTTGTAAAATTGCATCAGCAAGTTTTTGAGCATCAGTATTAAATCCATAATTAAAAGTGGTACTAGTTTTATATTCAAAATTATTATATGAATTATCATTTAAAACTTGAGTTTGAGTATTTATTTTTTCTTTTTGTAAATTAATTAATTTAGTTAATGAATTAATTGTTGTTTGCACTTTAAATAATTTGGTTTGAGTGATTGGTTCAGTGTTTAACTCAGTAGTTAAAAAATCATAATAATTTTGCATTTTAGTTTTTGCTTGCGAAGCTGTTCCTGCATTTCCTGTTCCTGTAGGATAAGATTGAGGAATAGAGCGTTTTTCACTAGTAACTAAATCGTAAATTTGGACAAACTTAGCAAATAATTTCATTTGATCTTGGAGGTCTTTTTCACGAGCAATTAAGTCCAATGAATCAAGATTTAGGAAATGATCTCGAAACGCATTATATTGATTGGTTATTTCACTAATAATTGATTGTTTTCCTCTTTGATCTGCAGGAATTGTTCCAGTATCTGTGACTAATTTTTGTGCTTTTTGCGATGTTAAGGCAAGGTTTTTAAGGTTCTCTTCTTTAAACTGAATTTCACTGAGTTCATTATCAATATTAATGAGCTCATTTTTGAGCTGCACTGCACTAGTTCTTGTTAATAGTTGTTGTAATTTGGTATCAATTTGAGTTTTTAAATTTCCGTCAATACTATTTGCAAGTTTCATTAGTTTATTATCAATGCTAGTTTGATAATCTTTAATTTTAGCTTCTTGACTTGCTTTGGCTTCTTCAATTGAGACATTATCAAAGAATAAATCTCTAAATTCATTTCTTAAGCTAATAATACTTTCAGGGGTCTGATTATAAAAAGCAGTTGTATCAATTCCTGTGTAAAGAGTTTTGTTATTCAACCTTGCAAAAAGAGTATTGTTTGGTCTTTCACTGGTTAAAACTTGAATATTTTTTTGTCCTGGATGGGAACTAGAATTTAAATCAAAATAATCAAAAATAGCTTTTAGTTGCGAAATTAGTGAGCTTAAAGACGAGATTTTTTGATAATCTCGTTTAATTTTGACTAAATCCATAGTTTGATTGTAATTATTCACAGTGCTTTTTATAGCGTTATTTCACTCAGTGATAATGTTTTTTCATGCATTGCTATAATTATTTTTAATATCATTTGAATAATTATTAAATGAAGTAAATTTATTGTTTAATTGATTTGATGAATGAATAAACGAATCCTTAGCATAAGCAAGAGCAAGCTCATCGAGTTTAGCAAGAAGTTGCTCAGTAAGCGTAATTTGTCTACCGTTTGCATCTTGTGCATTTTTTAAATTATCAAATTGAGCAAAAACTGCATTAGTGTGAGTAATATCAGCTAACCCATCAGCGTTTTTTAAGTTTTCATATTCAGTTTTTAAGCGATCTTTTAGAGTAAGAGCATTATTTCAAGCATTATTAATTGCGTTTTTATTAGCCATTTCACGATGATAATAAAAATCAATTTCATCACGCAGTGATAATAAATTTGCATTGGTAATATAAAATTGTTCAAGTTGAGTTTGATAAGCAGATACTTTACGATCAAAAGCACTAATTGCTTGGTCAAAAATTGTTCGATTTCGCTCTGAATTTGTATATAGAGATTTTAATGTTTTGAGATTATTTTCTGCTTGTAAACGAGCCGAGACTTTGGATAGTTCATTTTCGAGTATTCGATTTTTAAAATCAATTGTTGAAATCGAATCTCCAAAATTAATCAAACTATTAATCGGTTCATTAGCAGCACCACTAAGTGGTTTATTGACAATTGAATCTAATAAAGCTTTATATGTAATTGGATCATTTGCTTGGTTAATCGTTTCAAGCTTTTGAGCACTAGTTTTAAGTGTTAAAGATAACTTAAAGTAGTTTTTAATGTTATTTTCAAGTTCGTCTACTTGTTCTTGAGTTTTATTATTGTCTTGAATTAATCGTTGAGTTTGTGTATTAATGTTTTCAATTGAAGCATTAATTTGGTCATAAGGATGTATATTCAACAAAGACTGTTTATTAATTTTATTTGCAATAATTTCTTTGTTGGTTTTTTGTAATAAGGCTACTGAAATAGCTAGTGATAAATTAGAAGTTTGATTTTCAAGTTCTTGTGTTTTAGCTTGAATTTGAGCCTTATCAAAATCAGGATTAAATAAATTAACTAAAAATGCATCAATATTTTTATTTAGATTTTTAGCACTTGTGAATTGAGCTTGGGGTTTAAAAGTTGCATAATTATTATTTTCAGTATCATCAACTAAAGTTTTTAAATTGTTATTTTTAACCTCTAAATCCTTAGCAGAATTAACCACATCCATTAGAGTTTGAATTTTCAGATTAATCTCTTTTCTTTGTTCTGTAGTTAATGTATTTTTAGAAAGCTGTTCTTGGTATGAAGTTAGTTTAGCAAGAATTTTTGTTTGCATTGGTGTCGGAGCACCGTTTAATGAATACGGAGCAAAAATTTCATTAATTTGTTTGAAATTATCTTCAAGTGATTGGCCACTTTGATATTTTGCTTGCTTGTCTTTATATTCTTGAATTGCTTGTTCAAGTTGCAAAGCTAGATTATCTAAATTATTAGCACTTGAAGCATTGTTTAAAGCATCAAGAATTGTGTCTTTAATTTCTTGAATTTTTAGAGTTTGTTTTTCTAGGAATGCTTGCTCAGCTTTTCTTCCTTGTGAAGAAGCGACGGCTTGATCAGCGATTGAAATTTGTGCTTCAAGCTCTTTGAATTTTTGAGCATTTTTTGCAATTTGATTTAATTGTTCTTGAATTTTTATAAATGATTTTTCTTTTTGAGTAGGACTTAATTCTGGATTAGCCGCCAGAATTTTTGCTTGTTTTTGAAGTTCTTGTGCTTGTCCAAATAGTTTTTGTCCAAATGGAGAATCAATATTTTTATTCGCATTAGCAAACACTTTTAAAAGATCGTCCTTGGTATGAGAATAAGTTAATAAAGTATTCGAAAGTCCGCGACTAATATGAGCTTTTTCAAGTTCTTCACGATATTGTTTAATTAAAGTTTGTAATTGTGAACGAATAGCAGTTGAATCTAAAGGGATAAGTTCAATTGCACGAGAATTTAAAAACTTAAGCTTGTTCTTAATTTTTTCATCAATTTCATTATTATCAGCTAAAACTGAAACAGTTGAATCGTATCAATTTTTTAATTCAATCCGATTAATTTCTCTTAATTGGTTAATTTTTACCCTTAAAGTATCGTTTAATTCTTTAACTGAAGGATTTGAATTTAAAACCTTAGTTATATCTAATGACATTTGAGTTAGTGTTTTTTTATCAACTCCCAACCCTTTATCAATTGATTCGAGAATTTGATCGTTAAGCTTTGTAAGTGAATTTTTAAAGACTGAACCTAACAAGACATTATCGTAAATATCATTATGTAATCGATTTAGTTTGTTTAAATATTCTTCAATTCCATTGAGATTTGAACTAATAATATCGTTTAATTGTGCATTAAAAGCTTGAGCATCAACTTGAGATAAACTTTTATCGTTTGAATATTGATTAATTTGATTTTTAATAGCACTTATCAATTTTTCAATATTTTTTACACTACTTGTTAAATTACTTACTTGAGCAATAGCATTTAAAACCTCAATATGACTATGTTTAGGTCTTTGAGCAATTTTTTGAGCTTGTAAATCAACTAATTGTTGAATTTTTGTATCTGAAGAAACTAATTTTAAAGTTTGTAAGTCTTGCGATAAAGTTTCAAGTAGTTTATTAATGTTTGGATTTTCTTTAATTAAAGTATCTAATTGAATATTAACTAAAGTATTTAAATATTGAATTTCTGAACTTTTATCAAGTGCAAGAGTTGGTGTTGGATTGAATGCAATGTTTTTATAATTATCAATATATTGCAAGAAATTGTTTTTAATTTGATTATCAATGTTTAAATCATTGATTGATTTTCTTACTCTAAGTACATTTTCTAAGAATGTTTTTAGTGCTTTATTTTCTTGTTCTTTGACTAAAGAAAGTTTTTCAACCATTTGGTCATAAACTTTTTCGTATTCGACTAAAGCATCACGTGAGAACCTTGGTTGATTGATTAAATTTAAGATTTGATCAATAGTGGATAAAAGAGCACTTTTTTCTTGTGCACTAAATTGAGTCGAACTATTTCTAATTAATTGAGTGTGATTGGTTCAAATTTTAGTTTCCAAACCAATAACAAATTCATTTTCTTGTGAAATTAGTGGATCGACCGTCTTAAAGAAAGAATTTAAAGCTTTATCTTTATTAGACTGAGATGATAATTGAGCTAACACTGCATTTTTTGAATTCTCAATAGCATTTTGAAAATCAACTACTTTAACTAATGAAGAATATTCATTAACAAGTTTTCTTTCTTGTTCTAGGTCACTAACTACGCTTAAAAGCGCTTTTGGAGTTTCTTTTTTGAGTTTATTTCTTTGTTCAAGCATTAAAGCAACACTGGAATTCTCATTGGCCAAAAGTTGATTTGCATAATCAATTTCTAGAGAAAGGGATTTGATTTTTTCGCTATTTTTTTGTTCTTGCGTTAGCGATTTTAACGCATCTTGTGATTTATTGATTTGATTTAAAAGTTCAATGAAATAATAAGTTTGTTTTCGTGGAACTTCATATTTTGCGTGTAATGATGATAATACACCGATAGATACTAGAGCAGCAGCACCAGTTGTCCCCGCTGTCACACTTAAGGAAATCAGAGCTTTTTTTGAGTTTGTCACAATATACCTCTATATATAATTTAATGCTTTTACACTCATAAAATGAATATAAAAGATTTATTTAAATTATATATATATATATATATATAGCAAGAATTTTCACAAAATTTCCAGTTATTATATTTTTAGAAAAAATGAGCAAAAAAAGCAAGAAATACTTGCTTTAACTAATCGCTTTAGAAATTTGCTCTGCTATTCTTTTAATCACGCTCACTGAGACACTATTTCCAACTTGCTTATATAGGTGGGAATTTGCTTGATCGGGAAGTTTAAAATTATCATCAAAGCCTTGAAATTTAAAGCATTCTCGGGGAGTTAATTTTCTAATTCCAAACTTTGTATAGACAATTGGAACATTATGACCTCCAGTTCCACAATTTGCTGTTAATGTAGGACAAACATTGGATTTATTTTCTCTTACGTATTTTCTGCGTCATTGATAAATGCTCTTTTCACTAATCACTTCTTTTGATAAAAGTTCAAAGTGTTTAAAATTATCTTTTGTATAGTAATATTTTAAATCCACTTCATTATTAAAGTCCACAATATCCTCGATAAATGTGGTTAAAGTTATTTTACAAGGAAAATCAAATTTATTATAATGTTTTTGATTTTTAAAACCCACAATATAAATTCTTTCACGGTTTTGTGGGGTATTCCCGTATTCCATGGTGTTTAAAACCTTATACTTTACATAATAACCAGCTTGTTCTAATTTAGATAAAATTATTTTAAAAGTATTGCCTTTATCATGTGTCACAAGATTTTTAACATTTTCCAAAAAGACAATTGAAGGATTTTTATCCTTAATAATCCGTTCAATTTCAAAGAATAAATTTCCTCTTCCTTTTTCATCGTTAAAACCTTGTCTATAACCAGCTATAGAAAAAGCTTGACAAGGAAAACCTGCTAATAAAATATCAAAATCAGGAATTTGATCACTAGAAACGTCTCTAATATTACGTACGTCTACCTTTAAATTAAAATTCTTCTCAAAAGTTTGTGCAGGTTTTTGATTATATTCATTAGCATATATAGTGGAACAAAGCTCACGAAAACCCAAATCAATACCACCAACACCAGCGAATAAACTAGCACAAATTAAATTTTTCATAATTACTCCTTAATTTTTGATATTCCCCTTGTTTTCATATTTACACTAGCGTAGTGCTCAATTTTATATGGAATTAATATTTTATTAATTATCGAAAACCTAGGTCTTCTTTTTTGAGAGCGTTGATCATTAAATGTTTCTGAATTATTAACTTTAATATGCTCAAGTGTTGACACGTTAATTCTGTAGAAATAAAATATGTCATTTTCATAATCTAATCTAACAAATTCTAAAATCTCAAATTGTGATTTAGGCCCGAAACTAGTCAAATCATTATTAAAATTGCTTGTTGCTTTTATTTGCACTCTTTTTCCATTTTTATCTATAGCATCTGCACTTCCGTCTTTTTTAGTTTTGTGTTTATAGTCATTAATAATGCAACAAAGCTTTTCGGTTATATATTCAGGAATATTTATTCCTCTTGTAAAATCTTCCTTAATTTTCTTATCCAATCTTTTTCAAAGTATATATAGCTCAAAAACGAGATGATCATCCATTTTGTTTTTCATAATTATAATTATAAATTAATAAAAAGACACCTATTTTACTTTTAGGCATCTTCTTAAAAATAAAATTAATTTTCGTCTAACAAAAATAATGTTTAAAAAATAATTTATCGCTAAAATTGTGGAAATTACAAAAATATCTCCAGAAAAATAAATTCATGTAAATGATTTAGTTTGACTATTATAAAGTGGAATTCAACTTAATGCTAGAGTAACCCCTATTACAAACATAATCATATAATGAAAGCTGATTTTAGAGATTTTATATACAATCATTACAATACTAATAATCGCTCATATTAGCATTGTAATTAAAGTTACAATTAATTTGATATAAGGTGGATAATAAATATTTATTCCACTAATTGAACGAGTGATTACAATTAAAATTGTTAAATTTAAAATCAAAAGTATTCATAAAGTTCATTTAATAAAGATTGCACTTTTAGAATTATTCATAATTATTTTTTAATTTGTTAAGCATTTGAACAAAGAGCTCAAAACTCATTGTTTGGGTGGTATTTTCTCCATACTTACGAAACGAAACAGTGTTGTTTTCCTTTTCGTTTTTTCCTAAAATAACTTGGAATTTAGATTTAGACATTTGAGCTTCACGTATTTTTTTATTTATACGTTCATCACGTGAATCGATTTTACTTCTAAATCCGAGTGCGTATAATTTTTCATTAACTTGTTGAGCGTATTCAAAATCATGCTCCATGTTAACTGGGATAACAGTGATTTGTTTTGGGGCAAGTCAAAACGGAAGTACACCTTTACTTTGTTCCAGTAAAATAGCTACAAAACGTTCATATGTTCCAATTAAACCACGGTGAATTAAAATTGGCATTTCTTCTTTACCTTGAGCATTTGTAAAAGTAATTTCAAAACGTTCAGGGAGTAAAAAGTCCAATTGTAAAGTAGAAACGGTAATTTCATGACCTAAAGCAGTAAAAATTTGAATATCCATTTTAGGACCATAAAAGGCGGCCTCACCTATTTTTTCTTGGTAATTAACTCCTAGTTCATTTAATACAGCCCGTAATTGCTCTTCGGCTTGATCTCACATTGCATCGTCATCATAATATTTCTCTTTATTTTCTTTATCTCTAAGTGAAAGCGAAATATAGTCAATTTTAATTTTGAAAATATCCAGAGTTTCTTTAATTAATTGATACATGTATTTAAATTCTGAGGCAATTTGATCTTTACGAACAAATAAGTGTCCTTCAGTTAAGAGCATTCCACGAACTCTCTCTAATCCAGTCAGTGCTCCTGATTTTTCATAGCGATAAAGTTGTGATTGTTCGGAAAAACGTAGAGGAAGGTCACGATAAGATCTTTTTTGATGATTATAACAAAGAACATGGTGAGGACAAGTCATTGGACGTGGGTAAAGCTTTTGGTTCTCGGCAATTATTGGTTTGAACATATCGTCTTTATAATGAGCTAAGTGACCAGATGTTTGGTACAAGTGCTCTTCACCAAAGTGAGGTGTTAGAACTTCTCTCATTCCATATTTACGATCCATTTTTAAAATTAAATTTTTAATTTCATTATGAATGTACATTCCATCTTCAAGCCAAATAGGGAGTCCTTGACCTGCAAACGGGTGGAAAGTGAAGAGATTAAGTTCTTTCCCGATTTTACGGTGATCACGTTCTTTACGATCTTTTAGTATTGCTAAATATTGGTCAAGTTCATCTTTAGTTTCTCAACTAGTCCCATAAATTCTAGTTAATTGGATATTATCTGAATTACCTCTCCAATAAGCACCTGCAAGAGAGGTTAATTTAAAGTTTTTAATGTTTTTAGTACTTTCAACATGTCCACCTGCACATAAGTCAATGAATATTTTTTCATTATTTAGAGGATCAACAAGACCATAAAAAGTAATCTTTTTATTTGCTTGTTTTAATTCGTTATAAAGCTCTTGTTTATAAGGTTTATTTTCAAAAGAATATTCATCAATTGAGACTTCTTGCATAATTAAATTACGTGATGCAAGTTTTTTCATCATTTTTTCAATTTTGTTTAGTTCTGTATCGCTCAATGGATTTTCAAATTCAAAATCATAATAAAAACCTTCTGTTGTTGCAGGACCAAATCCTAGCTTAACATGTGGATATAATTTTTCAACAGCTGCACCTAAAAGGTGACTAGTTGTATGATTGAGTTCCTTATTTGCTTTCATTTTTGTCTCCATAAAGACCCATATGTGTTTGAATTTTATTAATAGTGTTTTGAGCTATTTTTTGAGCCTTAATTCTCCCTTGTTCAGCAATTTGATCTACGTTTTTTAGTGCTTGGTGGTATTTAGTTTGAATATTAATTAATAGTTCTTTAACACTTTGAGCAACTGCTTCTTTGAATTCTTTGTAATTTGCGTCTTTAAAATGTTCTTGAGCTTGATCAATACTCATATTGTTTAATGAAGCATAAATTGTAAGTAGGTTTAACACTCCAGGTTTATCATTTGAAATATAAACTTTTCCTTCTGAATCAGTGACTGCTTTAAGGATTTTCTTGTAAGCTTGCTCAGGATCTTCGAGTAAATAAATGGTTCCTTTGGTACTCTTTTCGCTTTTAGACATTTTGGTAGTTGGATCGGTAAGAGATTTAATCCGTGAACCAATTTGTGGAATAAATCCTTCAGGAATATTCATATCTAATTTATATTTTCGATTTAAACGCTCAGCAATGTTGCGAGTGAGCTCAATGTGTTGAACCTGGTCTTCACCAACAGGTACAATTTCTGGGTTATAAAGTAAAATATCAGCTGCCATAAGTACTGGGTACATTAACAAGTTACTTGGAATTTTCATAGTTCCGTTTCCTTGGGTTAGCTTTTGTGATTTATCTTTAAATTGGGTCATTCTTTCAAGCTCACCCACAGTTGTTTCTGAGTTACATAATCACATCATTTGAGTGTGTTCTAAAATTGATGATTGGTAAAAAATAATAGCTTTTTGAGGATCTAAACCACAAGCTAAGTAAAGTGCAATCGTGCTTTTACGAGCTTGTTCAAGTTCAACTGGATTTACAGTTCCTGTAGTTAAAGCGTGCATATCTGCAACAAAAAAGTATGATTCATACTCATCTTGAAGTTTAATAAAATTAGCAATTGCTCCAATGTAATTTCCTAAAGTTAATTCTCCAGTGGGTTTAATTCCACTAACTAATCTTTTCATCTTTCTCCTTAAAATGTGCAAGCAAAGTTATTTAAATTATAATGCAAAAAGCTCACCTGTTGGTGCTATTTTCTTAAAACATTCAATCACAAGCTAAGCACACAATAATTTATTTTTTCTCAATTTAATTCAAAATCTAAAATTTTGCATCTTTGTTTTTTGATAATTATAGGTAAGTTTTTATTTTTGTAAGTTTTAGTATAATATCTATATTATTTAATGACTAATATCAAATTTGTAATACTTATAGTATTACACCAAGGAGAGTTTTATGTCTAAAAAAAGAAATCTTGTTATTGGAATGTCCTTACTTTCATTATCTTCTGCTTATGTAGCTTCATGTAGTGCTCCCGGTTCTTCAACACCAATTCAAAAAGAAGATCCTGGGATTTCTTTAACTACTGAACAACCAGGAAATCAACCAGGTGTACCTGGAATTGAAACACCGGCATTGCCTTCGAATAATAATCCAAGTTTTATTCCTGAAACTTTCACTGATCCAGTGGAATCAAATTCAAGTAAAATTGTTTCAAAAAACTACATTAAAGAGAACGAAAAAATTAATTATGTTGCTTTTGGTGATTCAATTACAGCTGGATTTGACGGAACACTTCCACAGGATTATCAAGGAGAAAAAACATTAAGTGGAAACATCACAGGAGCTTCTTATCCTGCTTTTTTAGCTCGAATATTAGACCACTCAGATCGTGTTAATGAATTCAAAAACTTTGCTTATTCAGGGACAACTATTCTTGATTGATTAAAATTTTTAGGAGTTGATTACAAAAGCAATAATCAATCTGAATTTTTTAACAATGCTTATAGTTCAAGTTTTTCAAATGTAATAAATGATTTTAAAAATAGATTAGCTAAGGCTAATTTAGTTACTTTTACCTTAGGAGCTAATGACTTTTTCGAATTAATAGCTAAAAATATTCAAAACTATAATCTTACTGACATTTTTAAAACATTAATTTCCAAAAAACCTTCATATGGTGAATTAATTAAATTTGTTAATGATGTTTTAGGAAAAACTTTACTTGAAATTAGCCAAAGAATTAATACTTTAATTGCTAATATTAAGGTGCTAGCACCTCATGCTAATATTAACATTGTGAGTTATCCAGCTCCATTATTAGGTTTAAAAAATGTTATTGATAAATATATAAAACAATTATTTGGAAGTTTACCAATTAGCATTTCTCCACTGGACTATTTAATTGGAATTTTAAATTCAACCCTAAAATCAGCGGCTAGATTTGGTTCAATTAATTATGTGGATTTATACAATTCACAATATTGATCTGAACACACCAATAAACTTTCGACCATTTTAATTGACATTCACCCAAATACCTTAGGGTACAAAAAAATGGCTATGGATCTTTATTTAAAACTTACCACTAATAAATTCGGGATTCAAAATTATGAAAATTATGATTTTAACAAAGAATTTTTAAATAGCGATTCAGATACACTTGAAGCTCAAATTGAACCAAACCAAACCCAAGAACAAGCTTTAGGAAGTTCTACAGATTCATTCTTAGATAAAATCAGTTCATTTGAAAATCAAATTAATCCATTAAGAAATGAAAAATATTTTGGTGAAAGAGTTGCTGATTTAATTAATATTTTTGGTGATTTACTTACATCAAAAGGAATTCAAGATAGCTTTTACAATTTACAAGTTCAATTACGTGAACTAAAAGAAAAAGGGACATTAACTTTAGACGATGTTCCAAAACTATTACTATCAACTTTTTTAAACGAAACTAATATTACTAAGTTAATTCAAGTGATTGCTAAAAGCGATTTTATCAAAGAGAATAAAGACCGTTTGAACGAAATTGTGCAAACTCTTTTATCAAGTGGGTTAAAAACCTACCAAGATCAAATTGTTGATTTTTTAGCTTCAAAATTCTCCTCAATTACCCAAGGGAATTTAAATGTTTCATCAATCAAATCAATTTTGGTTAAAATTTTATCAGATGAAAATCTTGTTGATTTACTCAAAGTGGTTGCAAACATTTTTATCAATCGTTCGGAGAATTTTGAAAATGTTCAAACCTATAAAGATGTTTTATTAGCCTTTTTAAAAGATGAACAAGATTTTGAAGCTCTATCAAATTCGATTTCAAAAATTGCAGGATATATTCTCGATGATCCACAAATGCAAGAACTTTTTGTAGATATTTTTTACCAATATTTAGTTGATAATCAATTAAATGACAAGATAACTAAAACCCAAACTAGTAAATTTATCAAAGATTTTTTACATTTTGCAAGTAGTTCATTGCTTGATGATAACTTACTCAAAGAAATTATCAAAGGTGTTTTAGATGATTTAAAAGACAATCCAAACACTAATTTAGATGGTGTACTAAAATCAGCTTTTAGCAATGTTTTTGGCACTTTATTTAATTTCAGTGATGATAATTCTAAATTAGTTAGCTTGTTTAAAAGTTTATTCAAATCTAATTTAGTAACTCAAAATAAACCATTAATTAAACAATTAGTAAAAAATGTTTTAAATTCAAATCAAGAATGATTGCCAAGCTTAATTATTAGTGCCCTCCCAAGCGAAATCACTGAACAAATTTATCAATATGGTGGAAAAGAAAATGTTCATCTTTTAATTAGATATGTCTTTAATTTAGATAAAACTAAAGAAATTGTTAATAGTATTGTTGCAAGTTTAGTGGATAATGCTGAAAATTACGCTGACTTTACCACTTTTGATGACTTAGTCCAAAAAATCTTAAAATCACTTGACTTAGACTTAGTCCAAAACAATATTAAAACAATTATTAATCAACTATTAAACTCAGGTGAGTTTGCTAAGATTATTTCTAATTTACTACTTAATACATTTGGACAATTAGGACTAGACACTACTGACGTTAAGGTCTTTCAATTTGCTAATGATGTTTCTAATTCAATTAAATCACTATTAGATCATTTAGGATTAACCGAGAAAATTATTGATTTAACTTTTAAAACCATTAAACAAGCTCAAACTGTTCCTAATTCGATTGAAACTCTCAAAGCTATTCCAACCCAAATTATTGAACTAATTACTAAAAAATTAAGTAAAGATACTTTTGGTTTTGTTAAAGGATTGATGAATTTACCAGTGGTAAATTCTCAAAATTCAAAACAAGTAATCATCCAGGTTATTAACAAACTTTGAGATAAATGAAATCCTGCAAATTTAATTTCTAAATCATTAATTAAATTCTTGCTTCCAAAATTCAGTCAAGGAGATCTTGGGAAATACCTTGATAAAAATGAAGTGACCGATTTTATTTACAAGCTAATCAAAACCAATGGATTTAAAGAAGTAATTTTAAGTGCAATTGATTATATTGTTCAAAATCCAGTTTGACAAACCGGAATAAAAAGCTTTAGTGAATTATTCTTTGCTTTATTACAAGATCCAAAACTTAAGCTTGCTTTTAGAGATTCGTTAAGTCATCTAATCGATGATACTTTAAGTGTTGTTTCACTTGAAAAAAGCTTTGTTAAATCAATTAATACTTTATTAGAAAAATACTCAGTAACCCTTGAACCAGCTAAATTACAAGCTCTTGGATCTGGGTTTGGAGAATTTTTAAAAGAAGTTTTAAATAAAGACCATCTTAAAGAGGGTTTACTTGATGCAATTTTTGATGTTTTAGCAACCACTAAAAACTTTGAGCAAATTCCAAATGCACTCAAACAAGCAGTAATTAATGCTTTAAACCTTGAAAATTCACCCCTTTTACTCAATGCAATTCTTGGTTCTAAATTAGTGAATTCACAAAGAGAAAATATCAAAAATCTTTTTGATGAATTAGTGACTAAATTAAGTACTTCAGACCAAAAAGCTACATTTTTAGGTGATATAGGTTTAAATAGTTTAGTTGCTCAAAAGATTTTTACTAATGATGATGTTGTTTCTATTACTGAGTTTTTATTTGGTAATAATCAAGTCCTAGAAATCATTAAAAAGTTATTTAATCACGTTATTGATAATTCCCAAACTTTATCAAATTCATCAAGTTACAATGATTTTATCGATCAATTAGCTTATAAACAAAGTTTAGTTTTAGAATTAAAAGAACCATTAACAAACTTATTAAACAACAATCTTGGTAACCCATTAATTAAAAAAGTTATTTCAAATACATTACATAACTTTTTAGTTAAAAACTCATTAGATAAAGGATTAACCGCTGAACAAAGTGCTAAAGTTGTTGGTGATTTGATTACTTTTACCAAAGACAATCCATTAATCACTTCATTTATTAATAATCTTATTAGCAATCTTCTTGATAATGCATACGAATATGGATTATCAAATTTTGGAGATATTTTTAACCTCTCACTTCAAAATGCTTTTGAAAAAACCTTTGATTTTTCAGGCCCATCTGGATTTAGTAAAATCATTGAATTAATTAACAATATAACCAATTCACAATTTTTAAGAGAAAATCAAAACTATTTCCAAACACTTTTAAATAATGTTATTGAAAAATTACCACAATTAAATGTAGGTTCTTTTGTGCTAGGTCTTTTACCTAGAGAAACCCAAGTCTTTATTGATAATTCAATTACAGATAAAAGATTTGAAACTTTAATTAATTTAATTGTTTCCTTAGATGATACAAAAAATATTTTCAAAGAAATCGTTAATGGTGTTTTAACTTCATATCAGTCATTACAAAACGCTAATTCACTTAATGATTTAATTTCTAAAATTATTAGCACTATTAATTTTGATAATATCAAAAACAATGCTAAAAATCTTTTAAGCTCATTAATTGGCCAAAAAGATTTTGTTCCACTTCTTAAAACCATTTTAATTGAATTATATAAATACTTAAAATTAGACCCAACCAATTCGCATAACACTAAATTTATTAATGAATTTTCAAGTCAATTCAAACAAATTATTGATCAGTTAGGATTACTCGATCCACTTATTGATAAACTTTTTGAAAAAATCAATCTTGCCAAAAGCAATGCTCAACCACTTGATGTACTTAAAACCATTCCCAAAGCACTTGGAGAAATTTTTGCACAAAAAGTGACTAACCAACCAAAAGAATTTATTAACAAAATCTTCAATTTATCAATCTTTGCAAACAACAAACCAGCTTTAGCAGATTTAATAAAAGCAATTTATGGAATTGTTTTAGAAAATAATGTTTTTGATAAGCTAATCAAAGATACTTTAATTCCATATTTACTTCAAGCACCGGCAAATAAATATGTAGATGCTGAAGAAATTGGCGATTTATTACTAAGCATGATTCGAAGCGATAGTGTAAAACAATTTTTATACTCTGCAATTGATTCATTAATAACTAATGATGATTGAATTAATCATTTAGATTCTCCTAAAGCACTAATTAATTCATTTTTACAAATTCCTTCATTTATCGATGGAATTAAGCAAAATTTTGCTCCTTTATTCAAAGAGTTTATTCAAAACAACAAACTCAATGTTACTTTAGCTAAACTAGCTCACAAATTTGCTAGTGATAATGGATTTAATTTTAATCTTGATAATTTAACTATTGTTGCTCGCAATATATTAGATTCATTAATTCCATATCTTGAACAAACTGGTTCACTGGAAAAATTAATTAATAATATCTTTGGATTAATTAACCAGCACAAAGATGTTGATTCAATCTTACAAAACCTTCCAAGCGCTATTACTTCATCATTTGATTTTAATAGTTTTGATTTAGTTAAACATTTACTTGCAAGCGATTTATTTACACAAGATACTGATACATTCAAACTTGTACTGCTTAATTTCATTGAACAATTTAGTAAAAAAGATTTATATACTAAATTAGTTGATAAATTAGATTTAACTAGCATAGTCGCAAGCTTAAATTTAAGTTCAACTCAAGTTAACAATTTAAATAATTTTGCTAAAATAATTCTTAAAGATAATGATTTCATTCAAACTGTTCAAGCATTAGTTCCTTCGTTTGTTGATCATGCAAATCAATACGCAAGTGCTAATGACCATCTTGAATTAGGGATTAAAGCAATTAAAAACACTGACTTTTTACAAGCTTCAAAAACTCATTTACTTGCTTTAGTTCAAAAGAGCTTACAAAATAGCAACATTCAAAACATTTTAGCAACTATTATTAATGCAAAAATTCAAAATTCATCATACAGCTGAATTTTTGATCAAGTTTCAAATCCACAAGAATTATTTGCTTCAGTATTAGGATTGTTTGATGATCTTCAAGCACAATTTTCAGTACTAGAAAAAAGTTTTCAAGCTTTACTCGAATTTGCTCAAGATTCAAATGCAAACTCAATTAATGATCTTATTAAACACTTAATTAACCAATTTGCTCCTTTATTTGAAACAAATAATTTACAAAGTACTATTATTAAACTTATTCATATTGCTTTTGAACGTTTATTACCAAAACATCAAGCTCAAATCAAACAAATTTTTGAAAATATCTTTAAAAGAATTAAAGATCAACCAGACTTTATTAATACATTAATTTCAATTATTCCTAGCCAACTAAAAACTCAAATCAATAAGTATATTTCAAATGATAATTTAAGTTACTTTATTCAAAAACTATTTGAATTACCTAAATTTAAAGAGTTTATTATTGGTGGAGTATCTGAACTGCTAAAAGATAAAAACTCAATTAAGCAAGCCCATACTTTTAATGAATTACTTAAATTACTTTTAAGTAAATTAGATGTTGCAAACAAAGGTAAAGAAGCCTTTAAAGAATTTGTCAACACTTATAATTCAGATCCAAAACTCAAAGATATTGCTAAAATCACTCTTACAAGTGCATTAAGTCAAACAATCCAAGTATCAAACCTTAATCCAAGTGCACTTAATCAATTTGCAGGTGATGTCAGTCAAAATATTGTTTCATTACTTAATTCACTGGGAATTTATGATTCATTAATTAATGAATTATTTAATGGCATTACAACCTTTGCTACATCAACAAATCCACAAATTAACGAGCAATTAATTACTCCATTAACAAATGTTGTTCTTAATAAGTTCCAAGAAAATTCACAAAATTTTGTTAATGCAATTATTTCTTCAAGTATTTTTACAAACAATAAAGATGTAATTCAAGCAATTTTAATTAGTATTATTAATAAATTAATTAAACAAGGAACTATCACTAATTATGTTGTTGATGAAATTAGTGCTCTTCAAGGAAATTATGTAGCTTACATTGACAAAGAAGCTTTAAAAGAACTTGCTAAAGAATTAATCACTGTTGAAAATGTTCAAGAAATTGTTGCATTTATCGTCAATTATCTAGTTAACAATAATACTTGAGTACAATCTTTAAGCAACTTTAAAGACTTTATTTTCAAAGTTATTAAAGACTCAAGCATCTTAAATTCACAAAAAATGCAATTAGAAATGCTAGTTAATAAAGCAATAGATTCAAGCACACTTGATAAAGTGATTTTAAAAGCAATTAATACTTTATTAAGTGAACAAGGATATAAGCAAAATATTAATTTAGCTTTAGCTTCAGGAATTAGAGACTTTATTCAAGAATTTAATAATAAAGATTCGCAAAGCACAATTGTTAATCAATTAATTAGTACTTTTGATCAAAAAGCTCAAACCGCTAGTTCATTAGAACAAGCATTTAAAGCCTTTATTCCTTCAATTTATGGAGCTTTAAATATTCAAGACTTTAAAATTGTAAAATCATTAATTGATTCAACTTTATTGCAAGAATCTAATAAAGCATCAATTAAGTCGATTTTAAAATTCTTACTTGATAAATACTACATAGCTGAGAATCTTAATAAAGCAATTAATTTAATTCCATTAGATGCAATTGCTCAAAAAATTGGTGAAACTAGCACAAATTTAAAAACTAGAATTATAACTATTTTAAGTGATAATAATGCTAAAGAAATAGTCAATAAAGCTATTAATTATTTCATTGATCACCACAATCTTTTTACTAATGCTTCATCATATAGTGAATTAGTACAAATTATGTTTGCTCAAAAAGATTTTGTTGCTTCAATTAAAGATCATTTTATTAATTTAATCAACCTAGCAGTAAACAATACTCAATTTAAGAATACTCTTTCTAAAATTATTACCAGTGCTTTAAATGACTCTCAAGCCGAAAAATTCTTTAAAGGTATTAGTGATAAAAATAGTTTAGTAACTAATATATTGGAAGTGTTTGATATCTTTGATCATCAATTAGGGATTAGTTCAATTATCTTTGAATCGGTAGTTAGCTTTTTTAAAGATAATGGATTGAATTTTGATGATGTATCAAGTATTTTTGCTTCGGTGTTTAAAGGGCTTAAAAAATCATTTGCACAAGATTCGGAAACTAAAGTAACAACAATGGTTCGAGAATTAGCAAATTCTAAATTACTTAACAAAAACAAAGCTGATTTATTAACCATCTTTGATAATGTTTTTAAAAATCTTAATTCACAAGATTTTGTTAATTTAATTGAAAGTGCTTTAACTGATCCAATTAAAAACGAAATTACTAAATACATCCCACTAGATGCATTTAAAAAATTAATTCAATTTATTCATTCAAATACCAACTTTAGAACTGTTTTAAATAGTATCATTAGAAACTCATTAGATCAATTTAACCAATATTCAAGCGTGCAATCATATGCTGACATTATCAATAAAACTTTTGAAATTGTTAATATTGCAAATCTTGAAACTGGATTAAGAGGATTAATTAAAGATTTAATTTCTACTCAAGAAATTAAAAATGTTATTTTAGAGTTTTTAAAAACCACTCTCAAAACCTATCAAACCAATGTTGATGATCCTGAAATTAGTGCATTTTTAACTAATTTAACCAGCAATTTTGATCAGTTAATTAGTGCGATTAACCTAGTTGAACCAATTTTAGATAAAGTTTTTGAAATTCTCAAATCAAGTAGTTTCAAAACCAATCCAGCTCAAGAAATTAGCAAAATTGCTCCGGCAATTATACAAATTGTTAAAACCAATATCCTTAACAATCCAAAAGGATTTGCTGATAAAATATTGTCATTGAGCTTTATCAATTCAAATCAATCAGGTTTAATTAAAACTTTAGTGGAATTAACCAATGGATTAAATCAAAAAGGAATTATTGCTGATTTAATCAAACCAAGCATTAATGCTTTAGATATTAATCAAAATATTTTCAAATATGTAACAAAAGATAATTTAAATGACTTAATTAAATCTGTACTCAAATACCCTTCAATTGCCGAAATAGTTAAGGTGTCTATACCACAGCTAATTAAAGATACTAATTGATTATTAAAAACCAATAATCCATTAGCAATGGTGTTTGAAATTATTAAGAAACCAGACATTTTGAACAAACTCAAAGAGCAAGGAAACTCATTTATTGATGCCTTACTTAAAGATACATTTATGCATACACTAAGTTCAAGTGCTTTAAATAATCTTTTAGACCAATATAATGTGTCTGTAAGTAGCTTTAATAAATTTGAATTCACCAAAGCTACTTTACAAAATCTTGTTCAAATTCTCAAATCAGCAAACATATATGAACCGGTTTATGACAAGATTTTTGAAGTTTTAACCACATCACAAACCCTGGAAGAATTTAGCACTCAAGCTCCAATTGAACTAATCAAAATCCTTGCTCAATCACATTTTGAGCTATTAAAAGTGATTTTAAATTCACAATATCTGCAAAATCAAAAAGAACAATACAGAAACTTAATTGCTTCACTAATTTATTGAGCTTCAAGTCATTCAAAAGAAATTAATACTTTATTGAGCAAGTTGAATTTAGATGGAAAATTAGCTCCTTATGAGCTTACTAGCGAGCAAATTGCTAATAGCACTTCACAATTGTTGGGTATTAATCCAGTTCAAAATGTATTAAGTTTAGTGACAAATCAAGTACTAGATCATGCTCCAAAAATTGGTAATGCTAATTCATACAATGAACTAGTCAAAAACATTGTTACCAACAATGATTCAATTGATTTAATTAAACAAAACCTTAAAAATGCCATTCCAATGCTTTTAGGAAATCAGGTAATTAAAAACACTTTAGCTAAGATAGTGGTTAAATCACTTAAAGACAATAATTTAGCATGATTATTCAATAACATTGCTCAACCAGATCAATTAGTTGTCTCATTACTTGATAGTGTATTAGTACTAAACGAAGAGTACGATTTGTTTACTGATGTTATAGATAAAGCAGTAGAAATAATTCAAAAGCAAGGATTTACCGGAAACTTTTCACCAATTCTCCAACTCTTAGTTAATAAATTTAAAACGCTATTAACTAATGGAAATATTTGAGATAATCTCTTAAATTTACTTAAAGTATTTTCACGTTCAGATGTAGTAACTAATAGTAAAGATGAATTCAAAACCATGCTTACCAATGTCTTTGATCACTTTGCAACAACAATTGATTTTGGAAGTTTAGTTGTTAAACAAATTCCACAAGATTCACTTGAATGAATCCAAAATAATTTATTTGATACTTCATTATTAAACAACATTATCAACCATGTTGCTCATTCAGACCAATTACGTCAAATTTTTAGAGATATTGTTTTCTTTATTGTTGATAATCCAAGCAAAATTAAAGCAATGAATAGTTTTAATGAGATTTTTAAAGAATACTTTAATGTTCAATTAAATGTTCAATACGTTAAACAAAGATTAACAGATTTAATCACTCAAACTTTCTCAATTCCTGATTCAGTGAGTGCTATTAAATCTATGCTCAATAAATTCTTTAAATTTGTTGAAATTAATACTACTCCTGAAATTAATAGATTAATTGATTTAGTTGCAAATCAATTAATTCCGCTATTAACTCGAACCGGATATGTTGATAAATTTATTGACGGAACAATTAAGTTCCTTCAAACTGAAACCCAATTTAGTGCTAGCTCAATTACTAAATTAGTTAAAGGTATTTTAGGGTCAGTTAATCCAACTGAATATAATTTCTTCAAAAGCATAATTGGTGATCCAATTATTAGTCAAAATAAAGACATTATTAAGAATGCTCTTCACAAAATTGTCGAATCACTAGTGAATCGTGCTGGAAAATTAGAATCTATTTTCAATACGCTTAATATTGGAGTTGCAATTGTTGATTATGATGCTTCAACCATTAATACTATGCTCATTAGCATGCTTAGAAACCAAAATATTTTAAATCTATTTAAATTAATCATTGATAGTGCAATTAACAATAATACTGAATACCAAAAACTTAACAGTTGACCACAAGCAATTAACTACTTCCTTCAACATAGCAATCAAATCACTGTTAAAGATAATTTAAAAACTTGATTTGAACAAATTGCTCGAAGAGACAACTCGTATCTAGCTCAAGGAGTGGGAGCGATTTTACACAAAATGATGAAATCGTATAGTTTCAATTTAAATAATAAAGCAGATTTAACAATGATGAAACAATTTGCGAGTGGGATTTTAAAAACCATTGCAAATGATGGTATATTAACAAATGCAATTTTTGGAAAAATTGTTTCTAATATTAGAAGTATTGATTTTACCAAAGTAAATAATCCAGCAAGTGCATTTTCTAAAGCGATTATATCAGGTGTGCTATCACCACTGTTAAGTAGTGATAATCAAAACATTCTTATGTCCAAATTATTAGATTTTTCATCTAATCTTGATAAATTGGCAAAAAATATTGGACCAGAAGTTTATACTAAATTTATTAATCGCTTATTCGATTCTTCATCGCTAGATAGAGTCACTGGAATTTACAAATTCTTAAATGGAATGTTGGATTTAGAACTTATAAAAGGGTCTGCAAGTTCTCCAAGTACACCAAATACAACTAAACCTTCAAGTACAAATACAGGGAAAGATCCTAATTATTTTTGAAATAAACCTTTTGCACCAGGTTTTAGTTTTGATACATGAAATATTTTTACACTTAAAAACAGAGTTGCTAGTTTAATTGCTCCATTCTTTTCTCAAATTTATATGAAAATATATTCTGATGCTGTTTCGAATAAATGAATGGTACAAAATTATAAACTTAACGAGGGTTATAAAGCTCTCTACCGTGTTCACGCACTACTTCTTTGATTAATAGGTCACTTAACAAGATTTAATAACTTTTGAAATTGAACAACTTTGACTACTGAAAGTGCTGTGTCTTTAGGGCAATATAAAGCATGAGATCCAGCTTGAAAACAATATGGACATCGCATTAGTCTAAATACTAGAGTTCGTGAATCATTAGGTTATAAAGGTGGTTTTTGAAAAGAATATACCATGGGTGGTGAAAACTTAACAAAAGAAAAAACCTATTCGAAATACCAATTACTAGCTTATATTTACTATAGAACATGAAATACAAAAATAGACCATAATCATAAACCTAAAACTAGAACTAGAGTTTTACTCGAATCGCTTAAAAATGGATGACTTGGAGATCGAGGAATTGTTTAAAACAATTTATCTTGAGTTTCCCAGTTACAAGGGTTAAAAAACCGTTTATGCCCATTAAACGTGGATAAACGGTTTTTTATTTGCTATTAGTTATAAATTTGAATCATCAAAATTAAATCTTCATATAATTTCCAACTTTCAGCAGTTGATTTATTTCTATCTTTGGATATTCGATAGAATTTTTAATTTATGTGAATGTTAGAATATTGAGACGCTTTAAATTATTAAATTTAGCTAAATTCTAATCATTTTTAATGAAAATTTTTGATTTACAGATAAGTTTTTTAAATACATTTTTCATTATAATTCACATAATTAAGGAGAAACAAATAAAAAAATCCAAATTCTTATATAGTTCAATCTTTATTACAACTGTTAGCACAATTTCAATGAGTTGTTCACAAGTGCAAGAACAAAGTAAACATAACAATTTATTAAAAGCCACATTTAAAATTAACGGATACCCTTAGGAATTGCTCAAGATTTATTCCAATCTGGACTTATCAATCAATTAATGATTTCTCCAAATCCTGTAACAAGTTCATTTGATATTAAAATGGATACTAGTTTTATAAATAAATTAAAATCGTATCTTGGTAATAATGGACTTTTAAATTCTATTTTTTAAATAAATGTTTTGAACTTAAACCCGAGCTTTAGCAAAATAAACAGTTTTAAAATAGGAAAAATTATCCGACAAGATCAAAAAGAAAAGATTTTTGTTCAAGATAATTTAGGACAATGAGTCCAATTAGATTTTAATAAACAAAATCAAGTCTTACCTATTAAAGTAGATCAAAACAATAATCTTGTTATTGAATATAAAATTCAAAAACAAGATTCTAAAATCTATACTCAAACTATTCAAACAACTCGAGATTTAGGTAAAGTTTTACAAGGAATTGCTGATTTATTCGGGGAATTTGTTGATGCGAATAAAGAAGAGATTTTAGAAGAATTGAAATTATTTAACAACAATGTTAAAGAGTATATTGAAATTGAAAACAATAATTCAAATTCTCAAGAATTGTCTAATTTATATCCTCATACTATTCAAGTCTTGAAAAGAGATACAAAAAAACATTTTAACTATCTTACAAGATTTTTTAAAGAAATCTTTAGCTGGAAATTTAACCAATTCTTTATTATTAAGTTTATATTTTCAAATAAAAGGATATTTTTCTAATTTACTTAATTCATCATTTGAAGATAGTCTTGCAACAATTGAAAAAAATAAAAACTTAACCACTCAGGAAATAGAGCAAAGATTAACTCAATAAAAAGAAAATATTGATAAATTAAAGCAAAATCATGCTTTTTTACAAGGACTTCCATTTTTTAGTAAAATACAAGCTTATTTATCTCAATATAATGACTCTCAACTCAAAGAACAAACAGTTAATGATTTAAAAATAGCAAACACAGAATTTGAAAAATGACTTGGATTAAATACTCAGAAAATTAATTCATTAAACATAAAAGCATTAGATATGCTTTTGTTTTACACAACCCCTTTACAAGAAGTTGTAAAAGCAATTGATAAAATTAGTAAACTCAATTAAATAAAATTGCTAGATACCACATATTATGGTATTTTTAGTATAATTAGACAAAATACTAAGGAGTATTTACAAATGAAAAAAAGATTTAACAAAATTTTGTACAGCGGATTATTTATCGGAGCTTTTAGTTCAATTGCTGTTGGATGCTCAATAAATCAAAAAATAATTAAAGGAGATGTTAAACCAGATGTAATTGAAGGTAATCACATTGATTTATCAGATAGCTTGCTTCAAATACGTCAAATTCCTGTATCGATTATTAAAGATTTATACCAAGGTGACTTATTAACTCGTTTATATCTATACCCAAATTCTACTAATAATTCAGTTGATATAGAAATATATGATTTTTCAAAAGGACCCGAAAAGCTTTTTGAAAAACGCCCAGAATTGAAGAAAATTTTTGAACCTATTTTTAAGGCACAACTAAATGAACTTTTTACTTCTACCAATAATTTTAAAATAGGAGAAATTCGTAAAGGAAGCCAAAAAGATAAAATTCATGAATTTTATGAAAAAGATCAATTCTTTGTTAAAAATGATAAAGACGAATGAGTCAAATTAGATTTTAAAGCAAATTCACAATATTTACCTGTCGAATTAGATAAAAATAACAATATAGTTATTGAATACAAGATTCAACATGAAGGTTCAGACAAGCAAACCTCCTATAAAAAAATTGTCCAAACAACACCAGAAAATGAAGAAATCAAGAAGGAATTCCGCGATTTTTTAGAGAATTTTGCAAAAACTCACCAAGAAAAAATACAAGAATACCTATCAAAATTGCAAATTCAAATAATTGGTCTAGAAGCATTAACCACATCACCAATTTTGGGAGAACAATTAGATCCAAAAATTAAATCAATTATTGAAACTTTTAAAAAATATAATGAAAAACTTATGACATTATTTATTAATTTAAATAAAAATGTATTAGAAAAAACAATTACTAATTCAATGTTAAAAAATTCTTATTTTGAAATTAAAAAAATATTTGCTGATTTAATAAGCAATCTAATGAATGTTTTGCTTGAATTCGTTGATAAAAACAAATCATTAAGTCAAGAAGAAATAGCATCGAGAATACAAGCAATTAAAAATATTCCTCAAGAGAGTCAACCAAGTTTTATTAAAAATCTTTTAGAACAATATGATAACCCTTCAATAAAAGATAAGGCATTAATCGAGTTCAAAACAGAAGATTTAAAATCACTAAAATGACTTGGAGTTGATGTTTCTAAATTACAAAATACAAGCATTAAAGTTGAGGATATTCTTTTATCATTTCCTAAATCTCTCATTTCTGCACTGTCTGCACCTAAAAACCCAATTAAAAACCCAATAGCATCTTAATAGATGCTATTTTTTAGTTTAATAATAACAAAACGATATTTACCACTAAAATCTTTTAATATTTGAATGTGAAATTGTTCTTGCATTTGAATTCAAAAATCAATATGCAAAGGATTAATTTCAAAGATAATCATTCCATTTTTATTCAAATACTCAAAAGCTTGTTTGAGTATTTTTTTATAAAAAAATAAACCATTGTCTGGTGCAAATAAAGCTAAGTGAGGTTCAAAATTTAATACACTATCATCTATATTTTCTTCTCTAGAAAGATAAGGCGGGTTAGAAATGATTAAATCAAATTTTGAGTGAATATGTTCGAATAAATCTGATTGAATCACTTGAACATTAACTTGATTTAATTTAGCGTTTTGTTGAGTAGACAGGATTGCTTGTGAATCAATATCTGCACAAGTAATAGATAAATTAGGATTATTTTTCTTTATAGCAATTCCAATAAACCCACTTCCTGAACATAAATCCAAAACACTTTTAAATTGATGTTTTTTGATTAAATCCAGAGCATAAAAAACTAATTCCTCAGTTTCATAACGTGGAATTAGTACATTTTGATCAAGATTAATTCTGACATTTGCTAAGTCAACATACCCGATAATTTTTTGAATTGGATAACCTAAATCCAACATTTTCTGCTCTTTTTCACTTATTTGTAACGGAAGCGAATATCTTCTTTTTTCAAGCAATAAATCTTCTTTACTTGGCACAATTATAATCCAGCTTCTTTGATTTTTTCGTTATGTTCTTCAGTTAATAAAGCATCAATAATTGAATTTAATTTTCCTTCCATAATCGGACCTAGTGAGGTTGAAAATGAGATTCGATGATCAGTTACCCGATCTTGAGGGTAGTTATAGGTACGAATTTTTTCACTCCGTGCACCCGAACCAGCTAATTTACGATATGCTGATTCTTCCTCTTGTTTTTTCTTGAGTTCAAGGTCATAAAGTTTTGATTTTAAGATTCGCATTGCAATTTCTTTGTTTTGAATTTGACTTTTTCCTTCTTGACAAGAAACGACAATATTTGTCGGAATATGGGTGATACGAACCGCTGAATCAGTGGTATTAACTGATTGACCACCATTACCAGATGAACGGAAAACATCAATTCTTAAATCATCACTTTTAATTTCAATTTCAATATCATCATCAATTTCTGGCATAACAGTCACTGTTGCTGTTGATGTGTGAATTCGACCTTTAGCTTCAGTGGTTGGGACTCTTTGCACCCGATGAGCACCAGATTCAAATTTTAATTTTGAATATGGTTTATCACCTTTAACTGCAAAAGTGATAAGTGAAAAACCACCCGAATCAGACGGAGAAGTTTCTAATACAGTGACTTTCATATTGTTTGTAGCACAATATTTGGAATACATTCTGAATAAATCACCAGCAAAAATATTGGCTTCATCTCCACCTGCTGCTCCCCGGATTTCGACAATAACATCACGATTATCATTTTCATCTTTTGGAAGAATTAAAATTTTTAATTCTTGCTCAAGTTGCTCCATTTTTTCTTCAGATTCAGAAATTTCAACCTTAGCTAAAGCTACTAGTTCAGGATCTTTTTCTAAGAGCATTTCTTTAGCTGTTTTAAGATTATTTTCAGCTTGTAAGTATTCTTCAAAAGAAACGACAATATCTTTAATTAAATTAATCTCTTTTGAGATTTGTGTATACATTTTAATGTCGCTTACAATTTGAGGATTAGTTAATCGCTCTTCTAATTCATCGTGTTTGTTCTTGATTTGCAAAAGTGATTTATACATTGTATTTTCCATAGTATTTTTATTTTATCAAATCTTTAAAATATCCTTTTTATATCTTTAAAAGCTTTGCTTTTATATAACCCGTTTTTTTTTTTTTTTTTTTGAAAAGAATATAATAGAATTAATCAGTAAAAGAAAGGTTGGTTTATGAAAAAAACAATCTGAAAAAAATCCTTTTTATTGGTATTAAGTTTACCAAGTGTTCTTATCGCTGCTTCATGTGTTCAATCACCAATTGGCACTGGTCAAGCAAATCCAAAAAATGACAAAAATGATCCTAATAAAGGTTCTAAAGAAGGTGGTTCTTCAAATCCAAACTCACCTTTTCCAGGTTCCAAACCACTTATACCTAGTTCACCCCAAGAAGGTGATTTAAGCGGAATTGAAGTTGGTGGTGGATTACCAAATCAAGTTCCAAGTGGTCCTCAAGGTTCAATACCAGGAAGACCAGATATTTCACAAGATAAGTATCTAGCTTTATCTAAAGTTGATAGAGACAAAGTTGATTTACAATCATATACAAAAGCTCTTCAAGCACCTCTTGGAGGACTTTCATACACTTCAAAAGTTTCACCAATTAAAGATCAACAACAAGTCAAAGAATATGATACAAAAGCTCTTCAAGCTGGACAACCTGATTACGAAAGTGCTTTATTAAGAGACTTTTCAATTGTCAAGGATAAAAAGCTCGTTTTAAATCCGATTTCAAAGAAATTATCAGCAGCTTACTGAAATTCAACTATTAATAACCGTGGTTTATCAAGATATTTACCAAATGAAAAATATAAAGATATCGCTTTGCAATCATATGCAATTATCATTAATGATGGTAATGATCTCATTGATCCAAATTTTGGATGAGTTGAAAGAGGGACCGCTTGAATTTTAGATTATCAAGTCGATGATAAAGGATATCCAACCAAGTGATATCTTGCAACTAATTTGCACGTAGCATCTCAAATATTAAAAACCGTTGCTGATAGCAAATATTCAAATATAGTTAATTTACAAGCTGAAAAAGACGAATACGATAAAACTATTGCTCGAAAAACAGAATTAGAAAAAATGTATTCTAATTTAGCAAAACCGTTTCAGGAACAACTTGCAAAAATTGATCAAGAAATTGATCGATTAACGAGAGAAAGAAATATTGCTGATACAAACGGAAATAATGAAGAGGTTAAAAAATATCAAGCCCTTATCGACAAACAACAAGAGCTTAAAGCACCGATTTTTAAAGCAAAAAATGATAAGCTTGATAAAGATTTTAATTCTAAACATTTAGTTGAATACAATCAATTAACTGACAAGTTAAAAGGTAAATTTAAAGGAACTACTCGAAGTGTTGTTCTTGAACATTTTAACGAAGATACTCCAATTGATCAAGATTTAGAAACCAATGATAAAGCATTAACAGTGGATGTATTTGATTTTAAACCTGAACAAGTAAAAATTGTTTATGGAGCTAATGATTTCCTTAAAACTAGTCCGAAAGATTATCTTTCAAGTGATTCCCCATATAAAAATACAGAAGAATTAGCTGATTTTGCTGTTTTAGAATTTGACTTTACTCATAAAAACGGTGGTCCATACCAATACTTTTCAAGAAGAGAAAACAAACAAATTAATGTTAGCTCAGCTTCAGAATTAGCTAAAAAAGCTACATCAAATTTTGCGAAATGAGAAGATAAACGTAAATTTAAATTTGCTACAAATTCTCTATACAAAGATTGAGATAAAAATAATCAAGAAAAAGTTACAGTAACCAAACAAGATGGAAAACAAGAAGAATTACCAAAAAGTATGGTTAATTTATTAGCTCTTGGATTCCCTGTTTCTTCAACTGATAATCAAATTGACACAAAATGAAAAGATGAAGCTTTTATTAACTCCCTTAAATATACTCAAAGCATTTGAGTTAATAAACCAATTTATACTCGAGCTGATTTTGCTGCTCCAGGTAAAGTTACTACAAAAGATTATGGGTCTGGATTTTCAAAAGCATTTGGTTTAAGAAATTTTTTATCAAAACCAGGAATCAGTGATTATACCATAACTTCCCCTGTAATTAATGTTGCCAAAAACCAACCATTCTCAGTACCTTACTTTAAAGATGAAAATTCTCCATACAAAGAACAATCGTATATTAATTATGGTCTTGGGTATACATTAGCTTCATGACAACCACTTACAGGAGCTTCAGGTTCTAGTGTTAGAACAATGGACAATCAAATTGTTGGAATAAATTTTGCTACAGGTGATGAATTAGGAAATTCATTAACTTCACTAGTGCAAGCATTTAGAAGTGAAGGAATTGATTATTCGGATTTTTATGGTTCATATAAATTAGAACAATACGATTTAATTTATGGCGGAGGAAAAAACCAACGTACTTCATATCGTCAAGCATTACACGATTATAACCCAAATGCTAAAACATATTTATTCCCTGAAGGATCTGATGATTCTCATATTCCAGAACAATATAAATTCAAAAATCAATAGGAGATACTGTGATTAAAGCTAAAAAAACGAAAATTCTTTTAAATATATCTCCTTTTACTGCAATTGGAATTATTAGTATAGTCGCTGCTGGTGGAATTTATTCTGCAATTAATAAAAATAGTTCAAATCAAGTTTTTTTAAACTCTAGAAATATTAGTTCAAATTTAATTGACAATGTTGCTCAAACAGATTTTATAAATTCATCAAATAAAGATAACAATTTAAAACAAATTGAAAAAGTTAAAGATGAGCCTGTACAACCTGTTGAAAAAGAGATTATTAAAAAACCAGCTCCTGTTTCGGTTAAAGAAGAAATCAAACCAATTCCACAACCCCTCCCACCTGCTCCTCAACCAGTTGTACAAGTAAAGCCTCAAACCAAACCTCAGCCAAAACCTATCCCAAAAGAACAACCAAAAGTCTTAAATGTTAACGAAGGTCCACTTGTTGATACAAGCAAGATTCCTGATATTGATTTTTCAAAACTTCAACAGAGTAAAGGTGGAACCCTTTCGCTCAACCAAAAGGTACAAATTAAACAAGCTTTTAATAAATTGTTTACTATTACACAGAATTTACCAAAAGAGTTTACTGAAAATGATAGAAAAAAATATATTGAAGCTTTCAAAGAATATCAAATAGCAGTTAAAGGAAAAGCCGAGACTTACACTCAAACTTGATATGATCAGTTTTTTACCTATATAGCAAATGACGGTTTAACTGATGCACAAAAAAGAAAAAAACTAGAATCGCAAGGAATTTTCTTTAGTAATGGAATTAATCCAAGTCAAACATTTATACCATCTAAAGCTCTTAAAGATTCATATGCTGCTATAGAAAAAGAGCTTGATTCAGAACTTAATAAAGGAATGGTACCTGATTTAGGTAATATGGGAATTTCAGGTATTGGAGGAATAGTTTTTGGTTATGCCGATATTTCTAAAAACCCTGTTCGAAACAGACAAATCGCTGATAATAAAAGAAGATTTTTCGGTTATGAAACTGAGTGACAAAGAACACCAGAGCAAATTCTTTACAATAATTATCAAGGATACATTAAAAAAGACGAAACTGATAATTATGTAAAATTTGGAATTCAAAAAGATCAAGGAATTAAGGTTCTTCAATATACAGCAGACCCTAAAGATAAATTTGCGGTTCAACAATCAAAAGGACAACCAAGAACCCTTATTGAATTAGATGCGGCAAAACCTGAAGGATATGCAAAATTTATCAATTTTATTAACCAAGTAGAAAAAGACCCTAATTCTAAAATTGATGCAATTGTTATCCGTAATATGGGTAAAATTGATAAAAAACAAAAATTTGAAGATATTTTAAAGGCAATTCCTGATCATCTTCCAAAACTTACTTTAATTTACTCAGCACATGATACATCTTCACTCAAAGCTCTTAAGAATAAAACAATTGATGAGTTAGAATTGTATACTTCAAAAGGTGGTTTTGATAAGGATTGAGGTCTTAACCCTAACTCTCTTAAGGGGGTTAAGTATATCAGTTTTGATTATAATGCATCTAATGAAAGTTTTGGTTCAATTGTTTTTGATAGATTAAGATTTGATGTTGAGGATAATTTAAACACTATCAACGAGGGATTAAAAACAGTTTTTGAAACCAGAAAAAATGAACGGGTATTTCAAGGTGGATTTGGACCTGGTTCATGACCTCTTAAATTAGATTTTTCTAATGTTCCTTCAATCCGAAGTTTAAAAGGAATGAATCTTTATGGAAAAGTTTTTAATGAATTAACTTTATATAACCCTTCAAATATTTTTACAGTTGATTTAGGAGACATTAATCAACAACAATGAAGTGCTCTAATCCTAAAAGGACCTGAAAAGGCTAAGTTATATTTCAAATCACCAACTTCAGTAAACGCTTTATATTTAAAAGGGAATAATATTCCAAGTGGATATGGTAGAAATCTTTATGGATTACTTGAAGCTGGAAAAGATGCATTCCAAACAATTTACGTAGATTCAGAGGTTGTCGCAAACACTCTTAACCAATCTTCTGTATTTAGAATTTTTGGAAAAAGAGCGATTGTAAAACCAAGCAACTTAAACCCACAAGGAGGTACTAGTGAAATTAGTTTTGACTAAAAAAACACCTCTTTGGCTCAATTTTAGTAAAGAAAATATCCTAAAGTTAACATCTTTTATTGCAACTTTTGCGATATTTTCTTTTTTTATTTTTGCTTTAGTCTTACAGCTTAATTCTTCAAGCTTTCTTTTAAGTTGAAAAACAATCTTTAACACTGAAACAACCTTTAATAAATCGTATAATTTCTTAGGTTTTGGAACTTTTATAATTTTTCTAATTGTTTCATTAATGAGTTTATTTAGAACTTTTACAATAACTAGCAATAATAATTTAAAATTCAAACATTATATTTATTGATATATTAATTATCTGGTTTTAGCAATTGTAAGTGCGGTTTTATATGCTTTTTTACCGCATAAATTAACTGATAAGCCAATTGATTTATTTTATAAATCATTAATCTTATTATGATACTTATTTTTATCTTTTGGATATCAAATCCACGTATTTGCTTTTAAAGTTAAACGACTAATTCATGTTCGTAAAAATATGATTTTAATTTTATTAGCACAGCTCTTAAAATTCATCTTAATTACGCTTTTGTTAATCTTTTTATTTTTATTTTTAAGAAATAGTAGCACTAGTGAAGTTTTATTTTTTAATAATGATGTAATCAATTATTTAGATAACTTAAAAGTAAACAATCCAGCTCTTTATTTTACATATATTTTATTAATTTCAATTGCAATTATTTCTTTAATTATCATTGAAATTATTAATATTCAAAAACAAAAAGAGAGTCTTATTGCTTTGAAAAATAAATTATCCAACATGTTTACTTTTGGATTAGCGATTTTAATAAGTTTGTTTACTTTTGGGATATATCTAGCTACTTTAAATAAAAGTCAATCTAATCCCTCTTTAAATTTTGATAATCAAATTAATTTTGTTTATCTAGTAATAGTGATATTGGGTTTAATAATTACTTTAAGCACTATTTTTCTTAGAAAAATAGTTTTGATAAACTTTCTAAAAATTAAAGAACAAAATAGTATTGAATTAGTTTTAGGATTTAATTTAATCATTTTATTATTAGAATTTCTATTTAATGTTCTTAAATTAAGTTATTATGCACAACAATTTAGTTATTTAATCATTTTATTATTAACACTAATTAATTTTCTCTTTTTAATTAAGCACAAATATTCAATCGAAAAATTCACCTTTATTAGCTATTTAGCCACTCTCTTTTTATTATTAATAGCATTAGTGCTTAATACCTTTGAATACACATCGGTTAATTTTCAAAATAATTCAATAATTTACCTTAGTTCAAAACTTTTCTATTCAACAAGATTTTTAATAGCATCATTAATTTTTCTTTTGCTAGAAATCTTACGTAAATCATCTAAAAAAATATTTTCATTAATTCTGATTGTAACTCATTCAAAATTAATTAAATTACACAAGGAGTAGACATGCAAAAGAAAAAAAATAATCAGCAAAATGAATATAAACAATCAATTTATCAGCTTTTTAAAAGTGTTATTGCTAAAAGAGAATTTGTTACTCAAGAAAAACTGCTTAACACCTTTGAAATCCAAGAAAATTTAAGCATTAAGGATCCACTTTGGTTTAATGTTTTAGAAAAACTGAACAAATTCAAAAATTCACAAAAAAATCTTTTATTTAAAAGTTTTACTATTCGTTGAAATCGTAATGAAAAGTTTAGTTTTACCAATCTTGTACCAACTATTTCTACTCCGGATACTAATGCACTTGATATTAATTTAAAAAACTCAGCTAACCCTGAAGAAAATAAACTTTTAGAAAAATTTAATTTATTTATAGATGATTTACTTTTAAAAGGATATCAACTTGAAATTATTAAAGACACAGTTGTGTTTAAAGATAAATCTTCAAATAATTACAAAATTTTATTTAGCGAAGGGTTAATAACTCATGAACTTGAAGAAAATTAAAGAGAAGAAACAAAATCTTGATAAAATCTACAAAATTATTGAATCAAAGAAAAATATTACCTTAGTTAATATTTTGAAACTTTCAAAAGAAATTTTATTTTATTTACAAAGATCTAATTTTTCTAAAGATTTAATCACTTTACTTAATCGTAATTTTTCAATTGACAATTCTTTTTTATCTAAAGCACAAATAGTGGAAATTTCTAGAGGAAAAAAGATTTGAATCTATATTACCGAAGAAGAAAAATATGGAACAAATTCATATCAAAAGCATTATAAAACTCTAATTGAAAATGCTAATATGAACGAAGATTTATTTATTTTAATTGGAGAAAAAGCACACGAGTTACCTATTAATAATCCAGAACAAATTCTTTTTAAAAGTCCAGGAAACAATGTTTTAAAACTTATCGAAATATTACCTAAATTAATGATTAATATTTTTAAACAATATAAAATTTCTGAACTGAATTTTGTTATTAACTCTTCAAAAATCAAGCACAAATATATTACTTTATTCCCACTTGAAAAAAATAACTTTGAGCTAACCTATTATTCACAAAAAGAATCTTCAACTAATTTTAATCTTGATAAATATAAAATCTATCCTGAACCTAACTTGTTTGTCGAATCGCTTTTTGAACAATATTTAACTTTTTCATCAATGTCTTTATTAATGGAATCGGCTCTTGTAAAAGAAAAATATAATCTAGTAGCTCAAAATAAATCATTAAATGATCTTGAAGAAAAGATACGTAAACATAAAATCATATATCTTCGTACTAAAAAGGATCTTGAAATTGAAGAAATCTCAATTTTAAGTCCTGATAAAGATTTAATTCATTCACAAAATGAGGTTTACAATGGTTAAATTAAATTTTATTTCAACAAAAAATATAATTAATTCAATTCAAGTGGAAAGTATCTTTGTAAGTCAGAGTTTAAATGACAATTGAATTAAAGTTGAAAACAACTCAATTGTAAGCTTTAAAAATGTGTTAGTAAAGATAGTTCTTTCGAATGGGAATGATTATTATTTACTGGTTGATAATTTGTTTTTAAAACACGATCAAGACCAAGCAACAATTTATTATGATAAATATTTAAATACTTTTATTCAAAAACACGACAAAAAACATGAACATGAGTTAAAACAACAATATTTACAAATCAAAAAGCAAATATGAAAAAATAAAGCCCTTAGAATGTTTGAGTGAAGCAATTTTAATGAAACTCAGTACGAGTTACTCAAAAGAGAAGAATTTTATTTTAAAACACAAATGTATTATTCTTTATTTAAAAAGGAGATACCATGAAATTAAAACATTGATTGTTTTCATTAAGCTCTCCTTTAGTTATTGCTCCAATTATTTTTAGTGTTTCGGCTGATCCTAAAGATGAAAAAACTCCCAAAGAAGGCGATGAAAAAGATAAAGATAAACCAAAAACACCTCCTAATTATGATTTAATTAAACCAAAGCAAGAAAAAGTAATCCAAGAAGAATTTGCAAAAGCATTAACCAGAGTTGAAAGTAATATTGTAAACGCTATTGCAAAAATCCAAGATTTAAACGAAAAACCTCTTTCAAATGAACTGCTAGCCAAGGTAGCATATTATAAAAAAGTGGCCAATTATCTTAAACAAAATCTAAAAAAGATCATTGAAAAACCAGAAGATTATGGATTTAACATTATCTTTCCAAAGTTATTAGTTGATAAAGAATACAATTTTGGAGACATTAAATATAACAATCAAGATTATTCTCCAGTAATGATTGGGACAACAGATCCTAAAGACTATAACTTTGTTAAAAAAACCGATCCAAAAAGCACAGTTAAAAATGACGGTAAAAAACCCACTGTTAATACAGTTGATGAAGAAGCTGTCTTAAAAGCTACAAGTAAGTATTTTGAAGGGATTGCTTCATTAACGGAAAAAGTTTTCCTTAAACCTGAAGATGCACCAAAATTTCCTGACAATGTTGATTTTGTGTTACAAGAAAACTCTCAATATGAATTAAAAGTCCCTGAAGGTTTTAAAAGTTGAGATGAATATATCAAAGAAAAAATTAATAAGGAATTTATTTCCTATGATTTAGAACAAAACGTTTTATTCAATCAACAAGACAATAAACCTAAAACAGAAGTAACCCCCACCCCACCAATTATTGATGATGATCCAGGACAACCCACCATTACTGAACCAAGTGTTCAAAATGTACCAAGAATAGCACCAAATATAACTTATCTCAAAATCAATTCAACTAATCAACAATTAATTGATGAATTTAAAGCTAATGATGAATTATTTAATTCTAAATTTGTTTGGTGAAAAGATTCTTTTCTCAAATCTTTTATTTATCGTGTAAATGATCTTAAAGAAGAAAATAACAAGCTAATTGCTAGTGTTTCAATTATTCAAAAATCTAATCGAAACAATTCAACCAATTATCAAGTAGAAGTTAAAAAATATCCAAACGCTTTAGAAAGTGCTAGCTATCAAAAGGTTTATCAATCATTTTCGAGTATTTTTCTCGAATTTATAAAATCATTAGGTCTTGATGAAAATCTTGATTATTCTAAATTAGGGAACAGCTTATTAGCTAAACGTTTATTTGATCAGGTTTTTTCTGCTATTAGATTATTAGAAGATAAAGAATTTTTAAAAAATGTCGATAGAATAGTTCAACAATATCAAAATTCTACTATTCTACCTCAAAACAATGGTGATCAAGTCGAAATTAAAAACGACAGATTAGAAAAGGTAGCTAAAGAATTAATCGTTAAAGCTTTATCGGTCCAAGAAATGAATCAATATAAATTCTTTAACTACTTAGCTAATGGATTTGAATTGCTTCATGCAAGTGTTATTGATCAAAACCAAAGAAATTTTAAAGTTGTTGAACAAAACTTTAAAAATTTAGGTTTAAAAATTAATAATTTAGCTTTAGCTTTTCGTGCTTTAAATTCTATGATTAAAACTCTTAAGGTATCAGCATTGAAAAATAATTTTTCATTAAACGATTTTAATCAATATACTCAAACCTTAGCAAAAGTTCATAATCAAATTATTAATATCTCATTACTAACAAAAAGCACACCAATTCCAAATAAAGAAGATGAAAAGGCAAAAGTATTTTTAGAAAAATATCAGAATTTAGTTACTAATTATAGTGAAGATAATTCACTAAGCGACATTTTGTTATGAACATTTGCAGGGCTTTCGCTATTAGGTGGAATAATCATGTTCTTAATGTGAATGTTTAAAAAAATATTAGCTAAACGCAAATTAAGTAAGGAACAATATGACAAATAAATTACAAATAACTTCAATTAATGAATATATTGTGGAAGTTTCGGGAAATTATAATTTTACACAAGGTGATTTTTTAGTTCTTAAAGATAAACCTGGAGTTAAATTTATGATTATTAGTGCCAGTGTGAATACTGCTTTTTGTTTATGTGCAAGCAATAATGAAAAGTTTTCAGTTGGTTCAGAGCTAATTCCAGCACAAGAGAGTAAATTAGTGAAAACTTCACCTGAATATTTTGGCAAAATTATCGATATTCATGGAAATATCATCTTTCCATTAGGGGCTAAAGCAAGTAAGTTTTTAGATGTGCAATCAAAAAGTATTCAAGCTGAAAATGATTTAATGGTATATCAGACTCTTACTGAGCAATTAAATACAGGATATGCCATTGTCGATTTACTAATTCCGCTTGGAAAAGGCCAAAGAGAGCTTATTATTGGAGATCGTCAAACCGGAAAAAGTTTTATTGCACTAAACACTATTATTAATCAAAAAAATAAAAATATCAAATGTATTTATGTGGCTATTGGTCAAACTCAAAATCAAGTTTCTTGGGTGTATCAAACCTTAAAAGAACACGGAGCACTCGATTACACTATTATTCTTAATGCTTCACCTGAAAATCCATTTGAACAATATTTAGCTCCATATATTGGAATGGGTCATGCTGAAAACCTTTCATATTTTGATGATGTTTTAATTGTTTTTGATGATTTAACTAAACATGCAAATGTATATCGTGAAATTGCTTTATTAATTAAAAAACCAATTGGGAAAGAAGCTTATCCAGGAGATATGTTCTATGCCCATGCACGTTTACTCGAGCGAAGTGGAAAATTTGTTGGTCGTAAAAGTATTAGTGCGCTACCAATTTTACAAACCATTGATAATGACATTACTTCACTTATTGCCTCAAATGTAATTTCAATTACCGATGGACAAATTGTTACTAGTAGCGAGTTATTTGCTTTAAATAAATACCCTGCCATTAACATTGATTTATCAGTGTCTCGGATTGGAACTAAACTTCAAAAACCAATTGTGTCACAAACTACTAAAACAATCAATACCATTTTCCGTGCTTTTAAACGACAAACTAAATTAGCTGCTCTTAAATATGACCTTAATGAAGAAGTTAATAATTTAATTCTTTCTGGAATACAGATTGAAAAATTATTCAATCAAAAAGGAATTACTTCTTACGATGAATATGACTTGTTCCTGACTTCACAAATTATTCAATTTAACATTCTTAATAATTTAAAAGAAAACCAAATCCAACGAGCAATTGAATTTATCATTAAATATGTCAAAGAAGATAAAGTTTCTACCGAATTAATGAACAATATTATTCAAGGTAAAATTTCGGATAAAAGTGCACCAAAAGATTATTTTAGTTTCTTACTTAAAACTTATTCAGACATGCATAATTTAAACTGAAATATTGTTGCACCAAAAGAATATTTAAACTTAAATTCAGCACTAATTAGCAAAATTCATTCATCATTTAAAGGAGTTAAATAATGCAAGGAAAAATAACAAAAGTATGAAGTGATGTTCTTGAAATTACTTTTGAACATAATAATTTACCTTTATTAGAAACTCTGCTAGTTGATGAACATGGTTCAGTTTTATTAGCAAAAAAAGTTGTTTCACAAGAAGCAATTTTAGCAGTAATTGTCAAACAAAAAGCTGATTTTTCAATTAATGGAAAAATTAAGGCTCTTAATCATGGGTTTATGGTTCCGGTTGGTGAAAGCTCAAAAGGATTAATTTTTGATATTCTTGGGGAACCGCTCAACGAAAAACCAAGTAAAAAACTTAAATATGTTGAGATGAACTCAACTAACAAAACCAATTCAAACTACGAAAATAAATACAAAATTCTTGAAACTGGAATTAAAGCTATTGACTTCTTTATCCCTATTTTAGACGGATCAAAAATTGGGATTTTTGGTGGGGCCGGGGTTGGAAAAACCGTGTTAATGAAAGAAATTATTTTTAACCTTTCCAAACAAAAAAACAATACTTCTGCTATTTTTGTGGGTTCAGGAGAACGTTCACGTGAAGCAATTGAGTTATATGATGATTTAAGAGATTCTAATTTAATGGACTCTTCGATTATGTTTATTTCAAAAATGAATGAAAATCCAGGAGCTAGAATGAGTATTGTTCCGGTTGGGATTACTGCTGCTGAATATTTAAGAGATGAACAAAAAGAAAATGTACTCTTGTTCATTGATAATATTTTCCGTTTTATTCAAGCTGGGAACGAAACTTCTTCTTCACTTGATAAAAAACTTTCAGTTGGAGGGTATCAATCAACCTTAAACACAGAAATTTCACAGATAGAACAAAGAATTTATAGTAATCAAAATGGTTCAATTACCTCATTTCAAACTGTGTTCTTACCAATGGATGATTTATATGATCCTTCAGCTGTAGCTGTGTTTAATCACTTAAATGCATCAATGTTTTTATCACGTGAAATCACAGCTAAAAATATTTTTCCTGCCTTTGATCCACTGGCTTCTTCATCAACTAATGTGAATCCAGATATTATCGGACTTGAACATTATAATGCTATTTTAGAAGCTAAATTTGTGCTTCAAAAATACAAAGAACTTGAAGATGTAATGATTATTCTTGGATTTGATGAATTAGACGAAGAATCACAAACTATCGTTAAAAAAGCACTCCAATTACAAAACTTTTTCTCACAATCATTCTTTATGACTGAACACTTTAGAAACACTCCTGGAGTGTTTGTTCCATTACAAAAAACTGTCCAATCAGTAATTAAAATTCTTCGTGGTGATTATCTTCATTTATCGCCAGAACACTTTTCATACATTGGTTCAACCGAATCATTAGATAAATTGAAAAAATAACAAATGAGCTCTAAGCTCATTTTTTAGCTTTAAATGAACTAAATTTAAATCCTTTTAAAGCAAATTCAAAAAAAGAATATAATTAAAACAACGTTTTTATGTAACTCAAAATATTAAAATTTAAGGAGAAGAAATATGTCAGCAATTAAAAAAATTCACGCTCGTGAGGTTCTTGATTCACGTGGTAATCCAACTGTGCAAGTTGAAGTATGGACTGAATATGAAGGATATGGTTCTGCAATGGTTCCTTCAGGAGCTTCAACCGGTTCAAGAGAAGCACTTGAACTTAGAGACAAAGGTTCAAAATACGAAAGCAATTGATTTGGTGGTAAAGGAGTTATGTTAGCGGTTGATCACGTTAACAAAGACTTAGCACCTGAATTATTGGGTATGGAAGTTACTGATCAAAGAGCAATTGATTTAAAAATGATTGCTCTTGATGGAACTGCTAATAAAGAAAAAATGGGAGCAAATGCCATTTTAGGAGTTTCACTTGCTGTAGCTCGTGCAGCAGCTAATGAATTACAATTACCTCTTTATAAATACCTTGGTGGATTTAATGGACACTTATTGCCAGTTCCAATGTTAAATGTAATTAACGGTGGAGAACACGCTTCAAACACTATTGACTTTCAAGAGTTCATGATTATGCCTGTAGGAGCTAAAACCTTTAGAGAGTCAATGCAAATGGCTAACTTTGTATTCCATAATCTTGCTAAATTACTTAAAAAAGCTGGACATGGGGTTCAAGTTGGTGATGAAGGAGGGTTTGCTCCAAACTTTAAATCACATGAAGAAGCTCTTGATTTCTTAGTTGAAGCAATTAAAGTTTCGGGTTATGCACCAGCAAAAAGTGGAGATAAAGCAGTTGCGATTGCAATGGATTGTGCTTCAAGCGAACTTTACAAAAACGGAGTTTATACTTTCAAAAAACTTAAACAAGCTATTGAAGAGAAAAAACCTGGATTTGAGCACCTTGAAGGAGTTAAACTCACTTATACAACTAGTGAGATGATTGATTATTTAGGAAAATTAGTGGATAAATATCCAATTGTATCAATTGAAGATGGATTAGCTGAAGCTGATTGAGAAGGATTTGCACAATTTACAGCTAAATATGGACACAAACTTCAAATTGTTGGTGATGATCTTACTGTAACTAACACTTCAATTTTAAAACGTGCTATTAAAGAAAAATCAATGAACTCAATCTTGATTAAAATTAATCAAATCGGGACATTAACCGAAACTTTTGAAGCAATTCAAATGGCTCAAAAAGCAAATATGACCGCTGTAGTATCACACCGTTCAGGTGAAACCGAAGATTCAACTATTGCCGATATTGCTGTAGCTATGAATGCTGGTCAAATTAAAACTGGTTCAATGTCAAGAACTGACCGTATTGCTAAATACAATCGTTTACTTGCTATTGAAGAAGAACTTGGTTCAAGTTCAAAATTTGATGGTGAAAAAGCTTTTTACAATATTAAATTATAATAGTCTATAAACGCATTTTAAGCAAAAATTGTGCTTAAAAAAATTTTAAACATCAAATTTATAACAAAATAAAAGCGATTATTAAATCGCTTTTACAATTTTATAGACCATTTTTAAGAAAAGGAGAGAGGTGGATAATCAAGTGAAAACTGATTTAACAAATGGTTTAACTGAGTCACAAGTACTAGCTCAGCGAGCCAAATATGGTCTTAATGAAATTAAAAGTCATAAGCAATTTAGTTTTATTAATTCTTTTTTAGCTCAATTTAAAGATTTTATGATTATTTTACTTTTAATTGCAGCAACAATTTCATTTGCAGTTGCTATTTATCAACATGCTAGTGGAAAAAGCGATTCAACTGAAATTATTATTGGGTATATTGAACCAATTATTATCTTAATAGTAGTTATTTTAAATAGTATGTTAGGTACTTATCAAGAGTACAAAAGTGATCAAGCTGTTAAAACGCTTGAAAAAAATAATCAACTTAATACTAAAGTAATTCGGAATGGGAAAATGATTATTATTCCTGCAAACGAAATTGTTCCAGGAGATTTAGTCGTTTTAGAAGCTGGTGATTATGTACCAGCTGATGGAAAATTAATTGAAGCTTTTAGTTTAAATATTGTCGAATCAGCTCTAACTGGGGAATCATTACCAGTTGCTAAAATGGTTATGCAAACTGATATTAAAAGTAGTTCATTAGGCGATCAATTAAATCGTGTGTTTTCAGGAACATATGTCACTAATGGACGTGGAGTTGCGTTAATTGAATATACAGGAAATAAAACTGAACTTGGAAAAATTAATAAATTAATCAATCAGCAAGAAATTGCTCTTTCTCCATTACAAATTAAACTTAATAATCTTAGTCGTATTTTTGGAATTTCGGGTGTTGCATTATTTTTATTAACCACCTTAATTCAAATTTTCTTAAATGGATTTTTTGGTGCTTGAGATAAGGTATCAACTTATTCAGATGCTTTAGTGATTGGAATTTCGCTAGCTGTAGCTGCTATTCCAGAAGGACTAATTACTTTTACTACTGTGCTTTTAGCTATTGGTGTAGCAAGCATGACTAAACAAAAAGCAATTATTAAATCACTTCCTTCAATTGAATCACTTGGTTCTACTCAAGTGATTTGTACTGATAAAACTGGAACATTAACTGAAAACAAAATGCAAGTAGTTGACTTTTGGGATTATGAGTATCCAGATAATGAACCAGAAAAATCAAAAGCTTTATTTTCTTTTGTAGCTTGTTGCGATGCTCAAGTGAATTTAGAAAGCAATGGAGCTTATAGTGAAGCAGGAGATCCAACTGAAACAGCTATTTTACGTTATGGGATTGAACATAATCAAACTGCTCAAAGCGTTTTAGCTAAATATCCAAAACTCTTCTCGCTTCCGTTTGATAGCAATCGCAAAAGTATGTCTGTATTAATTCAAGGCTCAAATGGCAAGTCATTAATCACTAAAGGTGCACCAGATGTGATTTTTAGTAAATGTAATAATTTGCCAGAGCAAGCAAGAATGCTTAATGAAGAATGATCAAAGAAAGCTTATCGGGTAATCGCAATAGCTTATAAAGCAATTTCTAATGAACAAGAAAGCATTTCACACGATGATGAGAATGATTTAAACTTCCTTGGATTAATTGCACTTGTTGATCCACCTCGAGAAAGTGTTAAAGCAAGTATTGAACAAGCTCGTCAGGCTGGAATTAAAACTGTAATGATCACTGGGGATCATTTAACAACAGCTCTAGCAATAGCAAAAGAATTAAATATTTATCAGCAAGGTGATAAAACAATTAAAGGTGAAGAACTAGCTTTAATGAGTGATGAAGAATTACGCAATAATGTTCACTTAATTTCGGTTTATGCTCGGGTAAATCCAGCAGATAAGCTCAGAATTGTCAAAGCATGACAATATCATGATAAAGTGGTCGCTATGACAGGAGATGGAGTCAATGATGCTCCTGCTCTTAAAGCAGCTGAAGTTGGTTGTGCTATGGGAATTACTGGAACTGAAGTTTCTAAACAAGCAGCTGATGTAATATTAACTGATGATAATTTCAATACCATTGTTAATGCTGTTAAATCGGGCCGTGAAACATATAAAAAAGTTAAAACAGTAATTTTAAACCTACTTATTTCTTCAGTAACTGAAATCATTGTTATGTTATTTGGATTATTTTTATTTAGATTTATTTTTAAAGATACTATTGGAAATGCTAGCTTCTTTGTGCTTTCAGCTTCACAATTACTCTGAGTTAACTTACTTACTCACGGATTGCCAGCTATTGCACTAGGAATGACCCCGAGTGGAATTGATGTTATGAAAGAAAAACCAATTAATAAACGAGACAGTGTTTTTGCTTCAGGGATGGGTAAAAAATTACTTGCACAATCATTTATTCTTTCGTTTTTTGCACTCTTAGCTTATTTAATTGTTGGAGTTATTGCTCAAAATCAATTAATTATTGGTGAAGAATTTGTTAAAGTTACTGCCACAGCTTGTTTTGTAACGCTTGGAATTGGAGCTTCACTCAACTCAATTAATTTAATGAGCACAAAAAGTATTTTTAAATGCTCAGTTAAAGAATTTTATTTAGTTTATGTAGCTTGTTTATTCTCGCTTGTATGCGTGCTAACTTCTGCGTATATTCCAGGATTTGCTGAAGTGTTTAAAAACTCATCAATTCATGTTTACTCTATATCAAGTGCACTTTGAATAATTCCGCTTTTCTTTGGATTTGGTTTAATTGCTTACAATGAAATTGCAAAAGCTCTAAATGTCTACGTTTTTAAAAGAGAAGTATTAGTTTAAATTAATAAGAGGATTGAATCCTCTTATTTTTTATCCAAAAATAGATTTGAAAAAGTTTGGTTTTTAAATTTTTGTTATATAATAATAAAGCAACAACCAAATGGGGGGATAGCAAAGCGGCCAAATGCGGGTGGCTGTAACCCACTTTCTTAGGATTCGGGGGTTCGAATCCCTCTCCCCCCACCATTTATTGCCCCATAGCCAAGCGGTAAGGCAGTGGGTTTTGGTTCCACCATGCGTTAGTTCGAATCTAACTGGGGCAGCCATATCACCATTTCGGTGATTTTTTTATACACTTTTACACATAAAACGCTTATTTTCTATATAATGTTATTACTATGAAAACACTAGATAAGATTACACCTTTAGAAGTTGATTTTGCCAAATGGTATACTGATGTTGTCAAAAATGGTAATTTAATTAAATATGGTTCAACCAAAGGAAGCGTGATTTATCTGCCCAATTCATATGGGATTTGAGAATTAATTCAAACCCAGTTTAATAAAATTTTGAAAGAAAAAGGGGTACAAAATGTTTATTTACCCCTTTTAATTCCTGAATCGCTCTTTAAAATTGAAAAAGAGCATTTAGAAGGTTTTAATCCTGAATTAGCTACTGTTACTCATGTAGGTAATAAAGAGCTTAGTGAAAAATTATTTATTCGACCAACTTCAGAAGTTTTATTTGCAGAATTATTCAAACAGTCAATTGATTCGTACAATGATTTACCTTTAATCTACAATCAATGAGCTAATGTGCTTCGTTGAGAAAAAACTACCAACCCTTTTTTAAGAAGTCGTGAATTTTTATGACAAGAAGGACACACCTGTCATGCTGACCCAATGGAAGCAAGAAAATTCACTCGTTCAATGATTGGAACTTATGCCAAATTCTTAAAAAATTATTTAGCCATTCCAGTAGTTGTTGGTAAAAAAACTCCGCACGAAAAATTTGCTGGAGCTTGTTCAACTTATACCATTGAAGCAATGATGAAAGATGGAAAAGCACTTCAAGCTGGTACTAGTCATTATTTAGCACAAAATTTTTCTAAACCATATCAAATTGAGTTTAAAAATAAAAATAACCAAAAAGAGTTTGTTTATGGAACTTCTTGAGGAATTACTACTCGTTTAATTGGAGCTATTATTATGACCCACGGGGATAATCGAGGAATTATTATACCTCCTAGTGTTGCTCCAATTCAAGTGGATATTTTAGAACTCTTTGGAGACAAAAATCCACAAGTTAAGGAAGTAGTGACACAATTACAAGTAACTTTATCACGTAAATTTAGAGTTAGAGTTGACTCAAGCGATAAAACCCCTGGATATAAAGCTTCAAATAGTGAAATTCAAGGAGTGCCTCTAAGAATTGAAGTAGGACCAAGAGATTTAGAAAAAGGAATGGTTACACTCATCCGAAGGGATACTCTTGTTAAAGAATTAGTTAAAGTTGAAGATGTCAAGAAAATCATTGGTAAAACCCTGGACAACATTCATGATAATTTATATCAACAAGCTAAAGCAAGATTGGAAGCAAATACTGTTTTTGTTGATAATTACCAAGATTTTAAAAAGCAAATTGCTCAGCAAAAATTTGTCATTGCACCATTTTGTTGTTCTGATTATGCTGAAATTCAAATCAAAGAAGAAACTGGAGCAACTACTAGATGTGTTCCAAAAGACTTTCAAAAACCAGATAAAGAAAACAAATGTATTTTCAGCAAATGTAATTCAATTGCTAATCGATATGTTCTTTTTGCTAAAGCTTACTAAAACTGTTAATTTTTACAGTTTTTTTATTTACTTTTTTGATTTTTTCTTATTACTAAAAAGAGGTATTATGAAAATGACAAAATTATTTAATAAACGAGAAAAAATCAAAGTTCATTTAACTGAACAAATGCTCTTATTTAGGAATACATTTATTCAAACCTTGGATCAAATTGAATTAGAAAATATAGACAAAGAGCTTAATTTTAAAACTAACTATTGTATTGAACAATTAGATTTATTGGATCAAAAAATTCTTCTCTCTCCACAAAATCGTGGAGAAGAGAAATGATATACTCATTACTTTTCACGCTCAACATACTATAAAAAACGTAAAATAGCTATTAATAATTTCTGGCACTGCTTATTAAATCATGGATTATCCAGTTAATTATCAGTATCAGTTGAGAGAAGATAATTTGTATGTTTTAGATAATCAAAGAATCCAGTGTAAATGATTACCCAAAGAACTACCAGCGAATTTTACTGCTTATTTTAATATTGATAAAATTATGAGCAATGGATTTTTCGATCTAAATTTGGCTTCAAATTTAACTAACGATATAAAAAATCAATATTCAGTCTCAATTTTGCTTAATAATAAAGTTTATATTAATCAATTAATGAATAATTTAAACAATTTTAATTTAGGATTTGAAGATATTAATCTTGCGTATTCTAAAATCAAAAATATTGCTCTTGTATTTAGGAATGGGCAAAAAGACATAGGAGTATTCTATATTGATTTTTCAGATTTTGATAATATTGAACAAAATATTGCAATGAAAAATGTTCATTCCAATGCTAAAATTGTGAGTGAATATAATTTTGTTCTTTCAAACAAGAATTACAAAATTTATAAAAATTATCTCAATGTGAATTTTGAGATTAACGATCTATCCAACGTTAAAAGAATTGATAATTTAGGACGTTTAAAGGTTTTTTACAATCCTCAAATAGATCGAATTTTTACAAAAAAACGCAAACAAAAATCAACTCCGCAAATCGAAGGCACTACAGTTGCCTTTGAAAAATTTATTTCTGGAAAATTAAATATTGCATATAAAAATGAAAATCTCAATTCTAGTAATTGAGATTTGAAAAAATATGCATGAAATGAATACACACTCCCTTTTCATTATAATACTTTTAACACGGATAATAGCGTTTCTATAAGCAATTTTAGTAATTCTCAACGTGGGATAATGCTACCCAAATATTTTTCAGGTAATTTTAGTAGTGAAATTTCAATCAAATTCAAAGAGTTTAAACTTAATTTTATTCGCAATATCGTTTTGAATAAAAATTCCAAATCCTCACAAAATTCAAAGAGATTTTTAAAAATAACCCAAATTGAATACTTAGAAGATGCATCTAATTCCTTTCAAATTTCAATTGATAAGGTCATTGACTTTAATTTAAAGCAAAAAATTACTGATATTACTTCGTTATTAATTTACGCAAAACGTAAAGATGAATAATTCATTTGTTAGCAAAATTAAATATTTTTTAATTTTCCTAGTTTCAATTGGAACTGGAATTGGAGGTTATTATGCTTATAAGTATTTTCAAAAACCTACTAATCAAACTAAACCAATTAAACCGCCCCTACACAAAGAAGAATATGACGTATTCCCAGAATTGCAAGCTAATTACTTTGAAGACTTTTTATCCACAAAAGACGGAGAAAAAGTCATTAATGAAGATATAGTTTATGAACTTATCAATGATTTAGCTAAGCGAATTAATATTCCGAATGGAAATATTAATTTTCACTGAAAAATCATTAGCGAATATGAAATGGATATTCATATTAAAATTACTACACAAGATAAAGAGTATACTAAAGCCTATAAATTTAAATTAGATTACGAATAGCTTTGTTAACTATATAATATTAATTATGAGCAAATCAGTAAAAGAAATTGTTTTTGAAGAATTAAAAAAATATACTAAAAAAGCTTTTAATCAAGATACCTTATTAGAAGAGTTGCAAATTGATTCACTTGATTTAGTTGAAATTGTAGTTGATGCTGAAGAAAAATTTGACATTGAAATTCCCGATCAAGAATTAACTAAAATCAAAAAAATTAACGATATTATTTTGTTAATTGAAAAATTAAAAAAATAGCTATAATTATATAGCTTAGGCTTAGGAGTATAGTTCAACGGTAGAACAACGGGCTTCAACCCCGTGTGTTGTGGGTTCGAATCCTGCTACTCCTGCCATTTTTTTATTTCTCTTCATGTAAAATAAACAAAATAATATAATTTGAAATATGAACAAAAAATATATTTCCTTTATTGGAACTGGTGCATGGGCTAGTGCTCTAGCTAATTTATTATCACAAAATGATCATAATGTCAAAATGTACGGGATAAACGTGGATGAAATTAACGAAATCAACCAAGGTTATAATCGGAAATTTTTTGGTTCAAGATCATTTGCTAATAAAGACCTAATTCAAGCCTCTAATGATTTAGAATTTGTTTTAAAAGATTGCGAAACACTAGTAATCGCTATTCCTTCAACAGCGTTTCGTAGTGTTTTAAAACAAGTTTCTGCAGTATTAAAATATCGAAAAGTGAATATAATTAACGTTTCTAAAGGGTTCGATGAACAAACTGGTGATTTTCTTTCAGACCTTATTAAATACAAATTAAAGCGAAATATGAAAGAATTTGCTACATTTGCTGGTCCTTCATATGCTAGTGAAGTGTTTAATGAACATTTAACTCTAATTAATGTTTTTGCTTCAAGCTTGCAATTTCAAGATGAATTAATTAGTAAATTTAACAATCATTATTTTAAATTAATCCCTTGTCAAGATGAATACGCTGGAGAAATTTTTGCAGCACTAAAAAATGTACTGGCTATAGGAATTGGAATTTCTTCATACACTCATCCAGGAAAAAATTCACATTCAGCACTAATATCAGTCGGAACTAAAGAAATTTTAAGTGTAATTGAACAAGTTAAACCTAATTCAAACCTAAATATAGGGTATGAATTAGTCGGAACTGGAGATATTTTCTTAACTTGCTCTTCAACTCAAAGTCGAAATTTCACCTTTGGATATTCAATTGCTGAACGTGGTTTAAAGGAAACACTAAAAAATCAAAAAGTAACCGTTGAAGGTTATTCAAGTGCTAAAGCTTTAAGTAAAATAATTCAAGCTAAACATATTAAGAATATTCCTTTATTAGAAAATATTATTGCAGTTTTAAACGGAACTAAAGAACCAATTTTGTTAACCGATTTCTTAATTAATTCTCACTAAAAACCAGGTCGAAAAACCTGGTTTTTTGTACATTTTTACGCTTTATTTAAAATATTTAAAAAAGACCATAATTAAATTCATTTTATGGTAAAATTTGTATACTAATTGCGTACATCTGTAAAAATTAACGAAGGGAAGTTATGAGCCAAAAAAATTACAAAATTCGTAAGTTCGGACCTAAAACATTAAGAAGAGATTATTCAATCACTAAACATTCGCTTCCTGTTGAGGATATTCTTTCGACTAGCAAAGAAAGTTTTAATTTATTCATCAAGAAGAGAATCAATGATCAACTTTTAGAAATTTATCCAATCGAAGCTGCTAATAAACAAGTTTCACTTGATTATGTTAAAGGTAGCTTAAGACTTGAGCTACCTTTTAAAAAATCTACTTCAGAAAGTGAAGAGATTAAAAAGTGTAAATCAAAAGGAATTAACTTTTCAGCTAAAGTTTATGTCACTTTAAAACGTGAAATCACCGGAACTGGAGAGGTTAATACTGATGAAGTTTTAATTGGTGAAATTCCATATATGACTTCTGGTGGAAGTTTTATTATTAATGGAAGTGAAAAAGTAATCGTTTCACAGCTTATTCGTTCACCTGGAGCATACTTTGGACTTAATGTTAGAAATAAACAATCTGACGACCTTTTCAATAAGGTAGAAGTGTTACCAAGAATTGGTTCGTGAATTGAAATTTCGCACAAAACCACCTCAAACACACTTGATACAGTTAAAGTTAAAATTGACAAAAACAAAAATGTGAACCTTGGAACATTTTTAGGTTCATTTGGTCTAGGACAAGAAGAAATTGTAAAACTTTTTGGAAATAGCGAACTTTTACAAGAAACTATTAGAAAAAACAAAATCGTGTCTAATAGTGAAATTTCTAAAGAAGAATTAATTGACTTATGTCAAGAAGAGCTTTTTAGAGGACTCAGAAAAGGTGATCGGATTTCCGAAGAATCTAAAAAGAGTCTTTTACCAGGGATTTTGTTTGACAAAAAACGTTACAATCTTTCAGTGACTGGTAGATATATGCTCAATAATAAACTTTCAGTGGTTGATCGTATTACTAACACTTATTTAGCACAAGATGTTAAAACTAAATCAGGAGAAATTCTTTATACCAAAAACACTTTAGTTACCATTAACATTGCTAAGGAAATTGCTGAAGCCTTTGAAAAAGGAATTTTGTCGCTTGAAAATATTCCTGGAATTGATGTGGAACACGTTTACCACAAATTACTTAAAAACAGTAAAACCCTTTCAAAACGAAATAAAATCGCTAAGATTAAAGTTTACCCAAATAAAAGATGAATGCAGGAAAAACCAAATGATCCTGTTCTTGTTATTGGGAACGATTCAAAATCAACCGAACAACACTTATTAATTTCAGATATTGTTGCTGTAGTTAATTACTACTTTAACTTAATTGAAGGAATTGGACAAGATGATGATCCCGATGCACTTACTAATAAGAGAATTGTTAGTGTTGGAGAATTGCTCGAAGGACAACTTTCAGTAGCTTTTGCTAAACTAGAAAAAACCACTCGCGAAAGAATGGGAGCTAAATCACCTGAAAAAGTAACCGGTAAAAACGTTACCAACAACAAACTAGTTACCAATCAAATGAAAACTTTCTTCAACCTTTCAAAACTTTCGCAATTTATGGATCAAATTAATCCTCTTTCAGAAGTGTCGAATAAACGGAGAGTTACTTCACTAGGACCTGGAGGACTTAACCGTGATACTGCTCAATTTGAAGTTCGTGACGTTCATTCAACTCACTATGGAAGAATTTGTCCTATTGAAACACCAGAAGGACCAAACATTGGTTTGATTCTTAACTATGCTACCTTTGCTAAAGTTAATGAATTAGGATTTTTACAAACTCCTTACTTTAGAGTTAAAGAAGGTATTGTCGATTACAGTGAACCGGTTTATTTAACTGCCGCTGAAGAAATTGGGTACGCATTTGCACAATCTTCGGTCAAAGTTGATGATGATAATCGAATTGTTTCACCAACTTTAACTATTCGAAAAGACTATAACTATATTATCGGAACACCTCTTGATGTTGATTTTATAGAGGTTTCTTCGAAACAAATTGTTTCATTAGCTGCTACTGCAATTCCCTTCCTTGAAAATGATGACGCGAACCGTGCGCTAATGGGTTCGAACATGCAACGTCAAGCTGTACCCCTTCTAGAAGCTGAAGCTCCTTATGTTGCTACTGGAATTGAAGCAGATATTGCTAAATATTCTTCATATAACATAACAGCTAAAAATGCTGGTGAAGTCACTTTAGTTGACGGATCAAGAATTCATATTAAACAAGAAAGTGGAGTAACTGATAAATACTTCCTCAGAAACTTTGAACGTTCAAATCAAGGGACAATTATTCAACAAAAACCAATTGTCCAAATTGGACAAAAAGTAGAAAAAGGTGATTTATTAGTTGACGGTTCAAGTTTTAAAGACGGAGAAATGGCTCTTGGTAAAAACGTACTTGTTGGATTTACCACTTGAAACGGATATAACTTTGAAGATGCTATTATTATTAACGAAAGACTTGTTAAGGATGATGTGTATACTTCAATTCACATTGAAGAACAAACTATTCAATTTAGATCTTCACGTGCTGGAGAAGATCAACTAACTCGCGATGATATTCCGAATGTATCTAAATATTCAATTCGTAACTTAGATGAGCAAGGAATTGTTCGTGTTGGTTCTGAAGTTGTGGCTGGGGATGTTTTGGTCGGAAGAGTGTCTCCAAAAGGGGAGGATAACCCAACCCAGGAAGAAAAATTATTAATGGCAATTTTACAACAACGTCCACAAAATGTGAAAGATACATCGCTTAAAGTTAAGAATGGACATAATGGAACTGTAATTCACGTTGAGGTGCTTTCGCGTGAAAAAGGTGATGCACTTGAAGACGGAATTGACAAAATTGTTAAAGTTTCAGTTGCTCAAAAACGTAAAATCAAAGTTGGTGATAAAATGGCCGGTCGTCATGGAAACAAAGGGGTTATTTCAATTGTACTTCCTGAAGAAGATATGCCATACCTTGAAGATGGAACACCACTTGATATTATGCTTAATCCTCAGGGGGTTCCTTCGCGGATGAACATAGGTCAAGTTCTTGAACTTCACCTTGGGATGGCTGCACGTAAATTAGGTGAAAAATTTGTGACTCCTTCATTTGATGGAGTTAAAAAGAAAGATATTGAAGATGCTCTTGTTGAAGCTGGTTTAGAAAAAACAGGGAAACAAATTCTTATTGATCCAATTACTGGTCGTAAATTTGATAAACCCATCTCAGTTGGAGTAATGTACATGCTTAAACTTAATCACATGGTTGATGATAAAATGCATGCACGTAGTGTTGGACCATATTCATTAATTACTCAACAACCTCTGGGAGGAAAAAGTCAAAATGGAGGTCAAAGATTTGGGGAAATGGAAACCTGAGCGATTGAATCATATGGTGCAACCAACGTACTTCAAGAAATTCTTACCTATAAATCTGATGATATTTCAGGAAGAAATGCCTTATATAGTGCACTTGTTTCAGATAATAAAGATATTCCAAGTCCAGGAATTCCTGAATCATTTAACGTTTTAAGTAATGAGCTTAAAGGATTAGGAATGAAATTAGAATTATCACAACAAGACACAAACGAAGAAGAAAAATTCAATCAATACTTAGATGTTGCAGGAGAAAGTTATGAGTAATTTAACAGACAAAAAAACCGACAATTTGCTAAATAAAATCACTCTTTCACTAGCTACTAATGAAGATGTATTGAGTTGATCACATGGTGAAGTAACTAAACCTGAAACAATAAACTATAAATCATATAAACCAGAAAAAGATGGTCTTTTTGATGAACTTATTTTTGGTCCAACCACTGATTATAAATGTCCAGTATGTTCAACTAAATACAAAAAAAGTGACGAAAACACTAACTGTACCAAAACTCCAGCTTGTGAAAAATACAAACCAAAAATCCTTCCTAAAATTACTCGTAGAACCCGTATGGGGCACATTAAATTACACAATCCAGTGGTTCACTTTTGATTTTTCAAAATTGATCACTCAATTATTGCTAAACTTTTAGGCCTTAGAGTCGCTGATTCTAATACCCCAGTTTCTAAAACTGATTTAGAAAATTTAATTTATTATAAATCACACATTGTGCTTGAAAGTGGAAGCTTAAAATCACTTAAGAAAAATACCATTATTAACATTAATGAAGCAGCTACAATTTATGAAGGTGCCTTAATGGAAATGCTTGGGCAATGAGATACTGATAGTGATGAATACCAAGATATTTACACAGCTTTAGAAGAATTAAGAGAATATGCTTCTTCAAAAATGGGTAAAGATTATGGAATTGATTTTTACGAATACAATGACATAATTCATGAATTTTCTGATGCAAAAATCGGGACTGGTTCACAAGCAATTGAATACTTACTTAAAAACATTGATTTACAAGCAGAAGCAAAATTAGTCCAAAGTAAAATTGATGAAATTAACGCTTCACCTAATTTTTCAACTACTAGTTTACAAGATCGTTCAAAACTTTATAAAAGATTAACTATTATTAATTCATTCATTAAATCAGGCCAAAAACCTACTAATATGTTAATTTACAATCTTCCAGTGATTCCGGCTGATTTGCGTCCATTAGTTCAGCTTGATGGTGGAAGACACTCAACTAGTGATGTCAATGAACTTTATCGTCGGATCATTATTAGAAACAATCGTTTAGCTAAATGAGATGAATCAGATGCTCCTATGCTAATTAAACAAAATGAGTATCGGATGATTCAAGAAGCTGTTGATGCTTTAATTGATAATTCAAGAAAAAAACCTTCACCAGTTTCATCAAAAGATGGACATCCACTCAAATCAATTTCAGATGCACTCACCGGAAAAAAAGGACGTTTCCGTCAAAACTTACTCGGAAAACGTGTCGATTATTCAGGGCGTAGTGTTATTGTGGTTGGACCAACTCTAAAAATGTACCAAGTTGGAATTCCACGTGATATGGCCGCTAAATTATTTGAGCCATGAATTATTAAAGAAATTATTAAATCTGAAGAGAGCGTTAAAAACGTTAAATCAGCTAAAAAACTGGTTGAAAGTTTAAACCCAACTATTTGACCTTATGTAGAAAAAGCCATTGAAGGACGTCCAGTTTTACTCAACCGTGCTCCAACCTTGCACCGTCTTTCAATTCAAGGGTTCCAACCTGTACTTATTCGTGGAAAAGCAATCAAATTGCACCCCTTAGTTACTACAGCTTTTAACGCTGATTTTGACGGGGACCAAATGGCTGTCCACGTACCAATTTCTGAACAAGCTGTCCGTGAAGTAAAAGAATTAATGCTTGCTTCAAAAAACATTCTTGGACCTAGAGATGGTGAGCCAATTATCAACCCTTCACAAGATATGATTTTAGGTCTTTATTACCTAACTATTGAAAAACAAGGTGCTAAAGGAGAAGGTAATTTCTACGCAACTTATAATGATATGATTAATGCTTATGAAAATGGATTTATTACCCTACACACTAGAGTAGTACTTCCAATTGAAGCAATTGATAAAGTTTCAGTTCTTAATTCAACCAATCGTCCATACATTGTTTCAACTGTTGGAAAATTCATTTTAAATAAAGCCTTCCCAAGTGATTTTGAATTTATATTTGGAAAACGTGTCACAATTAGCTCACAAAATGTAAACGGAGAAATCAAAACCAAAGAAACTGAAACTATTCATACATCTGAAAATGTATTAGATGAATATACTTTTACCTATGGAACCAACTTTAGAGAAGCGATTAAATTAATTCCAACCAACCATTCATTAGTTAAAAAAGACATTGCCAAAATCATTCGTTGAGTTTATGAAAAATATGTTGCAGTGGTTACTATTGAAGATATAGCTAGTGTAATTGACACAGTTAAATATAATAATTACAAAAATAAATTTGAAGAATGTGCTAGTCTTAAAGATTATAAAAACGAAGAAATTTCCACTTCACACGCTAGATTAATCGACAGATTTATTCAAGAAGAATACGAAAATATTAAATTTAAATATTTTGCTAAAGCCGAAAATCGTGGTATTGAATGAAACTTATCACATTACACTGAATTACTTGAAAATGTGTGATTTAAATATTCCAACTATGTAGCTTCAATTCTTGATAATATTAAGGATTTAGGATTTAAGTATTCAACTATTTCAGGGACTACTATTTCCATGAATGACATTACTACTTTACCAACCACTCAAGATAAAATTAAAGAAGGTGAAGAATATGTTGAACAGCTTAAAAAATACTTTGCTAGTGGTTATTTAACTGATGATGAGCGTTATAACCTTACCATTCAAAAATGAACTCAAGTTAAAGAATCAATTGAAAAGGACCTAAAAGAAGTTACTAAATCAGACTTAGAAAATCCACTCTTTATGATGTTTACCTCGGGAGCTCGTGGAAATGCATCAAACTTTACTCAGCTAGCTGGAATGCGTGGATTAATGAACAATAATGCTAAAGTGCTTAAGGCCGATGCTGAAAATGATCGGGTTGTCCGTTCAACTGTGGAAATTCCAGTTAAATCTTCATTCCTAGATGGACTTACTGCATATGAATTTTATTCATCAACTCACGGGGCTAGAAAGGGACTTACTGATACAGCTCTTAACACTGCTAAATCTGGATATTTAACCCGGAGACTTGTCGATGTGGCTCAAGGAATTGTGGTTCGTGAAGAAGATTGTGGAAGTGATTTTGGGTTTGTAGTTAAAGATATTAAAGACACTAAAACTGACACAGTTATTGAGTCATTAATCGAAAGAATTGAAGGAAGATTTACTAACCGTGCAATTTATGATTTAAACGGAAATGTAATTATCCATGCAAATACATTAATCACCCCTGAATTAGCTCATGAAATTGTCAATGTGCATGGAAAAACTGAAGTAGAAATTCGTTCAGTCCTTTCATGTCACACTCGTAATGGAGTATGTAAACGTTGCTATGGAAAAGATTTAGCAACTAATCGAATTGTGCACATTGGTGAAGCTGTTGGGGTGGTGACTGCTCAATCAATTGGAGAACCTGGAACACAGCTTACCATGCGTACTTTCCATACTGGAGGGGTAGCTGGGGTAGCTGATATTACTGGAGGATTTGGTCGTTTAATTGAGCTTATTGATGCTTATGACCTTCCTTGAGGTCGTCCTGCGGTGATTTCGCGTGTTTATGGAGTGGTTAAATCAATTAAACCAGCTAAAGATAGTTCAGGAAAAGATTCAGATACTTTACTTGTGGAAATTGAAAGTAAAAATAGAGATGGTCTTTTAGAAATCCACCCACATGCGGTAAAAGTTTCACAAAAACTGAGAGTTAAAGTTGGTGATTTAGTGGTTCCTGGACAAAAAATTGTTGAAGGACCAATTATTATTAATGATCTTCTTGAAAAAGCTGATACACGTGCTGTACAAAATTATTTATTAAAAGAAGTGCAAAGACTTTACCGTCTTCAAGGGATTGCTATTGCTGATAAATATATTGAAATTATTATCCGTCAAATGCTTTCAAAAATTATCATCACTGACCCAGGAGATTCAGATTTCTTCACTGGAAGTTTAGTTGATCGTTTCATTTATCAAAAAGAAAACGGTCGTTTAATTGCTGCTGGGAAACGCCCTGCTTTTGGTGAAGTTAAAATCAAAGGAGCTAAACAAACACCACTTCTTAGCGATTCGTTCTTAGCTGCTGCTTCATACCAAGAAACTGCGAAAATACTGGTTAATTCGTCAATTTCAAATAAAGTTGATTATCTTAAAGGACTTAAAGAAAACATTATTTTAGGATACAAAATTCCAGCTGGAACTAATTCAAATTACGAACCAAAATCTAAATATGATATCCGTGATCCAAAAACATACTTCACCAATAAGAATGAAGTTATTCAAACAATTAACGGAGAAATTATTTACGATATTGATAACATGTTTGATTCACAAGGACTAGAAGAAATTGAACTTTATGAAGATGATTCTAATATTGACACTTTAGATTATGATTACGGAATTGAAGAGTAATCGCGATTAACAAAAAACACCATTTGGTGTTTTTTGCACTCAAAACTTAATTTATTTCACAACCCTAGCAAGATAATCAGGCGCTAAAAAGTCCTTGTATTTTTTAGGATTGTGTTATAATTAAAAAGCAATTTATACAATTTAAATAAATTCCAAAAATTAACGTAGGAGGATCAAATGAGACAAACAACAATTGTTAACACTCAACAAGCTGATAAAAAATGATACGTTGTTGATGCACAAGGTCAAATTGTAGGTCGTTTAGCTGCTTTTGTTGCTTCAGTACTTCGAGGAAAAACTAAACCAACATTTACACCACACGCAGATATGGGAGACAATGTCATCATTGTCAACGCTGAAAAAGCTATTTTAACAGCTAAAAAAGAAGAAGATAAAATTTATTACTCACACTCAGGTTATCCAGGTGGACTTAAAAGCATTACTGCTGCTAAATTAAGGGTAAAAAAACCTACCGCAATAGTTCAAAAAGCTATTTTCGGAATGCTTCCACACACAAAATTAGGGAACAAACAACGTCGTAACGTATTTATTTACGCTGGTCCAGAACACAAACACCAAGCACAAAATCCAGAAAAATTAGAGGTTAGATAATTATGAACAAAAAAGAATTACAATACCGTGGATTAGGAAGAAGAAAATCTTCAGTTGCTCGTGTGATTATTAAACCTGGAAAAGGTAATTTTGTGATTAACAAACGTCAAGCTAAAGAATATTTAACTTCTGATATTTATCTTAAAGACGCAAATCAACCATTCGTTTTAACTGAAACTATGGGACAATTTGATGTTTCGGTTAATGTAGCTGGTGGAGGTCTTAGTGGTCAAGCAGGAGCAATTAGACTTGGAATTGCAAGAGCATTGCTTGAAGCAAGTGCAGATTATCGTGCAGTGTTAAAACAAGCTGGAATGCTTACCAGAGATGCCAGAGCTAAAGAACGTAAAAAACCTGGTCTTAGAAAAGCACGTCGTGCAAGACAATTCTCAAAACGTTAATTTTTAATAATATTTTCCAATTAAATCGTAAAAAATGCGATATAATTGGAATACACTTGCGAGCGTAGCTCAGCTGGTTAGAGCACACGACTGATAATCGTGAGGTCGATGGTTCAAGTCCATTCGTTCGCACCATTTCAAGTTTTGACCAAAAGCAGGAAAAATCCTGCTTTTTAATTATCTTTTTATATCCGTTTTTTAAAAAATATTCTATAATTTATACAAAAGTAAACTTAACATCATTATATTTTTTAAATATAAATTTACTTATTTACACAAAGGATATATCTATGAAAAAGTTAAAAAATAAATTATTGCTTTTATCTTCATTTACTCTTGTTTCAGCTCCAATTTTAGGTGTTTCTGCTCAAGTTACAAGTGCACCAACTACAACCAACCCACAATCATCGCCTACTCCAAATACTAATCAAAGTGGAACACCAGCAACTACAGATCAAGCTTTAGAAACTAAGAAAAATGAATATAAAGGAATGATTGACGCACTTGCACAAAAAACTAATGAAGTAAAACCATTCTTATCTCCAGCACAAATTACTGAATATAAAGCTAAAGCAGACCAAACTAATGTTACCATTGAACAAATTGATCAATTTTTAAATCAAGCTAATGAATTGGCAAGTGCAATGCTTACTTTATTCCAAAATGCTACTAATGAGTTATACACTAAGCTAAAAGATTCTACTCATCTTGAAACTAAAGTATCCAGTGATGCTAGTGCTAAGTCATACAAAGAAACATTAACTGAATCAGAAACTCAAGCTCAAAGTGCATTTAAAGAAATAGCTAAAACCAATACAACATTTCTAACCAAAGAACAAGTTCAAACTCTTATTGATAAATTTGTCAATGTTTACACTAATGGAGTTGTTTCGATTCTTGAATATATTTTAGATGAAAACAATCATTTAGAACTTAATTCAGTGATTGTGTCGTATTTAAAACAACTTTTAAACAATTCAAAAGCAGATTTAAGTAGTGCTAGTGCTAAACTTACACCAGAACACACTAATTTAATTTTAATGGCTGATAAAAATGTTGATAAATTAGTTGAAGTTAGTGCACAAGTAAAAAAATTCGTCGACGAGAACCAAAACCTTAAATCAAATGTTAATCAAATTCTTGCAAATTCACTCCTTCCTAAAGAAAAACAAGACTCATTAAAACAAGACTATGAAAAATTAACATTAGTGCTTGATTCAAAAGAAGATGTAACACTTGGAGAAAAATTCTTTAAAGACCCTGAATTATTAAAAACTGATTTAGAAACCTTACAAAGTGTATATACTGAGCTTAAACCTGAAAATGAAAAAACCCTAGCGTATGATGAAATTTTAGGTAAAGCTAAAGGATTGAACAATTTACAAAAACAAGAATTTGCAAAAATTGGAAAAACCAGAGCAGACCAAGCACAAGATTCAAGTGATGCAAAAGTTTTTGAAACATTAGTGAATGATGTTAATGTTCAAATGTTAAGTTTACAAAAAAATCTTAAAGAATTTGAACCCAAATTAAAAGAATTTTTAAACTCAAGTACATTATCACAAGAAAATAAAGACGCAATTAGTTCAGTACTTCAACGTGCAAATGATCAATTAACCAAATTAAGCACAGATCCAAAAGAAATTGAAAGCGTTTCATCGAATGTGTACAGAGAATACTCAAAAGCTGAACAATTTAATTTACTTAATACCAATGAAAAATTAGCTAACCAAGATGACCCAAAAGCAACATATTACGAATACATTATTTTTGGAGTTATTGGTACACTATTATTATTAGCTGGATTATTTCTTATTCTCTTTAAAAAATCAAAAGGGAAAGAAGAAGAGCAACAATCAAACTAAAACCCATTAAAAAAGATATTAAAAAAGCACCAAGTGCTTTTTAATTTGTCTTTTGAGAATTGATTTTATCGAGTTTTTTAAATGCTTTATCAACAGCATCATAAACACTAGAACGAGTTGTAACTAATATCTCAGCTACTTCAGCATAGGATAAATCTTTATAAAAATATAACTCAAAGGCCTGTTGTTGTACCTTGGTGAGCAAAAAACCATATTTCTCGTACAATAGTGTATATTTAGAAATATTATCAAGCGATTTTTTTGGCTCTTTATTCACTGATTAAATCCTTAGTCATTTGATAAATAAATAATTCTAAATCAAATTCTTGTAAATCATCAAGTTTTTCACCTAAACCTAAAAACTTGACATTAAGCTCATATTCATCCTTGATTGAAAGGACAATCCCACCCTTAGAAGTTCCATCCATTTTAGTTAAAATAATTCCAGTTAAATTAGCTACTTCTTTAAATGCTTTAGCTTGCGATAAACCATTTTGCCCATTGGTTGCATCAAGAACAAGAAGCGATTCATGCGGAGCGCTTGGTTCAAAACGTTGAATAATACCAATCATTTTATTAAGCTCATTCATTAAATTAACTTTATTTTGTAATCTTCCGGCTGTATCAATAATTAATAAATCGTAATTTTGTTCTTTAGCTTTTTGCATTGCTTGATAAACCACTGAAGCAGGATCGGCTCCTTCTTTATCTGGTTTAACAATATCTACATTAACTCGATCAGCTCAAATTGCAAGTTGATTGACTGCCCCAGCACGGAAAGTATCGCCAGCAGCAATCAGCACTTTTTTACATTCTTGCTTAAATTTATGAGCTATTTTAGCAATTGATGTAGTCTTTCCGCTTCCATTAACTCCAACAAACACAAATACGTTTAAACGACCTGGTTCATAATTTAAAGTAGTGTTAGTGATGCTATTATTGGTATAAACAATAAACATTTGATCAGCAACAATTTCACCGATTAATTGTGGATCGTCAATTTGATTGGTTTTAACTTCAGCTTTAATTTTTTCAATAATTAAATATACTAATGAAGCATTAATATCAGACATGATGAGCAATTCTTCTAGTTCTTCAAAGAATTGCTCATCAATATGATTGTATCGATTTTGAAGTTCAAGCAATCGTTTTCCAAAATTGCTTGCATTTGAAAGACCAGTTGTATATTTTTCAAGCTTTGTTGTATCAATAATTTGACTATCTTTAGTATTTTTCCCGTCTTTATTTTTTGTAAAAACTTTATTGATTAAATTTTTAAAAAATCCCATGGTTTAATTTTACCATTTTAATTATTTTATTTGCTTTTAACAAGCTAATAAAGAGTTGAATAATTCCGATTTATCGCATTATTCTTTTAAAAAGAACTAAAAATAATATAATAAGAACAGTCTAACTATTAAAGGAGATTTTGTGAAAAAAAAGGTAATTATCGGAATGAGCGGAGGAGTTGATTCTTCAGTTGCAGCACACCTACTTTTACAACAAGGGTATCAAGTTGAAGGTTTATTTATGCGTAATTGAGATAGCATTCTTAATAATGATGTTCTGGGTAATGAACAAATTTCACAAGATATTTGTCCTCAAGAACAAGATTATAACGATGCTCTAGCAGTTGCTAGAGCTCTGGGTATTAAATTACATCGAGTTGATTTTGTTCAAGAATATTGAAATAAAGTGTTTGAAAACTTCATTGATGAATACAAAAAAGGACGCACTCCCAATCCAGATATTTTATGCAATAAACACATTAAATTTGATTCTTTTGCTAATTATGCTTTCAATCAACTAAAAGCTGATTATATTGCTATGGGACATTATGCTAAAGTTGAAAATGGTCACTTATATCGAGCCAAGGACCAAAACAAAGATCAAACTTATTTTTTAGCTCAATTAAGCACTGAACAACTGAGTAAAGTCATTATGCCTTTAGCTAATTTAGAAAAAGAACAAATTCGCCAAATAGCAGCTAAATTAGACTTAATTACAGCCAAAAAGAAAGATTCAACTGGAATTTGTTTTATTGGCGAGCGTAATTTTACTCAATTTTTACAAAATTACATCCCAACTCAAGATGGTGACATTGTTGATATTACCACTCATAAAAAAATTGGTAGACACGTGGGTTGTTTTTATTACACCATTGGACAACGCAAAGGACTCAATTTAGGTGGGATGAGTGAACCGTATTATGTCTGTGGGCACAATGTCCAAAAAAACATTTTATATGTGGCTCCAGCATCCCAACCGCAGTGACTGGAATCGAATAATTTAATTGCAAGTAATCTCAATTTAAACAATTTAGATTACAATCCTAATAATATAACTGTTAAATTTAGATATCGCCAAGCCGATATTAAAGCACATATTCAAATAAATGGCACCAATATTCGAGTTTTTTATCCACAAAAAGCACAAGCAATCACTCCAGGACAACAAGTGGTTTTATATGATGGGGATAAATGCATTGGTGGAGCGATAATTGAAGAAATTTATATGGACGAGCAAAAACTCACATACATTTAGAGGTAAACATGAAAACAAGTGAAATTAGAGACAAATGATTAAAGTTTTTTGAATCAAAAGGGCACTTTATTGTCCCTTCAAAAAGCTTAGTTCCTGAAAAAGATCCATCATTGCTTTGGATAAATAGTGGAGTAGCCACCTTAAAGGATTATTTTTCAGGTAAAAAAATTCCACCTTCAAAAAGATTAACTAACTCACAAAAAGCAATCCGTACAAATGATATTGAAAATGTTGGAATCACCGCCCGTCATCATACCTTTTTTGAGATGTTAGGAAACTTTTCAATTGGAGATTACTTTAAAAAAGAAGCCATTGCTTTTGCGGTTGAATTTTTAATTAATGACCTTAAACTAGATCGAGACAAACTTTATTTTACCTACTATTATGAAGATTTAGAAACTAAAAACGAGTGAATGTCACATGGTTTTAGTGAAGATCGTTTAATTCCTGGGGATAAATCAACTAACTTTTGAGAAGTAGGTTCAGGTCCTTGTGGTCCAAACACAGAAATTTTCTATGATCGTGGTGAAAAATATGACGCTCGTGGAATTGAACTACTCCAAAAAGATATTGAGAATGACCGTTATATTGAAATTTGAAACATTGTTTTTTCAACTTATAATTCTGACGGCGAAGGTAATTACACTGAATTAAACCAAAAAAATATTGATACTGGTGCTGGACTTGAGCGGATTGCTTCAATTTTACAAGATGCACCAACTAATTTTGATACTGATTTATTTTTACCAATTATTCACGAAATTGAAAAATATACTCCATACAAATATCAAATTGATAATTACTTTATTAATGACCCACAACAAAGCACTATTAATACTTATTTTAAAGTAATTGCAGACCATATGCGAACTGTAGTTAATGCCATTAATGATGGAGCTAAACCTTCAAATGTGGGACGTGGATATATTTTAAGACGTTTAATTCGTCGTTCAGTGCACAAAGCAATGCAACTTAAAGTTGAACAAAACATCTTTTTATATAAATTAGTTCCTGTGATTGCAAGCACTCTGCCATATGAATATAATATTCCGCATATTGAAAAGGTTATTTTAGAAGAAGAACTTTTATTTTCAAAAACTATTGAAAGCGGAAGAGAATTACTTGAACAATATATTAATCACGATCAAAGCTTATTTTCGGGAGAAATTGCTTTTAGATTGTTTGAAACTTATGGTTTTCCAATTGAATTAACCACTGAAATTTTAGCTGAACAAAATATTCAAGTCGATATGGATGGATATAACCAAGCTAAAGAACAACATTCAGAAGTATCAAAGGGTTCAAAAATTTCTGGAATGGATAAAGTAATTAACTCACTAGCTCTAATTGATCAAAAACTTGATAAATTTATTGGTTATGAATTTGAAGAAGGAAGAACCAAAGTTCTTAAAATTCTTACCAGCGAACATGAAGTATCAGAAAATGAAGGAATTAGTTACTTAATTTTAGAACGAACACCTTTTTATGCAACTAGTGGTGGACAAAAACACGATCGCGGATACATTCTTCAAGGGAATAATAGACTTGAAATTTTAAATGTCTTTAAAGATAAATTTAATAATCACATTCACAAAGTACAAGGAAAAGTCAATCTTAAAGATCCAGTTCAATGTTTTGTTGATAAACAAATTCGTTTAGGGTTAAAAAGAAACCACTCAGGAACTCACTTATTATTCTGTGCTTTAAGAACTATTTTAGGCTCACATATTGAGCAATTAAGTAGTGATAATAATGAATTAAGATTAACATTTGACTTTCCTGCTGATCGAAAACCAAGTAAAGAAACTATTGCACAGATTGAAAATTTAGTTAAAGATTACATTAAACGCGATGCCAAACGTAATTATTTAGAAACTACTACCGAAAAAGCTAAACAAATGGGTGCAATTATGACACTTGAAGAAGCTGAATATATGGATCCAAAAAATATTCGAATTGTTGAATTCGAAGGAATAACTGCTGATTTATGTGGAGGAACACACTTAGAGCATTCAGGAATGCTTGAAACTTTTAAAATTGTGTCAGTAGAGAAAAAAGCAGCTGGAATTTTCCGGATTCGTGCTATCTCATCGTTTAAAATTGTTAATGAATATCTCAATGAACAAGTTGAATTATTAAGAGAACAATTTGACAAAATTATTGTTAAAAATGAAGCCTTAGACCCAAATTATCAAGCAAAAAGTTGTGTTGAAAATGATTTAGAAAAACAAATTCAATGTCTAGAACAAGCAATTGAACAAGCTAAAGAAGATAATAAGACATTATCAAAAAAACAAGCACAAAATTCTAATTCACTTGATTTAGAAAATCTCCAAAGTACACAAGTTAACGGCAAAGAAGTATATGTTTTAGAATTACCCACCAATTCATTAAAAACTTCTGTTTCAACTATTAGAGAAGTTCACACACAATCTTTAGTCATTGGATATGATCAAAGTAATATGCTTTGTGTTGGTTCAAAAACACTTAATGCAAATCAAATAGCCCAACAACTTTTCAAGATTTTCCAAGGAAAAGGCGGAGGAAATAATTTACTTGCAATGGGTAAATGTAGCTTAACAGTTTCTAAAGAAATAATTCTTGAACAATTAAGCAAAATATCATGAGAAAATTAGGAATGGATTTAGGAATTAAAAGTTGTGGGTTTGCCATTACTGATGAAAGTGAAATTATTGCAAGCTCATTAGAAAACTTTTTAATGTCTGAGGGAGATTTTGGTGCAGTTATTAATAGAATTCAACAATATCTACTTGAGTATTCTATTGATGGTTTTATTTTAGGCTATCCCCTTAAAATAAGTGGAGAAAAAAGCGAACGAACTTTAATGGTAGAAGATTTTGTTCGATTATTAAAACAACATTTTGATATTCCGATCATGCTTATTAATGAACAATATAGCACCAAAAAAGCTCAAGAAATTATGATTACAGCTGGACTTACTCGTCAAAAACGCAAAAACCATAAAGATAAATTAGCTGCTCAAATTATTTTGAATGATTATTTGCAATATTACAAAAATAAGTGAGAAAAACATGACTAAAACGCAATGAATTCTTTTTGGCTCAATGATTGTTGTAATTATTTTAGCTGCAGTTTCATCATTTTTACTTAAACGAAAAATTAAAAAAATTAAAGAAAAATATTTGGCTCAAGATCGAGAACAAACCTATTTAATGTTACAAAAACTTCGCAATGATTTAGGAGAATTACCTTTTAATCTTAAAGATGAATTAAAAAATAATTATAAGCCTTATGATATTGAAGAAGTAATTAACACTATCTATGTCAATAATTTTCAATCAACCTTAGTTATTGATAATAAAGATGTATTTTTGCAATCGGTTGTTTCATCAAAAACTAAACGTAAAATTTATTATTTAAAAGAATATAACTTTTATTCAAAATACCTTGAACTAACTCAAAAGTACTCAAACGAATTAAGTCAATCTAACCTCATTGAATATGGTGGACAAAATTTAGATTTTGTTGTTATATTTAATAATACTTATAAGCTTGAAGAGTTATTTAATGAATTTTTCCCAGCTTTGCAACCTGAATCAATGATGATGATTTTAACTAGCAATTATCGCAAAAAAGAATTAATTAAATTTGTTAAATTAATTAAGAAAAGCAATCTTACTTACCGAATTTCGTATGTAGAAAGTAAATTTTTATATATTGTTAAGAGATAGAGTTAAAATTGCTATAATTTTTTAAATAAAAAAGGAGCATTATGTCAACACAAAGCGAAAAAATTTATCTAGCCAAAGAGACTTTAGAAAAATATAAAAAAGAGTACGAACAACTAGTTAATGTTGAACGTCCTGCGGTTCAAAACGCACTTAAAGAAGCCCGTGCTCAAGGTGACCTTTCAGAAAATGCTGAATATGATGCAGCTAGAGATCGTCAAGGACTTGTCGAAGGAAGAATCAACGAACTTGAATCAATTCTTGATCGTGCTGAAATTATTGAAAATGCTCACAGCGCTTCAATTGGAATTGGGGCAACTGTGACCTTAAAATTCCTTGAAACTGGCGAAATTAAAAACATCACCATCATGGGAACTCATGATGCCAATCCATTTGAAGATAAAATTTCAAACAAAAGTCCTCTAGCAGTAGCTATTTTAGGTAGAAAAGCTGGGGATGCAGTTGAAGTAGATGCTCAACAAAAATTTAATGTTGAAATTATGAACGTAACACAAGAAGACTAAAGATTTATTCTTTGGTTTTTTGTTAATTTATTTAAGGGGTAGGTATGTTAATTGGTATTTCTGGAATGATTAGTAGTGGAAAAAGTACACTTTCCAAAAAACTTCATAAGCATTACAAAAAATCACTTTTACTAAATGAATACGAAGAAGACGATGTTGTATTTAATACTTTTTTAAAGTGATTTTACGAAAAGAAAGCAAACATTGATGTGAGTTTTCAAGTTTATGTTGTTGAAAATCACACCGCTAGTGTAAGAAAAATTCTGCAAGAATTTGAAGATAAAAAATTAAATAAAGACGAGCACATTATTTTTCTGGATCGCTTTAGTGCTGAACATTATGTTTTTGCATCGGTTAATTTAAAAGGATATCCAAGAAAATCATTCAATGCTTATAAAGCACTCTTTAACGAGCTTGTTAGCAATGAGGAATTACCAGAATTCACAATTTTCCTAGATATTAGTTTTGAAAACTTTAAAAAACGGTTATTCAAACGGGGAAGAGAAGTTGAAATTAATACCTATGAACAAAACGAGGGATATTTTAATGAACTTTATAAAGTTTATAAAAATGTTTTTCTTGATATTGTTAAAAAATACAAAATAAATTATTTCATTATTGATACTAACGATAAAAGTGAGAAAGAAGTTTTTGAAGAAGCAATCAAAGCAATTGATCACTATAAACAAATCAAAACAACAGGAGCACAAAATGAATAAAGACCCAAGAGTATTAAAAATTTTATTTGACCAAGAATTTATTAATGAACATATTAAAAAATGCGCAGACTGGATTAATGAGACCTATAAAGATAGCTCAGATTTAATCTTAGTTGGATTATTAAAAGGTTCAGTACCTTTTCTAGCTCAATTAATCAAAAGCGTTAATGTCGATCATCAAATTGACTTTTTAATCGCTTCAAGTTACAGTGGTTCGCACGCATCAAGTGGAAGCGTTAAAATCATCATGGACTTAAGTGCTGATATTGAAGGGAAAGACGTTTTAATTATTGAAGATATTATTGATAGTGGAATTACACTTGAAAAAATTAAAGGAATTTTACTCTCTCGTAATCCAAAGAGTTTAAAAATTTTAACTTTAATGAACAAACCACATAATCGAAAAGCTAAATTGGAAGCTGATTTTTATGGATTTATTGTACCCAATGAGTTTTTAGTTGGATTTGGACTTGATTATAAAGAAAAACTTAGAAATTTACCTTATATAGGAGTTTTTGATCCAAAATATATTGAAGATAAGGATGAGTAATTTTATCTAAAATACACAAACAAAGGGATAATATGGATAAAAAATATACAGAATTATTTAACAGATTAAATGTTTATATGAACATTGAAGCAATGTCTCGTTATGAAGAGCCAGTAGTTGATGAACTTAAAAAATCAATCAAAAGCAATACCTACCAAGTAAGCAGAGATGGATTTGGTTCAGTGATTTTTCATAAAAAATCAAAAAACCCAAACGCACCTAAAGTAATGTTAGCTGCCCATATGGATGAAGTTGGTTATATTGTTCGGAGTATTGAAGATAATGGAAATTTATTAGTTTCAAGCATTGGTGGAGTATGACCAAGTGTAGTCATTGGAACTAAAGTTACTGTAGTTTTAAATGCAACCAATAAAAAATATACTGGAGTGTTTGGACATACTTCTATCCACATTTTAGAGCAAGAAAAAGCAAAACAAGCACTCAAAGAAAAAGAACTTTTTGTTGATTTAGGTTTTATGAAAAAACAAGAAGTTCTTGATGAAGGTATTGATGTCGGAGATCGAATCTATCTTTCTGGTGAAACAGTAATTTTAGCTAATAATCTAGTTGGCGGAAAAGCAATGGATAATCGTGCTGGAGTTACAGCAATTGAATTTATTGCTAATGCTGTGGCTGATTTAGAATTAGATATAGACTTATATATTGTTGGAACTGTTCAAGAAGAAGTTGGGCTTAGAGGAGCAAAAACTTCAGTTAGTTTAATTAACCCTGATGTAGCTTTTGCAATAGATACAGGTGCTTCACACGACACAACTGGATGTATTAAAGGAACTCCATCACTAGGTAAAGGGGTAAATTTACTTGTTAAAGACGGTGGAACTTTATCAGATCCCAAAATATTAGAAATGTTAATGAATTTAGCTAAAACCCACAATATTCCGACATATAAATATATTGCAATGGGTGGTGGAACTGATGCTAGTGTGCTTCAATACGGTAAAGGTGGGACTAAAACAGTTTCTATTTCAATTCCACAAAGATATCTACACAGTCCAATTGGAGTTGCTTCACTAGTTGATATTCAAGCAACTATTGATTTAATGGTTGAATTTATTAAAAACTATAACCCAGAAAAACACGATGAATTATCTTATAAATAATTAAATATAAAAATTAATATGAATAATTTAGAAAAAAGCAAAGGTTTTAAAATATCAGAATTCTTTAATTATAAAAGAGGCACAAGGCTAACTGTAGACGAAAGAGTAAAAGGTGAAATTCCGTTGGTTACAGCCGGATTTCAAAACCAAGGTATTGCACAATATATATCTAATGGCAAAGAAATTTTTAAAAACTCACTAACAATAGATATGTTCGGAAATGTTTTTTGAAGAAATTATCAATTTTATTGTGATGATAATATAATTGTTCTTCAGCATGACAATTTAAGCGAAAAAACCGCATATTTTCTTTTAGAAGCAGTTAAAGAATCTGTTTCAAAAAATAATTATAACTATTCAAATCAATATAGATTTAAAAATCTTGATAGTGATTATGTTTTGTTACCATTGAATTATCAAGGTGAAATTGATTGAGAAGATATTGCTAAAAAATCTAGAGTCCTTGGGTTTATGGAGTATTATTCACAAGAGCTAACAGCAGAGCTAACAGCAGAGCTAACAGCAGAGCTAACAGCTAGAAAAAAGCAATATACTTATTATCGAAATAAACTTTTAAGCACTAATTACTTAACTGACATTAAAAGACGAAAATTAAAAGACGTTGCTTCATTTGAAAGAGGACAATGAAAAATTGATATTCCAGAAGGAACCAAATACCCTGTAATTTCAAGTGGTGCACAAGTTAAAAAATATACAGATATTCCAAACAGAGATAAAAATTCAATAACTGTTTCTTCTTCTGGGTCAGGAGCTGGTTTTGTCGCTTTTTGAAATACACCAATTTATGCTTCAAACTGTTTTACTATACATTCTAATGAAGAAATCGTTCTTCAAAAATACTTATTTCATTTCTTAAAAAACAAACAAGAATATATCTATTCTTTAAAATCAACAGGTGGCATACCTAATATTTATCCTTCTTATATTTCTGATATAGAAATTCTTATTCCTAGTTTAAAAATTCAGCAAAAAATTGTGGAAGTATTAGATAATTTTGAACAAATTTGTGCAGATTTAAATATTGGTTTACCTGCAGAAATTGAACTTAGAGAAAAACAATATCAATATTATAGAGATAAATTATTAACATTTACACAAGACATATTTAAAACACCAAGAGAACAAAGACAGCTAGCTAAAGACAGCTTAATAAATTCTCTTATTAAACTTATTAATTTTGTCTTTTTTGACACCATTTCAGATAGTTTACAAATACAACAACCAGTTAAATTAGAAAACTACATCAATTTAAGCAATGGGAGAAAACTTAGTAAAAACCTTTTTATTCCTCATGGACAATATCCGGTATTTAATAGCGGAATTATACCAATGGGTTTTACCAATCAATATAATGAACAAGAAAACACAATTACAATATCACAGGTTGGAGCAGCAGGAAGTGTTGTTTTTCAAAAAACCAAATTTTGAGCAAATCCAAATTGTTATATTGTAAAGTCTAAAAATGAATCAATTATTCTGAACAAGTATTTATATTATTTCCTTAAAAATAAAGAAGATATTATTAAGAATCAAGCATTCGCTTCAGCTCCACCAATGTTAGCTAGAGAAAGCATTTTAAATTTACCTATTTCATTACCAAACATTAAAACCCAACAAAAAATAGTTGATATTTTAGATAATTTCGAAAAATTAACTAATGACTTAACACAAGGTCTACCTGCAGAAATTGAGCTTGTCAATAAACAATATCAATATTATCGAAATTTACTTTTAACTAAAACTAAGCATTTTTTTAAATAATTTTTTGCTCTTAATTATGAAAGATACTATTAAATATACAAAAAGTTACGATACACGAAAATCGCTTCAACATTATTCTGAAGCGATTTTTAATGTTGGTTTATTTAAAGCAGAAGAAGTGCTATTGAGCAAATATTTTAAAGATCAATTTAATATTAAAATTGCTGACTTAGGTTGTGGTCCTGGTCGATTTACCTTTAATACACTATTATTGGGATATTTGAACATTGATGGTTATGATATAAGTCCTTTATCGATTAAACTTGCTAAATCTCTCAAGCAGAAATATTTACTACAACAATCAAAAGGAATCATTAACTTTTATAAAGATGATTTAACCAAACCTAAACATTTAAAAGACAATTATTATCATTTAGCATTTTTTACCTTCAATTCACTCATGTGCATTCCAGGACATGATAATAAAATTAAAGCATTACAAAACGCTTGAAAATCATTATTAAAAGGAGGGATTTTAATTTTCACTGCTGATGAGATTAATAATGATCCAGCAAAAGAAAAATATATTCAAGAAAGACGAGAGTATTTAATCAAAAACAACGTTTCCAATTGAAGACCTGAAGATGTAATTTATCATATTGAAGATAAAGAAGGTGTGCTTTGTTTTTACAATAAACCTGAGGTTTTAAAATTAATCAAACAAGCATCTTTACCTGAACCTATTTTCATTGCTAAGAGAGATGAGATTGCACAAGAAAATGAAAAAGTTAAAGCGTTTTCGGATAATGCATATTATTATGTACTCAAAAAATAGTCTTATTTGTTGGTTTTAAGCGTAAATTCTTTATAATACTTTAATATGAATTTCTCGAAAATATTCGAAATGCAAAAGGATTTAGATAAAAAAATCAAGGAAAAATCCTTTGATTCTAATCCGAATTTATCTGATGATCAAATTATTATTAATGGAACAATAGCTCTAGTGGTTGAAGCTTCAGAATTTGCTAACGAAATTCAATCTTTTAAGTATTGAAAAAAGAACAAAAATATTAATACCGATAAAGCTTTAGAAGAATTTGCAGATTTAATTCACTTTTTAGTCTCTTTTTCTAATCGTTATAATGTTCCTTATGAAATTGAACCGATCATTTGTTCTTCGGATTTAAATATTCAGTTACAGAACTTATTTATCACTTTAACCAAAATCATGCACAATCCATGCAAGGAAACTGTTTACAAGGCCTTTCAAGTTGCTATTGGGACTTTTGAAATGTTAGGATTTACCTATGAGCAATTATGCTCGTGATATATTGCAAAAAATCATACTAATTATCAAAGAATTTTAAATAATTATTAATGTTAATAGTATAATTTTATTACGCCCAAGTGGTGGAATGGTAGACGCTGCGGACTCAAAATCCGCTGGAGCAATCCGTGCAGGTTCAAGTCCTGTCTTGGGCACCAAAATACTCTTTTTTGTGCAGGATAATTTAGTATCCTGTTTTTTTATATAAAATAGACTACCTTAATTAGGTAGTCTATTTTATTCATCATCTTCCCATTCCATTTGGTGGCCGTAAATAGAAACAGTATCACCACGTTTAATCCCTCTTTGTAAAAGCTCGTCCCAAACTCCAATTTTCTTCATCATATTATTAAATCTAACTAAATTATCATATGAATTGAGAGGAATTTTGTGATAAAACTCTTCAACCTTTTTACCGGTGATATCAAAATGTCCACGGTACGGAGAGTGAATAATATAATCAGGTTCAAAAGTAATTTCTTTTTCTTCTTGCTCTTCTTCTTGGATTGGTTTTAAAGCCTCTTTTTGAATTATTGCTCATAATTTTTGCTTAACTTGTTCTAAATTCTCTCTTAAAATAGCTGAAATTATTACTATATCAATATTTGGGAATTTAGCTTTAAAAGCACTTAAGTTTTCATTAAATAATGGCATATCACTTTTATTTGCAATAACCAGTTGAGGTTTTTCTTCGAGTTTATAATTATACGATTTTAATTCATTGTTAATAGTTTCATAATCAGTAATAGGATCTTTTTCTTCGCTTCCAAAATCAATTACATGAGCAATTACTCTACAACGCTCAATATGTTTTAAAAACTGAATCCCAAGACCTTTACCTAATGAAGCACCCTGAATAAGACCTGGTAAATCTGCTACTGTAAATGAATTATCATGGAATTCAACCATTCCTAGTTGAGGAACAAGAGTGGTAAAGTCATAATCAGCGACTTTTGCTTTTGCGTTAGAAAGAGCAGATAGTAGAGTGCTCTTTCCTGCACTTGGTTTACCAACAATTCCTACATCCGAAAGAATTTTAAGCACAATTTTAGCTTCATATTTTTCACCAGGCATTCCATTTTCTGAAATTCTTGGAGCAGTATTTTTTGAAGTTTTAAATTTAGTGTTTCCACGACCACCTTTCCCACCTTTAGCAATTAAATAAGGTTTATCAGGTTCAATAATATCAGCAATCAGTTTTTTACCATTGTAAACCAAAGTTCCAATTGGTACTTTAATGTATTTATGGGGAGCGTTTGCACCATAAAGATTTTTAGGTCCTCCCTTAACACCATCATCAGCTACAATGATCTTATTTTTATAAAAGCTAAGTAAAGTATTTTTACCAGGATCAGCGACAAAGTAAATATCACCACCGTTTCCTCCGTCTCCACCATCAGGACCACCTTTGTCTACGTGTGCTTCTCTACGGAACGAAACCATTCCATTTCCACCTTTTCCTGCTTGAACTTGAATTGTAATTTCATCAATAAAACGTGCCATTTAATTCCTCCTTGTTTAGTTTTTAAATAATACCATATTTTACTTTTGTCTTTAGTTGCATTAAAAAACAACTTTTAAAAAGTTGTTTAATATTCAAAATCATTAATTCCGGCAAATGTTTGTTCGTCAGGGTGAGAAATATCTCAATATCTTGTATTAATTCTTTTTTGAATTCGTTTTTGCTTGAATAATTCAAGTTTTGATCAAATTCATGAACAAATAAATATTGACGAATAAACTCCAATCGAAATCCCAAACAACATAACAATATTAAATGTTAAATTAGTTGCACTTCCAAAGGTTAATAAAATTAATATTGCAAAAATTGTTGAGAAAGAAGTGTATAAACTTCTTTTTAAAGTATCAGAAATTGCTTGGTTAACAATGGTTTTGATATCTTCCTTGGTAAGGATTTGATTTGGAAATTCATTGTTAATTTTTTCTTTAATCCGATCAAAAGTCACAATAGTGTCATTAATTGATAGACCAATAATTGAAAGCATTGCAGCCACAATAATAGTTGAAATTTGTAATCTAGTGATAATAACAAAAGCTACTACAATAATAAAGTCGTGTAAAAGACCTAAGACAGCTGCAATAGCAAAAGTTCAGTTCATTCTAATTAATGTATAGATAATAATTCCGACAAAAGCAACGGCAATCGCAATTAATGCATTAACCACAATTTTTGAAGCTTCTGAAGGAAGTACTTGCAATTCTGATAAAGAAACATCACTTCTTATGTTTTGTGCTCATTCTCTGATTTGATTTATTTGTTCAGGAGAGAGTATCTGTGATGTTTTAATGCTTACAATGTAATTTTCACTTGACAAGCTTACTTTATTAATTGAAATGATTTTGGCCGCATCATGTAAATTAATGATTGATGAATTTTTAATTATTGAATTTTTAATTTCTTCAGCTTGGGATTTAGTTAAATCTCCAAAAGAAGTTCCTTGACTTAAAATTGAGATATCAATTCCACCACTAAACTCTAATGAACGATTAATTCCAGTTCAAAATGATTTATTCGCTCCAGCAATTGCTCCAAAAACAATTAGTGAAATTAATATAAATATTGCTGAACCAAAAGCAAACCATTTGGATTTATTTAAATAATTAATTTGAGCAATTTTATTTGTTATTTTTCCAGGATTTTTGATTCTACCTTTTCTAATTCCAAGAGCTCATAATCTCTTATCAAAGAAACCGGTTCCAACAATCATTGTTGCAAGGAATCGAGTAAAGATAAGCATCACTACAAGAGTAAAGAAAATTGAAAGAATCAGTGTAATTCCAAATCCTTTAACTTCCTTAGTTCCTAAGTAGAATAAAATAAATCCAATAATAATCGTTGTTATATTTGCATCGATAATTGATGAAAGTGAAAGTCGATTGGACGTTTTAAACGATTTATCGAGTGAATCCCCTGAATACACCTCGGACTTAAGCCGTTCAAAGGTAATAACATTAGCATCGACACTAATTCCAATCCCAATGATTAAAGCAGCAAGTGTTGAAGGACTATATTCACCTTTAATTGCTGTAAAAATTAGCAAGACCAGGAACATATATAATGCAATTGAAAATGCACTAATTATTCCGAGTAAACCGTAATTAATAATCATAAAGACAGCGATAGCAACAAAGACTAACAATCCAGCAATCATAGCATAATAGAAAGCCTGATTTTGTAATGTTGAATCTAAATAGTGTGTTGAAACAACTGTTAGATTGTAATTACTTAATCCAAAATTAATTCTATCTGCTAATTCTCTTGCTTGATTATTTGTGAAATTACCACTAATAATGATTTTTTCTGAATTTAATGGAATTTCAACTCTTGGAGAACTAATTAAATAACGTTCAATGTCTATAAGATGTTTTCTCAATGGATTTTGAACAGGTCTTGGGATTTTGGTCACAGGATCTGTTATTACTTCGAATTCTTTTTCTCCAACATGGACAAAATTTCACAAGTTTTTTTGAGATTTTTCTCATTCATTAGGAAATCGAGTTTGAGCTATATTAATTAATTCCTTAATGTTTAATCACATTAAAATTCTCTTATCAGATCTTTGCGAAATATTTCGAGTTGCACTTGTTCATTGCTTCACAGCGTCTTGATTGAGCAATTTAAGTTCAACAACATTTTTCCCATCTTGTTGAATTAAACTTCTAGCTTCATTTGGAGCAAAAGGAGGAATTCAATTAACAGGTTCCCCTTTGTCTAACGAACCATTTTCATCAAAAACACCGTTATAAAACAATGGTTTTAAATTTGTATCGGTAAAAGTTAAAATCGGTTTATTGGTAATTTCTTTTAAAAATTGATCTCTTTGCGAATCGTTTAATTGACCACTTTTGGTGATTCTAATTTTTCCATCACCTTCAGTGCTTACAGAAACACCATTTAAGGCAGTACCACCTGTTAAACGATCGAAAAGAAATTTATTAACATTTTCAGTTAAAGTTTTATCAGCGTTTTTTCCGTTTGATTTAACTTGGACAACAACTTCAACTCCTCCACCGTAATCAACAGATTTATTAACATTTTGCGAAATATAATATTTACTTCCAAAGCCAATTGTAACAGCTGCAGATGTAAGAGTTAAAACACTGATTAAAATTCTTTTCCAATTTTTTAACTTGAAAAATTCTTTAATCCGTTTCATATTTAAATATTTTACCAAAAACATTCATTTTTAAGATGTTTCTTTTAAGTGTGTGAAAGTTTTTCATTAATTAAATAATCAACTCCTTTTGAGGTGATTCTGCGACCTCTTGAATTCTTTTCGATTAATTTAAAATAAAGCAAAATTGGTTCAATATCATTAAGAATATTGTCCTTACTTGCAGCGATAAGTCCAGTAATTACATCAAGGGAAACAGCTTTTTCATCAAACCCTTCACGGAGAACTTGCAAATACTCAATATGATCTTTGGAAAGTCCAAGAGGATATAATTCGAGAAAATTGAATGTTTTCTTGATAATTTTATTATCAATCACTCCATTATTCAAAGAAATTGCAAAATCCTTAATTCTACTTAATAAATGGTTAGCAATTCTTGGGGTCGATCTAGAGTATGAAGCAATTGTTTTAATTTGAGCTTCAGGAATTTCAATTTGCAAAGATTGTGCTGAATTCTTGATAATTAGCATTAAATCGTTAATGTCATAATTGACAAATCTTCCGATAAAACCAAAACGATCTTTTAACGGTTGAGAAATTTCGTTTAATTTAGTTGTTGCTCCAATTAAAGTAAAAGGTTTAATTTTCATACGAATTGCTTTAGCATTAGAATCAACACCAATAATTAAGTCAAAAACAAAATCTTCCATAGCATTATAAAGAAATTCAACTACAACCTTATTAATGCTATGAATTTCATCAATAAAAACAATATCCCCTTCTTTAACTAAAGAAAGAACCGAAATGATATCGGATTTTTTCTCAATATTTGCACCCTGAATATAGTGGATATTTTTTTGAGTTTCATTTGCGATAATTGTGGCTAAAGTTGTTTTACCTAACCCTGGTAAACCATGAAGTAAAATATGATCTAAAATTTTATTTTGCTTTTTAGAACTATCAATCATTGCATGAATAGTTTTAACTAATTTACGCTGACCAATAAAGGATTTGAAATTATGCGGACGCAAGATTGATTTCATTTTGATTAGTTGCAATGATTTCTATGCTTTGTTCAATCATTTGTTCAAGTGTTTGAGTTGTGTCAACTTTAGAAACAGCAAAATCAATTTGTTTTTTCTTAAATCCAAGGGTGTTTAGTGTTTCGGTAAGTTGCTTAATTTGTGATTGAGTAGCACTATTTTCCTTAATTTGTCGATTCATTATTTTGGTTCATTTACCTGCTAATTCAACACATAAAAAGCGAGCTGTTTTTTCGCTAATAAACGGAAATTTTGCAATCTCTTGTCAGTTTTCTTGAGAAATTAGTTCAGCAACATATTCTCAACCTTTATCCAGAATGTTCATTGCAATTTTTGGACCAATTTTATCAATTGAAATTAAATCAATAAATAATAATCGTTCCTTAAAATCTTTAAAACCATATGTAGTTTTGTTGTATTCGGTATTATATTCATAAAAATACATTTTAATTTTATCGTGAATTTGATATCTTGATTCATTCGAAACAACGACAATATGTCCTTCAGATTTAGATTCTAGAATCAAATTATTATTCTTTTTATATACAATTTCACCTAATTTATAAAGTAACATTTTAACCTCTTTTCAATTAGGAAATAAAGAGAATAAAAAAATAACTAGAAAAAAGAATTTTCCAGTTATTTTCTATATAAAATTAATTATTGAATACGGTCGTTAAGAGCAACGTATCCTTGAACCTTTTTACCTTTGTAAAAACCACAAAATTTACATACAACATGCTGTTCGATCATTTGTGTACAATTTTTACATGAAACAAGGTTTGGCATTTCTAAAGCAGAGTGACTGTTTCTTTTGTGTTTACGTTGTTTAGATGTCTTTCTTTTTGGTACTATAGCCATTTTGGTCCCTCCTTATTGTGGTTTTTGTAAATGCTTTTTAATTATAACTGATAAATTTAATTTAGCGAGTAAATTTTTGAATTATTTAATCCTTAATTTGAAGAAACAACTCATCTAATTGATCTTGTTCAATATTTGAAGGAGCTTGGGTAAAAACATCTTGACTTTTAGCGTTTTTAGGGAATGCAATAACATCTCGAATTGTTTTATGTTTAGCTAAAATCATAGTTAAACGATCAATTCCAAGTCCAATTCCGCAGTGTGGTGGTACCCCATAATCTAAAGCTTTAAGAAAAAAACCAAATTTATTTTCTTGAGCTTGTTTGTCCATTCCGATAAGTTGAAACATTTTTTCTTGCATTTGTCTATCATAAATACGAGCAGAACCTGAACCAAGTTCAAATCCGTTTAAAACTAAATCATAACTTTTAGCTTTAAGCTCATTTTTTGGTAAAGTATCAATTTCTTCGAGTGTATTATCAAATTGAGTAAAAGGATGATGAGCTGCTGCCCATGTATTACTTTCTTTATCATATTCAAACATTGGTCAATCAATAATTCATGAGAAATTATATTCATCTCTTGCTCAATTGTATTTATCGTTTAATTCAACTCTTAGTGCTCCAAGTGCTTGAGAAGCGTTTTCGTATTCATTAGCAACAATAAAATATGTTCCGGTTTGTTTGTTGATTTGAGTGATTAATTTTTGGACTGAATTTGGTACTTTTTTAGCAAAATTTGTGTCTATAAGTTCACCATTTTTTATGGTGAAGTAGAATAAAATATTTGCTTTATTTTTCTTAGCGATTTCTTCCAATCCTTTAAAGTCTTTTTTAGTAATGATTTCATCAATTACAAGCAATCTTTTTGATGGAGCATTTTTAATGATTTCAAAATCTGAATCATTGCAAAAATCGTTAATATCAGTAATTTTATTTTCAAATCTTAAATCAGGCTTATCAGTTCCATAATCTCGCATGCAATCCTCAAATTTTAATTTTTTGAATGGAATTGTGATATTTACGTTCATTATTTTTTGCATGAAATGTTTGAATAAGTTTTCAATAATATTCATAAATGCTTGAACATCTAAAAAACTTGTTTCAATATCAAGTTGAGTAAATTCTGGTTGACGATCTTTACGTGAATCTTCATCTCGAAAACAACGAGCAAATTGATAGTATCTTTCAAATCCCGAAATCATTAATAATTGTTTGAATAATTGAGGAGATTGTGGTAATGCGAAAAACTCGTTTTTATTTCGAGTTGGTACTAAAAAATCTCTAGCACCCTCGGGAGTCGCTTTAGCAAGCATTGGAGTTTCAATTTCCATGAATTCATTAGAGTGCATGAATTCTCTAATTGCAAAAAACAAATCATTTTTGAGTTTTAGAGTTTTTTGCATAATTGGACGACGAAGATCTAAAAAACGATACTTTAAACGTAAATCTTCTTTAGTTTCTAAATCATCCTTAATGCTAAAAGGTAATTCGGCTGAAGATGATAAAACTTTGTATGATTGAACATTAATTTCAATTTCTCCAGTTTTTAAGCTTGGATTAGGATCTTTTCTTTTTACAACAGTTCCAGTTACTTCAAGAACACTTTCTTTTGAAAATGAAATAGGTTGATTAAATACTAACTGTGTAATTCCATACTTATCTCTTAAATCAACAAAATTCAACTCACCAAAACGTCTTTTATTTGCAACCCAACCATATAAAGTAACTTCCTTACCTTGATCAGAAATTCTTAATTGATTATTTTTAATAGTTTTATTCATAATTCCCTTTAAAATTCATCATCATATGGCATTAAAAGTTCTAAAAATTCATCATGTCCTCAAACAGTGTCAGAAAGATCAATTTTCTTTTTCTTGTTTGTACGCATATTTTTAAACACAACTACTCCAGGATTTGCGATTTTTGGATCTTCATAAATCATAAAACGAACATTTTGTTTTTTCGCCAATTCAAATAATTTTTTGCTTTTAGTTAACTCAGGAATAAAATTAATTTTAACACTTCCACCTTCAAAGTTAAAGTATAAATATAACTCATAAAGTTTTTCCAGTGTGCTCATTTTTTCCGAAGCACCCATTAAAACAAGTGGGTTTGGAACCCTTCCAATATTAGGTACAATCCGAGAATCTTCTATTTCTTCAGGTTCTTCTAATTCTGAACCTAAAAGGTCAATAAAGCGGTCAACTCCAAATCCAAACCCAACACTTGATATTTCTGGTCCGTTTAATTCAGCTATTAAATTTGAATATCTTCCTCCACCAATTAAGGTCGATTCGGTATCTTTATTTTTGTAGACAAACTCAAAAACAACTTCGTCATAATAATCTAATCCGCGTACTAAACTATGATCAACTACATAATCAATATTGTAAATATCTAGCAAGGATAGGGCAGTTTCAAAATATTTTTTTGATTTTTTTGAGTAAAAATCAGAAATTTTAGGAGCTTTTTTCATGAAAGGTAATTTAGAATCGACCTTATCATCTAAAATTCTTAATACGTTTTTTGATTCTAATCTCTCTTGGGAAATTTCACTAAGTTGATCCTTATACGGAATTAAAAATTCTCTTAAAGCTTCTTGGAATTTGCTTCGAGTTTGTTCATCTCCAATTGAATTAATGTGAAGTTCAATCTTATTTGCTTTTTGAAGAGCAAGAAAATCCAAGAAATATGAAGCAGTACAAATTACATGAACATCTCGTAGGGGAGCTTTAGGTCCGACAAACTCAACTCCAGCTTGATAAAATTGTCTATAGCGACCATTTTGTGGTCTTTCATAACGAAACATTGGACCGTGATAAGCAAATTTATCAATTTCGGTTTGTGCGTATCATTTATTAGCAATAAAAGCACGCACAAACGAAGCAGTACCTTCAGGTCTTAAAACAATTTCTCGTTCACTTTTATCTTTGAAAATGAACATTTCTTTTTGAACCATTTCGCTATTTTGGTTACTTCGTTGAAATAGTTCAGAATATTCAATAATTGGAGTCTCAATTAGCGAAAATCCAAAGTATTCAACTAAGTTTTCAAATAATGAAAGTACTTTTCTTTTTTTATTAAAATGATCAATTGAATAATCAATAGTTCCTTTAACTTTATTAATCATAAAACCTCTTTTTAAATAGTTAAACTATTTTAATTTTACATGATTTAAGTTTAATAATTACATAGAATTCAAATCCTCGAAAATAAGACAAAAATATGGTTAAGTTTCCATATTTTTTAAAAATATTTTATTATTTTTAATTGTTTGATTTTAAATAAAAAATATAATACAAATAATGAAAAAGTTTTTGAGTTTTAAGTTGTTAAGTGTTCTTTCTACTAGTGCAATAACTGTACCTGTTTCTGTGTCGTGTGAGACAACAGTTTCAGATACAAAAAATACCGATGCGCTAAATAAATCTATTGATCAAGCTATAAAGCAAATTCAAGATAATATTTCGAAATATATTGAGAAAAACAAGTCTAATACACCAGAAAATAAAATAGATGATACCCCTGAAAAAATCAATACACCAGTTCTTGAAAATCCAACCATAATATTTCCACCAATAAAAAAACCTTTAGATAATCAAACTAAACCAAGTGAAGGTAATGTTTTAATAACAAAACCTAAACATTCAAACCCAACACCAAATAATACTGACAATCCAATTGAGTCTAAACCTGGTTCTTCAAATACTAAAACCCCTCCAAAAATTCAAGGTACCGTTTCAAATGCTTCTACTCCTAAAAATACAAATAACAAAAAGCCTAACTCTCCACAAATTCAAGATGCTGAAGGATTAAAAATTGTTCATTGAAATATTTTAAATTATCCAAATTCGATAAAAAAGGACAATGAATTTAAGGTTTCTGTTATTAGTAAAGTTCTTTCTGAGATTGATCCAGATGTTATTGGTTTAACTGAAATTAATAATGGTAAATATCAATCAGTTAATTTAATAGTTGAAAAATTAAATTCACTTTCATCTCGTAAATATGTGATGATTTATCAACCTGAAAGTCAATATAATCAAAAATCTTCGGGTAATGTTCAAGAATCTGTAGTAATTTTATATGATAGTAATAAATTAGAACCTGTTTCTTTTAATCAAGGTGGTATTGGAAAATCGTTTAATCAAGAAATCCCTTACCCACTTAATAAACGTAAAACAACCACTACTTATGTGCGTCCTCCATTTGGTGTTATGTTTAATGTCAAAGGCACCCAAAGAAGCTTTACAACTATCTTTGATCATTTAGATTCTCCTGGTAAAAAGGAAGGTAAAGGAGATCAAGAAGGAGAAGTGAGTTTTACTGATTTAAAATACAATTTCCCAAAACATTTAAGTATCAGTAAAACAATGGGTTCTCAAGAAGGTGCTGAAGCATACAATCTTGATAAAGTCTTTAATTTTTTCAAACAAAGTGGTGCCCAAAACATTATTTTTGGTGGTGACACTAACATTAAAGCTAATCAAGGTGACATTTTCACTAATCTAATTACAGCAGGTTATTTAAACGGTTGAAGTGATGATTCTTCAGCAAGCACATCCTTACGAACACCTGGTAATATTCGGACAAATGTTGTTAATAGAGATTATAATGGTGCATATTCACAACCATATGATCGCATGTTTTTTGAAACTGCAAATTTAACTCAGGATGTTAAAAATCGCGATTTATTTAAGTATGATATTTTTAAAAACTATATGGAAAAAACTGAGTTTAAAAATTATGTAAACAGTGAATATAAACGAATTTGAGGTTCAACACTTAACACAGGAAATAAAACTGATAAAGCTTCTAATAGTATTTGATATGTGTTTAAAAATAAAGTCTCAGACCACTTACCAGTGTGATTATCGCTCAAGTTCAAGAAATAAAAACGCTTTTAAAAAGCGTTTTTTCTAACTATATTATCTTTTGCGAGCAAAAATCATAAGCACATAGTAGACAAGGAGAGCAAAATTAACAAATAAATCAACTCCACTTGAAAATGCTGATTTAAAGATTTGAGTATTATTAGTTACATCAATGTTTTCGGATTTTTGTAATAATTTTCTTCATCTAAAAAAAGTAGAGAAAGATAAAAAGACTGTGTAAAGCACTGGGATTGCAAAATCAATTATTCTATATCAACTTGAAGTTTGTTTTTCTTGAGTTGATAAAGTAAAGTATAAAACAATTGAAATTAATACTGTTATGATAATAATCGCAATCAAAAACATGATAACTTTACGAATTTGTGTTAAGTCTATTAAATCAAAGTATGATAACACACCAGTTACAATCATAATTAGTGCAGGAACTGCAAAAATAGTAATAATAACTTGATAACTAAGATTTCCGACTTGTCATAAATAAAATAAACCAACAGAAATTAAAAGAGGTAAAGTAATTTGGACTGCTAACCAATAGAAAAAGGTAATTAAAAGACCTTGTTGCCTTGAAAATCCATAACTCATAGATACAGCAAAATAAACTAAGGTCACAAATAACATAGCTACGTAAACTCAAAACATTGTGTCTGGGTAATAATAGTTAATCCAAGTTAAAAGAAAGAACTCTCCAATTGTTAGCAAGGAAAAAATTAAAATGCTCATAGCAAAAGTTAAAAAAGTATAAGCAAAATACTTTTTATGTTGTTGTGATAAATTAACAAACTCAATTTGATTGTTATTTTGTTTTGAAAAAAAGTTATTTAACATATTTTAAATTATATCTTTATTTATTGAGTAAATAAGGTTTTTAATTAAGTAAAATTAGTTAATTGTAATATCTTCAAAATTAATAATTCCATCGTTAGATAGTGGGAATTGGTAATAATTTTGGACAATAAGCTTTGATAAACTTTTTGAATTATCAATGTTTTGAACATCAAAAGGAAGCGGAATTAGATTATTTAATTCATTAATTAAATCAATTTGAGTTTTAAGATCCTTAGTGTCAATAATTTCAAGAGCTCTTTGCAAATTAAAATCAATTGATTTTAAAATTGGGAATTGATTAAATGCATATTGGGAATTTAAATATACATTTGTTATAGGGTTTGTTCAAATAAAGTTAATGAAACTTTCAAGTGAATTATTTGCATATTCAAAGGTTTGATATGAAACCAAATAATTGTTTTGCTTCAAGTCTTGTTCATTAGTTACATGTAAATTAACCTTTAAGTTCGGAGAGATAGTGTTTAATAAATCTACATAATATCCATATAAACTATTTTCGCGTTCAGATGCACTTTCTAAAATCGGAACATCAAAAATAAATTGTTCATTAGAATTATTTAAAGATTGATTAATGATTACATTTAGTTCTTTTTTAATTTGTTCAAATGCAATACTAGGGAATGATTTATTAAAATCTAAAACTTTATCTTTGTGAAAATAATCATTTCTTAAATTAAAGTAATTAAATTTTTCGTGCTTATTTTGTGAGTATAAATAAACATCCTGGAGATTAATTTGGTTATATGCATCACTTAAAGTAGTAATGTTACTTTGTTCATTAGTGTTATTACTAAGTTTAGTGAGTGGAAGAGCAAGCGAATTTCAATAATATTCATTATCTAAGTATATAGCTTTAGCAAAAAGCGAATAAATTCTACTGAGATAATAACGGAATAAATATGCATTTTGATTATTTTGAAAGTAAAAATTTTTAAAAGTTTGGTTGAAATGGTCTGTTTTTTGTGGGTCAAATGAATTTGTAAAGTAAAATTTTTGATTAATTTGTAAATTATTGTTTTTAAAAATTTCTCTTAATCCATATTGACTTGAACGGTTTAAAATATCATCTTTTTGAATATTATTAAAAATCGCAAATGAAGCTTCGGAAATTAGATTTTGACGAAACGAACGCAATTGTTGAATTCTAAAAGTTTCAATATCTAAAGGAGTAGGATTATATTTAAGTGAAATTTGTTCAATTGTATTCAAAGCTTGATTAAATTTATTATCAGCAGAAAATTTATTTTTTATTAATTTAATTAAATTAATTTGGTTAGTATCAGGGAGGTATTTAGAAACGTATAATTGGTCTTTATAATTACTTTTATGCACATTTAACGATGGAACAGGATTGAAAATCATATCTTCCATTAATTCATTTTTAATAAAATCATCAGCTAACTTTTTAGTTGATTTTATTATTAACTCATTATCTTTAGAACTTAATTCTACACCATAATTTTTAACAAAACCTTGCTTAATTTGTGGAGTTAAGTTATTCAAAAGATCTTGAGCTGATAATTTAATTTGACTTTTTTGACCATTATATTTTGAATAATAAACATTATCTTTGATTGTAAAAGTTATAGTATTTGCTCTTTTTATGTTGCTTCAAAAATCATTATGATTAATTGAAGTAATGTCTTTGGAAAAAAGATTTACAATATATTGGTTTGAAAGTTCATTGTTATTAATAAAATTATCATTTGTATAAGTTAATGAAGTACCATTTTCAAACTCTAATTTGACTGAAGAAGCTAAGTAAAATGATAGACGATTTTTTGAAGATTGAGTAATAACATTATTAACCTTATCAACGATAAGATTATCAAAAGAATTGTATTTTAATAAAGGTGCAAAAAGAGCTTTTTCTATATCATTTTCAAACTTTTTATGCTCAAAAATCGGAATAATTCCGTTTGCGTATGTATTTGGATAATTATAATTTCGCACATAGTTTTGTCTATCCTTAATTTGTGAAGGTGATGTACACGCAACTAAAAAAGGAGTTATTAAAACTGGACAAAATAATCAAAAAAATTTCTTATGTTTCATTAATTCCTATCTATTTCAAAAGTTTTGAGCAATTTTGTTTGCGATTAATTTTAATAAAATAATAAATAAAATCGAAATTGTAAATGTACAAACAAACAATCCAATATTTGATGGATTATCAATTATTTGCTTGTATAAATTTCCGATATTTGAATACTGATAAATATTTTTAATATTAAAAAAAGCAAGCGAAGCAAGTGCAATTAATCCTAATGATAATTGCTCAGCTAAGAGTGGTAAACAAGTAAAAAAATTAACTTTTACAATGCGATAAATAATTTTTCATGAACTTAATCCTAGTACTTTATACGCAACAATGTATTGTTTTTGGACAATAATCACAGTATTATTGTACGCAAAGTAAAAAATAGGGAAAAAACCAATTAAACCTAAAATTACAACAGCATTAATAAATGAATATCCAGTTAAACTAAAAATAATAATATTAAGAAACAAAAAGGGAATAATCATAAAAACACTAATCATTCAAAAAGAGATTTTCGAAGTTTTACCTTGGTAAAAGTATCCTAAAATTGTCCCGATATAAATTCCTAAAACACCCTGAATTAGTGCAGATAATAACAATATTAAAAAGGTTAACGAAAATGAATTCAGTAAAATTGCAAAATTATCAACCCCATTTTGATTAGTACCAAGTAAATAGAACAATCTTAAACCAGTAATAGATTCAATGACTTGGTACGGATTATAAGTGATTGTGTAAGTTGATTGATAGTTTTTAATATCATCTAGCTTAATAACTCCTTGATTTTGGAGTTTGAATAAATAATCAGTAAATGCTCCCTTATCAAAGGTTTTGCTAGTTATTGGACCAAGCGAGGAAGGGAGATTGTAAGTTAAAAAACTATCATGTACTGGAGTATAACTGGAATTTGGATATGCTAAATTTGTGATTCAAATACTCAAAAGCAAAACGAACAATACAATAATTAAAGTTAAATTGAGCTTGTTTTTTATGAATTTTTTTCAGAGCGAATAGTTTAATTTTTTTATTTGTTCAAAGTTTTGTTTAGGAGCATTATCAAACGAAACAAAAGTAAATTTATTACGCATTCTTTCTCCTTTTGAAATTAAAAATACTCTTATAAATATTATCTTTATAAACAGGATTAGCTCAGATTAAAATCATTTCAATGAGTAATTGAAAAACAATAATTGAAATAACGGTTGAAAAAATAAAGTACAGAATTAAGAAAATTTCCCCTTGATTAAATGCATTAATTAAAATGATACTTTGACCTTGTAATTGAAACACTCTTTCCACAATTATTGAGTACGAAAGCACAAAAGAATATAATACACTTATTGAAGAAGCAAAATTCACAAAGCTATTTTTGAACACATGAGCAAAGAAAATTTTTATTTCACTTTCTCCCTTGGCTCGAGCAAATTTAATATATGTTTGTTGTAATACTTGACTAGTCGATTCTTTGACTTTAAGTGTAAAAAAAGAAGCGCAAACAATAAAAATAAGTAAATTAGGAAAAAACAAACTTTGAATGACTGATCCAAAATCATATTCACCTGGTTCAATAATTAACGAAGGTCAATTAATTTGCTCAGAATAAATAATTAAAACCGGAGCAAGAATAAAAATTGGAAGCGAAGAAAATAAATACAAAGTAGCGACAATAAAATTATCTAAATACTTATTTTTAACATAAGCACTTAAACTTCCTAAAAGCATTCCAAAAAGAAGACAAACCACAAATGAAGGGATAATTAAGAGCAAACTCTTGCTGAAATAAAAGTTATAAAAATATGAAACATTATCAAAAGAATTAACATTGTTGTGGTTGATAATTCAGCCAAATTTAAAACTAAAAATCGATCCAAGATAAGAAAAATAATTGCTTAATATATTACCAACCGGTTGAATAATAAAAGACAAAATAAAAAATGAAAGACTTAGCACTAAAAATAAAGAAACAAGTCCTCATAATCCTTTTTTTAGTACTATGTTTAATGCTTTCATTTGATCTTTCTACAAAAAAACCGCTTTGAGGCGATCTTTATTTTTGAGCAATGTTTTCTTTTTCAATTACCTCTTCAATTGCTTTTAAAGCAGCTTCTTCGTCAACTCCATCAACTTTAAATGTGACTTCAGCTCCGCTTTTTACACCTAAAGCCATTACATTCATAATTGATTTTAAATTAGCTTCTTTTGCTCCGTGAACAAGTTTAATATTTGACGAGAATTTAGTTGCAGTTGTTACTAAGTTTGAAGCTGGACGCGCGTGTAAACCAATAGGATCGGTAATTGTAACTGTTAATTCTTTCATAAGTATCCTTACTTTAAAAATGTTTATTTTGAATTAATAAATTATAGCAAATTTATACCTTCTTTTATTAAAGTATCATTTTTTATTAATTCAGAAAAGAAAAAGTGGATTTATCCAATAAAATGGTATTATTTATTTAAAATATTTCAAGGAGCAATTTATGGGAGTTTTAACAATTTTATTAATTATTATTTCATTCTTTATTATTGTCATTTCATTATTAATGTCACCAGATTCAAATGGTTTTTCTGGTGCTTTAGTGGGTTCAGGTGATTTGGAATTATTTAAAGTATCCAAAGAAAGAGGGGTTAAGAAAATTCTAAAATATTCAATGATGACCTTAGGAGCAATTTTGCTTATTGGTTCGATTATTGTTAGAGTTTATTTTAAGTAAAAATGAAGATTGAAGATATATATAAATTTATAAAAAACTCTAAAAGCAAAAGTTTTCTTGAAATAGCACGCTTTTTTAAAATTAGACCTAAAGATAACCATGAATTAAATAAAATTCTGGGAGTGTTACAAAAAGATTGCAAGGTTTTTCGAAATGAAAAGGATGAATATTATGCTCCTGAATTAATTTTAACTACTTCAGGAGTTTTTTTTGCTTCACCCAAAGGGAATTATGGTTTTGTTGATTATGATATTGACGAAGAAAACAAAACTAAAAAAAGTGTTTTTATTAAATCATTTAATTTTAATGGAGCGATTACCAATGATATTGTGCAGGTAAATATTTACGTTAATCCTCATGATGAGCATAATTTAACTTATGGAGTAATTACTCACGTTTTAGAGCGTAAAAACGATTCAATTATTGGATTTATCAAACAAAAAAATAATACCTTTTATTTTTTACCAACCGATTTAAGATTTAAAAATTGTACTTGAGCATTAATGCCTTCAAGCACTGAATATAAATTAAATGACCTAGTGCTTGCGAAAATTCTTAAATATGAAGGTAAAAATGTTTTTATTGCAGTAGATAAGGTGATTACCAATGAAGCCGATCCAATGGTTTTTGTTAAAGCCTACTTAGAATCAATTAAATCACCAGATGGTTTTCCTGAATCCTTAGCACAAGAAATTGCTCATATTCCTGATGATATTTACAATGAGGATTTATCAGGTCGCATTGACTTAAGAAATGAACTCATTGTAACAATTGATGGTGAGGATACTAAAGACTTTGATGATGCAATAAATGTGCAAAAACTTCCAAATGGAAATTGAAAACTAGGCGTTTATATTGCAGATGTTTCTTATTATGTTAAAGAAGATACTTTACTTGATCGTGAAGCACTCTCAAGAGGAACTAGTACTTATTTAGTTGATCGCGTCATCCCAATGTTACCTGAAAAACTCTCAAATGGAATTTGCTCACTTAACCCAGATCAAGATCGTTTTGTACTTGCTTGTGAAGTGGAAATTGATCAAAATGGTCAAAATATTAATAGCAAAATTTTTCCTGCAATTATTAATAGTAAATTCAGATTAACTTATAAAAAAGTAAACTATTTTTACCAAAATGGTTTTATCGATACGACTAATCATAGCGAATTAAGTGAAGATTTGACAAATATGCTCAATCAAGCTAAAGAATTAAGTTTAATCATTCATGCTTGAAAAATGAAGCAAGGATACATTGACTTTGAAATTGATGAACCCAAAATTAAACTTGATGAGCACGGTTTTGTAAGCGATATTATCATTAACAAACGGGGATTTAGTGAAGTGCTAATTGAAGATTTTATGGTGCGAGCAAATGAAACAGTAGCTCAAACACTTTTTAATGCTCAACTACCACTTTTATATCGGGTACATGAAATTCCTAACGAAGAGAAATTAAGCATCCTTGCAAATTCACTTGAAGTAGTTAATTTACCAACTCCAGAATTTAAACATTATCAAATCACTCCTAAATTATTTGCTGATTTTGTTGAACAGGTTAAAAGTAATCGTGATGATGATTTTGTTAAATTACTCTTTCTACGAACCATGCAAAAGGCTATTTATTCACACAATAATATTAAACACTTTGGACTAGCAAGCGATTTTTATTGTCATTTTACTTCACCAATCCGTCGTTATCCAGATTTGGTCATTCACCGCATTATTCGAGACTATATTATTGATAGAAAACCACTTGATCTTGAAAAATTGACTGCCAAATTAGAACATTTTGCCACCCTTAATACTGCAAGCGAACAAAAAGCAGTTCAAGTAGAAAGAAAAGTGAATGATTTAAAGTTCGCTGAATATTTAAAAGGAAAAATCGGACAAAGCTATAAAGCTCAAATTTTTAGTGTGTTAAATTTTGGATTTTTTGTTGAATTTGACTTTAAAGCAAGTGGTTTAGTACATAAAAGCAATTTATTTGATGGAGATTTTGAAGTTAATGAGAATTCAACTAAGTTAGTTTCAAAAAATAAAATATACACCATTGGAGATATTGTTGAAGTTACCGTGATTAATGTTGATTTAGTTGAAGGAAAAGTAGACTGTGTGCTAACTGACCAATATGAGCAATATTTAAATAAACTCAAAAAGGACAAGCAAGAACGTGATAAAAGAATTGCCAAAAAAGTTCTCAAATAGAAAGCTAATTAAAAATTCACTCGGGTTTGACGCAAATTTATGAGTTTACCAAGACAAGGATATGTTCAATTATTCAGTTGACACAATTTTGCTTGGTAATTTTATTTATTTAAATCCAAGAATCACTCGTGCTCTTGAAATTGGAACTAACAATGGAGCTCTCTCAATTTTTGTCGCTTCACGAAGTGAGTGCCTAAAAATTGATGCTCTTGAAATTCAAGCTTCAGCTGCACAACTTGCACAATTTAACGTACAAGAAAATAATTTGCAGGAACAAATAAATGTCATTCATGCAGATTTTAATGATTTTTATCAACAATTAACTCAAAAAGTCGCCCCCAAATATCAAAGCATTTTTTGTAACCCTCCTTTTTATCACTTTGATAAAACCAAAGTTTCACAAAAAGTTTCTAGCGAAAAACTTATTGCAACCCATGAAATTAAATTAACCCTTGAACAACTCATTAAAGGATGTTCCAAGATTATTGAACAAAAAGGATTTTTAACCTTAGTAATGCCTATTGAACGGTTAGTTGATCTTTTTGAATTATTAAGAAAATATAAATTCGAACCGAAAAGAATTCAATTTATTTACACAAGAATTCAAGATAAAGCTAAATTTGTGCTTTTAGAAGCCCGTTATCAAGCTGGTTGAGGTTCGCACTTTTTACCTAATTTATATTTACATGATCATAACAATAAAAATGATCATGAATATTTACCTGAAATTAAAGCATTGTATAAACCGATTAAAATTTAGGAGCTTATATGTCAAAAACTTTTTTTATTACAACTCCAATTTATTATGCCAGCGGAAATTTACATATTGGACACTTGTATACTACTACATTAGCTTGGGTAATTGCTAATTACAAAAAGCTCAATGGATATGATGTTAAATTTTTAACCGGAAGTGATGAGCATGGTTTAAAAATTCAACAAAAAGCTCTTCAAGCAAATAAAACCCCACAACAATATGTTGATGAATTATGTGTTCAATACCAAAAAATGTGGAACGATTTTGGAATTGAATATGATTTTTATTCTCGAACTACTAATCAGCAACATAAGCAAAAGGTTCAAACAATTTTTAATTATTTCTTAGAAAAAGGATTTATTTACAAGGGTTCATACCAAGGTTTATATTCGGTTAGTGATGAAGAATTTTTAACTTCAACACAAGCAATAGAACGAAATGGAAAATATTATCATCCAACTAGCAATCATGAATTAGAGTGAGTTTCTGAAGAAAGTTATTTTTTCAAAATGCGTATGTTTGAGCAATGGCTTTTAGAATACATTGACTCAAATAAAGATTTTGTTGCACCAGAAAAAATTAAAAGCGAAATTAAGAATAATTTTTTGCTCAAAGGACTTGAAGATTTGTCGCTTTCACGAACAAATGTGCAATGAGGAATCAAGATTGATAAAGATCCTAAACACACCTTATACGTGTGATTAGATGCATTATGCAACTATATTACTGCTCTTGGTTATGAACCGTTTTCATCAAACCAAAGTGAGAACTTTGAAAAATATTGAGTAAACGAAAACGCACAAATTGTGCATATAATCGGGAAAGAAATTGCTCGTTTTCACGTGATTTATTGACCTATTTTTCTTAGAGCGTTAAATATTAAACAACCAAGCAAAATTCAATCACACGGTTGAATTATTACTCCTACTGGAAAAATGTCTAAATCTAAAAACAATGTCATTGATCCTTATGATTTATTGAGTAAATATCACAGAGAAATGATTAAATATTTTTTTGTTAGTCAAATCAGTTTGGGAGAAGATGGCATTTTTGATGAAAAAAGATTTATTGACACAATTAATGCTGATTTAGTTAATAATTTTGGTAATTTAGTATCACGAACTTTAAAAATGATTAGTAATAGTTTTGATCAACCTTTAGTTTATCAAATAACAGAAAATGAGCTTGATCAACAAATTGAAACACAAATATTAAGTTCACTAAATTCTTATCAAGAGTATTTTGAGAATTTTCAAACTGATAAAGCTTTAAAAGTAGCAATAAATTTATCAAGTGAACTAAACAAATATATTGATCTTACTCAACCTTGAACTCTAAAAGAAGATTTACCTAGATTAGAACAAATTTTAATTAGACTTTTAAACGGAATTTATGCAGTGAATACTTATTTAAGTGTTGTTTTAAAAGAAAAATCACAAGAAGTATTACAAGCTTTAAACCTATCAGAAATAAACTTAGAATTAATCAGTGATTTTAGCAAGTTTGATAAAGTTCAAACATTAAATTCAATTATTTTATTCAATCGGATTAAATAATTTTTCTATATTAAAAGCAAGTTTTACAGGAACGCAAAAAATAATTTTTTACATTAAACTTGCAAATTATGTGCTAAAATATGAAAGAGTTTTATTATTTAAAATAAAACATATATAAACTAAACGCATAAATGTAATTGTGGATTCGCTTGGGTGTGCTCTAATAATTTGAGTGCTAGGTGTTAGAAGCAATTATCAATCAATAACAAACTAAAAGGACAATATGGACAACAAAGAAAACAAAGAAAGTAAAAAAACTGTTGCTGAAAAGCCAGTTAAACCACAAAATCCTATCGTTTCAAAAGATAAACTTTTAGAAGCTGGAGCTTACTTTGGACACAAAGTGAAAGATTGAAATCCAAAAATGAAAGAATACTTAGTTCCTAATAAAAGAAACAAGGGTTCTCACATTATTGATTTAACTAAAACCCAAAAATATTTAGAATTTGCTTATTCATTAGTAAATAAATTAGCTTCAAAAAACGCTTCATTTATTTTTGTTGGGACTAAAAAACAAGCTAAAAAAGCAATCCAAGAAGCTGCTCAAAGAGTTGGAGCACATTATGTTTCAGAAAGATGACTTGGTGGGACATTAACTAACAATCGTACCATTATGTCAAGTGTAAAAACAATGGATGAACTTGAAGCTAAAAAAGCACAAGGATACAAAGGTTACACTAAAAAAGAAGCTCTTGAGTTTGATAAAAAATTAGAAAAACTTCATAAAAACCTTGATGGGATTAAAAATATGAAGTCATTACCACAAATTATGATTGTGGCTGACCCAATCGAGGATGCAATTGCGGTTAAAGAAGCAAGAAGAAAGAAAATCAAAGTTATTTCACTTCTTGATTCAAACGCAAATCCAGATTCGGTTGATTTTGGAATTCCTGCAAATGATGATTCTGCAAAATCAATTACACTTATTATCACAATTTTAGCTGATGCAATTGCTAAAGCTCAAAACAAAGAACAACTTTATGCATACCAACCAGATGAAAAAGTTGTTTTACCAGAATTTCAACCTAAAAAAGTTGAAGAAGTAGTTAGTTCAAACTAATTAAAAATATTAAAGATACACAAAAATAGCACTAAGGAGTAATCATGGCTGATTCAAAATTAGAAAAAATTAAAGAATTAAGAGCAAGAACTAATTCTGCTCTTGTTGATGTACGTAAAGCTCTTGAAGCAACCAACTATAATATGGATGCTGCAATTGCCTGGTTAAAGGAAAATGGAATTGTTAAAGCGGCCAAAAAAGCAGGTCGCATTGCCGCTGAAGGTGTTGTAAATGCTTATGGTAATGAAAAGAATGCAATTCTTGTTGAAGTTAACTCAGAAACTGACTTTGTGGTTAAGAACGAAAAATTTATGAAGTTAGTTAGCGAAATTACTCCTGCTATTTTTAATGCCGGAGCTCGGAATCTTGAAGAAGCATTATCAGTTAAATTAAATGATGGTCAAACAGTTAACGAAGCTCTTATTGATGCTACCGCTGTAATTGGAGAAAAGATTTCTCTTAGACGGATTATGAATATTAATGCTTCAAATGATCAAGTTTTAGGAATTTATGTTCATACAAATAACCAAGTTGCAGCTGTTGTGGTTGTAAATGGTAAAAATGTTGAAGCAGCTAGAAATGTTGCAATGCATGTTTCTGCAATGAACCCAGAATATACCCTTGCTTCAGAAGTACCGACTGAAAGAATGGAAGAAATTCAAAATGGTCTAGAAAAACCATTGGATTTTGATAAAAAAACATTACAAGTCCAAGAAAAGATTTTAGAAGGTCAATTAAACAAACAATTATCAGAGTTTGTATTAGAAAAACAACCTTTTGTTATGGATGATGGGGTAACTGTAGCTAAATACTTAGCTAACAGTTCAAGTTCTTTAGTAAAATCAATTAGATTTGAAGTTGGAGAAGGAATTGAAAAAGCTCAATCTAACTTTGCTGAAGAAGTAGCTGCTGCTGCAAATTTAAAATAAAATTATAATTTTTATTTGATGACTAAATAAATTCTTAAAACAAGAGTTTATTTAGTCATCTTTTTATTATTTTTCAATAATCAATTATTAGCTTTCAAGTTGATTGTAAATTGTGGATATTTGTTTTATTGTATTTTGAATTTTTTGCTCTAAATAATCAAACTTCTTACTCTCTAATGTAATAAAAGAATGTTTATTTTCAATTAGTTGATTGATTAGTAATTGAAAAGTATTTTGCTGCTCAGTTGTTAAATTTAAGGTTTTGCTAATTAATTCAAAATTAAATTCACTCTTTAAAAAATTAATAATAGAAGTTTGCTCCAAAACAGAAGCTTTAGATTTCAATAATTCGCTTTGGTCATTTTTTAGGGTTTGAATTTGAGTCTTTAAATCATTAAATAAATTGATTTTTTCAACTATTTCACTAGCTTTTTGTTCGGATAAAAGATCAATATCTTCATAGACATAAAATGTATAGTCTTTGATGAAGTTTTGTGCTAAAGAAATTCTTTTACGCTCAATTTGTGTGAGCGAACGGAGATTTTGCTCCATTTGTAAAAGCACAGATTTAAGTTTGATTAAATTTAAAATTAAATTAATAAAACTTTTATTAAGTATTTCTAAATTTTCTTGATTTAATGAATCATCTTGCTCACCAAAGTTAGTTTGTTGATTAAATTCATTTAAATAATTTGTTATGTAATTATTTGCTAATTCAAAATAATGAATATTCACTGAATTTATTAATGTTTCATTTTGTTTTCGAAATGCTTTAACAAAATGATTAATAATTTCAACAATACTAGTAATTTTAATTTTAGAAACAATTTTGTCATCATTAGAATCAAAATTGTTCAAAGCATTTTCATCACCTAAAATTGTAGTAATTAAGTATTCAGAAATTGTTTTATCATTGTAAATAACGTCTCAAATATCTTGATTATTATAAAAATCATTTAATAACAAATCGTTTTTAATGAGATCGTAACGAAAAGCGATTTTTCGAAAATTATCTGAGTTTTCAAGTGCTGATGATTTAAATTTATCAAATACACTTAAAACATCCACTGTTTGCTTAATTTGTGGATCTTGATTAATTGGATTTGATTTTGGTGGAGAGTCTACTCCTTCTTGTTCTCCACCTTGTTCTGGATTTTGTTCTTGTGATTCTGGATTACCAGATTCCTGTTTCTTTTGATTAATAGTTTTTGTTTTTTGACTGAGAAAATAATAAACTCCTCCTCCAATTACAGCAGCAAAACTTAACCCAAACAAAGCTATTTTTCAATATTTAAACAGAATTTTTTTCATAACACTTAAGTAATAAAAAAAATTATGTTTAAAAAGAAAAAAATATGCACTTTTCAAATATTTTTAAGTGCATATTCGTTCTAATATTATACTATTTCACCACTAGAAATATGCGAATATTGTGGTAAAATACACTTATATATTTAATATATATAAAGAAAGGCGACTATGAAATTAAAAAGAAAATTAACATTATTGCAGAAAACGCTTTTGGCTGTTTCTACAATTCTTGTTGGTACGGGTATTACCGTTGGTTCAATGCTTGGATACGCCTCAAACTCTGATGAAGTTAAAGGTTCATATTCAGCATTTAACAAAAATCTTTTCAAAAATGATTATAGTTCAATTAGAGACGATAAGGGAAACTTAGAAGCTAAGATTTCAATCGTTGACCCATTAAAAACCAAAGAAATTGGTGGAATGTCTGAAGATGGTTCACAATATTGATTTTTAAGTAACCCAAATCAAAAAATGAACTTTACTGAATTTTTTAGTGCTTACTATGAAAAATATCAAGAAAGCTTTATTCAACAAGTTACATATGGTTCATTTAACTTTTATAATGAATATGTACTTGCAGTTAAACCTGAAAAATTCTTAGAATTTACCAAGTGATTTATCGATAATGTTGCTTGAGGGCCAGATCTTTTAACACTAGATAGCTTTAGAATTGTTCCTGGTGTTGAAAGAAACGGGAACTCAATTGTTTTAGGAAGTCACGCAACTCTACACAAAGAATCAAGTGAAATTAAATTCTTCCCAGATGGTTTCTTTGGAGTTGCTCCGATTTATTCAAGTGCGGGTGGAGAAGGTAATGCTAAAGATTCATTAACTGAACCTGTATTTGCTTCACCAGTGAACAAATATCAGGCTGATGGTGTATTAAAAAATTTAGTAAATATGTCAATTCTTAAAAATGCTAAGAATCTTTTAGATTCTCAAGGTGTTGCTCTTTATGCAAATGAAAATTTAAGAAGTTTTAAAAATATTTTCTTTGTTGGAAAACTTAAAGGACAAAAAGTAAAACTTCTTATTAACAAAAACAATATTAATGAACTTAAAGAATATAACGAGAAACTAACAGAATACGACCAAAGCAAAAGAAGAGCTGGTAATTTACCAAAACCTAAACAAACAAAATTTGAAAATCTTGTTTTTCCAGTGAATGTAACCGAGCAAGAATTTAAAGACAAACTTAAAGAATTTGGTGATAAATATAAAGATTATTCATATTCAGATTTAGTTGAGTACACCATTACTCAAGCACGTACCGGAACTGAAAAAGGTGCTGATGATAACAATTCTCCAAATGCAACATTTTTAGCTTTAAATGTAAAAAATGATAATGATGAACTAGCTGTTTCATTCTTTGATTCAGAAACAAGTCCTGCTCAATACTATGCTGAACAAGTCCTAGAAAAAATGGTAAATTCATCGCTTAAGAACTTCCTTGACTTTTATGACATAGATCAGTACTTAAACAAAAAAGTGTACTTATACGAAGATAAAAACACTAATATCAAAACCTATTACTCAAGCTCAGTTGAAGCTAGAAATAGCGAAGATAAATTTGATGAGTCTAAATTAAGTGAACTTACTATTGAAAACTTCCAAGTGGAAAATAAAGTTCTTTCAATTACTTTTAAAGATAAAGATAATAATCCAAGAGTTGAAAAATTTGATGCAAATCAAGCTGATCAAGAATTTCCTTTATTTAGTTCATTTAAATATGCTATTGGTTATGCCGGAGCAATTGTTCCTAGAACTATGACCTCTACTCCTGAAGATTTAAATGCTAAAGATAAAAAAGGAGAACCTTTAAAAGGACTTGATTCAAGAAAATTCCAATTTTACACTGACTCATATAATGGACTTTTAGACCAAATCTCGAGAAAATTTCCATTCTTACTCAAAAAACAGAATGGACCTCACTTGGTTAAAACCATTGACCAAAATGGTGTGTACCAATATGAAATTCAAGAAGGTGATTATTCAGCTTTTTCAGTTGATGATAACATTGGAATTCCGCTTATTTTAGCTAATAGTGTGAAAAACTTCCAAGGAATTTCAACTGATTTCCTTAAATATGTTGGAACACACGAATATGGACACCACTATACATTAGAAAAATCAACAGCTATTGACGAAAAAGATAGTGCTGTTTTAGTTGGTGGAATTAATGTTAGAGGTGGAGCTAATGATAGTTCATACTACTCATTCAAAGCTTTAGAAAACTACATTAAGGCTAGAACTAATCTTTTGGTGCGTAGAGTGGATGCTCTTGGAAACCCAGATCCTAGAGGAACCTTTACACAATTTGGATACATTAAAAACGATGGAACTCAAACTAGATGAGAAACTTACGAAGATGTTTGAGGATCAAAAAGTGACAAAATTATAGACACTGTTAAAAATCCAGACCGTAGATTCATTCAAACTTTTGACGGACTCAAAGCAAGTGCACAAAAGAGAAATATTCGTCTTGGAGATTTGTTCCTTGCTAACTCATTAGATTCAAATTCAGGAACATTAAATCCATTTATTTTCGGAAAAGGAAAAGCAATTACCACTGAAAACGGACAAACCATCTTTAAAACCGTTTCACTTCCTGAAATGTTTTCACAATTTAAAGACGGAATGGGAAATCCTTTAAGTTTAAGCGGGACAATTATACGTGGTGGAACTGAAAGAGTTGAACAAATTGCTTCATTACATTTCTTTGATAGTCAAGTTGATAAGGATGGTAAATTAGTAGTTACTAAATTTAACATTTTTAACAAAGATGGTTCTCCAGTTATTAAAGTACCATTAAATCAACCTTTAAGCGAACAAGAAGAAAAATATTTAAAAACTAAAACAAAGCAAATTGATAGAAATATTTTAAGAATCTATAACTTAGATGATTTTGATTCAGGATGAAATACCCCTACAACATCAGTTAGTGGAAAACCTTCGCTATTTTGAAATAACTTAGTTGCTGATCCGATTAAACCTAAATCCTTCTTTGAAAGTGTTCTTTATCGTTCAGATGATGAGGAAAATGAATTTAATCCAAATTTAAATGGAATTGACGGAGGGCCAGATGATCCATCTCCAAAACCATTTAATAAAGACAGGAAATCAAATCTTTATTATGCAATCGACAGCACAACTAGCAATTATGATGTGCTTCACAAAATGTATTTGTCAACCTTCTGAGGAAAAAAAGAACGTGAAGGAGCAAAATTTTCAGGAACTGGAGAAGCTTGATTCTATCAGAATAAAGTTTTCTCAATTGTAGACAAGAGCAAAAATCAAAAACATAACTATGTTTTTCCTTCAGGACATAATTATGGTCTATCTAAGGCTATGGCTTCCAAATCAAACCCAGGACTTGATTCTTTGTTTAAGAGATTTTTAAGAAGAAACATTGATGGAAGCTTGTTACAATTATCAGTTGCTACCACAATGGACCTTGCGTTTGTTTTCGATGATGATAAGACATCATTAAATGATAAATTGAGAGTCTTTCTTGGATTTGATGAACATGACAAACCAATTCTTAATTATAGCAAAATCAATAAAGTATCAAAAATAGGATATAACTACTTTTCAGAAACTCTTGCTGATATACCTAACACCAAACTTGATCAATCTCTTGCTAGCACAATCAGTTTGATTAGTGTAAACAATAAACAAATCCCTGTATTTAATAATTTTGAAGATTTCATGGAATTTGGTTCAGTAGATTATTCTAAAGCGACATATTCAGGTGATGATCAAAGAGAAGCTTACAACTGAAATATAGATTATGTTAAAACTAAATTCGATCTTGATAAATTTAAAGCTCAAATTCTTAAAGAACCTCAAACACGACAAAGAAATTTCATTGTTCAAAATGAACAAACTCTTGCAAATGAAGCAATGAAAAGATTTATTCATTCAGGATTATTTATATCAATTAAAGAGTTTAAACTTAAAGATCTTGAACAAAATAAAGCAATTTTTAGTGTTGATTACGGAATAGATTTTTACTTACCAGCTTTTAGAAGAAGTTATGTTCGTACCACAGCTCCTTTAGAAAACTTTCAATTTAACGCTAAAAAATTAGTTGAATATTTACCTTCACTTATGGACACTTACTTTAAGATACTTGAACCAGGTAAATATCCTGAAGATTCAACTCAAAAAGCTGTTGAAAACCTTTCTCTGAACGATTTATTCGTACTATTAGGTTTAGTATATTACCTTGAACCAGATAGTGATGATTACAGTAAATATGCTGATAACAGTTTTGAAAGATTTAAAAGATATATAGTTGCCGAAATGACCGATGGAACTCCTACTAGAGATGCTCAGAATTATTTTGCAACTAAAAACGAACCACAATTAGCAGATAAATTCACTGACTATGTCTACACAATGCCTGAAACATTAACTAGAGATTATGTACAAACTACATTTGTACCTTCAAATCAAAATTTTGGTAATTTACCAAGTTATCTATCAAACGTTAATGAACGAAACACTGGATTAGATTTTATTAATGATATGTCTGAACTAGAAGTTTGAAAAGAACGTACAATTAAAAAAGAAGATATGGTTAATCCAATCTTATTTACATTGGAAAGAACTAGCGATTCAAAAGATTATTTTGCTCAAAGATCAAAAATTCAACAAAAATTTCAAGATTTCCTCGAGGATGTTGAACAAAGAATGAGTGAATTTATCAAAACCAAACCACAAGGAACAAATATCACTCAAGCTCAAATAGATACATATATCTTTGGTTTAAACCAACTCCAAAATGAGAAAAAAGCCTTTGAAACACAAAGAGATAAAGAATTGGCAGAATTGTTGAAAATTTATAACTATGATTTAGACGAAAGTAATTTAGAGCTCCAAAGTAGAATTGACTCTTCATACTTTGGAAAATTAGATGTTAAAAACAATGGATATTTTAAAGACAGATGAGAAAAAGAGACCATTGGAACTAACTTATATGATCCAAAAACTGGAGAAGCAGTACATGATGATAGCATTCGTTTATTAGATTTAAACGGACAAAAAGTTACCTCACGTCCAAGAGCATTCTTCTTATCTCAACTATATAACTTTGGACTCGGGGATCGAACTGTTTCAGGACTTTATAGAAACAAAAAATTTGATGCACTAGCGCTTTATGGGTATGTTAAAAATGAAGATGCAGCTAAAATTAAACAACTTAAATTCACTAATATTGATACTGGAGAAGTCAAATACCTTGATGTAAACATTGCTAAAACCAACAATATTTTCTACCTTAAAAAACAAGGTGATGCTTCACCTGAAAACAAGGTAACTCTTGCTGATGAAGGGTACAGTACCTGAATTTCAGATTATGCATTAATGGGTAAATATCGTGATGGATTATTATTCCCAGGATACGCATACACAATTGATTTTGTTGATGCAAATAAAAAAGTACTTACTGATGCAAATGGTAAATCATTATTCACTTTAGGAACAGGAAAAAGTCTTTCAGAAAATGGGAAAGACCAAGATAATGCACCAATTAAAATCGTTGCTAAAGGTTTAGACAAAAACAACAAAGAAATTGATAAAGCTACAATTTACGTAGACTTACAATTTAACGTTATTAGATAATATAGGAGGGCATTATGAAAAGAAAAATACACTTAAAAACAGCGTTTCTTTTATCAGGAACCCTTCTTTCAGGGGCACTTACAGCAACAGCATTATCTTGTTCAGCTGTTCCAAACCTCGAAGGAACTTTAACTAGTCGTTTTAATAAAAATTATGACTTTGGTTTAGCAACTGACCCACTTAACAACTTGAACTATGTTAGATATAATTCGGTTGATCGGGTTCTTCCATCATTAGTTGAATCGTTTACTAAATCAGGGCCAACCGCATCGCTTAAATCAATTATTTCAGTACCTAGTTTTATTTTTTCACGTGTAGAACCAGGAACAAATCAAGGAAGAGTTCCAAATTTTGATGATAATATTAATCAAAACAGAAGAGAATATGAAGCACAAGGTGGATTTGGTCAAGTTCCAGGACGTTACTATAATCTAGTTGACTTTGGAATTCTTGGAGGACTTGGAAAACCATCAGGAAATAATGTTCAATCTCAATCATCTATTTATGCTTTTTCAAACCCATTAAATCCAAATAATTATTCAGCTATTACTGGATTGCTCAACCAAGGAAATAATGTTTGATCAAACGGAGACACAGTCTCAGCACAAGATATGCGTGATTTTCTTGAGTATATTTTGGACTTAAATACTGGTTCACAAAAGCTTGACAAAATCCTTAAACTTGGAATTAGAGGTTCAGAAGAATTTATTAATGCTCAAAAAGATTACATTACTAAATTTAATAAACCATACCCAAATCCTTGAGGACGTAGAAAATATGTGTGAGATTCACAAATTAAACAATACATTCAATACGTTCCACAACCTGGAGATAAAGAAAAAAACAGATATAAAGCTTTAGATAAAGTTACCGATATTTATCAAGGGAAAAAAGAAGAAGAAGTTGCTAAAGAGTATCAAGTATGACAATATCTACAAAAAAACACTGAAACTGGTGAGTTTTTAGATAAACAAGAAGTTGATAATATTCATAAAGCTGCTCTTAAATTTGGATTTTACACTGGTCAAGTTTATTTAGATTTTGGAAATGAACAAATTATTAATAGTTTGGATTTAAACAAAGAATTTGATCCAAACAAAGAAGTTCAAGATTTCAAGATCAGACTAAAAGAAGATGATAAAGAAGGTGTTTTAGTTAGACTAGTTAAAAATGAATATGTAAACCCACTCCAACAATTTGATAAATTAAGACCTAAAATTGGAACTCTTTCCGGAAATGAATATGCTTTTACTTTGATTTTTGAATCGAATAAAAGTGCTGGTTTAAATTATTTATTTGGACATGTTTTTACTTCATTATATCCAATTAACCGTAGATACATTGAAACAGAAGTTGGTGGAATTGATAAATATGGAGCAGAAGTTTCAAAATTCCTTACCACTGGAGCGTTTAAAATCGCTAGCCCAAATGATGTTGTGTTAGGACCACAAGGATTTATAATCCTTACCAAAAACCAAGATTATTTTGATGCTTCTAATACCATTTCAAATCGAATTAAAATATACTTTTCAACCGATAAAACTGCAAATTCAACTTTATTTGAAGATGGATATATTTCACAAACTTATATTCAAGCTCAAAATATTGTTTCATACTGATCAAATCCATTGTATAAACAATACTTAAATAAAAACCAAGGATTTGGAACTATTGCATTTGGATTTAACCTTGATGCCGAAACTAATGCAAATAGTTACATTAATGATCAAGACTTAAGAAACTATATTTATTACTCGATAAATCGTGGAGATTTATTAAAAACTGTTAACTGAGATTTCTCATTCCCAGTTAACACTTGAACTTCATTTGGTCAATATAAACTTGACGATGGACGTTCATTAGAAATGTTCTTTGATTCACAAGAATCCAAAGCTAAAAATGGACAAGAATTCCCACTTCAAAACTATGATTTCTTAGTTCACCTTGGAAAATCATACGAATTAGAAAGAACTGACCGTAGAGACATTACTTATTCACCAAAAACTGCTCAGTTTTATTTAGAAAGATTTAAGAAAAGACACCCAGGTCTAAAAGGTGTTACTCTTAAATACTTGAATAACTCATCAGAAGAACAAAGAAAAGCTGGGTTAGATTTACAAGATCGTTTAAAAAGAAACTCGAATGGCTTTGTTAATATTGAAACTAAAGCCCTTCCTGAAAACACTTATGCTTCATTTATTGAAACTGGTCAATACGACATTATTTACCGTAATTATGACTACATTGGTGGAAATACTGCTGAAGATTATGTGTCTTCGTTCTTTAAAACTGATGAAATTGATTCTTTATCACAAAAAAGCATTGGACTTAAATACAATCCAGTTGGTTCGTGAACTTTTCAAACCTATCTTTCAAATCTCTTATTACAAAGAATTTTAAATAATGATCAAATTCAAAATCTTTCACAAGCTAAACTTGATCAAGTTAAAGATTTTATTAATATTGCAACTCAAATTTATGAACAAACTCCACAAATTAAAGATGAATTAGCTAAAGCTACTAGTGATAGCGATATTCCCGCTAGAATTAATAAAATTTTACAAGTATTCAAACAAAAAGCTGTTCAATCAGTTGCAAACGATTCGCAAATTAAAAATAAATTAATTTATACTAGCATGTTTAAAAACAATTTCATTGCAAAAAATGTGCTTGAGTATATAGTAGTTAAAAAACCAAACATTAAAGCTTCAAGATTACAAAAAATCCTTGAATCATACTTTTATTATTTAATTGATACTAATGGTTTAGATGCTCTTAATGGATTTAAAGTTGATTTTGAAGGTTCAAAAGGACAAGATGGTCAAGTTAAATCTATGAGCGTAACACTAAAATCAGACTCATTACCACTTGATCCAAAAACTGGAAGAAGCTACAATCTTTCATTAAGTGAAAAATATGCACTGGCTACTTATGATACAGTTCAAAGATTAGAAGGAATGATTGTTCCATTTAGTGATTATTCTGAAAGAATTGCTTACTTTAAACAAGCAATCAGTAGATTAAGTCGCCTTACAGATGCACAAAAAGCAGATTTTAACTCAAAATTACAAGAACAAACCGATATTGAACCAATGAAAGATATTTTTATTGATGCACTTCAAGCTAATAATGATCAAAGAATAACCACTGGCTTACTTTTTGACTTTAAACTCAAAGAACTAAGACACTGATCTAAATTCATTGATTTAGCTCTTGTGCATGTGGATCAAAAAGATAACAAAGGTCAATATACAGGAATAAGTGAAACAGGAATTGAATATCAAAATCGAATTAGTGATTTCTTTAGCGGTAACTTTACCGAGGAACAAGTTGCTCAAGGATGATCAGATGTTGAAACCTTTAGATTAATTGCACTATTAGAAAAAGTAGTTCGTGATGGAGCTCCAATCATTCCACTTATGGAAGTTGATACTAACTGAGAAATTACAAAAATTGGTGGAGTTGACAGTCTATATACCTTCTCGCTTCAATATGCTTATGATGTAACTAACCCACCAAAACCAGGATTACCTAGAAAGAGAGATAAATAAATGAACGAACAGTTAAACCCACAAACGCAAACTAAAATTTTGTGTCGTGAGAGTTCAAATAAAGTTTATTTTACCAATAAACGTGAGGTTGAATTCTCATTTAAAGACATTTTCTCATTTGCAGAACACCCAGTTGCAAAATCTCTTTCAAGAATTGTTAAAATTATTATTGAGTTTTTTATTATCGCATTTATTGTTATTAGTATTACTTTCTTTCTAATTAACGCAGTTCCAGGTTCTAATTCATTAACTGCTGGATTAGACGAAGCTCAAAGAAAAGCACTTGAAGCTAAATACGGACTCGATTTACCGATTTTTACTCGTTATGGAAGATATTTAGCTGGATTAACTAGATTAGACTTTGGAATTTCATTATCTCTATTCCCACAGCAACCAATTTCTGATTGAATTGGTCCAAGGTTCTTAAGATCGTTTTATATTGGAATTTTCAGTGTTTTCTTAACACTTATTATCGGAATTCCGATGGGAATTTGAGTTGGAAAAAATCCAGGAAAATTAATCGATAATGTTTCAACAGTAATTGTTTCATTATTTTCTTCAGTCCCATCAATTGTCTTTGCACTTATGCTTGTATTTATTGGACGCGCGACCGGAATCCCATACTTATTTAATGAAACTGACTTATTAACCTACATTTTACCAGGTCTAGCTCTTTCGCTCGGAAGCATTATTGTTTATATTAAATATATCCGTACTGAATTAAACCGTGAGCTTAATTCAGTTCATGCTAAATTTGCATACCTTAAAGGAGTTTCGAAAAGTCGTTTTGTGTGAAAACACGCACTTAAACCTTCACTTTTCCCAATTGCAACCTTTTTCCCTGGAGTTATTTTTGGTTCATTCTTAGGAAGTATCTTTATTGAACAAATCTTTAACATTGCTGGTTCAGGTGCAACCTTACTCCAAGCGATCCAATCAAAAGATTATAATGTTATCTTGTTCTTAATTATTATCTTTGCTATTTTAACCATTTTATCGTATGCTTCTCGTGATTTACTATACGAGGCAATTGATCCAAGAATCAGAAGGAGAGGAGCATAATGGCTAAGTTTTGAAATCAATTTAAAGATAAAGTTAATCAAAAAATTCATAAACTTAGACAAAATCAAGTTTTATCAAATACTAATCGAGAAACATTAGATCTTGCTCCAAATGCTTTATTGCAACCAATTAATCATAAAAAGTGAAAATTAATTGGTGATGCGTTTGAATATGCCGAATCACAAACTCTAGGAAAAGGAACTAAACCTTTTAAAGAATTTATTCACAGATTCTCACAAAATACTGGGGGAGTCTTTGGATTTTGAATTTTAGTTTTTCTGGTTATTTTAGCTTTATTTATTCCTTTTTTTACTTTAGATCCACTATTACCTAATGTTAATGCTCGTAATTTGAGTTTTGCACAAACTGATAATGTAGGAATTTATCATTTCTTTGGAACTGATCAATCAGGACGTGACTTATGAGCTAGATTATGATGAGGATTACGGTACTCAATTGCTCTTTCAATTGTAACTGTCTTTTTTGAGGTTATTATCGGGGTAACAATTGGAATTATGATGGGTCAATTTGATCGTTTTGACAAAATTATGACCTTTTTCATCAAAATTCTTTCAATTGTTCCAACCATTTTAATCCTTATTATTATGACTGTTGTTATCAGTCCAAGCTTTTGAGTTATTGTCTTTGCACTTTCGTTAACTTCATGAACAGGAATGGCAAATCAAATTCGTGCTCAAGTTAAAAGAGCGAAAAATTTTGAATGAGTATCAGCTTCAAGGGTACTAGGGACTCCAACTTGAAAAGTGCTTAAAAATTATGTTCCTGTAATTTTACCCATTTTAATTACTCAACTGGTATTCTCAATTCCTGGGGTTATTCTTGCTGAAACATCACTTGCATTTATTGGTTTAAATATTGAAAACACTGCTACACTTGGAAACTTAATCTCAGATGGTCAAAAAATCTTCCCACAATACTTAAGATATGTCTTTGTTCCATCAGCTGTACTTGTTCTAATTACTACAAGTATTCAGCTTATCGGAGCTAGCGTGCAAGATTCGCTTAGAAGACAAAGATAGGAAAGAGGTTGAAAATGTTTAATAAATTAAAAAGAAGAATTAGATTTATTACTTCAAAAGACCAAGAAAATCACTCAATGATTAAGTGCAAAGCACAAGTAGAGCAAGCTAAACAACCAATACTTACAGTTAAAGAAGTTGAAAAACCAGTTCAACTAACCCAAGAACCCCAAGAAATACAACCAGTTGAACAATTAGAAACTTTATCACAAGTTGAAAGTGTTCAACCAGAGACTCAAATTCAAGAAAATCCACAATTAATGGAAGAATCAGTCCAAGAAACCTTCCAAGACCAAGAAAAACCAAAAAGACCATGTCTATTTCATAAATTAATCGATAAACTACCATTTAATAAAAATAGATTTACAAGTTTTAATTGAGACGATTTTTATAAAAATGTTCAATATAAAACTTTTAGCGATGGAACTAAATTAGCTATTGCAGCTGAAATTAATGATCTTTATTTAAGCTTTACCAACCCTGCACGTCCAGGAGAAAAAAACCTTGTGCTTAGGGGACCTTCAATTCAAATTTATGAAGGGAAAGTTCACGCTATTATCGGTGAATCAGGATCAGGAAAAAGTGTGCTGACTTCACTTTTATACGGATTAACCGGAGATAATGCAGTGATTGATTCAGGTCAAGTCAAACTTTATAATAATAATGTTGAAAAATTTAGCTTTAAAGATTGAGAACGCTCAGGGTACCGTGGAAGAGCTGTTTCAGCTGTGTTCCAAAATCCTATGTCAACCTTAAACCCAACCATGAAAGTTGGAAAACAAATCATGGAAGGGATGTTGGTTAATAAAATTGTTCAAACCAAAAAGGAAGCTTATGAACGTGCTGTTGATTATTTAAGACGTACCAAAATTAACGACCCAGAAGCTGTTATGAAGCTTTATCCTCACGAAATGTCCGGAGGAATGATTCAAAGGGTTGTCATTGCTACTATTGTAGCTTTAGAAGCAAAAATTCTAGTTATGGATGAACCAACTACAGCTCTAGACCCAACTGTTCAAGCTCTTGTGCTTGATGTTATTAAAGAACTTCAACATGAACTTAAACTCTCTGTTGTCTTTATTACCCACGATTTAGGAGTTGTAGCCTCAATTGCTGATTACATTTCAATTATGTACGCTGGACAAATAATTGAAGAAGGAACTGCAAGAGAAATTTTGAAAAACCCACAACACCCTTATACTTGAGGTTTAATTGCTTCTATGCCTGATGTTAATACTGGTGAAAGACTTGCAACTATTCGTGGAAGTGTTCCTTCATCATTAAATAACATTGTTGGAGAAGCTTTTGCAGTTAGAAATGATTATGCTTTAGATATTGATTTTGTACAAGAATCGCAATTTTACTGAGTGTCAGAAACTCATCGCGTCAAATCAGCTCTGCTTGATGAACGTGCACCAGAATATCAACCACCACACTTAATCCAAAAATTATGAAAGGAATTTGCTGAAAGTAAAAATTAGTTATGAAAAATAAAAAATATTACAATACTATCACTTTAGATTCAGAAAATTCCGTGTATGGAACACCGATGAACCCAAAACGGGTGATTGTGGATAGTTATACTAGATTTGGTTTTTTTAAAAGACACACATATCGTCCTATTTTAGAAGGAACCGAAGACATGCTTGAACCTAAGCATGGTGAAGAAATTCTGGTTAAAATGAGAAACGTTGATATTACCTATGGAAGCGGTTCTAAATCATTTCGAGCAATTAAAGATTTATCATTAAACATTTATAAAGGTGAGGTTTTAGGACTAGTTGGTGAATCTGGTTCAGGAAAATCCACTACTGGTAAAGCATTAGTCGGGTTAGTTCCTTACTCACACGGTCAAATCCAATTGCTGGATAAAACCTTACCCAAAGTTCTTAAAAGAGGTTTTAAATTCGGAAAAGCACTCGAAGAATATAAAGCTATTGATAACTTTTTAACCAACAAAGTACAAATGATTTTCCAAGATCCAGCTAACTCACTTAACCCACACATTAATGTGGAAGCAGTAGTTTCCGAAGGATTAGAAAATACTAAAAACGCTAAAGAAATTTACTTATATAACATTGACCAAGAAGTATTAAAAGAAACCTTTGCTAAGATTTCTGAGCAAGGTAAACAATCTACTTTTACTGAACAATTGTTTGACAAACTAAATAAACAAGTAGCAATTAATGAGTATGAAGGGTATAAAGCCTTGTATCAAGATCTTGAACCAATGCTTAAAGACGAACCTCAAGCTTATGAATACTTATTAAGTACTAAACAAACTCGCGAAACTGAAATGAAGCTTTCAGAAAAAGATTGCAAAAAAATTCTTGTTCGCGAAATTTTAAAAAGTGTTGGACTTGATGAATCGGTTCTTGGGCGTTTCCCACTTGAATTTTCAGGAGGACAACAACAACGGATTGGAATTTCTCGGGCAGTGGTCTTACGTCCACAATTGCTAATTGCTGATGAGCCAATTTCAGCACTTGACGTGTCAATTCAAGCTCAAGTGGTTAATATCTTTAATGAACTCAAAGAAAAATTTGATCTTACTATTTTATTCATTGCTCACGATTTACGGATGGTTGGATATCTTTCAGACCGGATTGCGGTTATGAATAAAGGAACTTTACTTGAAATTGGTAAAACTGAGGAAATTATGAATCGTTCATTACATCCATATACTAAATCACTTCTAGATGCTGTTCCTTCAATTGAATCAGAAAAAGGAAGTTTGATTGGTTATGTTTACGATCCTGCAATGCATAATTATAATGATCAAATACAACCTCAATGAGTTAAAATTAATGATGATCACTATGTTTTAGGAACTCTTGAAGAAGTAGAAAATTGACAAAAAGGAAATTATTAAAATTACAATGAAAAACAAACTTACTCGATGGATTATTCTCTTAGGTACTGCGGTAACACCGACCTTTCTGGCTGCTCAATGTTCAAGTACTCCAAATAACATTGATTCTAGTCCTATCGGTGGTAATAATGGAGATAATACAACTCCTGTTACACCAGTTAATGAACAACCATCACAACCAATAAATAATAACCCTGGTAACAATGGATCAGATTCTGAAATTGAATCTGAATTAGATCAAACTAATTCAGAAATTATTGCTGGTGATGCTTTTCCAATTAGAAAAGTCTCTACAGGGACTTTTCAACTAGATCGTGTAGGTTGGAACGAAGGAACATCTGTAAATGATTTTGTTAAAGAATTGAGAAAAGTTTCTTTAGATTACACACAAAGAATAAATAATTTAGAACAACTCAAGCTCTTAAGAAAATTCTTTATTAGAGCTAAAATTAATAGCTATAACCCTACCGATACAAATCTAGGAGTTGTGCTTAAAACACTTGGAACTTTTACAAGACAAGGTGAAAAACCTAGAGAACAAACAATAGCAGTTTGAATTCCACATGAATTTAAATTTGAAAATCCTGTTGATGAATCAAAATTATCAATTAATCAAAAGAATGCTAAAAATCAACTTTTAGCTTTAAGAGAAAGAATCATTAACAATTTCTTTGAATTGATACCCTCAACTAGCAACAAAATCCCTGCACTGTATAATGTTCTCTCAAAACTAGAAACACGAGAAGATAAAAGTTTTACTTACGCTATTTCAACTCTTCTTTTTACTATTGATTATTTACTCACTCATCATGTATTTGATTCACATATTAACTCAATTTTACAAGGGCAATTAATTAAAGATGATAAAGGGAATCCAAGTGAAAAAGAAACTGAAAAGTTCTTTGATTCACAATTTACTGATACCCCAGGAGATGAAGCAATTACTCCATGAGCCTTTGCTTTCTCATATTTATATTTAGAACACAAAGCTACTAAATATGAGGGTTAGATAATTTAAATCTTCCACAAACATAGTCATAATGGCTATGTTTTTTAAAACTTAAAAGCGTTTTATTAATAAAAAAGTATAATTAAAAGTATATTTGCAAGCATGAAAAATTTAGCTAATCAATTACGTCCAAACACAATTGATGAGATTGTAGGACAAGAACACATTAAACTTTTGTTTAAAGAAGTTGTTAAACATAATTTAACAACTAGCTTTTTGTTATTTGGCGAAAGCGGAATTGGAAAATCATCAGCTGCTTTTGCTTGTGCTAAAGAATTAAACAAAAAATACGGATACTTTAATGCTGCTATTGATTCAAAAAAACAACTCAGCGAATTACTCAATACTTGTCAAATTATTATCATTGATGAAATTCACCGACTGAATAAGGATAAGCAAGATATTTTACTCCCGTATTTAGAGTTTGATAAAATCACTATTTATGCCACTACTACTGAAAATCCCTATTTTAAGGTCAATCCAGCCTTACGAAGCAGAATGCAAATTTTACAATTTTACAAACTAAGTAATGAACAAATTATTCAAGGATTAAGAAACACCATAGATAAACATTTTTCGCAATTAAACATATCTAATGAACTTTTAAGTCAACTAGCATTTATGTCCAGTGGAGATTATCGAATTGCTTTAAATAATTTGCAAATGCTTGGATTTTTGAAAAATAATTCTACCCCAGTTACTCAAGCTGACCTTAAGATTATTGTTCCTAATGTACAATTTTATTCTGATGCAAAAGGAAGTGCACACTATAATAATTTATCAGCTTTGCATAAATCACTTCGGGGAAGTGATGTTGATGCTTCAATATATTACGGAATGCTTATAGCAACAAGTGGGGATTTTGACGGATTATTTCGTCGCATGCTAGCTGTAGCTTATGAAGATATTGGATTAGCATCCTCAAGTATTCAATTTAAGGTTCATAATGCTATTAATGCTTATGAACGTTTGGGAGCACCTGAGGGTCTATTACCAATTACTTATGCATTAATTGAACTAGCACTAGCCCCTAAATCTAATTCAGTTGTTCAAGCACGTGATAAAGTCTTAAATTTGATTAATTCAGGGCATATTTATACTATTCCTAAGCATTTAAAAGATGCTCATTATGCTTCAGCTAGTAAATTAGGTGATGGAATTGGATATGCATATCCACACGATTTTCGCAATAATTGAGTTAAGCAACAATACTTACCAAACGAGTTAATCAATCAACATTTTTACACACCAGGATTAAATCAAAGAGAACAAGCACTTAATAAATATTGAACAGAGTTAAAAAAGGAGTAAACAATGAAATGAACACTAGATCAGATTAAAACTCTTGAAGATCTGAAAAAAGCCAAAAATCAATTTTATGGTTCGCAAGGTGAAATTTTTCAATTACAACAAAAACTTAAAAATGCTCCAGCTGAACAAAAAAAGTTTATTGGACAAGAAATAAATGTTCTAAAAAAAGAATATGAAGCTTTTTTTGCTCAAGCCGAAAGTAAAATTCAAGATTTACAAATTCAGCAAAGACTGGAAAATGAATTTGTTGATGTGACTATTCCGCTTAAAGCTAAAGGCTCATTAAATCCAATTACAATCATTGAAAATAGACTTAAAGACTGATTTTATGGACATGGATATTATGAGCAAAAAGCTGGAGAAATTGTTTCAGATTTATATAACTTTGAACGTTTAAACATCCCTCAAGATCATCCAGCTCGTGCTATGCACGATTCGCTTTATATTAACGCAAGTACATTATTAAGAACTCACAATACCGGAGTTACTGCAAGCGTTTTAGAGCAAAACCCTAATAAAGAAGTATCTACTTTTGCAATTGGAAAAGTGTATCGTAACGATGAAGATGATGCCACTCACTCACATCAATTTACTCAAATTGATTTTGTTTCAGTGGGTCAAGTGTCATTTCCTAATTTAATTTGAACTCTCAAAGATATGCTTTCGTATGTGCTCGAGGAACAAGTACAAATTCGTTTGCGTCCATCGTATTTTCCATTTACTGAACCAAGTGTTGAAGTGGATGTGTTTTATAAAAATAAATGAATTGAAATTTTAGGTGCTGGAATGCTCCATCCTAATGTTTTAAAAATGGCTGGATTTAATTCAGATTTTACTGGATTTGCAGCTGGAATTGGAGTGGAACGAATCACTATGATTAAATATGGATTTACTGATATTAGGGACTTATATAAAAATGATTTAAGAATTATGGAGCAATTTAAATATGAAAGATAGTTTCTTACAAATTCTCCAAAGTGAAGGTAAAAAACCATATTTTGAAAACATTATTAATGGACTGAGAAATTACAGCACCTTTGACATAGTTCCGCATCAAATAGATATGTTTAGAGCTTTTGAATTTTTTCAAGTTCACGAAACTAAGGTGATTATTCTTGGTCAAGATCCTTATCATAGTAAAAATGTTGCTGATGGTTTAGCTTTTTCGACTCGTTCAAAAAAAACTCCACCAAGTTTACAAAATATTTTCAAAGAATTAAGTGATGAATTTCCAAATATTAGCTTAAATAGTAATGATTTAACTCCATGAGCCAAACAAGGAGTATTATTGCTCAATGTCTATTTAACCACTGTAATTAATAAACCGCTTGAACACAAACATTTAGGATGAGAGCAATTTGCTCAAGTTGTCTGTGAGAAAATTGTACAATCAAATCCAAATGTGGTGTTTCTAGCTTTAGGAAGACATGCGCAAGAATTTATTGCAAAATTACATCCAGTCCCACAATATGTGATTAAAACATCTCATCCAAGTCCGTTTTCCGCAAACAAAGGATTCTTAGGATCGCGAATTTTTATTAAGGCCAATGAACTTTTAAAACAAAATAACATCAGTCCGATTAATTGAGAATTAAAAGAGGTTAAATAATTATGATTCTATCGTTAAAACATTTAAACAAGTATTTGCCAGAATATAAATTGACAAATCAAGTTGAAAAGCATTTAAATGAACTGGGTTTTGAGGTTGAATCATTTAAACCTTTTTCTGACGTTAAGGGATTGAGGTTTGCAAAAGTTGTTAAAGTACAATCAAATCCAAATAACTCTAAACTTGATGTTGTAAAACTTGAATTATCTGACCAAAAACTAACCATTCAAACTAATAATAAAATCTTAAAACCTGGTGATTTAACTATTTGTTTTATTGCAGGTTCAATTAAAGGAAAACATACATTTGCTCCAATTGAATTAAGCGGAATCATTTCACAAGGTATGTTTGCTTCTTGGAGTGAAATTGGATATGACTATTCATTGTTAACTGATAAAGATCAAGTTTTAACTCTTCCGAGTGATTTTGCTTCACTTGAGGACAATGTTGAAGAAAAATTAAATTTAAATGATTATTTAATCGAAATTAGTCCAACAGCAAACCGCAATGATGCTAACTCGTACTTTACAATTGCCAGTGAATTAGCCGCTTTTTATCAAACAAAATTATGTTTACCTGATGAGCAAATAAATCCATCATTTAGCTCAAAATTAATAGTAAATAAAGACCAAGCTGATGAGTTGATGTTTTTGGAAGTTTTAGGTAAAAAGCAAACCAGCTTACAAGAAAAACTACTACTTGCTAAACACGGAATGGATTCTAAATTCAATTGAGCTATAAATTTAACCAATCTTTGCTTACTTGAAACAGGAGCACCTGCACACGTATATCCACGTAATAAGCTCAAAGGAAACTTGAAAGCAAGTTTATACACAGGGACACAAGTAATCTTAGGGAATAAAGAAATTAATGTTGAAAATGTTCTAACTATTTTTGATGATCATCAACCAATTTCTTTTGCTAGTGTAATGGGATTAGAAAATTACAAAGTAAATCAAGAGGATGAACAGTTTGTTTTTGAAATAGGAGTTTTTAATCCTCAATTAATCCGTCATGGTGCAAAAGAAGTAAAGATTTTATCTAATTCAGCTAACCAAGGATCACGGAAAATTAGCAAAGAAATTGCATTAAGAGGAATGCAATATTTACAAAGAAAATGCAAAGGTTTAAGTTATTCAAACATTGTTAACGAAATTAATAAGCTTGAAAAATTACAAATTGTAAATGATGACAAAATGCTTGAACTCTACAGTGGAATGAGTGATTTATCTATTTTTGAATCAGCAAAAAAACAATTAAGTTTATTAGGATTTGAATTTAGTAATGAAATAATTAAAATTCCAAATTATCGTTATGATGTCACTATTTTTGCTGATATTATTGAAGAATTATTCCGTTTTTATTCATATGATAATTTTAAAGAAACTAAGTTTAAAAACGTACCAATTAAAACTCAAGCAAGAGATAATATCAAAAATATTCTTGCCTTTAAAGGGTATGATGAAGCAAGAACATTCACACTAGTTTCACAAGAAAAAGCTTCATTTAATCCTTTTAATTTTGAGCAAAATATTTCATTAATGACTTTTGTTTCCAAAGAAAGAGAAGTGATTCGAAATTCAATTATTAGTTCGCTTAGTGAAGTAGTTGAATATAATCAAAAAAGAAAATTAAATCATCTTAATATTTTTGAGCAAGGGATGATTAATGAGAACATTTCGGTAATTGGAATGGCAAGTACAACTAAAATGTTTGAGCAATTTGCTAGCGATGTACTAGATATTATTAACCACCCAGCTCAATTAGTTCCTTTTAGCGATAATGAACAAATTCACTACAATACAAGCGCTAAAATTATGCATGAAGGAAAAATGATTGGATGAATTGGAAAATTACATCCTAAATTCGATAGCACAAATGCTTTATATGCTGAATTTTTAGATACCCCATTTAGTTCACGAGCAAAATTTGATCCAATTTTACTTGAACCATATAAGACTTTAGATTTAACTTTTGAACTTAAACTTAATGAACATATTAGTTCAAAAATTGAGCAAATTCATCAACTAGCTGAAGTGTTTGAGATTAAGCAAATTGATGATTTTTATAAAAAAGAAACTAATACTCATTTTGTAACTTTAAGAATTATTGGAGATTCAGAACAAATTCAAATCATTGATAATCATTTTAATAAGTAGGCCACATGTACAAAAAAATAACTTTACAAGATAAAATTGTTCAGCAAGCAATTAATAAAGAATTGCAACGTCAAAAAGATCACATTGAATTAATTGCATCAGAAAATTATGTTTCAGAACAAGTACTCAAAGCACAAGGAAGTGTTTTAACTAACAAATATGGTGAAGGATACCCTGGAAAAAGATATTACGGAAGTTGTGAAAATGTTGATGTAGTTGAAAGTGCAGCGATTGAACGTTTAAAAGAAATATTTAAGGTTAAATATGCAAACGTACAATCGTATTCAGGGTCTGTAGCTAATGCTGCTGCCATTGCTTCAGTAGTTCCTGAAAGAGGAAAAGTAATGGGACTTAGCCTTTCTTCAGGGGGACATTTAACTCACGGATATAAAATTTCTTTTAGTGGAATTTTTTACAATTCAATTACTTATGATGTTGGTCCGAATGGATATTTGGATTATGATCAAATCGAACAAATTGCAATGAGAGAAAAACCTGACTTGATAATTTGTGGATATTCAGCATATCCTCGTATTATCGATTTTAAACGTTTTCGTGAAATTGCTGATAAATGTGGTGCTAAATTACTAGCTGATATTGCTCACATTGCTGGATTAATTGCTGGAGGTGTACACCCTTCACCAGTAGGGTATGCAGATATTATTACTTCAACTACTCACAAAACTCTTCGTGGAGGTCGTGGTGGAGTAATTATGACCAATGATGAACAAATTGCAAAAAAAGTTGATCGCTGAGTCTTTCCGGGTTATCAAGGTGGACCATTATTTCACGCTATTGCTGGAAAGGCAGTTGCTTTTTATGAAGTACTTCAACCGCAGTTCAAGCAATATGCTAAAAATATTGTTAAAAATGCTCAAGAATTTGCCAATGAATTCAAAAAGTTAGGAGCAAATATTATTTCAGGTGGAACTGACAATCATTTATTTTTGGTTAATGTCCATGATACATATAAAATCACTGGGAAACAAGCTGAAACTTTATTAGAACAATTTAATATTACTATTAACAAAAATTCAATTCCATTTGACAGTCTTTCACCAATGATTACCAGTGGAATTAGACTCGGAACAGCCGCTATGACTAGTCGTGGATTTACTAAATGAAAAGAATTAGCTCGTTTAATTGATCAAGTTCTACGAAATTATGAATTTTACAAGTCAAATACGCGTGAATCAAAACAAGCAAAATCTCAAATTTTAGCTCAAATCAAAACTTGAACCCAAGAATTTCCAATTAAAAAGTCATATTTAGATTAAAAGACCAAATACGGTCTTTTTTATTTATAAAAATAATTTTATTTGATAAAATAAAAAGGCAATACATAAAGACAGCAACGGCGTTAAGCTTAATTATGTTGCCGAGTGTATCTCTTTAAAGTTAGTTTGTATTGCATTATTTTTGAAAGGAGGCATAACAGTGTCTGAATCAAATTTCAAAATAGCAAAAAGAAACACAGTTAATGAAATTGCACAAAAAGTTCAAGAATCAAGAGCCATTGCTTTTGCTGAATATCGTGGTCTTTCAGTTGCTGATCTTAAAGAATTAAGAATCCAAGCAAAACAAGTTGGAGTTGAAATTAAAGTTTATAAAAATAGACTTTTTAAATTAGCAGCAACAAAAACAGGATTTGAAAACCTTGCTGAACATTTAGTAGGGCCAAACATTTTTGCGTTTTCAAAACAAGATGATATGTCTGCAGCAAAATTACTGGTTAAATTTGCTAAAACTCACAAACTAATGGTTATTAAAGCCGGAACATACGAAGGACAAGTTATCGATGCAAGTGGTGTTAAACAAGTTGCATCACTTCCAACCTATGAAGAAGCACTTGGAATTCTTGCGCGTTCACTTATGGCACCATTACAACAAATCTCATTATCACTTAAATTATTAAGTGAACAAAAATCAGAATAATTAAATTTTATACACATACATAGAAAGGTATAACATGGCTAAATTAACAAAAGAAACATTTATTGAATCATTAAAAGAAATGTCAATTAAAGAAGTTATGGAACTTGTTGACGCAATGAAAGAAGAGTTTGGAATTGATCCAAGTGCTGCTGTTGCAGTAGCTACAGCTCCTGCTGAAGGTGGAGAAGAAGCTAAAACAAGCGTAAAGGTTGTTCTTAAAGCTGATAATGGTAAAAAAGTTCAAATCATTAAAGCTGTTAAAGAATTACTTGGGAACTCACTTATGGAAGCAAAAAAAATCGTTGACAACCTTCCTGCTGTTATTAAAGAAAACATCAAGCCCGAAGAAGCTGAACAAATTAAAGCTGCTCTTGTTGAAGCTGGTGCTGAAGTTTCAGTGGAATAATTTCTTCAAATATCAAGTGTCTTAAGGGCACTTTTTCTTTTATTTTTTACACATTTTTGCAAGCGAAAAGGCACAAATTAACTTTGTGCCTTTTTAGTATTTACCAATAATTTTTTTCTCCATATACTTCTTCCTTAAATGAAGAAGAGGAATCATTAGAGCTACTAGTATAATAGTGTAAATTGGAATGCTAATGATTGAACGGAATAAAATTGGGAGCATAATAATAACGTAACTACGTTCTAAAGAAAGTTTGGATTTAGGACTGATTCAAGTTCTCCATCTGATATAAGCAAATGGACCTCATATTCATCTAAAAAGAACAATTATAATCACAACCGAAGCAAATGACATTAGAGCAATTAATAAATTATTTTTTGCAATTGATTGTTTCTTGGTTAATAAATATTGAAAACTTAAATAAGACATTATTCCAGCAATAATTACCGAAAAAACCCCCATAACAACAAATGTTGTAATTGAAATTTGCTTAAATCCAAAAGTTGCTGAAATTTTAATTGAATTTAAATCTTTTGTACTGACTTGTCATCAAAAAACAATGAACATTAGTGCTAAAACTAATCATAAAAAGAAATTAGATATAATCACAGCTACTTTTTTATTTCTTTCAAACAAATCAAAAAACATTGACATGATAAAGGTAGAAATAATTGGAACAATTCCATATGCTCAATGCCATGTTGCAATACTTCCGTTAATTAATAACCCAAAAAAATCAGCTAAAAATCCCACTAAAGCAGCTTTAAAGTACCTTAAAAAATATGAAACAACAATATAAAATAAAAATTCAAACGATAATCCTGCTCTTCCTGCAGTAGCATGAACAATTAAATAAAGTCCTAATAATAAACCACTAATAGCTATATCGACAATATCGAGCTTAAAAAATTCTTTATAGTTTGACAGTTTTTGGACTGTGTATTTTGAAGAGACTCCGGTTAAATAAACGAATTGGTCTTTCTCACTCCAGTAAAACGCTTTTGCTAAAATCAAATTCTCAATAATGTTTTTTTGTACAAAAAAGTAGTAAACTGGTGAAAATAATCCTGTTAAAAATAATCAATAATACGTATACTTGCTTTGGTCGATTAATTTCAGGTTATTTAACCTAATATTACTTAAATAAAAATATGCATCTTTTCACAATAACACAAACGAAGTGAGTAAAGATAATAGCGAAATAATTAGGAAAATAATTCGAGTCTCTAGTTTTAGATGACTTAGTTGAGTATAGATAATTAAAGTAATAAAACTAACAAAGAACGCTACACTACTGGTAACACTTGATAAAAAAGTTTTTTTCGAGAAAAATGAATATTCAATTCCTCTTTTTTTAGTGTGTAATCGATCTTGTCAGTTAATAATGGAAATTATACCATTTATTAATTATTGATATTATTATTTTGATTGTTAACATTATTACTTAAGTAAATTAGATTAATTTTTTCATTGTTTTGCGAAATGTTTTCATTAATTAAATTTAGCACTCTTAATCTAAAGAGATCATCAATTCGTCCATTGATGAATTTATCAGTGACATTGGTGGTAAATTGTTCAAACTCTTTGTTTGAACACATATAAATCGCACCCAAATTGCAATAAAAATCATTCATTTTATCTTTGGTAAATAATTTGATTGCTTCTTGATATTCTTGATCAGAAAGTTTTGATAAATCATTAATTAATTCAATAAAGAAAATGCGATCATCAATCTCAAATAATGTTAATAGATACTTAATCTTTTTAGTATGTTCTTTATTAATTTCAAAAATATTAAAAGTTTTCTTTTCCATGTTTCCTCCACGCTTTAGTAATAACTTTTTTTGCTAAAAAATAAAAAAATTTTATTTTTTTAAGTTAAAAATGGAAACATTTACATAAATAAAAGCTAATAAATTATCTCTTTTTTAGCACTTTAAAATATTTATTCAAATTTATTATAACTTTTTTAATCTATTTAGCTTGTTCAAAATATATTTAATGAATAATTAAATAAGGATAGTAATTATGGAGGAAGAATGAAAAAATATGACGTTGCAATAATCGGAGCAGGGATCATTGGTGCTTCAATTGCATATGAATTATCACAATATCAACTTGATGTTGTAATTTTAGAACGCAATCCTAAGGTCGCTAATGAAACTTCGCTTGGTAATTCGGGTTTAATTCACGGTGGATTTGATCCTGAACCACATAAAGTTGAAGCTAAATTAAATCTTTTAGGGAATTTAAAATGACACAATAAGTGGTTTAAAGATTTGCAATTTCCAAGAGTTAAAATTGACTCAATGGTGCTAGCATTTGATAATGGTGCAGAAATGGAGCATGTCAAAATGCTTTATAATCGTGGAATTGAAAATAAACTTGATCCTAAAGATTTAAAAATTTTAACTAGAGAACAAGTGCTAGAACGTGAACCGAATGTCAATCCTCAAGTTTGTGGAGCATTATTATGCACCTCATCATCAGCAATTCACCCTGTAGAAGCAACTAAAGCACTGATTGGAGCTGCTAAACAAAATGGGACAGAATTATTTGTGAATTCAAAAGTCTCAAAAATTGTGTACAAAGATAATTTATTTGAAATTACAGTTAATGATACAAATAAAATTTATACTACTAAAGTTGTTGATGCTGCCGGTCATTATGCAGATACCATTGCAAACGAAAATGGATTTGATAATTTTAAACAAACCACTCGACGTGGAGAATACCGTATTTTAGATAATTATGATCCACATTTAATTTCGTCAGTATTATTTAAAGTACCTACAATTCACGGTAAAGGAGTGATTGTAGCTCCAACATTAGATGGACATTATTTGGTTGGACCCACTGCTGAAGAAGACGTAGCAAAAGAAGATACTCGATTAGTGACTCGAGAAAAATATGATTACATTGGTCAAATTGGAAAACAAATAATTCCATCATTAAAACTTGAACGCACAATAATGACCATTTCTGGCTCGCGTCCTATTGATATTAAAACTAATGATTTTGTTATTAAACAAGCCCAAAACAATAAGCACTTTGTTATTGCTGGTGGGATGCAATCTCCTGCACTTTCTTCAGCTCCTGCTATAGCTGAAGAAATCGTCAAATTATTAGAATTAGATTTAAAACCACGAACAAATTACAATCCTAAATATTCAATTGATGTATTTTAATTTTTTAATTAATAATAATCTATTACAAGTTCTTTAATAAATATTTTGAAAGGAGTATTTATGTTTAAACAGCTAAGTGCTAAATTAAAAGCAAAAGGTTTTACTAAAAGTCAAATTTTTGCGTTAATTATTTTAGCAGCTGCTGATGTTTTTGTTATCGCTGCACCATATTACATTAAGAACATTGTGCCAAATTTACACAATTATCTTGGTGTTCATGAAGATGATGTAGCAAAAATAACAGCAGTCATTGGCTGAGTGACATTGGCTGAGTGACATTGGCTGAGTGACATTGGCTACTCAGCTCCCAGGGGGATTCCTAGCCAATAAGTTTCCCTCTCGTTGGTTACTTTTCATGGCGGTTTTATCAACTGGATTAATCGGTTTTTGATTTGGAATCACTGTCTTAGAACAACAAAGTTTTGAAAAACCTGCTTTAGTTAACACATATAAAGCTATTTGAGGTCTTTGAGGAATTAGTTCCACACTAATCTTTTGAACTCCACTTTGAAAACTAGTTTCTCAACAAGCTAAAAAAGAAAATCAAGCTTTTGCTTATGGAATTCAAGGTTCTGCAAATGGACTAATTGGATTATTTTTTGTATATCTAATTGGTGTGATAGTAACTTATGTATGAATTCCAGCAGTTGCAAAAGAGGATAAAACACCTTTTGCCGTGTATGCCTTTTTACTTTCTGGTTTTTTAGTTGCTACAAGTTTTATGGTATTGTTCTTTGTTAAAGAAAAATACACTAAAGATTCTGAAAAAGTAACCTTTGATAACTTAGTTAAAAAACTCAAAACCAACATAATTAGTATTTTCAAGGCTATGGGAAATTGAAAATTATGAGCTATGTCAATTTTTGTTATGGGTTCATATATTTTCCAATCAGTCCTTGCGTATTACATTATTAACATGATGGAAAATGTTTATCTAGCTCCAGTTATTTTAGTCTCAATTTTAGCTGGTTTAAGAACATACGGACTCAGAATGCTTGTCTCAGGATTTGTTGGTCGTTTTGCTGATAAATTTAAATCATACGTTCTCTTATTAGTATTTGCTTTAGCTGCTGGGATGGGAACATTAATTGTCTTTACAGTTTTACCATCATTTGGAGGTAATTTTGCTGAAAGTTCAGTCTTAAAGGTCTTTTACTTAATCATACTTTCTATCTGTTTTATCTTGGGTGGTATTGTTACATGAACCATTGTAACTTTAAGATTTACTCAAATTTCAGAAGTACACATTGAGAAAAAAGCTTACGCTTCTTCAATTGGATTAATTAGCTTTATTGCTTTTTCGCCAGATGCTTGATTCTATGAACTTGCAGGATATATTGGAGGAGTTTACACTCCAGCAGGAGCTTCAAATACTTCTGTTGTTGGGTATCAATTAATTATTTTAATTTCAATCGGGTTTGCTCTTGTTGGATTATTAGCTGGATTAATTGTATTCTTATCAAATAGAGCCGAACTAAAAAGATTAGGGAAAACTGATTATCGTTGAAGGGAATTGCAAAATGACTAGAAAAAAACAATTACTTTTAGCTCATCGTGGGTATTCAGGAATTGCTCCTGAAAATACCAAAATGGCTTTTGATTTAGCTTATCAGTATGGTTTTGATGGTGTTGAACTTGATGTTCACATGACCAAAGATAAACACTTGGTCATTATTCATGATGAAACCACAGATCGTACTGCTTTGACAAAAAGAGACGTTGAAAAATCAACTTTAGAACAACTTAAAAAAGACGATTATGCAAGTTTCTTTCGTTTCCAAGTTCAAAAACAAACTATTTTAACCCTTGATGAGTTTTTTGAATTATTTTTAGATAAATTTAAGGTTATTAATGTAGAAATTAAAACTGATGTTAAACTTTACCCTGGAATTGAAGAAGAAATTGACAAACTTAAAGACGTTTATCCACAAATTCTAGATAAAGTAGTTTATTCATCATTTAATTTTAAATCATTAGAAAAAATGCACTCTTTAGATTCAAGGTACAAACTTGCTTTCTTATGGTGAAAGAAAAAAGAATTTAAGAAAATTTCTCCTCAAAGAATTAAGCAAGTTTGTCAATATCTAAACCCTTGAACTGTTTTATACGATAAACACAAAGATGAGTATAAAACTTTAGGGTTGCCATTCATGCTTTGAACATTAAATACAGACAAAAAATATAAAGAATACCTACAAGATGATAAAGTTTTTGCTCAAATCAGCAATCACAAATATAGAAAATAAGTTATTTAAAACTTTAAATTTGCACAAATTTTGCAAGTAAAAGTAACATTAGTTGAAAAATATTTTAAAACTTATAAAAAAATACAAACTAATATTGATTTAATCTATTTTAATATTTAATTTAAGTAAACTCGCAAAATCGAAAATGTTTTTGCAAAAAACTATAATTTTTAAAAGGAATGTATGTTTAAAAAAATAACATCCAAATTAACATCTAAAGGTTTTACTCTTAATCAAATCTTTGCGTTAATTATATTAGGAGCAGCTGATGTTTTTGTTATCGCTGCCCCTTATTATATTAAAAACGTTATACCAGAGTTATATCGTTATTTAGGTGTTTCAGAGGATGAACTTGCTGAAATAACAGCAGTCATTGGCTGAGTGGCATTGGCTACTCAACTCCCAGGGGGTTTCCTAGCTAATAAGTTTTCGTCTCGGTGATTACTTTTTATAGCTGTTTTATCAACTGGATTACTTGGACTTTGATTTGGAATCACTGTCTTAGAACAACAAAGTTTTAATAATCATGGAACATTAGTTAATACTTATAAAGCTATTTGAGGTCTTTGAGGAATTAGTTCCACACTAATCTTTTGAACTCCACTTTGAAAACTAGTTTCTCAACAAGCCAAAAAAGAAAATCAAGGCTTTGCTTATGGAATCGAGGGTGCTGCAAATGGATTTCTTGGTTGATTTTTCGTCTGATTAATCGGTGCAATTATCACTTTTGTGTGAATTCCACGTGTTGATTCAAATGATAAAACACCATTTGCAGTATATCAATTTTTACTTTCGACATTTTTAGTTGTTACTAGCTTTATGGTGCTTTTCTTTGTTAAAGAAAAGCACACTAAAAGCACTGAAAAAATCACTTTTGATGGTTTGTTTCATAAGCTTAAAAAGAATATGATTAGTATTCTTAAAGCTATGCAAAACTGAAAATTGTGAGCTTTAGCATTCTTTGTGATGGGAACTTACATTTTCCAAGCAGTTTTAGGGTATTACATTCTAAATATGATGAAGAATATCTATTTTGCACCTGTAATCCTAGTCTCTATTTTAACCGGTTTTAAAACATACGGTTTAAGGATGATGGTTTCAGGTCCAATTGGTCGCCTAGGTGATCGATTCAAATCTACTGTTTTATTGCTCATTTTTACTTTAATAATTGGAATGGGTACATTAGCAGTCTTTGCCATTTTCCCATTTTTTGGAATTGACTTTACACAAGATTCAGCACTAAAATATTTCTTCCTAGCAATTTTCTCTATTTGTTTTATCTTGGGTGGTGTTCTCACTTGAGTAATTGTAACTCTGAGATTTACTCAACTTTCTGAAGTACATATCGAGAAAAAAACTTATGCTTCATCAGTTGGATTGATTAGCTTTATTGCTTTTTCTCCAGATGCTTGATTCTTCCAAATTTCAGGTTATGTTGGAAGAATATATAAAGAATCAGATCATGCTTCAGTAACTGGGTATCAAATTATTATTTTAATTGCCCTTGCTTTTGCATTCATTGGTCTAATCACGGGATTAATTGTCTTTTTATCAAACAAAGCTGAATTAAAAAGCTTAGGAAAAACTAATTATCGTTGACGTGAACTAGAAAACAATTAAATCATTGACATATATAAAAACCTTACCTTTTAAATAATTTAAATTAGTTTCATTGCTTGAATTAAAAACTTAAAGATTTAACTTATCAATTTTAGTCTTTTATTTAAAGAAAGAAAGCATGAACTCAAATAAATATATTATCACCCTTGATGAAGGAACAACCTCTTGTCGTACTATCGTCTTTGACCATAAAGCAAGAATTGTTGCAACATCGCAATCTGAATTTACACAATATTACCCACAATCTGGTTGAGTTGAGCATGATGCCCTTGAAATTTGGAATACCCAACTTTCAACTATGCAAGCTGCTAAACATAAAGCTGGAATTAAATCTACTGATGTCCAAGCAGTTGGAATTACCAACCAACGCGAAACCGTAGTTTTATGAGATAAATCAACCGGTCTTCCAGTTTACAATGCCATTGTGTGACAAGATCGTCGCACCAGCGAATATTGCGAAACTCTTAGTCAACATGTAGACAAAGTACGCGAAAAAACTGGACTTATTATTAATCCTTATTTTTCAGGAACTAAAATTCGTTGGATTCTAAAAAATGTTCCACAAGCACAAAAAGTGCTTAAAGAGGGAAATTTACTTGCCGGAACTATTGATACATGATTAATTTGAAAATTAACTAATGGTCAAGTTCACGCTACTGATGTTTCTAACGCTTCAAGAACATTGTTATTTAATATTAATACAATGTCTTGAGACCAAGAATTACTTGATCTTTTTGAAATCCCTGCTAAAATTCTTCCACAAGTTAAATCATCTTCACAAGAATATGGAATTATCGACCCACACCATTGGTCGCTTAAAGCACTTGGGAAAGTCCCAATTACTGGAGTAGCTGGAGATCAACAATCAGCTTTATTTGGCCAATTATGCACCAAACCAGGAATGGTTAAAAATACTTATGGAACCGGTTGCTTTACTTTAATGAACATTGGTGAAAAACCAATTTTATCTAAAAATAAACTACTTACCACAGTTGCATGACAACTTGGAAACGAAAAACCAATTTATGCTCTTGAAGGATCTGTGTTTATTGCTGGAGCTGCAATTCAATGAATCAGAGATGGACTTAGATTAATTTATAATGCTGCTGAATCAGATTTTTACGCTAATTTAGCAAGCAAAGATAACACTCACCAAGTCTATCTAGTTCCTTCATTTACCGGTCTTGGAGCTCCTTATTGAGATTCGTATTCACGCGGAGCTATTTTTGGACTAGAACGTGGAACAAAAAAAGAACACATTATTAAAGCAACTCTTGAATCAATTGCCTTTCAAAGCAATGATTTAATTAAAGCTATGTCAAATGATGTAAATAAAAAAATTAAAGTGCTCAAAGTTGATGGTGGAGCAAGTAATTCAAATTATTTAATGCAATTCCAATCATCAATTTCAGGTGTAAAAGTTATTCGTCCAAAAAACGTAGAAACCACAGCTCTTGGAGCTACCTTTTTAGCAGGACTAGCAAGCGGATATTGAAAATCACTCAATGAAATTGAACAATCATTAGAAGTAGATCAAGAATTCGCTCCTCAATTACCCGAGCAAGAAGTACAAAAACTTACTCATGGATGAGATGTAGCTGTTAAGAGAACATTCAACTGAGTTAAAGAAGTAGAGGTGCAATAATGGATGTTTCAGTTCAATTTGGAGCAGGTTTTGTCAGTGAATTAATCGGAACAATGTTCTTAATTTTGCTCGGTAATGGAGTTTGTGCTTCACTTAATTACCCAAAAATGTACGCTAAAAATGTCGGTGGGAATTGAGTAGCTATTATTATGGGTTGAGGTATTGCTGTTCTAGTTGGTGTGGTTGTTTCGTCAGCACTTTTTAAAGCAATTGCTGGAGAAAATTCGTTTTTGGGTTTCTCACATCTTAATCCAGCGGTTACTGTTGCTGTTTTCTTAAAAAATGGTTCACAAATTACTGGATCACACTTTGGATTAGCAATTGTGTATATTATTGCTCAATTGCTTGGAGCAGCTTTAGGTCAAACCATTCTTAATTTTATTAACTATAAACACATTATCGAAAATCCTTCAGGATTATTGAAAGCTTCAAGCTGTACCGGATCAACTCACCGTGAATCATGATTACATAGCATGTCGTATGAAATTGTTGGGACAATAGTGCTCTTATCGGTTGTATTTGGTGCTGGATCACTTGTTAAAATGGAAGCTGGCTGAATTGTTTCGCTTGCTGTTATGGGAATCGGTCTTTCTCTTGGTAGCGTTACCGGATATGCTATCAATCCTGCTCGTGATTTAGCTCCTCGATTTGTTTATTGAGTAACAGTTAAATTATTAGCTCAAAAAATGAGTGGAGAAATTGTTTCACCTGACTTTAAATATGGTTTATTAGTTCCAGTGCTTTCACCAATTCTTGGAGCAATTTTTGTTGGAGCAATCGCATCAGCATTTTAATATTCAAAATTCACAAACCAAAAAGTAGCGAATTATTGCTACTTTTTTACACGTTTTACCGAGCGATTTGTTTATCAAAGTTTTGCACTTGCTTTAATTGCTCGACAATATGAGCAAGTGTAGCATGTTCAAAATTAGACGAAGTAGCTACACAAAGTCCTTCAACAAAAGGGGCGTTTGCTAAAATTACCTGAGGATCATTAATTAGTTCTATAGCCATTTGTGAACTCATTAGTGATGAACCAATTTCACAAAAGACAATCACTCCATCACCATGGTTAGCTCGTTTAATTGCATTTACAATATAAGAAACATCCGTCCCGAATTCTTGGCTTTGAGGAATCCCAGAAGCATTGATAATTTCAAAATTAGCATGTTTCATAAGTTGAGCTAATTTAATTGCTTCGTGTGCTAATGCTTTGCTATGTGATACAACTACAAAATTAACGATTATTAATTAGTTCCTTCACTGCAATTTCAAGCATGTAATACATACTTTGAGTTCCTGGATCGGTCACTCCTAAACTTCTTTCCCCTAAATATGAAGCTCGTCCTTTTTTAGCGATTATATTTTTAGATTCATGTAAATGAGTTTGAGCCTGCTCAAGGGCTATTTGTAAAGCTTGCTCATTTGCAATACCGTTTGCTAATTGTTCATTGTAAGTGTTTGCAAATGGAGTTAATACATCCACCATTGTTTTATCTCCCACGTTTGCTTTACCACGCATTTGGACACCATTAGCTGCTTGTAAAATTCCTTGAGCAAAATTTTCACTTTGAGCTAATTTTAAAAAGATAGTCCCTAACAACGGACCACTAGAACCACCCACTTTGCTCATTAAAGTCATTGCAATATGATTTAAAAGTTCTTTAGCTGATTTATCTTTAAAATCATCAATAGTTAATATTATTGCATCAAACCCTCGTTTGAGATTAATCCCATGATCACCATCTCCGATCAAACGATCTAATTCAGTAAGTTCGTCAGCTTTTTGATCAATTACTTGTGCAATTTGTTTAATAATTTTAATAATTAATTCAGTTTTCATTTGTCCTCTTTAAAATAAGGTACTCTTAATTTCAAAGTCTAAATATTTAATCATTTGTTCATCTAATTTGACTAATGTAATCGAAAAACCTGGCATTTCAAGCGAAGTCATATAATTTCCGACTAAGGATTTATGAACTTTGATTCCTTTTACTTGTAATTGTTCATTAACTTCTTTATTAATAATATACAATTCCATTAATGTAGTTGCACCCAAACCATTAACTAACACAGCAATAGGTTGATTTTGAATTTGGCTTTCCTTAAGCAGAGCTTCAAGCATATTAGCTACATGTTCATGAGCGCTTAAAAGTTTTTCACGGTGTGTTCCAGGTTCTCCATGAATTCCTAAACCCATTTCAATTTCATTATCTGCAAGCTCAAAACTTTTCTTTCCGCTGGCAGGAATGGTAGCTCCACCCAGACTCATTCCTAAGGTTTTGGTGTTTGTAACTACTTTTTGAGCCAAAGCATGGACATAATCTAACTCATGTCCGCTTTCAGCAGCACTACCAGCAATCTTGTGCACAAACACAGTTCCAGCAACCCCTCTGCGTCCAATAGTATATAAACTATTTTCTAGTGCAATATCATCATTAACAATTACTGTTTTGACATTAATTCCCTCAGCTAGAGCCATTTCAGCTGCCATTTCAAAATTGAGCACATCACCGGTGTAATTTTTAATAATGAGCAAAACACCGTGATTTTGATTAATTGCTTTAATAGCTCCATAGACTTGATCAACTGACGGGGAAGTGAATACTTCTCCTAATACAGCACCATCAAGCATACCATAACCCACAAATCCTGCATGTGCAGGTTCATGACCACTTCCTCCACCTGAGATTAATACTACCTTTGGAGCAATTGATTTACGCGCAATTACATTATAATTTTCAACTTGATAAACATTGGCATTTGCATAAGTAATTCCTTGTATCATTTCAGAAACCACTTGATTAGGATCATTTAGAATTTTTTTCATAATATTCTCCTTTAGATTAATCTTTATAATAAAATTATATTTTTTATTATTTAAAAATTTCATTTTGTGAGATTTTTCTCACAAAAATTCATTATCAGAGTTTAAAAAAATGGACTTTTTCGTTAAAAGTCCATTTTTGAATAAAATTGATGATTTTTTATTATCATATTGCTGAGTATTATCGTTTTTATAGACCTAAATATTAATTATTTGCAACTAAAAATGTATAATTTTGGGTGCAAGGAGGAATAATGCAAACAATCACTAGTACAATCGAAAACATTATGATTAACAATCCAGGAAAAATTTACGCAATTAATGATTTTTACGAAATAGCAACTAAAAATACCATCAAATCAATTTTAAAAAGACTAAAAGAAAAAGGGGTTATTGTGAGAGTTATGGAAGGTTTATATACTAAACCTGTATATATCAAAGAATTAAATCAACATTTTTATCCTACAGTAAAAGAGGTTGCAAAGAAAATAGCAGAAAAATTTGATTGAACCATTGCTCCTGGAGGACAAATTACATTAAATTACACAGGTGTATCAACTCAAGTTCCTAGTGAATATGTGTATATATCAGATGGTAAAACTTCAGTATATCAATATCGAAACCGAAAAATTCAATTTAAGCACACTCCAGCTAAGTACATCAAATCACATTCATTAGAATTGTCGGTTTTAATTGAAGCAATTAGAGTTTTAGGAAAAGAACGAATCACAAACAAAGACATTAAAATGTGAGCTTGATTTTCGAAAAACATCAAAGAAGATCTGGAATTAGTTTCTAGAAATTTTTCCACTTGAATTAGAGATGTATTACTAAAAATTAAGGAGTTTAATGGAGATAAGTAAATTTTTATCATTATCTGAATAACACAGAGAATTAATGATTGATTATGTATCAGAAAAAATTAATACTTCATCCGCTATAATAGAAAAGGATTTGTGAGTTTGTTTCTTCTTAGATTATCTATTTAATCATTTTAAATACAAAGACGCTATTGTGTTTAAAGGTGGGACAAGCCTTTCGAAAGCATTTAAAGTGATTGAACGATTTTCTGAAGATATAGATTTATGATTAGATTGAAGAATTTTAGGATACACAGAAAAAGAACCTTATGAAGAGAGAAGTAAGAAAAAACAATTAAAATTTAATGAACAAATTAATAAAAAAACTGAAGATTTTTTAAAATACGAACTTATTCCTTTATTTGAAAAAGATTTTAAAAAAATGTTTCCTGTTGAAAAATTTAAATTTTATATGCACGAAAATAATCCTCATGGATTATGTTTTGAGTATCCGAAACAATTTTTTGATGGTTCTATTTTAGAAGTCATTTTATTAGAAGTAGGGACTTTATCTGAAACACAACCACTACTTAAGAAAGAAATCAAACCTTATATATCCGAATATTATCCGAATATTATCCGAATTTATTTGATAAATCAATCACTGTATTAGTTACTGATTCAATAAAAACTCTGTACGACAAAGTAGCAATCTTGCACAGAGAATCAAATCGAACAAATGGTAACCATCCACCTAGATATTCGAGACATTTTTATGATGTTTACAAGTTAATCCAAACAGAATTAAGACAAAGAAGTTTAAGTGAATTAGACTTATTGTTCTCAGCAATTGAATATAAGAAAAAGTTTTATGCAAGTAATTTTGCAAATTATGACGAAATATTTTTAGGACAGGTTAAATTAGTCCCAAATGAAGAAGCTATAAAAATTTTTAAAAATGATTATATTGAAATGAAAAGCATGTTATTTGGAAAAATTCCTACTTTTGAACAAATTATTGATGAGCTAGAAGTTTATGAAACTGAATTAAATAACAAGATAAAAGAATATCAAGAGATAGAATAAAAAATTAAATTTAATAAATTTAAAGCGTAGGAGGAATAATGGAAACAATCACTAACAAAATAGAAAACGATATGATTAATAATCCTGGAAAAATCTATATTGCCAGAGATTTTTATAATATCGCAAACAAAAACACTATTAAATCTATTCTTAATAGATTAGTAAAAAAAGAAAAATAGTTAGATTGATTGAAGGCTTATATACAAAACCTGAATATAGTAAACTTTTAAAGAAGTATGTTAATCAATCAGCCTATGAAGTTGCTCAAAAATTTGGTTGAACCATTGCTCCTGGGGGTGAAGTTACACTAAATTATACTGGTGTATCAAATCAATTACCAAATGAATATGTGTTTATTTCTAACGGAGGAAATGCGGTTTATCAATATGATTGTTGAGAAATTATTTTTAAGCATACACCAAGCAAATACATTACACCATATTCAATTGAATTGGTAATTTTAATTGAAGCAATAAGAATGTCGATGAAGCAATATATCACGAAAAGAAACATAAAAATATGAGCTATTTTTTCTAAAAACATTAAAGAGGATTTAGAACAAGCAGGGAAAACTCTTCCAATTCGATTAAGAAATATTTTGTTACAAATTAAGGAAATTAGTGCAAATCAGTAATTTTTAATTACTTCTCTTTTAATGATAGAAATTTATAAACTAAAACTAAAAGGAACTAACATGAAGAAAATCATCAAGTGAAATTTATTTAAAAGAGTTTTTTGAAACAATCCAGCGCTAATTTGAGTTGGAGATGATTTTGTTCAATCTTTAAATCAAGCTTTTGAACAACAGTGGAATAAAAAGCGAATAATTACACAAGAAGAATCAGACTTATTTACTGAAAATGATGAAGTTCCTGATTTTGATTTTGGAGATATGGAATCGCTTGATCAAGACCAATCCAATCAAAGTATTAATAATATTGATCTCATTTCGGTGCAAAATTTTAGAAAACTTAAAACTAAAGCAATTGAATTTTATGCCCATAGATATCAAATCCAAATGGATCAAATTGGATATATACCAAGTAATTTAAAAGTAGAGCAAAAAATCACTTTAACTAATCAATTACTTAATGATCACAATATACAAATAATTATTGATCCACATTTTTCTCACATTTTTCAAACAAATCAGCAAACTTATCAGTATGTTGCTGATTGTTTTATTTTTGATAAAACTAGCAAAAAAATGGTGCTTTTAGGTTATTCAGCTAAATCACCTTTAGAGAATTTTTATAAATTCTTTTATTTAATTAACACAGCTAAAAAAGAGCATGAAATTTTAGATGCTAGCTTAATTATTATTGATCCAGTCATGAATCAACTTCACCAAACCCAAGCAAAAGAAATTAATTTTAGCGAGAGTTTTTCAGCTCATTTAAGCAAAAGTTTGCCACCTAGCAATATTAAGTTAAATTATAAAGAAAACTTTTATAAGCAAATTTTAGCTCGAACTGGTGATGGGACTTTATTTTTAGATAGTCCTAATTGAAACAAAAGATTTTATTCTTTTTATGGAGTTGCAATTAAAAAAGAATTACCTATCACAAATTTTAAAGTCCAAGAATTAGAGCATTTACCAGATGATTTAAACAATTATCATAATAATAAAAATAAACCTGATTTTAAAGTTATTTTTAACACAGGTAAAAATACTAAAGTAATTGAATTTGAAAGTATTGATTGATACTATCAACTGATTGCTCGAGCAGATGAAAAATATTCAAATCAATCTAATTATAGTGATATTGCATATTTTACTCAAATTGATTTTTCACTCAAAGAAAACAAACAAATCTTACAACAATTTATCCAAGAAAGCTTAATTATAGCTCCAGTACCTTTAAATGTGGTTTTTCTTCCCAATTTATTTATTAAAAACGAAGAAATTTTAGCACTAATTACTTATGTTTTTGGAATTGAACAATGAACTTTAAGTAAGACACTTTTTAAATCTTTGGGTTTGAAATACCAAAATTATCAACATATTCAGCAAACAGAACAAGTTGCTAGCGAGCTAATTAATTATTTTAATATTGGTATTTTAGATGTGATTAAAAAAATTCACATCAAAGATCAACGGATTATTTGATACGACTATGAAGGATTTTCTGATTTATTTCCAATTCTAAAAACTTCAAAGTCATATGAGCAAATTGTTTCCCAAGTTTCAATTATTGAGACAATCAATGGGATTGAAACTAATAAAGTTAATCATGTAGTTGATACCAAAAATATTACTCTTCAAGATTTAGTACAATTAATTTTATTAATTTATGCTAATGGAGCTGATTTATTTATTGTTTATAATAAAACTTACGAAAATACTCGTAATAAAGAAATTTATAATCTCGTTGAACAAGCTATAAACAATCATTCAAACGATCAATTTAGTAATTGATTTAAAGAACAAAATTTAGATTTACACACATTTAAAGCAATGATTCAACATATAAATCTCAATACAATTGATTTGTATGATTGCTTTAAATATCGCGATTTAAACAAAGCTTATCCAGAATTTTGCAACGATGAAAGCTTGTTTACTTTTAAAATTGAAAATAACACTATTGTTCCAAGCAAACAAACAAAAGCTTTAAATCCACAATTAAAATATAAAACGCTAATGTTTTTAGATGAACTTATGCTCCAAGGTTCGATTAAAAAAGTTGAAAAGTTTATCACACATAATAAGCTACTACTCAAAACATTAATTGTTCCTTATACTGAATTAGTGATTCAAAAAGGAACAATGGCTATGAATGAAGCAATTTTACGTTATCACGGATATACCGGCGATTCCCAATGAAATTACATTAAAGGCGAATTAGAAAAATACTGTGAAAATGATGTGCGTGCTATGATTATGGTTTATGAGTTTATTATGCAAGCTATTCGTAGTGTTTTTCCAATAATTGACAAATACGAATATCAAATTGCTCACCAAGATTTTAAATACAATATAATTAATAACAAACTAACAATCACAAGGAATAATAATGAATAAAGAGCAATTTAAGCAAAGATTAATTCAATATATGGAACTTGAAGCTATGTCTCGCTTTGAAGAACCAGTGGTTAATGCACTCAAACAAAATGTCAATTCAAATGCATTTGAATTTACTCGAGATAATTTTGGTTCACTCATTATGCATAAAAAAAGCAAAAACCCTAACGCACCTAAAGTTATGATTGCTGCTCATATGGATGAAGTTGGATATTTAGTCCGTGAAATTGACAAACAAGGGCAATTATTGCTCTCACCGGTTGGAGGGATATGACCAAGTGTAGTCATTGGAACTAAAGCTAAATTAATCAACTCACTTAATGAAGAATTTTTAGGGGTATTTGGACACACATCAATTCACATTCTTGAACCAGAAAAAGTATCCAAAGCAATTACTAATAATGAACTTTATGCAGATTTTGGTTTTAAAAATAAACAAGAAGCTCTCGAACATAATGTTCAAATAGGGGATCGAGTATATCTTTCTGGAGAGACTATTTTATTCAAAAACCCAGATTTAATCGGTGGAAAAGCAATGGACAATCGTGCGGGAATTACCGTACTTGATTATGTTGCATCACAAGTAGCTCATTTAGATTTAGATGTAGATTTATACTTAGTAGGAACTGTACAAGAAGAAGTGGGTACTCGTGGAGCTAAAACTTCAGTGAGTTTGATTAATCCACAAGTTGCAATTGCACTTGACACTACTAGTTCACATGATACAATTGGAACAATTTCTGGAACAACACGACTTTTTGCTGGTGCAGCTCTTAGAATTAAAGATGGTGGAACCTTAATGGATCCTAAGTTAGTCCAATATGTTGATAATATTGCTAAAAAATATTCAATCCCAGCTTATAAATTTGTTGCCATGGGTGGTGGAACTGATGCTCACGAGCTTCAATATGCTCGCGGTGGAGCGGCAACATTAACTATTTCGCTTCCACAAAGATATTTACATAGTCCAATTGGAGTATGCTCAATTTCTGATTTAATGGCTGCTGGTGATCTACTGGTTAAATTCTTGCAAGACTTTTCACAACAAGAATACACCAAAATGCAATACAAGTAGTTTATTATTAATATGCTACAATTAAAATAATAATTATCAATACACAAAGGAATCAATATGGTTGAATTAAGTACTGCAGGTTTAGTAGGAATGATAATTGGAATAGTAATTGGTGTTGGATTAATCACTGCTCTAATTACTTTTCTATTAGCTCGTAAAATGTTTGAAAAGCAAATTAAAGAAAATCCACCTGTGTCAGAGAAAATGCTTCGGGTAATGTTCAAACAAATGGGACGCACCGCTTCAGAAACTCAAATTAGACAAATCATGCGGTCAATGCAAAACGCTAAATATCAAAAAGATAAATAATTAACAAGCAGGTTGTAATGGACAATATTAAAGGCTGATTTAAAAAAAGTTGATTTACTCGTCCTTTTGATCAAATTAGCAAGTTCAAAAAAAATACATCAAAACTCAAATACTTGTTATTTGTGTATTTTTTAGTTGTCATTATTTCAGCATTATTACTATGAAGTCCCATTTCTCAAAATCAAGTTGATCCAGTGACCGGAAGAGCAGTTAAACCTTTATTTTTTGTCGATGCTCTTTTTACTGCCTCGAGTGCTTTTAGTGATACAGGTTTAACAGTTAAAGCGACCTATTCACAATTTAATGTCATTGGACAAATGCTTATTGCGATTTTAATCTTTAGTGGAGGAATTGGAATTTTTGCATTAAAATTATTTATTTTTAACTTCATTTTTCGCAAAAAAAACATTTCGCTTAGTGAAGCAAATCTCGTTCAATCTGAACGAGGAGGAACTGATACAGCCAAAGTTTTAAATTTAGTAATTGCTTCGGTTAAATTTTTATTTGTTATCGGAATTACGTTTGGATTTTTATTGTCAATTTACTTTTATTATGCTAATGATAATTCAACCACTCGAGGAATTGCAGGATATTTAAAAGATGCTAACCCAAGTTTAAATTCAAGTGATGATTATAAAGCGTTCCAATCACCTAAAGGTAATTGGTCACTAGCATTTCGGTTTGGATTTTTTCACACTATTTCTGCGATTAATAATGCTGGATTTGACATTATTTCCAAAGATTCATTAATGCCATATTATAGTGATTATTTCTTACAAATTTGTTTTGTTATTTTATTTGTTATCGGAGGATTGGGGTATCCAGTTCTTTACGATATTTACGGATGATTCAAACATAAGGTCAAAAAGAATTCTAAACCGTATAATTTCACCTTATTTTCTAAAATTTCACTCATTGTCTATTTAGGGGTTTTTGTTATTGGTTTTGCTATTTCCTTGATTTTTGAAATAGCTTCAAAAGATCTTAATACTATTTGAAATAAATATTATGTCAATCAAAAACAAGCAAACATTTATCAACTTTATATTGCTAATGGTTCTCAATTTGATACTCAATGAAAGGATCGTTTTGGAAAAAATGTAGCTTCAGATACAGTTAATTCATTTAAACCAACAATTGAAAGCATTTTAGCAAATGGTCCAATGTATGGAAGTACATTTCAAAAAATCTTTGCTATTTTCTTTATTAGCTTATCAACTCGAAGTGCTGGATTTTTCACTGCTTCACTATCTGACTTTACCTTTAATAGTTATATTACTTATTCCATTATGATGTTTATTGGAGCTGCTCCATCAAGTACAGGAGGAGGAATTCGTACCACGACCTTTGCTCTGGTGATTTTAACTATTTTTGCCACCTTTAAGGGTGATTCAAAAATTCGTTTATTTAGACGGTCAATTAATAAAGATAATTGTTTTAATGCACTTAAAGTGTTTATCATTAGCTTAATTTTAATTCTAATCGCAACCATGATTTGTGTAACTTCGTTTGATGTATATACTAAAAATGGTGCTCAAACTTCTGGGACACTAAATGCTCAAAATGCTTTTCGCTCTTCAAGTCAAAGCTATCGACTTGAACAAATTGTCTTTGAAATTTGTAGTGCATTTGGAACAACTGGACTTTCACTAGGAATTACACCAGTGCTTAATGATACATCTAAAATTATTCTCACCATTGTTATGTTTATTGGACAATTTGGAGTCAGCTCGCTAATGTTTGTATGAAAACGCAAAAAAAGATACAATAGATATTATGAATACATTGAAGAAGATGTTGCGATTGGATAAAAGTTATGGGAATTAAGTATAAAAACGATATTGCAGTGATTGGTACTGGTCGCTTTGGTCGTGCTGTTATTGACCAGTTAATTGCAATGAATAAAAGCGTTTTAGTGATTGATAAAGACGAAGAATCAGCACGTAATTTTGTTGACGATGTTCAAAGAGTAGTTATTGCTGATGCGGCCGAAATTAAAGCACTCAAAGGAATTGGAATTGAAAACATTGAAACAGTAGTTGTGGCTGTTTCAGATAATATTGAAATTGTTGCCGCTTTGCAAGAGCAAGGGGTAAAAAACTTAATTGTGCGTGCTATTAATGAACGTCACGCTCGAGTGCTCAATCAAATTGGAGTTAATATTATTATTCGACCCGAACAAGAAGCTGGAATTAGAACCGCATTAATTGCCGGAAATAAACACTTTATCGATTATAGTGCTAATCTTCAGGAACTTGGTGATAATTTTGTGCTTGGAACAACTAAAGTGATTAATGAAAAATTTAGTAATAAACAAATCAAAGACCTGAATTTTAATAGTTTTGGTGTAACGATTGTACTCATAAAACGTGGAGCAGTGACTATTCGTCCTCAAGGGGACACCGAACTAAAACAAGAAGATTTAGTAACTATTATTGGTGAAATTGCTGATGTTACTCACATTTTTAAATTGCTTAACACTAGTGAAGAAATTTAATTACTAAAACTACCTCTTTATTCCTTGATAAAACAAAGGGAAAAATTTCCCTTTGCTTTATTGTATAATTATTTTCTAAGCTAAATACAAACAAAAAAGGGAGAAAAATTATTTTATATGTTTAAAAAATGAACACTCACATTTCCTTTATTTACATTTACCGCACTAAGCACAATTTCATGCACTAATACAAATCCAGCTCCAAACCTTAGCTCCAAACCTTAGCTCCAAACCTGGTAATCCTTCTACTAACCCAGGAAAAGAAAATCCTAATTTAGAATTAAACGACCAAGAAACTAGAACACTTAATTTTCAAAAATTTAATAACGAAATCCTAGATTCAGCACAAAATGAATATCCGAGCGTTTTTATTTCTCGAAATGCATCACAATTTTTTGTTAGCAGTTTTATTGCAATGGTTGCTCAATTACAATTAATTAAAAACCAAAAAAGATCAAAACCATTTAATGATGTTGTTTATCTAATTGATTCAGCTGTTAATTCGTATGCAAAAACCCTCAAACACACGTCTCAAAGATTCAATTTTGCTCCCTTGCTTGAAAAATATGGTGATGTTGCTTTACAAGATTATGAACAAAAATTTAATGTTAATTTTGGGAAGTTATTATTGCTTGATAATGCCAAATATTTACAAGATTTTCGATTCACTGATTATTCAATAATACCGAGAAAATTGAGTGAATTCCAAGCATATTTAAAACCTTATTTAGATGCTGGAGTAGAATTATTTGATTTTTATATTCCCGATATTTCTTATACAGGTTTAGATGCTCAAACTCGTAACTTCATGCTTAAACATGCTAATAAAATTGTTATTTTGAGTGACGGAAACGCTCAACCATATTCTTTTATCAACAATAATTACATTAAATGAGTAAAAAACCAAACCAAACATTATTCAAAAGATGAGTTATTACAAGCTTGAGATAGTTTAAAAACCGATAACCCACAACAAATTGATTATCATTACTTTTATCCTTTAGAAGAAAAGTTCAAAATCTACAATTTATCAGGTCAATATTCAAAGAGCTTTAATGATGATTTAGAGGCTAGTGGATTTGGATGAGCTAAAATCAATATTTATGATTATCCGCTTAATTATCAAAACGTCACTAAAGAAATAACCCAATTAAATGAAGCTGAATTTTTAAACGCTTACAATCAATTAGTTAATTTCAGTGGAAAAAAATTTGATGATTTAATTATTTCAGGTAAAGAAAACTTAGACAAAAGCAAGAAAAACCTTGTTTTTATCGGATCAAGCTTATTTAGACAAGATCAAGGCGGTCCTTGAAGAATCATTTCCGATACTCAATCTCGAACTGAATTACATACTTACTTTACTAAAATTTTGGAATTATATCCACCTGAACAGTATAATTATTTCTATAAACTTCATCCGGTTTATCAAGGTGCTCAGGCTCTTGAATACATTAAGCATTTTACTAATGGACATGAAAAGAATGCAATTATTTTAGACCCATCTATATCGTGAGAAAATATGCTTGCATTAGATATGCAAGGAATTCAAAGCGGAGACTCAATTTTGTTTAGCAAGGATGACTTTGTTAACAACACTGTCAAAACCAAGCTATTCGGAATTCAACCAACATCAACAACATTATTAGCAACATTAGTGATGCTCCAAGGTTTTTTCAAGATTAATTTAGAGCAAGCTTTATTATTTGTAGATCCGAATAATTTCCCTATTTCTGATACATTTAACATTGTGAAAAGAGATTTTCACTACTTTGGAAATCAAGGACAAACCGCTAATCGAAACGAGCTTTATAATGTTTATAAATGATTTATTGATCCAGGATTGTTCCCTGCATTGGAAAAGTTTCCACCTATGAGCGAGTTTTTAAAGAAATAAATAATTAGTAATTAATCAAACCGAAAACACTCATTTTTCGAACTAATATGGGTGTTTTTTTCTTTTTATCAATTCACTAGAATTGATATATAACAACTTTATATAAACTTTTCTATATATAGTATATATATATATATATATATATAGAACGTGAAAAATGGTAAAATATATAAAAAATAAATTGGTATAATAAAAGCTACTAATTTTATACTAACAAAAAATTGAGGTACATTTTATGAGGAATTCCAAAAAAACATTAACCACTTTAGGTATTGCCGGTAGCATGACTGCAGGTGCTACTTTAATATCTGTGGGTGTATTGTTATCATTACACAACTCATACCAAGCAAGTCCAAAGCAAACTTATCTCTTTATGGAACTTCAACAACAAGTTAATAAAACTGATAAGGTTTTACAAGCAGTTAAAAAGGAAAATAAAGACTCTCAACAAATTCAAGAACTTTCAGATGAAGTTAAGTATGCAAACCAACTCTTATCAAATGAAGATTCTTCAATTGCTTTAATGCTTGAACAAAGAAACAAACTGAAACAATTAACCCCTAAAGCATTACTTAGTATTACTCAAGATCGTGCTGAAATGACAACTCTAATTAACGAGATTACATCTTTAGTTAAATCAGTAGATCTTCAAAGTATAGCCAAGTCAGCTAAGGATAAACTGTTAAGTGCAATCAATTCTTCTTCGAACCTAGAGACTGCTTTTAATTCTTTTTATGATGTGATTGATAAATTAATCAATCAAAGTAATCAATTTTCATTTGAACTTGAAACTAAAATTTGAACTGATCACGAACAATTAATCAAAGATAAAACAACTTATACTGCTCAAGAAAAAAGTGCTCTTTTATCAACTATTGAACAAATTTTAAATTTACTCAACGAACCTGAATATTCACGTGATGCTGTCATTGAATTTGAAAAAGTTTACGATAAAATGATTGAAAAGTTGAGTTTAAATAAAGCTAAAGAAAGTAAAAATCGTAATAACTTTTTTGAAAATATAATTCGGGTTAGAAATGAAATTAACCTTTTAGATGTTAATGATCAAATTAAAGAAAACTTTTTAAAGCAGATTGATGATTATAAAAATATTGCTTCAAATCCAGTGCCAACATTAGCACTAACTAAAGCTGAAGAAATTTCTTACTTAAATGATTTAGTTAATAATCAATTAAATACTTTAATTTCAGAAACCCCTGATAAAGATAAATTACTTACCAGATTAAGTTCAGAACTAAGTGCATTAAAAGCAACTCAATTAGACCCAAGAATTGACAAAATTGCTCAAATGCAAATTGAGAAAATTGCCAACAATCCAAAAGAAAATGAAATTGATATTTTAGATAGCATCGCTCAAGTTACCAATTTATCAACCACATTAAAAAACATTGGGAGTTTGATCAAGACTATCACTGATAAAATTAATCAAGAACTAAATGCTAAAAACCTTTCTCAACCAGATGCTCAAGCCTTTGAACAAGCCTTACAAGATATTATTTCAACCAATCAAAGCAACATTCATGAATACTTACAAAAACTCAATGAATTACACAATGATATATACGATAATGTCTTATTGGGAACCATTTTTAAAGGTTCACTTCAAAAACTTAACGATCAAATCTTAGAAGCTCAAAACAAAGGACGTAATGTTGACAAGAATGTCTTAAGCAGAATGTCTTCTCAAATAGTTGCACTTCTTAACAACAATCCTTCAGTTAAAGAATTAAACAATGCATTGCGAATTCAAAGTAATTTACTGAGAGAAATTAATAAAAAAGAATTAGCTAATTGAGTGACATATGCTAATTCAATTCTTACTGGTGATAATGTAGTTACTCAAGACATTAAAGATAAATTAGTCTTTTTAAATTCTAAAGCAGCTCCATTAATTACTGAAGATTCAACTGCAATTAGAGAAGAATTACAAAATTTAATTCGCCAATATCGTGATGAGCTTGAAAAAGCTAACATTAGCGATGGATTACAAAATTCATTACTTAAATTTAAAGAAACCAAAGATCAACTTTTTGGTGTTTTTGGTACTACTAATGATCAAATTACTTCAGACTTTGGTTCAAAACTTTACCAATTATCACAAGAACTGAAAAAACAAGCTGAAATTACCGCTTCAAATCCAAATTTATCACCAGCTCAAAAACAATCCAGATTTGATCAAATTCAAGCTCAATTAAACAATATTGCTCAAAATGCTCAAAATTTTGTCAGCTTAGAACAAGCCGTTCAATCAGGTGAAGCAACTTTAAAATCATCAAATGGGAAAAGTGCTGAACAAACCTTTTTAGAAACCCAAGCACTTAAAATTAACCAAGTTAAAAATAGCATTTTAGATGCTTTAAGCAATGCTGGTAGTGCAAATAATACTGCTAGTTTACTTGATCAAATGAACGATGCTATTTCAGAGTATAAAATCAAACAAGCTGAATATCAATCAAAACAAGCATTACAAGATAACTTTAAACAAATTAATGAAATTTTCGCTCCGTATACATTAAACGGAGCTCCAACCCCAACCCAAAAGAAAATTATTGATAAACTGAGCTCATACCAAACTCAATTATCAAACACTAGCATTACTAATGAACAAAGAGATAAAATTAATGCACAAATAGCCACTTTAATGGATTCAGTTTTATCAGCACAAGAACTCGAAGTTAGAAACAATGCTCTTAAAGCCTTGATTAGTGATACTGAATCTCAAGATTATGCAAGTTTTAAACCTGATACAGAATACACTAATGCTAAAGCATTAAATAAAACTGTTGATACTTTTTTATCAGCTCTCTTTAGTCCTAATTTTGACAAAGCTCAAATTCAAGCACAAGCTCAAAAACTTGAAAACGAACAACAAACTCTTGGTATAGCGATTTCAGTTGCCTTATTGAAAAAGACTAATAAAGAAATTTTAGATAATAAAATTTCTAATACTAATATTAATACTAACAGTCCATATTCAGAGATTAATAATTCAATTGAAACTATTAATGCTAGAGTTATTGATTTAATCAATTCTTCAACTAAAACCCAAGCTCAAGTCGATGAATTAGAAAATAATATTAAAAAATTCACTAAATTAGCCAAAGCTCTTAAAGCTAGTGCTGATAAATTAAGTTCCCTTAATCCAAACGATAACCCAATCTCTTACAAAGCCTTAAAAGATTCAATTATTAATAAACCAAGCAATGGAACTGCTAATGATCCAGTAAATACTTTAATTAACTTAAATGATTCACCTTCAGTGATTGATTTAAAAACTCGTATTTTAAGAGACGAACTTTCTAAAACTGATACTAGAATCAATGGAGAAGGTGCAATTAAAAACTTAGAAGCAGTTTATGGAACCAATGAGAAAAACCATGCTATTTTTGATGATGCAATTAGCGCTTTAAATACTAGAATAGCTGATTATAAACTTAAATTAGCTCAATTTTATGACTCTCAATCAACTTTAGCTACTTTAGTCAGTGATATTAAATTCTTCACCACTAAAGAAATGCAAACCAAAAATGCAATCCAACAAGCTTGAGATGATGTTATTGCTCTTAAAACTAGTGCTGTAACTGATTACAATCAACGTAAAAATGCTGATGGATTAACTACAATTACCAAAACCCAAGCAATCTTTGATGAATTTGATGCACTCAAAGATACAATGGATAGCACTGGTAAAAAAACTACCTTAACTCGTCAACTTGAAAGTAAACTTGAGTTATTACCATTAGCTTATGAACAAGATTTATTTACTAAAACTTCAAGCGACTTAACTACTAAGCTTGATCCATTTAACACTTATTCAAGTGATGTTCAAACCAATTATAGTAATGCATGAAAAAATGTCATTACTCAATGAAATGAAGCTATTAAAAATACAGTTAATAGTTATAGTGACCTATCTAAATTAGTCGCTATTAAAAAAGATTACCAAAAACTTTCTTCATTAAACTCATTAATTACTCAATTAACTACTATTTTTGGGTACTTTGATCAAAATTCCAAAACTAATACCAGTCAGAAAAACTATCAAGTTTTACAAAACAATCCAAACAATGCTAATTTATTTACTAAAATTGCTAGCTCATCAACTTATCAAAACTATGACCAAAGCACTTTATATTCACAAACCCCTGAAAGCATCATTGCTCTAAGAAATGAATTAAGAGATTTATATTTTGATGCTATTTCACTTGATGAAGCTAAATTAATTCAAGTCCAAAAAATTACTGATTATAAAACTACAATTGGTAAGAAACTTGATATGCTAAATGCTAATGGTATGATGGTTGTTGATGCAAACTTAAAAACGCAAATTAATAGTAAATTAGATCAATTAGTAAATAGCACTAATAGTGTAAATAGCAAGAGTGAATTAATCACCATTGATAACGAGCTCAATGCAATTCAATTTAAAGAACAAAACCTTAAACAACTTGCAATTACCGTGCAAAAGGCTAAAAAATTAGTCACTGATAATCAAAAGGCACGTATGCAATCAACTGGTAAAAATTCACTTCTTAGTGGAATGGAAACTGTATATAATGCTTATGCAAATAATTATCTAAGTCTTGATACAGTTACTTTATTAGCTAAAGATAAAGAACTTGTAGATCAAATTGAATTATTCAAGGAATTTGAAAAAGTTTACGCTCAAGTAACTGATGATGAAAATAGTATAGCTGCGCAATACGTTGATGGTACCCAAGCACAAAGCGGTACCCAAGGAATGAATAAAATGCGTGCTTACTATGATAGTTTAACTACTCAATTAGATACTGATCCAATTACTGTAGCTAAACTATTTAACATTTCAAATACTTTAACTACTCTGAAAAAATTAATCCAATTGCAAAGAGATAAAATACAAGAACAAAATAATGTTTTAACTAATTCTGATTATAAAAACTTTGCATACACTAATACCCAAAACTTTAACTACGGATTTGAAAATGATGCTAAAAAACTAGCTGATGCTATTTTAAATAGCATTCCAACTACTACTCAAAGTGCTACTGATATTGAAACCACTCTTTACCCAACTTTAGTAACTCAATTCAAAAATATCCATGATTTATATCTTGCTCGGAAAAGTGCTCTTGATTTTATTTATAAAGATGCTCCAGGAACTAGCTCAAACGGAATTAAACCACAACAAATAGCAAAAATTACTAACAATCATACAATCGATTCGCAATACAGTACTTTAAAAACAAAAGCTGATGAATTCTTCCACACTCAAGCTCAAGCTATTGCTAATGCAACTGATCAAGCTACTATTGATCAAGCGATTTTACAAGTAGTTGAATTTAATGTTTTCTTTGATAAATACAAGAAAATTGCTGAATTAATCAATGCTGCTAATACAGTTAAAAACGCAGTTAATGCTAAAAACGCTAACATTAGCACTAATAATAATGTCATGGCATCGATTACTAAATTAAATGAACAAATTACCAAGGGTGAGTCATATTATTACACAGAAAAAAGTATTGCAAATCTTGACAATAATATTTTCTTTTTAGACACATATGTTGCTCGGGTAAATTTAGCTGTAACTGCTGCTGAAAAACTCAGTGAATTAGCAGATGTTGATACTACTCCTGCTGATACTGAATTTTTAACCACTCAAGCTAAAACACCACTCCAAAATATTATCAATAGTATTTTTACTGATTTAGCTCAAAATCCAACCCTTGAAACTAAAGAGGGATATGCTCAATTATTAGATAAATACATTACTGGATCATCAAATAGTTCATATAATATTGCTTTTGTTAACTCGGTCATTTTACAAGCTAATATTCACAAAGCACAACAATATTTTGATAAATACACTGCTCAATTAAACAATAATCCAGATTATGAACCACAAAATATCAAAGATTTATATACAGCATTAAATGATAAAATCAATCTAGCTAAAAATGCTTTACATGATGCCACACATAATGAAGCTAATAAGTTAACTCTTGCATCAGAGCTATATAATTCAAATAATGGTGCTTTAGATGAGGTTTTAAAAGCTGAAACAGTTAAAGCCAAAGCTATTTACAATGCTCACTTAGAATTAAATCGTTATTTAAGTTTAAATTACACTGATTCAAATAATTCTCCTGAGATAGCTGATTATGAGCAAGTTGCTTTAGAACAAATTAAAACAATTGACATTTATACTCCTGATAAATTAAAAGACTTTAACGACAAATTACATACTGCTCAAGAAAAATACAATCAACAAAGATTAGATATTTTCAACTGAGAAGCTCATCGTTATAACTCATATAAAGATAAATTTAACCAATTTTACAGTTTCTTAAGTTCTCCAAATACAAATAATGTGGCTCAAAGTTTTATTCTTAAAGTTACTGGAATTACTCAGGCTGAGTTAGATCAATTTAATAGTACAATCAACCCATCAGCTAGTGATACATTACATACTAATGCTCAAACTTATGCTGCTCGTTTAAGTCAAGGTGATACTGCTAATTTGAATTGATTAAAAACCTTTAGTGATAATAGTGTTTTACAAACTCTTTCAAGGGTAGCAGGTGAATTTTTAGATTATTACCAAAACCTCATTTCAATTAAATCAATTCCAAACGTTATTTTAGAAATTAGCAACCTTAAACGGATTGAGGATGAGTTAATTGATGATAATGCAGTTAAAAATGTTCGTTACACATTAATCCAAGCAAATATAGCAACACAAGATTTAACTACTCGAATTAATTCATACCTTGATTCATTAGTCAATGTAACTAATACCACCCCAAATGAAGTGCGTAATGAAAATGATGAATCATCACTTTCATTTGCTCAAGCAACAACACCTGCAACAACAATGGCTCGAACCGCATACTTTGACAAATATAAACAAGCTGTGTTAGCCTTAGCTAAAGGGAAAGAATTACTTGATCAAATTGTGTTTGGAACTAATCCTTCAGACCCAAATGCTTTACAAAAAATATTAGCTAAATTTATTGATGGTGTTTCCGGATTTGATGGAAGAGCTAATATTCATAACTTACTCAAATACATAGCATCCACAGATCAAGCAGATCCCAATATTGGTGCTAATTTAGATAAATTCACTCAAGTGAAAAATGAATATACTAAAGTAGCAAACCCTTCACACGAAACTGAGCAAGCATTAGCTAATTTAAATAAAGATACTGCAAGTGATTTTGATATTTATAGTGCTATTACCAAAGGATTTGATAGTGCATTGCAATTATTTGAATGAGTCACTGATTCTAACAATACTGATTTATTCTTTGACTTTTTAACCCAAACTGTTAATGGAGTGATTAATTATGCCAACATTATTCCAAAAGAAAGCACCACAGTAGAAAAATTCCAAGAAACTTTGGATAATACTGCAATTAACGAGGAAATGATTACTATTGATAAAACTAAATATAAAGCTAAGAAAATTAATACACAAATTAGAGCTAATGGAGGCGGATTAATCGGTGATTTATTCGATAAATTCAACATTTTCAAAGGAACTGATCACTTATTTAATCCTGATAATGTCGATTTATACGTTTATAAATCAGCTACTGATGCTTCAGCTCAGTACATTAGACCACGCTTAACCTCAGATCCTTCAGTAAAACGTGGATTTGTTAACTTTTACTTTAAATTCCACAAACCAAGTTCAGTTACTGATGCTAATAGTGCTTTTGGAACGGTAGAAGATTTTGGAATTAAGTTTGAAAATGTAGGAATTTTATTTAAAACTTTAGATTTATTTAGCATTGGAAAAAGAAATATTCAAGATACAAATGCTTTAACCGCTCCAATCTTTACTGCTGAACAAGCTGGATGAAATAATCTCCAAGCTCCTGCAAGATTATTCAATGTCTTTAATAAATACTCAACTTTAAAATTATTACAAGATAATAAATACTTCTTTAAAGAAGATATTACTGAAGCAATTGATGCACCAGCTTCAGCAAACACTACATCATCACCTGACTTTAGAATTAAGGTTAAATTAGAAAATCCATACAAAGGTTACACTCAAGTTGGAAACACTATTTACTGAAAAACCTTAAATCCTAACTTTGCTGACGATAAAGGAATTGAACGTCAATGAAATAATTGAAGTGATTTTGTAATTAATGCAAGTGATAATACAAAATATAATTGAAGAGATAATTACTTATACCATTATAATGCAGCTACTGATGCAAGAAAAAACTTATTATTCTTACCAATTGTTATTGGAGTTCCAGTTCAAGATGCCAATGGAAATAATGCTTTAATGGTTATTTCATGACAAATTTTGAACCGTTTTGATAAAAACCCTACCTCCACAACCCAAAATATTTCTTTAGGTAATGCTGACGTACTTAGATATGTATACTTTTTTAAAGAAAAAACAGGTCTTACTCAAGCTAATCGACCAACAGCTACTACTCCAGGACTTTACGAATACATCATGAAACAAATTAAGTTTAGAGAATTTGTTGGATTAAGTTTTGAGAATTTAAGTCCTTCAAAATTATGAGGTGTAGATCCTTATATTGTTAAAGATACAACTAATTCAGGTAAAGGTGGAGTTGGATACTCTGATTTTGTAACCGCTCTTGGATCAACTGGAAAATTTGAGATTAATCTTAAATTACACTAAAAAAGGAGAATATCATGCTTAAAATTAAAAATAAACAATTAGCTAAAACACTTGTTATTTCATCAAGCATAGTAGCACCTGTTGCTATTGGTTTAGGTGTAACCTTGTTTCTAATTCACTCAAAAGAAGCAGTTAATTCATCAACAGTATTTGGAAACTTTCTTGAAAGTGAAAATTTATTTAAAATATATTCACCTTACATTAATGCTTCTGACAGTGATAAAGAACAAGTAATGAAACAATTTAACCAAGCTAAAAGTACCTGAAATGATAAACAAACCAATCTCCAAGACAAATTAACCACCTTAGATAAAGCCCAAGAAGTAGTCTTTAATTTCTATATTAATAATGTAGAGCGATTACAAGTTGATCAAGAAGATCAATCAAAAACCTTTTGACAAAAAGTTTTAGATAATCAAGAAGCTCGGATCCGTGAACTTGATTTAAAAAATCAACTTACTCAAATGAAACAAGATCATTCAATTGAGTTTTTAAAAAATCTTACTGATTTGAGTAAAGAACAAAGAACAAAGTATTTAAACATGCTATCAACCGAGATTACTAAGTTAGTTGTTTCACAAAATGATCAGTTAAAACAATTTATCAAACTCTTAGAAGACACTGGTAATAAACTCGATACTCTTCCATTTGAAGGATTGAAAAAGAATGCTGTTAATTCATTAGTTCCTTTATACTCACGTATTATTAGTAGCACCTTAAGATTAAACGAGGTGGAAATTGCTTCGCAAGATACTAAAAAAGAAGTAGAAAAATTCGAAGAAATTGTCTCAAGTTCACAAAGTGATATTAACGATATTAATGAGAATTTAAAATTAATTGAACCTTATGTGAATAATGCTGCTTATACTCAAACTGAAAAAGATAATGTTCGAAAATTCCTTGATGCAACCAAAAGTAATTTAAATATTGCTTTAAATAAAGCTGATTTGAATCAAATTCGTAATGATGTATTAGCCTTTTATCAACAAATTTCAGATACCCAAAAATCTGTTGCTGATATTAAGCAAGTTATTAGAGAATTAACTAATTATATTGATGAACTTGATCCAAAGTTAAGATTTAACAAAGATATGATTAAGCAATTAATCACACAAGTATTAACCATTAGTGATAAAAAAGAGCTTATCTCAGCTAAAAGTGATTTATTTTCTCAATTTTATGCTCTTAAATTCTCAAATCAAATCATTAGCGAGTCAAAACAAAAAATTGATCAAGCTCTCAAGAACAATATCATTGAACCTAAAAAAGCAACCTTGCTAAATTCACAAATTGATACTATTGTTAATAAGAATTTATCAACTAAAGAATTGGCCACTCAATTATTTACTTTCTATAACCAAGAAAACCAAGAACTTGATCGTTTAGAGTATTTAAACAATGAGTTAAAACTCATTCAATCACAAATTACGCTAATTAATGAATTACCATTTACTAGTCAAGATATTAAAAGTCAACTCAAAGAGCTTAATAGTCAAGTGGTTAAAACTTATTCAAATCAAGTTACCTCACAATTTTTATCAAGTGTTAAAAATCAACTTAACGAAGCACTAAGAAAGATTTTAAAAGATAATTTGACTCAATTAATTGATCTTATGGATCAACAAATTAAGCAACTTGAAGGTTTAAATACTCAAGTAAATAATGTTATTTTAGATGAAGCAAGAAAACTCAATACTTCATCAATTCCGCTTACTAGAGTCTTTGACCCAGTTCCTTCAGCTCAATTAATTCAGGTTATTAAAACATATAACATTAAGCTTCAAAACTTAATGAACGCAAGCAAACAAACCCAAGCTGAAGATTTTTCAAGTTTTACTGATGATTATTTGAAAATTGTCTTTTCAAATAATGATGATACTTATGTTCCGACCGAACGTGAACAAAAACGGATTGATTTATATAATCAATATAAAACACGTTTAGACCAAATTCGGAAAGAAATTAATGCTGGAAATGGAAATGCTAATCTAGCTCAAGAAATTGAAGTTATCTCACAAAAACTTAAAAGTTTAAGTGATACTGGAAATGATTTCCGTGGAATTTCATTATTAGACCAACAAGCAGAAAAAACTATTCAGACCCAAAAAGATGGTCCAAACTCAATCGTGCTTGAACCATTTATTAAAGATGTTCAAGCAGCACGTGAACAGCTTGATGCTCTTTTTGCTAACCCTGATGCTACACAAGACCAAATCAAATCAACTCAAGATGTTTTAGCTAAAGCACTCAAAGCTCTAAATGAGGCTGACACTAAAGCCTTATTTGATCAAAAAATTAGTGATTTTAGAAACGCGATTAACCAAAAATACGGAAATGATTTAAGTTCACCAGGTGCTAAAGCACTCTTAAAACAATATCAAGAATTAGTCCAAGCTTCTCAAGATGTTTCTAACCAAGAAAAAACTAATGAATCTATTCAAAAAGCTAATCAATTAATCGAATTAACTCCATCTTTATTTGATGCTGAAATTAATAAAAAAGAGTTACTTGATATTATCTCGAGAACATCATCAGCTCAATATGCTGGGACAAAAACTCAAAACGCAATTGTTAAAGGTCATGAAGAAATTGCTAATATTGACCAATTAATTGAGCGTTTAAATTCAACACTTAATATTCCGAACCTCCAAGCATTTGAAAACGCTAAATTACAATTGCGTGAACGTGGAAATGAAATTTTACTTGCTTATGAGCAAGATAAAATTGAAAAACTTAATGCAAGGATTCAAGCTAGTGTTAAAAGCACTCAAGGTGGAGCAAATGATAATTACAAAGCTAGCTTAGCAAGAATTGATAATTATGCTACAATCCAAAAATCACAACTTAATTATCAACGTGCTCAACAAGCTAGTGAAAAAATGGAGCTGTTTGATCAATTAGCTCAGCTTTCGTCACAGTTATTAGATTCATATAACTTATATAATAATGGTTCAACCACCACTTTATCTGATTACATTGCTAATTTATTACAAAGCAATGATTTATCAACTGGTGATGATAATGAACAAATTCAAACTAAAATTGATACGCTAACCAAAGCTCAAAGTATTGTTAGTGCTAAAAAAGAATTTTTAGATGTTTATCAACAATTACAAGTAGTTTTAGACAAAAACAAAGATTGAAAAATCTATGCACCATTAAAAGAAGAAATAAATCTAATCTTGCAACAAGCTAATTTGGTTATTTTCAATAATGATTTAACTGTGGCTCAAATCCAAGAACAAAGAGATCAATTAAGAGTTAAAATCAATCTATACAAAACCAAAAAACAAGACCTTGAAGATGCATTTGATCAAGCAATTATTCAAGTTGATAAGCAAGAGCAAGCTTTAGATGCTGATGTAGCATCAGTAGCTAATAATAATCCTGGTTACACTTTTACTAATTATTATTCATCGGTAAAAACTGCATATGTAAACGATAAAGCTCCATCTCGTAGAGAAAATGTTGATACCCAAGATATTAATAATTACCTAGTTAAATTACAAATTGGATATCAAAAAGATTTTGCGTTAAATAAACTTAAAAAGATTGCTAATGATGCCAATGATCCAAATTTTGGAACCAGTGATTTACATACTAAAGTCAAAAGAGGACAAACCACTTTTGATACTAGCGTCAAAAATAGTCTTAATTTAGCTAGTCTTACCTTAGAACAAACCCTTGAAACTATTAAGAAAATTCAACGTTATGACGATTTATTTAGAGTTGAGAAAAAGGTTGCTGATTACATTGCTAAAAATACAAGCGCTCAAGGAAATAAGACTTTTTCAATTGAAAAATTAACCAATGGATTAGAAAATAGTTTACCAATTTCATCCGATACTTTTGCTGACTTAGATACTAAAGTTACTGAGTTAAATAATCTTTACTTTGCTGAAATTGAAGTTCAACAAATTCGTGAAGATATTATCGAATTGCTTGAAAGCGATGGAACAAATGGTAAACCAGATGGAATTAGTAAATTACTCAATGATGCATTGGGTTCAACTTATGATTCAGATGTTAAAACAAAATTAACTGATTTTATTAATAGTACTAAAACCACAGCTAACACAGCTACTGATAAACCTCCATTAATTACCTTATTTAAACAAGTTGAACGAATTAAAGGTGAAGTTAGTGCTATTGCTACACTAGCAAAAAATGTTGCTAATGCTCAAAATGCTATTAATAGTGTTAATAATTCAAGTTCAAACTTAATTAGCACTTATATTCAAAAAATTAATGTTCTTTTAAACCAAGCACGAGCAAATTACTTCAAAACCACTGTAGATAATGGTGCAACCAATAATATTGATTTTTACAATGATTTAAGCAATAAAATTAATTTTAGCACTCAAAAACTCAATGCTTCAGACCAATTAGCAAGCAAATTAGCTGAAATTAATACCATTATTAATGGTTCTGAATTTAATTTAAGAAATGTTGATGGAGCTTTAGGTTTAACTAAACTTGATCAATTAAAAGCTTATTTGACTTCGTTTGAAAGTGCAGCAACTAATGATGATTACACCCAAAGTGGAGTAGACAAAATCAATACACTAACAGCAAAAGCAAACTCATTTAAAAATGTAATTAACACTGATTTAACCACATTAAGATACGCAACCACTTTGGCTCAAAATAATTCCTCTACTTCAGCAGTGGATTTAAAAGCAATCTTATTATTAGTTTGAGACAGTATTCCAACCAATACAACCAATAACAATACAACTTTAGGAAAAGAACCAAATAACTTATACTCAGTTAATGATTTATTTGATTTAGCTAGCGCAAATACTTCAAACGCACAAGATTACAACACTTTAACTGATAAAATTGTCACTGAAATTGGAAACAAAAAAGCCGCAATTCAAGCTCGTAATGCGTATAGAGAAGCTACTCATAGCACCATTAATAGCATAAAAACAACAAGTTTTGAACCATTAGTTCATAATGAGCTTAAAAATAGTTTAATTGCTTATTTAAACCAATTAGATAGCGAAAATAATGCTGCAACTGTTTTAACTGTGTCAGATGAATCAGGCCAATTAAATGTTATCCGTGCTAAAGTTACCACCATTCAAGGTAAACTTGGCGAGCTCAAAAACTTAGCACAAAAAGCACATGAGCTCAATGATTTTAAAAATAGAATTGTTTCAAGCTTACCATTAATTAATAATGCCAAACAAGCAGTCCAAGACTTAATTACTAAAGCTGAATCTTATTACAATGATACAGACAAAATGAATGCTACTGGTAGTGATTCAATTAGCAGTTTAATTAGTCAAATTGATGAGCAAAGTGCTAAATTAGACGTACTCATTAAATACGAACAAGTTAAAAATGAAGCTGATGCAGATAATACCTTATCACCAAGTGCTAAAGCTGTAATTAATAATAAATTAACCACTTTTGTTAATGAATATAACTCTAATACTTTCACTGGAGCTCAATTACTCAATAAATACTTTAGAACTATTGATCAAGTGATTCAAGCTGGTGATCCAGATACTGCAAAAAATAGTTTAATTAAATATGCACTTGAAAATGCTATTAGTTTACAAAAAGTATTTGCTCAAGCAAAGAGTCTTGTGAGCTTACAAGATGCATCGCTAGATAATACTAATGTCACCAGTAAAATTGCTCAAATTAATTCATTAATTAATAATGCAACTACTGGAGTTGATGCTCGATTAAATGCTAGTGATAATGATGAACAAGCTAAAATAGCTTTAACTAAAACTATTAATGATAATATTCAACAATTAATTCAAGCAAAAAGAGACCAAATTGATGAGCAATTAGTTAGTGATAATGAAATTAAAAATTTCTTTGATTCAGTAAAGAGCAATTTCACTCCACAAGGTGGAAACCCGATTACTTATGTAGATAATTTCAAACAAAAAGGAATTGATGATTTAACCACTGCTCAAGGTAATAAAGACAATTTATCATACTCACAAGTTAACGTAGCATTAGGTAATGCTAAATCTGTTGCTAGTTTACAAATTTTTGACTTATACAATCGAGCCAAAAATGTTGTTGAAAACATTAAAAACACAGTCTCAGAATATTTCGATGACTTTAGCGCAACTAAGACTAACGTTCGTGCTGGTGCACAAGTTAGTCCAACTCAATATGAACCAATTGCAATTTTAAAAGCTTCAATTGATAGCGTGCTTGGAGCTAATTTTGATAGCATTGATAATTATTCAGGGAAAATTAATTCATTAGTAAATATTATTAATGGTAATTATCAAACTACTTTAGATAATTTTGCTAATGCAATTAAACAAGTATTTAATGATAAATTTGCACCAAAACCTACTCAACCAAACTCAACTGATTTACCAGGATTTTATATTAAATTAAAAGAAAAATTAGATCCATTAAAAAATAATATTGCTGGTAAAACTGAGAATTTATACAAATATAACCAAGTTGAGAGCTTAGAAAATAAATATGATGCTTTTGTAAATGAAATTAATTCAGCAGTGCAAGTATATAACTCGATTATTACTAAAAATGATTCAGGTTCATTAGCTTACTTTGCTACAATTGTAGATAACTTAAACCATGACTTTATCGAATTAGAAAAAAGCTTTAAAGACGCGGTTACACAAACATTAAGTAAAAACCCACTTGAAGATGTTTTTGCTGATATTTTTGAAAAAATTCGTCTTGGTGATACTCCGACCCCTGATACTCAAGCAATTTTAGATTCATTTGCTGGATTTAAAGCTGGAATACAAGGTACTCTTGGCAATGTTGATACTAGTTCTTCGTTTGATTTTAGTACTTTAAATAAAAATTCTGGTTTAACTAACACTTTATTTGACTTATTACAATCATTAACTGCATATAAAGATTGAATTAAAGAAGATGCAAATAAACAACTCTTACTTAATTCGTTAAATGATAATCCTAATCAAAGTAATGATTTTGAACCAAACATACCTACATTAACTACTTTAGGAAAGTTTGATCACAAATATAAGGTGATTGTAACTAATAAACAATATACTCGTTCAAAATTCATATCTAAATTTAATGACATTGTTGCTTCAAAATCACAAAATAATGCTAATGTAGATATGATTGAAATTCACAATAATCCTGAATTTTTAGAAATGTTTGATCAATTTGCTTATACTAGCAAAGATGTAACTAACAATTCTCAATTGAAATCAATTTATTCACCAATTAAATTTAAAGTATATATTAAAAAATACAATGCAAGTGGCTGATTTGATACAGTAGCTCCAACTGAAGATGAAGTTGATCGTCAATCACTTCGTGCTAAAGTAGTTTACTCATACGAATCACAAACTACAGATATTGGTCCATTACAAATTGAAAAAGAAGTAGTGATGACCTTTAAAACCTTGGATAAAATCCAAATCACCAACGGAACCACTAGTATTTTTATCAACAGTGCAAACCAAGCTGGTTATAATGCTAAACTTGAAGTAATTGATGTTGATGAAGCTGGTTGAAACATTGCACAAGTAACTAATGCACAAGCTAATAATTATAATAGTGTTAAAGAAGAGGTTATCACTAAAGTGTATAACAAAATGAAAAAAGCTATTTTTGGCTTAAATAACACTAATTCAACCACAACAAATGGAATTATTGAACCAAATAGTACCTATAAAAATTCATGACTTAACAGTACAAACCCAGATTTAGTACGTTTGTATTCAACCACCACCACTACTAATGGTAAAAGTGCTTCACGGATAAGTGCTTTTATCGATAAAAACAATCGTAATGCTAGTGACAGATATGGATTTGATTTTGAAAACTTAACTTCAATTCCAATGACCTTTAATATCACCTTAACCACTAATAAAGATGATGAAAAATTGGTGATTGTCCCTAAAGACAGTGAAAAAGGATTTGCGTTTTTACAAATTCAACCAGGTCGAATTACTGGTTTTCCTACTAAAGGAAGAACCAGTGGTGCAGGGACACCAGAAAATTATGACGCAATCTTAAGAGATAGTGGTAATGGATTTAGAAATATTTGAAATGATAGTACCCACTGATATAACACCCCAAATGAACGTATTCCAGCTGGATATAATGCTATTGTCTATGAATTTAATATTGATTATGATCCATTAACAAGAAAAGTATATTTATATAATTCATTATTCCAAAACGTATTATATGCAATTGATAGAAATTTATTAAAAAGTGAACTTGATAAACAAAAAGTTAAACAAGGACTTAAACAAGAAGATCAAACATTTTTAAATAATCTTTCAACTAGAATCGGTTCAGTACCTGCAAGTTACACAACACCTGCACCTGAATTAGCTCGATTATTCCAAATCTATTCAACATTCCCCAATCAAGTATACTTGGATTCAAACACTAATCCTTTATCAGGTTCCTCATCAAGCTCATTAGGAGGAGCTCCTGTGAATCCAATAACAGGTGGAGGAATCTTAGTTTATCGAAAAACTCCTAGTGATCCAAAAACCGCTGTTATAGCTCCACTTCCAAAAAATTCATGAGGTAGCGGAAATGCTAAAAATTCACTTTTTAAAGAATCAGCTCGTGGAGTGTTAAACGCAGCAACTATTGGAGAATTTTGATTTAAACTTCGTTAAAAAAATAATTTATTTAATTTAAATCGCAAAAATCACATTATTTTTTAGTGTGGTTTTTGTGATTTTTATTTAAAATAATATAATAAAGATGTAGATTACTGTATTTTAATATTAGTAAATATCAAATTTACGTAATTAATTATTCATGACAATTATTCATTTTTAATTTAGTATAGTCTTTTTTAGTGTAAAATTGATTACTAATCAAAATTTGATAATATCAAAATACAAAAGTCAATTGATACAAACAATTATGAGGTTTATTTTATGAGAAATTCAAAAAAAGCAATAACCACACTAGCTGTAGCTAGCAGTGTTAGTGGAATTGCATCGATAATATCTGTTGGAACTTTGTTTTCTCTACACGATTCTTTTGAAGTTCAACGTAAACAAACATACTTTTTTGCACAATTAGAGCAACAAGTGAACAAAACTTCAAATATCCTAGAAACACAGTTACAACATAATCAAACCAATCAACAAATTAAAGAACTTTCTTCAGAGCTTGATTATGCTAAACAACTTTTAGAAAACGAAAATTCAAGTATTGCTTTAATGCTTGATCAAAGAAACAAACTCAAGCAATTAACCCTTAAAGCTCAATTAAGCGTTGTTCAAGACCAAGAACAAACAATTAATTTAATTAATGAATATTATTCTTTAGTCAAAGATGTTGATTTTCAAAATATTGTAAAACAAGCTAAGGACAAAGTTATCAGTGCTCTTTCATCAGGCGATAAAAATGTAGCATTAAACAATTTTTATCAAGTTGTTGATAACCTAATCGAACAACAAAACAAGTTTTCTTTTGCTTTAGAAACTAAAATTTGAACCAATCATGAACAATTAATTAGAGATAAATCATCTTTATTTAGTGCACAAGAAAAAAGTGCTCTCTTATCAACTATTGATCAGATTTTAGATATGCTCAATCAACCTGAATATTCTAAAGATTCGATTGGAGAATACGAAAAAATCTATGATCAAATGATCACTAAATTAAGAGAAGGTAAAAAGCAAGAAATTCAAAATTTTAACATTTTTCTAAAAAATATTACTCGTGTTCGGAATGAAGTTAAAAACTTAAACATTGATAATTCGCTTAAAAACGTTTTTTTGGAACGAATTGAAAATTATAAAAGAATTGCTGATAATGATTCACCAACTTTGGCTATATCTAAAGCAAAAGAAATTGAATTTTTAAATAATTTAGTTAGCAATCAATTAAATACCTTAATTTTAGAAACACCTGATACAAAGCAATTATTACAAACCTTATCTCAAGAATTAAGTGATTTAAAATCACAAGCTTTTGAAGCTAATATTCAATCATTAATTAATAAACAAATTGAAAATATTAAACACAATCCTCAAGAAAGTCAAAGTGACATTTTAAATAGTATTGCCCAAGCAAGCAATTTAAAAACTAGCGTGAAAAATATTTCAGATTTAGTAAATACTATTAAAAATAAAATTAATGAGTATGTAAATGATAAAAGCATTTCTCGAACTAATGCTCAAAGCCTTGAAAAACAATTAAATCAAATTATTGAATCAAACTTTGATAATGTTGACCAATATTCGCAAGAATTAAATCAACTTTACAATAATATTTATGACAATGTTCTGTTGAGTTCAGTGTTTAAAAATTCGCTCAAAAAATTAAATGATCAAATTTTATATACACAAAATAATGGAAGAAATGTTGATAAGAATGTCCTTGCTAGAATGTCCTTGAAATTAGTATCATTACTTAATTCTAGTGCTTCAGTTAAAGAGTTAAATGATACACTAAGAATTCAAAGTAATATACTCAGAGAAATTAATCGGGAAGAATTAAAAAGTTGATACAAATTATCAATATCGTTTTTAGAAGATAATAATCTCATTTCGCAAGAAATCAAAGATAAATTAAGTTTTTTAAATTCTAAAGCAATTTTTTTAATTCCAGACACTTCTACAGCTACTCGTGAAGAATTGCAAACATTAATTGCACAATACCGTCAAGAAGTTGAACAAGCAAATATTAGTGACGGATTGCAAAATGTTTTATCCAAATATGACACTACCAAAGATGCTCTTTTTGGTGTTTTTGATAATACTAATGGACAATTAAATTCTGCTTTTGGAAAACAACTTTTAGCTCAAGCCCAAGAGCTTAAAAAACAAGCTGAAATTACAGCTTCAAATCCAAATCTAGACCAAAGCGAGAAAGAACGTAGATTTAATCAAATTCAAAACCAACTTGACAATATTGCAAAAAATGCTTCAACTTTTAAAAATCTTGAACAAGCAGTTGCTCAAGGAGAAGCGACATTAAAATCTTCAGATAATAAAAAAGCTGAACAAGCTTATTTACAAGCTCAAGCTTTAAAAATCACTCAAGTCAAACAAAACATTCTTGACGCTTTAAATCAAGCTTCTAGTGCAACTAATGTTGATGAATTGCTTAATCAAATGAATGATGCTATTGCAGAATACAAAGATAAACAAGCTCAATATCAAAGCGGCCAAGCTTTAAAGGATAATTTTCAGCAAATTAATGACATTTTTGCTCCATATTCATTAAACGGTGCTCCAACACCAATGCAAGCAAAAATTCTTGATCTTTTATCTTCATACCAATCAGAACTTTCAGATCCAAACATCACCAGCGAAAAACGTGATCAAACTAATCAAAAAATTACCCAATTAATGGATGTAGTTTTATCAGCTAAAGAACTTGAAGTTAAAAATAATGGTCTTAAAGCATTAATTAATGACACTCAAAATGAAAATTATGCAACCTTTAAACCAAATAATCAGTTTACTAAAGCTCAAGAATTAAACGCTAAAATTGATAAGTATATTGAAACTTTATTTAAACCAACTTTTGATAAAACTCAAATTGATCAATATGCTCATGATTTACAAACTCAGCAACAAGATTTAGCATTAGCTATTTCAGTTGCTTTGCTACAAAAAACAAATCAAGAAATTATTGATAATAAAATTAATGACCAAAATTTCAAGAATCAAGCACCTTATAGTCAAATCAATGCTTCAATTGACACTATTGATGCTAAAACCAGAGATTTAATTAGTGATTCTAATAAAACCCAAGCTCAAGTTGATAATTTAACAAATGAGATTAAAAAATATCTCAAATTAGCTCAAGCTCTCAAAAATAGTGCAGATAAATTAAAAACCATTACCCAAAATACCAATCCAATTACTTATAAAGCTTTATCAGATTCAATTATCAATAAACCTAATGGTGGAACATTAAATGAACCTAATGATAGTTTGATTCATTTTGGTGATTCAGTATCAGTGATTGATTTTAAAACCCGAATTTTAACTGATGAACTTGGAAAAAGCAACACTCGTTTACAAGCTGAAAATAATATTAAAACTTTGGAAAATGTTTACACAAGTGCTGAGCGTAATCGAGCTATTTTTGATCATGCAATTAGTGAATTTAATGCTAAAGTAGCTGATTATAAAACCAAAATTGCTCAATTTTATGCTTCAATATCTAATTTATCAACTTTACGTGATGACATTGATTTTACTACTAATCGTGAACAAAGTATTAAAGCTTCAATTAATCAAGCGTGAGATAATGCATTAGCATTAAAAGACCGTTTAAAAACCGAATATGACCAACGTAAAGCTGCAGAAGGAGTAACTAACACAACTCATACTGATGCTGTTTTTACTCAATTTGATACTTTGAAAGATGCTACTGATAATAATGGTAAAAAGAGTACTTTAACCCAACAATTATTAGACCGATTAGATTTATTACCACTAGCATATACTAAAGATTCATTTATTAAAACCGCACAAGAATTAGATACTAAATTTAGTTCGTTTAATAACTATGATGCACAAATTCAGAACAATTACAGTAATAATTGAAAAAATATTATCACTAGTTGAAAAAATGCATTAACTAACACAATTAATGGATATAACAATCTTTCTGATTTAATTAAAATTAAACATGATTATGCAAAAGTATCAGCTCTAAATTCATTAATTGACCAATTAAGAGATATTTTTGATTATTTTAACAATACATCAAAACAAGATAATACTAAAAAGAATATTCAAGTTTTAACTGCCCAAAATCCTGATAATACATTATTTGCTAAACTAAATCAAACTAGTACATATGCAAATGCAAATGATGCATTCTTTTATGCTAAAACTCCAGATAGCATTTTAGCACTAAAAAACGAGCTTCGTGATTTATATTTTGATACTGTATCGCTTGATGATGCCAAAGCATCACAAAAGACCAAAATTAATAATTATAAAAATAGTATAGATGGAGAACTCAATAAACAAACTAATATTGATTCAAATCTTAAAACACAAATTGATACCAAATTAAATGCATTAGTAACTGCAACAAGTGCTGTTACTATGAAAAATCAATTGGTCAATATTGATAATGAACTTAGTGCAATTCAGTTTAAACAAGAAAGTCTAAAACAATTAGCAATCAAAACCAAACAAGCACAAGATTTGGTCAATGGAAATAAAAACATTCCAAGTAACCAAACTGGAAAACAATCAATTATCACCGAGATTACTAATACATATAATGCTTACGTTAATGATTATTTAAGTGTATTGCCAATTGATTTAGTCTCTAAAGAAAGACAACTTGACGAACAAATCAAGCTTTTTAATAAATTTGATCAAGTCTATAATTTGGTTCAAACCAAAAAAAATAGCATTCAAATGAAATTGCAATATGCAACAGGAACTGGTGCTCAAGGAAGTGCTCAAGATGGTTTAACCAAAATGCAAGCATATTACGACCATTTAACCACTATGCTTAACACTACTCCAGTAACTCAAAGTAAACTTTTCAACGTTGAAAATACACTTAATTCACTGGATAAGTTAATCATGTTACAAAAAGATGAATTACAAATCCAAAACCAAGTGTTAACTAATACTGATTATAAGAATTTTGATTACAAACCAAATACTCACTTTGATTATGGATTTGATAGTGATGCTAAAAAACTTGCTGATACTATTTTAGCAAGTATTCCAAACACAAATCAAGAAGCTAGTCAAATTGAAACGATTTTAATTCCTACTTTAACTAATTCATTTAAACAAGCTCATGATTTATATTTAGCTCGTCATAATGCTTTAGATTTAATCTATAAACAAGCTAATGTTGATGCTCAAAAAGGAATTAAAACTAAACAAGTGGAGCAAATGGTCACTAGTAATAACATTGAACCACAATATACAAACTTAAAAGCTAAAGCTGATGAGTTTTTCCACACTCAAGCACAAGCAATTGCAAATGCCACTACCAATGCTCAAATTGATAGTGCTATATTAAGCGTGCTTGAAAGCAATGTTTTCTTTGATAAATACAAACAAATTGCTCAACTAATTCAAACCGCTCAAGATCTGAAAAACAATATTACTACTAATCAAAATGCTAATATTAAATCAGAAAAAAACGTGCAAGCATCAATAGCTAAATTAACTGATCAAATTACTCAAGGTGAAAATTATTATTACACTGAGCAAAATAATGCAAATTTAGATCAAAACATTTTCTTACTAGATACATACACTCAACGGTTAACATTAGCTTTACAAGCTTCGCAAAAACTTGCTCAATTAAATGATTTAAATACCAATCCTGGTCCTGCTGAATATTTAACTAATGAAGCTAAAGCTCCTTTAAGAGCTATTATTGAACAAATTTTTACCGAATTAAATAACAATCCATCTTTAGAAACTCAAGATAATTATGATCGTTTATTAGAAAAATATATCACCGGTTCTTCAAATAATTCATTTAATATTGCTTTGATTAATTCAAAAATTCTCCAAGCTAATATTTACAAAGCTCAACAATATTTAGACAAATATAACTCTCAAATTGCTAACAATCCTAATTATGAACCACAAAATATCAAAGATTTATATACAGCATTACAAAATAAAATTACTCAAGCTACTAATGCACTAAACAATAATGTTCATAATGAAGATGCTAAATTACGTTTATCTTCTGAGTTGTATAATTCAAACAGTGGAGCATTGGATTTAATTTTACGTGCCGAAACTGCTAAGGCAAAAGAAATCTTTAACAAAAACACAGAATTAAATAAATACCTTAATAGTCACTATACTAATCCAAATGCAACTCCAAAATTACAAGATTATGAGCAAGTTGCTTTAGATTCAATTAAAAATATTGATATTTCAAGTGCAGATAAATTGTTTAATTTTAACACTACCTTAACAAATGCAATTGACAAATATCAAAACCAAAGACGCTTAATTTTTGAATGAGAAGCACATCGTTATAATTCTTACAAAGAAAAATTTCAACAATTCTATACTTTTTTAAACGCTCCATCTATTCAAGGTACTGATAAAAGTTTTATTCTAAAAGTCACTGGAATTACCCAAGCTGAACTAGACCAATTTAATAATGCAATTCATCCACAAGCTAGTGACACTTTACATACTAATGCTCAACAATATGTTTCTCATTTAAACCAAAATGATACTGATACTTGATTAAAAACCTTTACTGATAATAGTGTTTTAGAAACCCTTTCAAGAGTAGCGAGTGAATTCTTTGATTATTATCAAAATTTAATTTCAATTAAATCAATTCCTTCAATTTTACTATCAATTAGCAATAATTTAAGAATTAAGGATGAGCTCACCGATAATCAAAATAACCAAAATGTTCGTTATACTTTAAAGCAAACTCATTTACAAGATAATAATTTAGAAACTCGAATTAATCAATATACCAATGAAATTGGTTCATTATCAAACACAATAAATCAAGATATTCGAAATGAAAATGATGAATCTAACATTTCATTTGCTAGTGCTACTCCAGCAAATATTCAAACTCAGCGAAATGATTATTTCAATAAATATAAAAGTACTGTATTAACGTTAGCATCAGCTAAACAAAAATTAGAGCAATTAATTTTTGGAACAAATAATAGCGATCCGAATGCGCTTCAAAAATTACTGAATAAATTTATCGAAGGAATAACCGGGTTTGATGGACGAGCAAACATTGAAAATTTGTTAAAATTTATCGCTTCACAAACTCAACTTGTACCAAATTTAGCTCCCAATGCGGATAAATTTACTGAATTAAAAAATGAATATAACAAAATTTCAAGTTTATCAATTCAAAGTGAGCACCAAGTTACTAACTTACAACAAGCTAGTGCTAGCGATTTTGATATTTATAGTGCAATTACCAATGGATTTAGTACTGCTCTTCAATTGTTCAAATGAATGTCAAATCCTGATAATACTAATTTATTTTTTGATTATTTAGTTCAAAGTGAAAATGGAAAATTAAATTATGAAAATATTGTTCCAAAAGATAGTACTTCATTAGAAACTTTTAATAACGTGCTAAATAATACAAACATTACTGAACAAAGCATTAGTATTGATGGAACCAATTATAAAGCTAAAAAAATCAATGATCAAATCACTGCTCAAGGAGCAGGGTTAATCGGGAATTTATTTGACACTTTCAATATTCTTAAAGGAGCTAATTCATTCTTTAATACAACAAATGTTGAAGTGTATGTTTATAAATCAGCAACTGATGCAAATGCTCAGTACCTTAAATCACGTTTAACTTCAGATCCTTCAATTAAACGTGGATTTGTGAATTTGTACTTTAGATTTCATAAGCCAAATTCATTAACTGAAACTAATAGTGCATTTGGTGCTGTCAGTGATTTTGGAATTAAGTTTGAAAATGTTGGAATTAATTTTAAAACCCTGGATATTTTCCAAATTAATAAAGATAATATTCAAGATACAAACCATTTAATCCAACCTCTATTTACAGCTGAACAAGCAGGATGAAACAATGTTCAAGCTCCAACAAAATTCTTAGATGCTTTTAGTAAATATTCAACTCAACAAGCCCTTGATCAAAATGTTGATTACTTTACCGAAGGAGTTAATGATGCTATTGATGCAACAACATCTAACTTTACCAATTCATCACCTAACTTTAGAGTTAAATTAAAATTATCAACTGCTTACAAAGGGTATACTCAATCAGGAACTACTATTTTCTGAAAAACTCTAAATCCTAACTTTGCATCAGATGGTGGAATTCAATTACAAAATGAACCTAACTATTGAGAAGGAATTGTGTCTTCTACTCAAAACAATAGTATTCACTGAAAAGATAATTATCAATATCAATATGACGCTGCAAAAGATGCTGGTAAAAATCTCTTGTTTTTACCAATTATCATTGGCGTTCCAGTTCGGAATGCTAATGGTGAAGCTGCATTAATGGTTGTTTCATGACAAATACTAAATCGCTTTGATAAAAACATTTCACAAAATACTCAAAATATTTCTTTAGGACAAGCCGATGTATTAAGATATGTTTTCTTCTTTAAAAGAAAAGCAGCAGGTAAAGCTTCTGGAGCTCCAACTGAACAAGACCCACAATTTTACGATTATGTAATGCGTAAAATTAAAATTAGAGACCTTGTTGGATTTACATTTGATGATTTAAGGTCTTCAAGCTTGTGAAATACCGATTCATATGTTGAAAAAGATACAACTAATTCAGGTAAAGGTGGAGTTGGATATACAGACTTTTATCAAGCAATTGGAACTAACGGAAGATTTGACGTTCGTTTCAAATTACACTAAATAAGGAGGAATTATGCTCAAATTTAAGAATAAAAAAACTAAAACTGTAATTTTAATTCCAACAATAGTTGCAGGTCTTGCGATTGGTGCCGGGGTAACTTTATCACTAATTCACTCAAAAGAGCAAGTTAATACTTTAACAGTGTATGGAAACTTTTTAGAAGGCGAAAACTTATTTAAACTTTATTCTCCATATTTCCAAATCAACTCAAGCGATAAAGAAAAAGTAATTAATACCTATAAACAAGCTAAGGATGATTGAAATAATAAAAATAAAAAACTTAAAGATAAATTAGTATCACTGGACAAAGCACAAGAATTTGCGTTTCAGTTTTATATTGATAATCTTGATAAAATTTCAATGGATCAAAATCAAACTTTAATTTTTTGACAAAAAATTTTAACTAATCAAGAGGCTCGGATTCGTGAATTAGATCTCAAGGATCAACTTACTCAACTTAAATCAGATCAAAAACTTAAGTTTTTTGACGATTTATTTAAAGCAAACAATGAGCAAAAACGTGCTTATTTAACTGCTCTAGCTCAAGGAATTTCTAAATTAGTTGCATCACAAAACAATATTTTAAGTCCTTTTATTGATTTATTAGAACAAACAGCTTCTCAATTGGATGTTCTTCCGTTCCAGGGTCTTAAAACAGATGTTTTCAATTCATTAACTCCACTTTTTTCACGAATTGTTTCTGCTGATGTGAGGTTAAATGAAATTCAAATTGCTTCTCAAGATACTAATAATGAAGTCACTAAATTAAACGATGTTTTATCTAGTTCACAAATTGAGATTAATGAAATTAATGAATATTTAAAATTAATCCAACCTTATGTGAATAATGCAGCTTATTCACAAAGCGAAAAAGATAATGTTCAAAAGTTCCTTGACGCAACTAAAATTAACTTGAATGTTGCACTAAATAAAGCTGATATTAATCAAATTCATAATAGTGTAGTGACTTTTTACCAACAAATTTCAGATACACAAAGAAATATTGATGAAATTAAACAAGTTGTAAAAGATTTAAGTCGTTATGTAAATGAATTTGATCCGATTTTGCGTTTTAACAAAGACATGGTTAATCAGCAAATTAATCAGGTGTTACTTATTAATGACAAAAAAGAGCTTATTTTTGCTAAAGCAAACTTATTTAGTCAATTTTATGCTCTTAAATTCTCAAACCATTTAATCACTGATCTTAAAAAGAGAATTAATTTAGCTCTTAATAACAACATTATCATCCAAAAAAGAGCAACATTGTTAAATTCTCAAATTGATACCATTGTCGATAAGCATTTACCAGCTCAACAACTGGCTCGTGAATTATTTGCTTTTTACAATCCAAGCGATAAAGAGCTTGAAACTCTAACTTATTTAAATAATGAATTAAAATTAATTCAAACCCAAATTGTCCAAGTAAAAGAATTTGCATTTACCAGTTCAGATATTGCTGGTCAATTAAATGAACTAAATAATCAAGTGATTAAAACTTATTCTAATGATGTTAATTCAACCTATTTAACATTAGTTAAAAATCAACTTAATGAAGCTTTAAGAAATATTCTTAAAAGCAACTTAAAGCAATTAATTGGATTAATGAACCAACAAATTCAAACAATTAGCAATTTAAATGATCCAATTAATGCTAAAGTTGTGGATGAAGCTCAAAAATTAAACCAAGAAACACAACCAATGGTTCAAGATTTTGATCCAACCCCTTCAGCTCGATTGATTGAACAGATCAAACTTTATAACGTTAAGCTTCAAAACTTAATTAATGCTAATAAACAAACTCAAGCTGAAAATTTTTCAACTTTTACTGATAATTATTTAAAAATAGTTTTTTCAAATAATGATGAAACATATCTTCCTACTCCTAAAGAACAAAAACGGATTAATTTATACAATCAATATAAAGCTCAATTAGATTCATTACGTGAGCAAATTAATGCTGGAAGTGGAAATCCAAAAATAGCACAAGATGTTGAAGTTGTTTCGCAAAAATTAAGAAATTTAACTGATACAGGAAATGATTTTAGACAATTATCTAATTTAGATAAGCAAGCTGAGCAAGCCATTCAAGATAAAAGTACTGGACCTAATTCACTTGCGCTAGCTCCTTTTATCAGTGAGCTTGAACAAGCACGTAATCAAGTTGATAATTTATTCGGTAATCCTGATGCAACCTTTGATCAAATCCAACAAGCACATAAAAAACTTGCTCAAGCACTTAAAGATTTAAATCAAGCTGATACTAAAATTTTGTTAGAACAAAAAATTAATCAATTAAGAAACACCATTGATCAAGCCTATCAAAACGATTTTAGTTCTCCAGGAGCTAGTGCTTTATTAAAACAATATAACGATTTAGTCCAAGCTTCACAAGATGCTTCAAATCAACAAAAAAGCAATAGTTCAATTGCTAAAGCAAATTTATTAATTGATTTAACTCCACATTTATACGAAGCAGAAGCTAATAAAAAGCGTTTACTTGATATTATTGGAGACAAAACTTCTGCTCAGTATACAGACACTAAAACCCGTAATTTTATCGATAAGGGAAATGAAGAAATTGTTAATATTGATTTATTGATTAGTCAATTAAATAATCCAAGCAACACTCCTAATGTTCAAGCTTTTGAGCAAGAAAAAAGTCAATTATTTAATCGTGGAAATGAAATTTTACTTGCTTATGAGCAAGATAAAATTGAACTGATTAATCAATCCATTCAAGCTAGTGCTAAAAGTACTAAAGGTGGAGCTAATGATTTATATCTTGCATCATTAAGAAGTGTCAACAATTATGCTAACATCCAAAAATCTCAAATTGACATTACCAAAGCTACCCAAGCAGCACATAAAATGGAGCTATTAGAAAATTTAGCTCACGTTTCATCACAATTACTCGATTCATATAATCTATATAACGCAGGAACAACTGTACCTTTAGCAGATTATATTTCAAGTATCTTAACTACCAATGATTTATCAGTTGGAGACACTGATGAACAGATTCTTGCAAAAACTAACCTTTTATCTAAAGCACAGCAAGTAATTGTTGCTAAAAAAGAATTTTTAGACGTTTATGAACAATTAAAAGCAGTTTTAGATGAAAATAAAGACTGAAAAATTTATCAAGGTTTGCGTAGTGAAATTAATTTAATCTTCCAACAAACCAATGCAACTATTTTTAATAATGATTTGAGTATTGAGCAAATTCAAGAACGAAAAGCTCGCTTACAAACTCAAATTGATGTGTACAAGAATAAAAAACGCGACCTTTTAAACGCATTTAATCAAGCAATTAGTACAACTGATGCAAAACAAGATTCACTAGATAATGATATAAGTGCACTTATCACAAATAATAATTCATACTCATTTGATGTTTATTATCAAAAAGTTAAACAAGCTTACGAGCATGATAAAACTCCAGCGCAAAAAGTCAATGTTGATACCCAAGACATTCAAAATTATGCAACCAAACTTGAAATTGGTTTTTTAAAGGATAGTGCTTTAAATAAACTTAAAGATATTCAAGCTAGTGCAAATGCACAAAATTTTGGTACTAGTAATTCACACGCTAAAGTTAAAAGTGGTTGAACTAACTTTGATAGTAGTGTAAAAAATAATCTTAACTTAGACGATCTAACTCTTGAACAAGTTAAAGACATTAATAAGAAAATTGATCGTTATTCAGATTTATTTAATTTAGAAAAACGAATTGCTGATTATGTTAATAAAAATCAATCTCAAACTAATGCTACAACCCTATCAATTGAGCAATTAAAACAAAGTCTTGAAAATACATTACCAATTGCTTCAGATAATTTTGATGAAATCAATACAAAATATGAACAGTTAAATGCAGTTTATATTAAAGAAGCTGAAATTCAAGAACTTAGAGAAAATATTATCTTCCAGATTGAAAATGATAATCCTTCCTTAGGAGCTTTAGGTATTGTTAAAAGTTTAACTAATGCTCTAGGAGCTAATTATGATTCAGAATTAACTACTCGTTTAAACACTTGAAAAGATAATATTAAAAATTCAGCTAGCACAGCAGTTTCTAAAGATATATTAGTTAATCTTTTAAACCAAGTTAATCGAACAAGAAGTGAAATTAATGCGATTGCTACTCTTGCTAAAAATGTGGCCAAAACTATGGATGCACTTGGTAATGTAACTAATAATAATTCAAACTTAATTAGTTCGTATTCTCAAAAATTAAATGAATTACTCACTCAAGCTAAAGCAAATTATTTCAGAGAAACTATTGACCCTGGTCAAACTAATAATGTAGCTTTTTACACAGATTTAAGCAATAAAATTGACTTTACTCGAGAAAAATTAATCGCTTCAGATGCTTTAGCAAGCAAATTACAAGAAATTAGAAATATTATTAATCAAGCTGATTTTAATTTACAAAGTCTAAACGGTCGTGTTGGTTTTGATAAACTGAATGAATTAAATGATTATATTAATTCGTTTGAAACAGCTGCTAAAAATGATGATTACAATCAACAAGGTGTTGATAAAATCAATGCTCTCAAAGAAAAAGCTAATTCGTTCAAAAACATTATTGATATTGATCATGAAACTTTAGTTTATGCAAGCAGTTTAGCTCAAACTAATACCTCAACTGTTAATTTAGATTTTCAAGATGTTTTAGCTTTAGTTTGAGATAGTATTCCAAGTGCAAGTGCTAATCCTAATTCATCCTTAGGGAAAGAAAACGGGAACACTTATTCAGTGCATGATTTATTTGATTTAAGCTCATCAAGTGCATTAAATGAGCAAGCATACAATGCTTTAAGTGAAAAAATCATCACAGAAATTGGAACCAAAAAAGCTCATATTCAAACCCGTAATAACTATCGAACTACCACTAATAGTCAAATCAATTCATTAAAAGCTAAAGACTTTACTCCAATTGTGCATAATGATTTAAAGAATAGTTTACTAGCTTTATTAAACACTTTAGAACAAGATAATAATAATGCTACTTCCTTAAGCGTTTCGCCTGACGAAAGTGGTCAATTAAATGTTGTGAGAACCAAAGTACAAATTATTAGTGCTAAATTTGATGCATTAAAAACTTTAGCTGAAAAAGTGTATCAATTAAACAATTTTAATAACACTATCATAAGCTCACTTCCCTTAATTACTAGTGCTAAAAATCAAACTGCTCAATTAATCACTAAGGCTATGAGTTATTATAATAATACTGATTTAATGAATCAAACCGGTGCTCAAGCCATTGAACAAATCACCCAACAAGTTGAGCAACAACATTTTAGACTAACATTATTATCAACTTATGAGCAAGTCTTTAATCAATATAATGCTGAAATGAGTTTAACCACTCCTGAAAAGAATGTGATTAAAGCTAAATTAGATAATTTTGTATCTGAATATAATAATAATGTCATCACACCTGAACAATTATTTACCAAATACTTTAGAAAAGTAACTCAAGTTCAAGCCAGTGAACCAGCAAGTGCTAAGAATAGTTTGATTAAATATGCTCTTGATAATGCAATTGAGCTACAAAAAACATATAATGATGCACTCAGTTACCTTGCACTACAAGATGCAAACTTAGATAGTAATAATGTTCAAAGTAAATTTACTCAAATTAACACCTTAATTAATGGTCAAACTGGAGTGGTGAATACTTTAAGTGCAAATGATAACAATGAAGAGTTTAAAGTTAATTTAACAAATACCATTAAAAGTAATATCGAACAATTAATTGATGCGAAAAAAGAGCAAATTCAACAACAATTAGATGCTAATAATGAAATTAAAAATTTCTTTGATTCGGTTAAAAGTAATTTTACTACTCAAGGTTCAAGTGCTAATATCACTTATGTTGACGGATTTGAACAAAAAGGAATTAATGAGCTTAATAGTGCAAATACCAATAAGGGTAATTTATCGTATTCGCAAGTTAATGTTTATTTAGCTAATGCAAAAGCAGTTGCTAATCTCCAAATTTTTGATTTATATAATAAAGCAATTAATGTGGTTGAAAATATTCAAAACGATGTTTTACAATACTATAACGATTTTGAGGCTTCAAAAACTCAAGTTCGTAATGGAGCTCAAGTTGATACTGTTAAATACGCACCAATTTTGCAACTGAAAACCCAAATTGATAACGCTTTAAATGCCGATTTTAATAGTGCTGAAAATTATTCGAGCAAAATTAATTCTTTAGTGGGAATTATTAACGGAAATCATGCAAGTGTTATTAATAATTTTGTTAATGTGATTAAACAAGAATTTGAGCAAAAATTCAATCCACAACCAACAAATAATTCTACAAGCGATAAACCAGGATTTTATGTCAAATTAAAAACCAAAATAGACATGCTTAAACAAAATATGGTCACTGGTCAAAGTGTAAATTTATTTAAATACAATCAAATTGAAAGTATTGAAAATGAATATGATGCTTTTATCAATCAGTTTGAAACGCTCAACCAAATTTATCCAACAATTAAAACCAAAAGTGATTCAGGTTCTTTATCTGCATTTGCAGCTTCGCTTGATAAATTGAATCAAAGTTTCCTTGAATTAGAAAGTAATGTAAAAAATGCAGTTAATCAAGCATTAAGCAAAAATCCTTTACAAGCTGTTTTTGCTGATATTTTTGAAACAATTCGCTATTCAGATTCTTCAACATATACTAATGAAATCAAAAACCAATTCAACACATTTAAAGCTACTATTACTGCTAAATTAAATGATGTTAATACTAGTGCTAATTTTGATTTTTCAACTCTAAATAAAGATAGTAATGCTGATACAAATTTATCCGCTTTATTACAATCGCTCACACAATATAAAGACTGAATCAAAGAAAGCGCACATAAAAATCTGTTACTTTCGCAACTAGATGCTAATCCACAAATCGCTAATCCACTTCCACCAATTGAAGCTGGTTTAGCTGCTACATTTGATAAAAAATATAAAGTTATTACTTCTAATGCTCAATATACACGAAGTAAATTTGTTAATAATTTTAATAGTATTGTTGCTTCGCAAAATAACCAAAATACAGAATTAATCGAAATTGGGAATAATGATACTTTCTTAGCAATGTTTGATCAATTTGCTTTTACCAAGAAAGATATTACCAATGCAAGTGATTTAAAATCAATTTATTCACCAATAAAATTTAAAGTGTATATTAAAAAATATAGTCCTAATGGTTGATTTGACCTTGTTGCTCCACATGATGCTGAAGTAGATCGTCAATCACTTCGGGCTAAAGTGGTTTATTCATACGAATCTGATATTACCGATATTGGTCAATTGCAAATGGAGAAAGAAGTTGTCTTAACCTTTAAGACACTTGATACTATTTCAATTGCTAGCGGAACTTCAAGTATTTTTATTAATAATAACTCACAAGTTGGACTAGCAGCTAAATACGAAGTAATTGATGTTGATGAAGCTGGTTGAAACATTGCACAAGTTGCTAGTTCAAATGCAAGTAATGCAGCAAGTGTTAAAGAACAAGTAATTAAAAAAGTTTACAACAAAATGAAAGCTGCTATTTTTGGCCTTGATAATACTAACTCAGATATTCCAAGTAATACCGGTATAATTACCCCTAAAAATAGTTATTTAACTAGCCTCAAAACTCTTAACGATCCAGAACATGTGAATTTAAATTACATTGCAAGTGGTCGCAATGCAAGATTAAGTGCTTATATAGACAATAGCAATCGTGATACCACTACTAAATATGGATTTGATATTGATAATCAAAGCACAATTCCAATTACATTTGCTCTTTCCTTAGCTACATCAAAACGAGATGAACGTTTATTAATTATTCCAGAAGATAGTGAAAAAGGGTTTGTATTTATGCAAATTCAAGGTGGTCGAATTACTGGAATTCCAACTAATGGGAAAAATAGTGGTACTGGGAGACCAGGAACTTATGATAGCAAATTGAATAAAACTGCTAATGGTGGACAAAATATTTATAACAGATCAAACGATTGATGAAATACAACAGTCTTTCCAACCGGTTTTAATGTCAATTTATATGAATTTAACATTGATTATGACCCAGTTTTAAGAAAAGTGTATATTTATAACTCGTGATTAGAAAATACTTTATATCCAATTAATAAATACAATTTCAAAAATAATATTGATGTTTATAAAGTTAAAAATGAACTCAGACAAGATGATAAAACATTTTTAGATGGGTTATCAACTCGTTTTGGTACTAATTCAAATATACCATTATACACCCCAGAACCAGGAGAATTGTCTAGAGCGTACGAAATTTTTTCATTGTACTATAATATTTTTTATAAAAGATATTCAGCTAACAATTGATTACCAACATCTGCTTCAAATAACACAGCTTTAGGTGGTTCACCAATATTTCCTCTCACTGGTGGACAAAATATCATCCATCGAACAAGTCTTAACAATCCAACCACAGCAACTCAAAGACGTGCACCATCAGTAGATTATAGTCCTGCTAATGGAGAACTTCAAAAAAGTTCAGCACTTGATTCGCTTTATTCTGCGTTAATTAACAAATTCTGATTTAAAATTCGCTAATTAAATTAAAACCAAAAATACTCACTAATTAGTGAGTATTTTCTTGTCGATTGATAAATAAAAATTCAGCTTATAACTGAATTTGGATGAGTTTAAGCAATTTTTTGCATTCTAACTCTAACAATGCTATAAGGCATTAAAGCCATAAATCTTGCTCTTTTAATTGCAGTAGCTAATTTACGTTGGTGTTTAGCACAAGCACCAGTGTTAGCTTTTGATTTGATTTGCCCATTTGCTGAAATATATTTAGATAATAATTCAACATTTTTATAATCTAAATATGTCATTTTCTCTGAACAAAATTCACAGAATTTCTTTCTTGGTGTAAATCCTTTTTTACGTTTGTTAATAACAGCCATTTTCTCTCCTATTCTCAATCTTCTTCATCATCAAAAATCGATGTTGACGAAGTTGGTTGGTCAAATGTATAATCGTTATTTTGGTTAAATTGGTTGTATTCTTCAGGGGTTTGCACTGGAATTTCGTTTCTAGTGGTGAATTGAGTAGTTCCTTGATTTTTTTGAGCTAATTCTTCTCTCCGTGATTTAGATTCAAGCGGAGTAATAAGATTAACTATAACATCAAAGCTAGTGTTCCGATTTCCGTTGCGATCTTGATATTCGCTTACACTAATTGAACCATCAATCATTACCAATGAACCCTTAGTGAGATATTTATTAATAAAATCAGCGTTTTGTTTAAAAGCAACACATGGAATAAAGTTTGCTTTATCATTAACAGTTGTACGGTTGTTTCTATTCACTGCAACACTGAATGAGACAAAATTATTCCCGTTTTGAGCTTGCTTTAAATCTTTAATATTGGCCATACGTCCAATTAAAATAACTTTGTTATACATATATTAAATCCTTAAATTATTCTTGAGTTCTTGGTGTACGAACTAATCTTGGAGTACGTTTTTTAACTTCTTCACTTGAAGTGTTTTCACTTCTTTCAGTTCTTTCTCTTTTAACACGAGGATCTACTTTTTTCTTACCAACATTTTTAAATTCTTTATTAAAGCCTCTTTCAGTATCAAGGTTTAAAACTAAATATCTTCAAATTTCTTTAACAATGTTAGCTTTACGGGTAAATTCAGCAACTAATGTAGGTTGACTTTCAACCTGAGCAAGTAAGTATTGAGCATGTTGAGCATTGTTGATTTTATATGCTAATTCAGTACGTTCAAGTTTTTCAACTTTAGTTACGTTCTTTCCAAAAACATCTACAAGAAGTTTTTGAGTAATTTCTAAATTAGCTTTAGGATCAACAATCATCATAATTTCATATTTGTTCATGTTATCTCCTTATGGTCTTCTGGGCCAAACGGCCAAGGAGTATATATAAATACTCTTATTTATTTTATCATTTTTGCTATAAACTAAAAACCTTTTATTAAGTGTTTTAAATTATCTAGCAAATAACTATTTTTTAGATTAATACCAGTTAGCAAAAGTAGTGATAATTATCTTTATCCACAAAAACAGGGCTTTTTTATTTTTTGATAAGTTTAAAAATTCATGTAAGATTTTAACAATGCAAAAAAGTAATTTAGTCATTGTCGAGTCACCGAATAAGGTTAGCACTATTAAAAAATATCTTGGAGATAATTATGAAGTAGTTGCTAGCGTGGGACATATTTTAAAGTTAAAAACCTCTGGAGCATACTCATTAGGGATTGATTTGCAAAGTTGAGAACCAGAATATTCACTGGATTCAACCAAGCGAGAAGTTGCTAAAAAACTCAAAGAATCAATTAAAAAATCAAATACAGTTTATATTGCAACTGACCCGGACCGAGAAGGTGAAGCTATTGGAGAACATCTTGTAAATTATTTTAAATTGCAAGATCAATATTATCGTGTTAAATATAACGAAATTACCAAAGATGCCATTTTAAAGGCCTTTGAACATCCAGAAAAAATTAATCAGCCTCTAGTTCAAGCTCAAAAAGCTCGTCGGATGATGGATCGAATCATTGGTTTTCGTTTAAGTTCGTTAATGAAAAATAAAATTTTCAATTCACCAACTAATCCAAGTGCTGGAAGAGTACAATCAATTGCTCTGAAATTAGTTGTAGATCGCGAACGTGAAATTGAAAGTTTTATACCAGAATATTACAGCAAGCTTAGAGCTTTTTTTGCTGATAATGTTAATGAAGCTATTTATGTTAATTTAGATAATCCATCTGAAAAACGTGAATGAATCTTCAAAGAACAATTACCAGAGTTAAAAAAATATTTTCAGAGTGCTCTAAAAAATTTATTAGTTACTGAGATTAAACAAAGTCAACGTAAACTTACTAAAGTTGAACCATTAAAACAATCAGTTTTATATAAAAAGAGTCAATATTCAGCTCAAGTAACTCAAGCTGTGTGTCAAAAATTATACGAAGGATATGGTGATGGTGGACTTATCAGCTATCCAAGAACTGATTCAACTCGTCTCAGTAATACTTTTGTTCAAGTAGCTCAAGAGTATATAAATTCTAAATACGGAAAAGATTATGTAGCAAGCGAAATTAAAGGATTTAGCGGAGATCAAGACGCTCACGAGGCCATTCGTCCAACTGATGTGCAATTAACACCAACTCAAGCAAAAGTTGTCTATCCACAAATGAGCGATCAAGAGGTAAGAATTTATCAATTAATTTGAGAAATAACTTTAAAAAGTTTAATGACTCAACCGATTCGTAAAATTTCATCTTACACTTATCAAAATGGTGAACATGTTTTCAAAAACTACTTTTCAAAGGTTGTTTTTGATGGTTATTACATAATTGATAGCGAACCTCCAGTTAGCGATATGGATCCTGAGTATAAAAAAGGTGACCTTATTGATGTGCGTGAGTTTATGTTTGAAGATCATCAAACCAATCCTGCTCCTCGTTATAATGAAGGGTCATTAATCGAAAAACTTGATAATATCAAGGTAGGGAGACCTTCAACCTTTGCTTCAACAGTTAAAGTAATTAAAGACCGTGAATATGTTGAGATTTTTGAAAACACACTCAAACCAACTGAATTTGGAAAAGTGGTTTTGGATAAATTAATTGGTTCATTCCCTAAAATTATTAATGAATCATATACTGCTAGCGTTGAAGAGCAACTTGATCAAATTGCTGAAGATAAATTAGACAAAAACAATGTTATGCAAGATTTTTGAGATAAATTTACTCAAGAGCTTGAACAAGCTCAGCAAAGCATGCAAGCTTCTAAAATTGAACAGGTTGAGCTCGATGAACCTTGTCCTGATGATAGCGGAATCTTAATTGAACGAAGAAACAAACAAGGCCAAAAATTCATCGGATGCAAGAATTTTCCACAGTGTCGCTACACTCGTAGTATCCCTGGTCAAAATACCTTTAAATTCAATCGTGCAAAACGTAAATATACCCCTAAAACAAAAGCAACTGAATAGTTGCTTTTACTTTGTCTCGAAAAGTAAATACGTGATAATATGGTAAAATTAATTATAAGTGTTTTATTAGATGAAGGGGTGCAATGAGATTATCAATTATCTCGCTCTTGAGCGAATCTGTAAAAGATGTTGAATTATTTTTACGTTCATTAACTCTGCAGGAAAAACAAGATTTTGAAATCATTTTGTGCGTAAATAAGAATACAAAAACCAAGCAGATTTTTGAAATTATCGCTAAATATAAGACCTTTTTTAAGAACAGATTAATTGTCCTTTTTAACAGTAAAACTAAGTCATATCAATTTAATTTAATGGGGGCATTTAGAGTTGCAAATGGAGAATATGTTTACATTATTAACTCAGATTCACCACTTAAACGTTATTATGTAGAACGATTGCTCGAACACTTAGAAACACATAATACCGATATAATTGAACTTAAACCAAGAATTATTGGTTCAGTGTTATGAAAACCTCAAGCAAGATTAACACATAATCAAAGCTTAACAATTTCACAAGAAAAACAAGTGATTGCTTATTCATTTCCGTTTATTTTTAATAAGTTTTTTAAATGTTCATTAATTCAAAAAATCTTAGATTACCAACCTATTGGGAATAGTGATTCAAAATTATGTATCGAGATTAATTATTTATTATTAATTAACGCAAATACTTATACATATATTGATGAGCGAATTTTAAAAGAACATTACGGAGCTAATATTCTTTTAAGCACAAAAAATGAGCTTGAAAGTTTTAATCGAATTCGAACTTTAGCTCAACAAGCTCATTTAGACTTAGAGCAAGAATTAATGTATGCTCAATATTATTACTTGAAAATTATTATGTACGGACTTTTAAATGCAACCACATTTGCATATCGTAATTTTAAATCTAAAGAGCAAATTCAACAAACCCGAAGCTCACTAATTGTCCAAAAACACGAACAAGAGATTTTAAAGTTAGAAAATAGTACTGAGTTTAAAAACTTTCAAACACAAAATATTTACATGCTTAAATCTTGTACAGAAACTGAATTACTCAAAACACCCATTCGTAAGTTGAGAAATATTAAAACTAAAATTTTGAGTGAGCTAGAATAAAATGTACGAAAATTCAGGTTTTTGAAGAAGATTTATTTGTAACCTGTTGGATTTTTTAATCTCAGCATTGGTGATTTTTGCTATTTTTTATTTATTAATCCCTAATCAAGAAAAATTTCAAAATAATGCTTATTATTACGGAAGTTTTTCACTTTGCATTTTATGGATAATACTTTATTTTATTATTGTTCCTATGTTTTTTGATCAACAAACACTCCTTCAAAAAATGTTTAATCTTAAAATACTCAACAATTCAAACCAAAAAATGAGTTTAAAAACCTTTATTGTTCGCAATTTGTTTAATGGAGCGTTTTGGATTGTTATTTTTGCGTTTTTTATAATCTTAATTCAATTGCAAGATTTTGATGTACAAAAATTACCTAATCTAAAACCAGGCTTTGCAAACGAACTCAAAAAGAATATTATTGCAATTTTAATTAGCTATTGATTTTTATTACATTTTATTGCTAATATCTCGATAATTGTGAATAAAAGTCGTTTAAGCATTATTGATCGTCTTACTCATACTCGAGTGGTAATTAATCAATATAAAACTATCATCACCAACCAAGAGATCAAATTAATTCCATATTACTCTGAGCTACCCAAATTTGAATACTTTAACGATCACGAAAGGGAAAAACATGAATTTAAAGAGAAATAATGTATTAGCTGATTTAAATGATTTTCAACGTGAAGCCGTTGAGTATTTTGATACTAACTTAAGAATTATCGCTGGTGCTGGTAGTGGTAAAACTAAAGTTTTAACTCGTAAAGTCACTTATTTAATCAATGATCTTGGAATTTCACCAAGCAATATTTTAGCTGTCACTTTCACTAATAAAGCTTGTAATGAAATGCAAGAGAGAATTAGTAAATATTTATATGATGATAAGGATTTAAGAATTTACACTTTTCATTCATTATGCAGCAATATTTTGCGTAAATTTATCCACTTACTCGGCTACAATAATAACTTTTTAATCCTAGATGAAGTGGATAAAAATCAAATTTTAGCTTCATTATACAAACGTTATGAAATCACCACTCAAGTAGTCAGTTATAAAAACATGGTGCAATACATTAGTTGAGCTAAAAATAAAAATTATGATATTTATCAATTTGCTGAAGCGTTAAACTTTAAATTACACGATCCCATTGTTAAGGTGTATCAAGGGTATTTGGACGAACTAGCCCTTAAAGGAGCATTAGATTTTGATGATTTAATTACCAAGACCCATGAATTATTAATTCAACACCCCAATGTTGCTCAATATTATAAAAAACAATTTTCATACATTTTAATAGATGAGTTCCAAGATACTTCGAGAATGCAATATGACATTATTAATAAAATTGTTGGTGAAGGAACCCATTTAACTATTGTCGGAGATCCTGATCAAACCATTTATAACTGACGTGGAGCTGAAGTTAATTTAATTTTAGATTTTGAAAAAGAATATCCAAATAGCAAAACTGTTGTTTTAGATTTAAATTATCGTTCGACTAAAAAAATTCTAGATGCTGCTAATAAATTAATTCAACATAACCAAATTCGTTATAACAAAAATTTAATCACTCAAAATGATGATGGTGATGATATTGATTTTTACCATGGATTTAGTGTTGAAGCTGAAGCTCGTTGAGTAGTACAAAAAATCAATGAACTCAAAAAAGCTAAAAACCAGCTTAAAAATATTGCCATTTTATATCGTGCTAATTATTATTCACGTCCATTTGAAGAAGCTTTAATTCAAGAAAACATTAATCACAAAATTTTTAATGGAGTTAAATTCTTCCAAAGAAGTGAAATTAAGGATGTTATTGCTTTTTTAAGAGTAATTTTTGATGGCTCAGATATTGCACTTGAACGGATTATTAATGTCCCAGTCCGCGGAATTGGAGATACCACATTAAGCAAAATTAAAGAATATGCTATATCTCATGGTGAAACCATGTTTAATACTATTGTTAAAGATATTAAACATTTACCAATTCCAGGAAAAATTATCAAGGATAAACTATATCCTTTCTTTAAGCTCATTTTAACTGCACAAAAGAAAATTAAAGTTCGTAAAATCAGTGAAGTTATTAACTGATTTTTACTTGAAATTAACTATTATCAACATATTGAAAACAACAAAAACATTCGCGGTTCAGCACTAGATAATGTTAAAGAGTTAATTGAATCAATTAAAAACTGAGAACAAAATAATCCAAAGGGTACTTTAGGAGATTATTTAAATATGGTTTCGCTTCTTTCAGCAACTGATGAAGGGGATAATAGTAATAATTATGTTTCGTTAATGACCATTCACTCAGCTAAAGGACTTGAATTTGATAATGTTTTTGTCGTTGGTTTAACTGAAGGAATTTTTCCAAGCATTAAGGTGATTAATAATGAAGAAAAAGCAATTAGCTACCTTAATAGCGAAGATTCTCCAATCGAAGAAGAAAGAAGATTGGCCTATGTAGCTATTACTCGAGCACGTAAAAATCTTTTTATCAGCGATTCACGTGGACATTTAATTGGGAGTGATACACCCAAATCTCCATCACGGTTCATTAAGGAAATGGGTATTAATTTAGATGAAATAATTTTACATAAAAATTTTGATACCAATCTTCAAACTGATGAAATTGACAAGAAAAAACAAAATAGAATTATTGTGGGAGATATTATTTCACACGTAACTTTTGGGGAGGGAGAAGTACTCGAAGTTAAAGGAAGTGAAATTATTGTACGATTTGTTAAAGACAAAAAACAAAAAACACTCAATAAAGACCATCCTGCGATTCGAGTTATTTCATCATAATGGGACTTATTTTAATTTTAATTTTTTCCTTTTTAGCTTTTCTTTTTATTGGTGGTGTTGCATTTACTATCTTATTGTTGTATTACTTTAGATCGTTTTCAGGGGTAATTCTTTTTCGGATTGATAATATTAACAAGCGAGTGTTACGTTTTTCAGAGAAATATTTATTTATTTCTACAATTTTCGACGCTAAAAAGAGTGAATTTAAGACTTTTAACTACATTTCAATTGAAACTTTTTTAAGTTTTTTGAATAAAAAAACTGCTAATGAGCTTAATTCATATTTAAACCTTAGTCCTGAATTTCAAAATGATTTAGTCATTCAATTTGAGCAAAATCAAGAAATGATTAACGCACTTGATTTGACTTTTTTTGAAAAATTAGTGCTCCGTTTAGATAAGTTTTTTAATTATAAAACTATTTATTCACTTAAAATTACTGCCAAAAACGATGGTTTCTTTCATTGTTCGATCATTTGAAATCGAAACCGTTTATACAAACGTAAAAACGCAACCAAATTAATTAATAGTCAGAAAAAAATTAATAATATCATTCAAAAGAAAGTAATTTTAGCATTTGCTCTAAAACCATATTTTTACATTAATGAAATTCAACCACTTGAAATTATTGATATTTATAAAAATTTTGGAATTCCTTATAAAAAGTCATATATTAACATTCAAGATGGATTTATTTATTTTGTGTTTAATAAAAAGGGAAATTCATCATACATATCTTTACTTAAAAGTGTTGAACTACTCAATAAAAACTTTTTAGCCAATAAATATTTTCTTGGAGCTACTGCTTTTATTTTAGAACAAGCGTACAATCCAAGCAGTAGTAATTTTGAACTACTCAATAAAATTCGTTATTCGTTATTCAACATTCTCAATAATCATGAACAAGCTTCAAATTTTGTCAATTTAGATGCATCAGCTTTTCTAAGTGATAATTTTAAGGACTTTATTTTTAATTATAATGAGTATATTAAACTCAATAATCATAATGAGTTTAATATTAAAGAGCACAAAATCAAGGTATACAAAAGTCAACGGGATTCTATTTTGTCAGTGAGAGAAGTTGATTTTAGCAATTTTGATTCTAAATATTTACAAATTTTTCAAAAAATTCCATATTTAAATTATTTATTTGAAAATAATTGATACCAAAATATTAAACACACACTTAATGATAAAAATTTAAAAATTCCAATTAGTTCTAATATGGTTAAAATTTCACAAGAAGTTTTTTTGAACTCTCCAATTGTGGATTCAGCAACTTCACCGACATATTTAGTGTATGCGTACAAAAACTTGTTTGATTATGAAAAATTACGAAAAAAAATCAAATCTAATTATCAATTTAACATTCCAACTGCTTTATATGTTAATCGAATTGACAAACCATTAATTAATGTCCTTAACTATACTAAACTCAAGGTTATTGTCATTAGCAAAGAAATATCTTCACGGTTAAATCAAACTTATGTGTTTTATGATTGCATTAATGTAGTTCATTTAGCACAAAAAAATGGGATTAAAATTGTTTATGAAGATCCTGATTTAAATTTAGATCCCTTAATAGTTGAAAAAGCTCAAATTAAAGCTTATTATAAGTAAATAAACTCTTTTGAGTTTATTTTTTGCGATTTAATGACGCTTTATTAATACTAAATATGTATAAAATTGTAAAATATCAATATGAAACATCCAATCATTTTGCACACTAATACTGAATATTCTTTTTTAAGCTCAACAATTAAAGTCAATGAACTATTTGAACTTATTTTACAGCACAAAAGTCCGTACTTAACCTTAACTGATAAAGAAAATTTCTTTGCTTTACCTATGTTTTTAGAGTTTGCTCAAAAACATAATCTTAAATTAATTGCTGGAATTGAATTAACTTTAGATAATGAAAAAAATATTTTAGTTTACGCTAAAAATTACAAAGGATACGTCTTTATTAATGAACTTATTTTAACTCGTTCGCAAAATATTGGTGTATCACTTGAACAATTAAATAATCCAAATATTTTACTTATCAATCACCCAGTTAATGGTTTTCAAATCGAAGAGCTTGAACACGTATTTGATAATTTTTATTTCAATTCCCCACATTCTGTGGGCGAATTTAAAACCGTTTATGCACCGCTAAAAAAAGTTTTATACCAACAAGAAAATGAAATTTTACACATTTTAAATCAAATTGCTCAAAAAAAACATGCTCAAAATGAGTTTGAACACCCTGATTATTTTGATGAAAATGAATTTGCAAACGTTGAACCTGCAGTGCTAGAACAAATGGAAAAATTTGTGAATTTAATTGAACCTTTTACTATTTCAAGTGAAATTAAATTAGCTTCTTTTGATAATCCTAAACAAACTCTTTTAGATAAATTTAACAAAAATAAATATGTTCAATTAGTTAAAAAACACGGTAAAGATTTAGTTGATGAACGAATTAATTATGAACTTGCTACCATTGAAAAACTTAATTTTATTAATTACTTTTTAGTGATTAAAGATGTACTCGATTTTGCTCGAGAGCACAAAATTGAAATTGGGCCTGGAAGGGGTTCATCATCAGGGTCAATTATTGCATTCTTATTGGATATAACTAATGTTAACCCGATTGAATATGGACTTTTGTTTGAGCGTTTTTTAAACGTTGCTCGGGTATCGCTTCCAGATATTGATTTAGATATTCAAGATGATCGTCGGAACGAATTGCTCGAATACATTGGAAAACGTTTTGGAAAAGATAAATGTGCATTAATTTCAACTTTTCAAACCTTAGCCCTTAAATCATCCTTACGGGATGTTGGAAGAGTGCTCCAGATTCCGCTGAGTGAAATTGATAAAATTTGTGATTCATTAACTAAATTTGATGTTTCATTAGATGTTGCTTACGAAGGTAACCCTAAGTATAAAATGCTTGTTGACAAACATGAAAAATTACACTTATATGCACGAAAAATCGAAGGAATGCCTCGACAAAGCGGAATTCATGCTGCTGGAGTTATTATCGCCAATTGTCCATTAACTAGTGTTATACCAGTGCGTCATTCATCTGCTCCACTCAATCAAGTAGAATTTGAAATGAATAATTTAGAGCAATACGGATTGATTAAAATTGATTTTTTAGGATTAAAAAATCTTACCGTAATTAATCAAATTGAGAGTCAAATTAAGGAAGAATTCCGTTTTGATCATGTTATTAATTTAAATTTTAATCCATATAATGATTCATTAACTTTTGATTTGATAAATTCATTAAACACTGACGGAATTTTCCAACTCGAATCTCCTGGAATGAAAAGAGTTATTAAACAAGTTAAGGTTGATACTTTTGAAGATATTTATGCAATTATTTCGCTTTATCGTCCTGGACCTAAAGAGTTCATTCCTGATTATGCTAAAGTTAAAAAGCACGAGCAAGAAGTTGAATCCATTCACCCAATTTATGACCAAATTGTTGCTCCAACCTTTGGAATTATTGTTTACCAAGAACAAATTATGCAAATTGCTCAACAAGTAGCAAAAATGTCTTTTATTGAAGCTGATTTACTTCGTCGAGCAATTTCCAAGAAAAATGCCCACGATTTAAGCGAATATTCGCAAATTTTTTACCAAAAAGGTGCTCAAAATAACATTGAGCAAAGTGTGCTTGAAAAAATTTATAATCAAATTTTAAAATTTGCTTTGTATGGATTTAATAAGGCACACGCAGTAGCTTATTCATTTATTACATACAAATTAGCTTTTTATAAAGCCCGTTATCCAGAAATTTTTTATAAAGTGATTATTGATAATGCTACTGGTGATTTGAGCACTATTAAAAATAGTGCTAATAATGCTTCTAAACAAAACATTATTATTCATTCTCCAAAAATTAATCATGCTTTATTTAAAAGTGAAATTATTTTTAAAAATGCTCAAAATAGTAAATCGCAAATTTATTTACCGTTTTTAATGATTAAAGGTATTGGGCCGAATGCAGTAGCAAAAATTGCTCAAGAATTAAAACGTGGTGGACCGATTAGTAACTTTTTCGCCGGTATTTTGAGGCTAAAAGTTTCAGGTGTGGGTGATTCGACCATTGAAACTTTAATTAAAGCTAATGTCTTTCGTGATTTTGGAAATGTAGTTGAATTGATTAATGCACTTCCTTCTATTAATAATGGAGCTAAGATTTTTAAAGACCTTTATTCAAAATCAGAAGAATCTTTAGATGAAAAATTAGCAAAATTTTTCAGTAGCACTGGATTTGACCAAAAACAAATCCAAAAGTTTGATTTAGATGTAAACCTTGAAATTAAGCTTGAAAGCGAATTACTTGGTTCAATATTTAATGCTTATCCAACTAAAAAATACGAAAGAGATTTAAGACTCCAAGATTTACAAAAAACTAAAAGCAATTTCTTTTACGTCTTTTTACATAGTGTTAAAGTAAATGCTAAAGGTAAAATTGAGGCCAAAATATCTGATTCTTCAAAAGTAATTGATAAAGTTTATATTTTTGAAGATTCTGCAAAAGATTTAATCGATTTTCCAACTCCAAGAGTCATTTTGGTGAATTTAATACTAGCAGAAAAAGGATATTATTCAATTAAAAGTTGAGAGGAAGTTAAAAATGAATAGGAAAGAGATTATGCTCTTAGTTGATGGGAACTATTTAATGTTTCAATCTTTTTACGCTACTTATCGTGGAGATATTAACGTAATTATGCGTTCAACTAAAGGAGTGCCTACTAATGCAATTAATTTATTTTTATTACAAATAATTAAATTAATTCGCTTTTATGAACCGCAATATTTATTCATTGCTTTTGATGCTAGTGTAAAAACCCAAAGACATTTACTTTATCCTGAATATAAAGCAAATCGCACGAAAGCTCCTCAAGAAATTTTTATTCAATTTGACTTAATTAAGCAATTATTGAGCAAATTAAACATTTTTCATCTCCAAATTAATGGAGCTGAAGCTGATGATTTAATTGCAACAGCTTCGCGTAAATTTAATGATGATAATCTTGAAAAGTTCATTTTTTCACGTGATAAAGATTTATTACAACTCGTTAATGAAACAACAAGTATTATTGATAAAGATAATCAAAGTAATTATCAATTAATTACCAATGAAAACTTTTATGATATTTACAATCTTTATCCAAAGCAAATTGTTGATTATAAAGCACTAAAAGGTGATCCTAGTGATAATTTACCTGGAATTAAAGGAATTGGAGATAAAACTGCTATTAAATTGCTTGAACAATTTGATTCTTTTCATGAAATTTATCAACATTTAGACCAATTAAGTAAATCTTTAAAAGACAAATTACTTGCAAACCAAAACCAGGGGCAAATGTGTTATGATTTAGCTCAATTAAATTTTAATGTTGTAGAATTTCAAACTGAAAAAGACGCTTTAAAATTAAATATTCAATTAGAACCTGCCACTCAAATGCTTAAAGAGCTAGAACTTAATACAGTTACTAAGTATCTTAAGGAATTATCTTAATGATTGCAATTAGTGGAAAAATTTGTTCAGGAAAATCAACATTTTTAAATGAGCTTAAAAATCGTGGGTATAAAGTGTTTAATTGCGATCGTTTTGTTGATCAATTTTATCAAAATAATCAATTTATTGAACAAATAAAACAATCTCATTTAAAAGAGATTGTTTCAAATAATTCAATTAATAAACAAGCAGTTATAAAGTTAATTCAAACTCAAAATCCTTTGTTTAAACACTTAGAAAAAATCATTCATCAAGCAGTCTATGATTACTTAATTAAAAAAGAATACGATTATATTGAAGTTCCAGTTTTAAACAGTGAGCATGTTAATTTTAGTAAGCTTTTTCAAAAAATAATTGTTTTAGATTTAAATCAAGATTTGAGGATGCATTTTTGTTCTAAACGCAAGGTTAGTGTCCAAAAATTTCATTTATTAGATCAATTAAATGATTTAAGTTTTTTGAAAAAAGAACCATTTAATTTAATTGAACAGATTTGATTAAATAACCCAGAGCAAATCAAAAAATATGTCCAAAATTTATCCAAATAATTTTAAAAAAGCTTTTGTTTTTTCGATTTTATGCTTATTTTTAACTATTTTTTGTTCCTAAAAAAACGTTTGTCAACAATTAACCGAGCAATTCAATTTTTAGCTAAAAAATTATTTAAAAAATTACCTTTTTTAGAGAATATTAACCCCCAAAAATTAAAATTTTACAAAAAATAAGAAGTTGTGAATAACTGGGATAATTTTGAAAAAAGTGTGTTTTTTCCTGAATTTTAGACTTAAAATTCACTTTTTATTTTTTATAGCTTGTGGATATGTCTACCGAATTAAACGAATAAATCCATTAAAATATTTTTTTCACAAAATCCTTTTTTATCTCTTTTAAAATTGATATACAAAGACCAAAAATTGACTTTGGTAATTTTAAAGGGGGAGAGAATGCAAAACATTCATTACAATTATTTTATAATCGAGAGAAACGAGGATTTAACTCCAAGTGATCAAGAAAATATTTTAAATTTTTATCTCCCAATTATTGGTTCGCAAGCTGTTACTTTATATAATTTTCTATATAATAAAATAAAGGTTGATAAACTTTATCATTCTGAATATGCTTTTTCAGGAATTTGTTCTTTTTTATGTATTGAAATGAGTGAATTATCTCAATCTAGAGCTAAACTCGAAGCCATTGGACTGCTTAAAACTTATTTTAATGAACAAACCAATAAATTAATGTTTTTAATAAAAAGACCATTAAATAAAGAAGAAGTTAAAAACAATCGTTTATTGAAAAATGCATTAATTAACTGCTTAGGAACTGATGTGGTTGATAATTTACTCGCAAGCAATGTAATTAAAAGAAGTGTTCCAAGTGAACACATGCAAGATATTAGTGCTAACTTTTTGGAAGTATTTGGAGAAATGAAAGCTCCAAAAAGCACTCGAAGTATTGATTTGGTGATTGAAGCTGGTAAAAGAATTGAACAAAGCATTCAAAACAATTCATTTTCAAGTTTGAAAAACATTGAATTAAAAATGCCACTTCATTTTTTAGATAGCGAAATTCAAAACGAATATCAAGCATTACATACCTATGAACCAATTCATTTTTACAATTACTTGTCAAAAAATCAATTACAAGAAAACGCAAATGAAATTATTCAAGAATTTTTAACCCTAGGATTTGAATATAAAGTGATTAACCTTGTTATGTTGATTAGTTATTTAACCTCAAATGTTGTGCTTTTAAAACAAGTGAATAGTATTTTAAAAGAACTATCAAGTAAAAATATTTTAACTTTTGAAAGAGCTGAAAATTATCTTGATGGTAAATATTCTGATCACAAAATTTACAAAAAATCAATCCATTCAAAAAACTATATTAAAAAAATTTACCTTAATTCACTTTAAAATGAGGATCCATGATTAAAAAACCATCCGTAACTAAAGAACAATTGATCCAAAAAGCTAAAAACGATTCGTCATTATTACAAATTATTGAGCAATTACAAATGAATGATGATGAGATTTTTTTCAAATTTATTGATTTAATGAACATTAAATTACGTGAAGAGCATCCAGAAGAATATATTGACCGAATTGAGTTAGTGCGTAATGAAAAGGGAATTGTTGAAACTAAACGTTATTTTGCTAATAATGAAAAATATCGTCAATACTTGCTATATAACAACATTGTCTTTGAAAACTTAGGAATTAATAAAACTTATAAACCTTTTTCTGAGCAAAAAATCCGTAAATCGGACTTTTTTGATTTACATGAGTATCAAAAAGAGTTTAAACAAGCACTCAAAAGTTTGGAACAATTAAATCAACTAAAAGGACTTTTTTTACATTCGTATAATTGGAATATTCGTCATCAAATACTTTCAGGAATTGCTAAAGATATTGCTTTTCAAGATTTCAAGGTTGTGTATGTGAATATTGAATACTTATTAGATGAAATTAAGTCATCTTTTAGCGATTCAAGTGATAAAAATGCTGATTATATTATTAACACAATTATGAAATGCGATGCGGTCATTTTTGATAATTTAGGATTTGATCGACTTCCAAAGTGGTTTTTCAAAATCTTTGTTAAAATTATTAACTATCGCATGGGTTATAATAAATTCACTTGCTTTGGTTCGAAAATTTCTCAAAGTGAAATTGAAAGTATTTTAGATCAACAAAATATTGATGATTCTTTTACTAAAGGACAATTACAAGAGTTTAAAATAGCTATTAAAAATCTAACTCAAGGGGATGTGTGAGTTGAATAAAAATATCAAAATAATTTTAGCTGGAACACCACAATTTTCAGTTCCAATTTTTGAACAAGTCATTCAAAATTTTAATGTTGTTGCAATTGTTTCACAACCAGATAAACCAGCAAATCGTGGGTATAAATTTGAACCCACCCCAACTAAGCTTTTAGCTCAAAAATATAAAATTCCACTTTTTCAACCTGAAAAAATTGGTCAAATTTATGACCAATTACAAGAATTAGATTATGATATCTTGCTCACTTGTGCCTTTGGACAATATGTTCCAACTAAGGTTTTAAATTTAGCTAAAAAAGCTTCATTAAATATTCATGGTTCATTATTACCTCAATATCGAGGAGCCGCTCCAATTCAACATAGTATTTGAAACGGAGATACTCAAACTGGACTTAATTTAATTTACATGATTGATCGCATGGATGCAGGAAACATTATCAAAGAAGCTAAAATCAACATTTTACCGAGTGATACATCAGATAGCATGTTTGAAAAAATGTCCCAATTAGGAACAAAACATATTGTTGAATGATTAAACGATTATCTAAATGGAAACTTTACTGAACGAATTCAAGATGAATCGCAAGTAACTTTAGCTCATAAATTAAACAAAGAAGATGCTTTACTTGATTCAAATTTAACCAATGAACAAGCTTTTAATCAAATACGAGCTTTTTCGAGCAATCCTGGAGCATACTTATTCCTTGATAATAAGCGTTTAAAAGTTTATTACGCTTCTAAAACACCAATAGCTAATGCTATTGAATTAAAGTTTGCAAATGGTTCTTTATATGCTATTGATTATCAATTTGAATCTAAAAAACGGATTGTGTTAAAAACTAGTAATTAAATTTAAATAAACACCCCAAAAGTATATTTTGTCTAACTTTTGGGGTGTTTGTATCATTTATATTTATTTTAAATAAAATATAATTATTATGTACTGCAAAAAATCAAAGGAAAAACTAAATTATGAAAAACATTTTTTTAAAAATTGGAGAACCTGTTGCAAATGTAGCTCAAATTTCTTCGGTTCTCTTAAGTAATATTACTGAGAAGATAATTTAGGGTAATTAATGATCGATTTCTTTTTTTGGATTGGAATGTCAATTCTTATCACTTATACTTTTTCTGTAATGTATTGAGTTGGCAGAAACGTATTAAAGCTCAAATTATATGCACATACAATAAATCTAGTCTGTGAAAAAATTAAGTTTAATCAAGCAACTTGATTTTTAGATGTTAAACTTAGAAACGCTATTTTTATTTTTTTAAGCAACATAGTTCCGGTTAAAAAATGAGTTTTACGTATTTGAATAATTTCTCTTTTTCTACTTGCTTTTTGTATTATTTTATCAATTATTTCTAATGTAGTTAGCATAAATGAAATTGAATTTGAAACACATATAACCATAATGTATATTTGAGGATTACCTTTTTGTATTATATACACTGCTTATTTTTCAATGCAAGTTTGAAGATTTTGACGTTTAGAAAAAATAGCTAAAAAACGCAATATCATACAAGTGGTTCGTCCTCAGGTCAAAAGCAAAAAGAAAAAGTTTTTTGTTTCTGGACACATGTTTACTTGAGTAGTTCAAGATACTTTTCCTAAAATTAGAAAAACTTTAATTGCTAATGAAAGTGAAATCAAGAGGGTATATCAAAAAGACGCTAAAGATATTATGTATATTTATATTTATGATATAGACAACTTTAAAGCTCCTTATTTTGTCTTTGAAAATAAAACAATGAAGAAAAACTATGAGGAAATCAAATGGAACGAATAAGTTATTTACCTTACTGAATTGTTTTGGGATTTCATTGCTTCTTTTTCTTTTATTGTATCTTTTACTATCTTTTTATTTGATGAGAGAGAATGGAAAATCACATTCTAATTATTAGCAGGAAAAAGATCAACTTTGCTTTAGAAAATAATTTTGATGTTCATTTATTTTTTATTCAAGGAATTAGTGCTATTTCGTGAATGATTAAAAGAGGAAATGTTAGAATATTCCTACAAATTTTACCTATTATTGTATACACTGTTTTCTTGCTTGGTTTTTTAATTTGAATGGAGCTAATTGATTTTATTTATCCTGAAATGTTTTATTTAGGATGAGTAGTTTTAATTCTTTTGTTCACGCAAGTAGGATGATGATTTTACTTTATTATTTGACGAAATAAACAAGTTAAGCAAATCAATGAACTTGCTCAAAAACTTAAGATAAATGCACAAATCAGTTTATTTGAAATCCAATTAAATTCACAAAACCAAGATCCAATTAATCATAGTGGAGCAATAAAAAACCTTAAATATGATGCTAATTATGTAGCTAGCATAAGAATTTCTCAAACAACAAAAAATTTGTATCTTAGTTTTGATGATACGAATTTATTTGAAAATAGTAAGCAAATGTTTTTCTTAAACCGAGATATTCTTAATGCTAAATTAAATTGAGATAAACAAAAAGCTAGATGTGTTCACTATTTAATGTTAATATATTCAAATTATGAGGATCAAGAATTTTACAATCCTAATTACGTAGAAAATATCAAGTATTTTTTAGAGCTTGAAGAATACTATCAAAATTAAAAATATATATTTATATCAATAAGTACCCCAAAAGTTACATTTAATCTAACTTTCAGGGTGCTTATTAAAATTGCACATATCATTACATATTAAAAATAGAATGTAATATAATACTATTAAAAGTATTTAATATTACTTAGATGAAAGGATAATTATTATGAAAAAAGTAGCCATTAATGGTTTTGGAAGAATCGGAAGATTGTTTTTAAGAAGATTACTTGAAACTAACAATAAAGATGTTCAAGTAGTTGCAGTTAATGATTTAACCGATGCAAAAACATTAGCTCACTTATTAAAATACGATTCAGCTTTTGGAATGTTAAAAGCTGATGTGCACGCAGAAGAAGCAGCGATTGTTGTAAATGGTAAAAAAATTGCTGTGTATGCAGAAAAAGACCCAAAAGCATTACCTTGGGGTAAATTAGGAATTGATCTTGTGGTTGAATCAACCGGAAGATTTGTAAAAAAAGACCTTGCTGCTTTACATGTAGAAGCTGGAGCTAAATCTGTAGTTATTTCAGCACCAGCTGGTTCAGATGTTAAAACCATTGTTTACAATGTTAACCATGATACAATTACTCCTCAAGATAGCGTAATTTCAGCTGCTTCATGTACTACTAACTGTTTAGCACCTGTAGTTGATGTGCTTGTAAAAAACTTTGGAGTTGAAAAAGGATGAATGACTACAGTGCACTCATACACTGGAGACCAAAGATTGCAAGATGCACCTCACAGTGATTTACGTCGTACTAGAGCTGCTGCCTTTAACATGATTCCTACCTCAACAGGAGCTGCTAAAGCACTTGGACTTGTTATTCCTCAAGCTGCTGGAATTTTAGATGGATCAGCAGTAAGAGTTCCAACCATTACCGGATCACTTGTTGAGCTTGTAGTTGAACTTAAACAACAACCTTCAGTTGAACAAATTAATTCAGCTTTTGAAAAAGCAGCTAATGAAAGCTTAAAATACGAAACTGATCCAATTGTATCATCAGATATTATTGGTTCACACTATGGTTCAATTTATGATGCTGAGCTTACCAAAATTGTTAAGGGAGCTGACGGTAAAAACCTTTACCACATTTCAGCATGATATGACAATGAAATGTCATATGTTTCACAACTTGTAAGAACAGTATCACACTTTGCTAAATTAAAATAATATCCACAATATTCAAGCAAAAAGATAAGCACGTGCTTATCTTTTTAATATAATTACATTAATTATGGATAAAACAAGATTATTACACGAACGTCTAGCACAAGTTCCCAAAAAACCTGGTGTGTATTTATGAAAAAATGAACTGAATCAAATTATTTATGTTGGTAAAGCCAATAATTTATTCAAACGCATGCACCAATATTTTAAAGGAAGTATTAATTCATACAAAACTACTAAACTTGTTAGCGAAATTAGCGATTTTGATTTTGTGGTTAAAGACAATGAATCCAGTGCTTTAATTTTAGAAAAACAATACATAGAAAAATATAAACCTAAATACAATATCAATCTCAAAGATGATAAAACTTATAGCTATATCAAAGTGGCAATAAAAAACAAAAAGATCCAAATTAAGTCTTCTCCAAAGATTAATTTGAATACTTCTAATACTTTTTATTATGGTCCAATTACAGCTGGTTTTAAACGAAAAGAGCTAATAAATGTGCTCGTAAGAAATTTTTTATTCCATAATGGGCTTGAAATTACTAAGTGAAATGAGCAAGAATTACAAGAAACTTATCATCAAATTATTAATGTCCTTAAACTAAAAAATAATGATTTTATTAAACAACTATACCACAAACGAGACCAAGCTTCTCAACGCATGGATTTTGAGATAGCAATTGAATATCGTGATTCAATTCAACTTCTTGAACAAATGAAAAAACGTCAAGTCAGCGAAATTAGCAACAAAAAGAATATTGATGTATTTGTTTTTAAACATATTGACAATACCATACATGTGTTTGAAATGAGTTTTTGTTTTGGAGTGCAAGTGGCTCATCGTTATTTTTTTATCGATTCACTTGTTAACGAACAAAACGATATTAACGAAATTTTAGAGCAATATTATTCCAAACATCCTCAAGCTGATTTAATTGTTTTAGATTCTAAATATGAACATTGAGATTTTGGGTTTTTAAGTAAAAAAATGGTATTTCCCAAAATTGGAACCTTAAAAAATTTACTCAATCAAGCTTATGATAATTTGAAATATTCTTTTGAACAAAAATACTTAAAGCTACAATCTCAGCAACTTAAAGTTCAAGAATGTTTTAAAAAGCTTGAACAACTATTATCCTTAAACAAACCAATTCATCGCATTTTTATTTTTGATAATTCTAACTTGAATAATAATTTCATTGTTGGTGTTGGAATGGCTTTTGATGTTCACGGAAACATTAAAACTTTAAATCGAAAATTTGATATTAATAAACTGATCGAAACTAAAAGCAAGCGTGCTGATACTGAATATATGTTTTACAATGTTCAAAATTATTTGAACATTAATCAATTTTTATTCAAAGATTATCAATATGATGATTTGTTTGTTGTTGATGGAGGGATTGCTCAAATTGGTGCTTTTTTCAAAGCGTTAGATAGTACTTCCTTTTTAGATAAAAACAAAATCAATTTAATTGGTTTAGTTAAAGATGATAAACATAGTACCCGAGAAATTGTGCTTAAAAATAATAAGCAATTAAAAATTGAGCACCTAGATTTATTTAATTATTTAAGCCTTTTACAAAGTAAAGTTGATCAATACGCTAAAGAGTATTTTAGAAGCAAATATTTAAATGCTTCGCTTGAAAGCAAACTTTCACAAATTAAAGGAGTAGGAATTAACTCAGAAATTAAGCTACTCAAACATTTTAAAGACTTTGCGTCAATTTATAATGCTACTCAAGAACAATTAGCACAAGTAGTCGGGGTAAAAATTGCTAAAATCATCAAAGAAAATTTGTAATAAAATACTGGAATTGTTTCCCTTTTAATATTCTATTTATCAGAAAATAACTAAATAATTAGTATAATTAGAATACAAAGAAATGAATGAAAGGAATCACATGTCACATAAATACAAATATGCATTAGATAAAGACGGTAAATACACAGTTATGGCCGATCCTAATGAAATGATTAGAATCTTAGATATTAACGGTGATTTAATCGATAAAAAATACAAATCTCCATTATCTAATGATCAACTACTTGAAGCATATAAATGGATGGTCTTATCAAGACAACAAGATACATACATGCTTCAACTTCAAAGACAAGGACGTATGTTAACATTTGCTCCAAACTTTGGAGAAGAAGCACTTCAAGTAGCAACAGCTTATGCTATGGATCATAAAAAAGATTGGTTAGTTCCAGCTTTTAGATCAAATGCAACAATGTTAGCACTTGGTGTACCAATGATCAACCAATTGCTTTACTGAAACGGAAACGAATGAGGTTGCTACATGCCTGAAGGAGTTAACGTAGTTCCAATTAACATTGTTATTGGTGCACAAATTTCACATGCTGCCGGAATGGCATATGGAATGAAACACCACAAAACAGGTGGAGTTGCAGTTACTTTTATCGGAAATGGTGGAACCACTGAAGGAGAATTCTCAGAAGGAATTAACTTTGCCGCTGTCCAAGAATGACCTGCAGTATTCTGTATTAACAACAACCAATGAGCTATTTCAACACCAAACCACTTTGAATCAGTATCTTCAACACTTTCAGTTAAAGCAGCTGCTTATGGATGTGCTGGAATTAGAGTTGATGGAAACGACTTTTTAGCTAGCTATGAAGCTATTAAAGATGCTATTGAATATGCTAGAAATGAAAGCAAACCAATCGTGGTTGAATTTGTAACCTGAAGACAAGGTCCACATACAACTTCAGATAACCCAAGAGTTTATAGAACTGAAACCGAAGAAAAAGAACACGAAAAATGAGAACCAATGCACCGTTTTGAAAAATACTTAACTGACCTTGGTATTTTCAATGAAGAACTTAAAACTAAAATTTGAGCTGAATCTCTAGATTTTGTTAAAAAAACTTACGAAGAAAGCTTGACCAAAATTAATACTAAACTTGAAGATATTTTTGACTACACTTACGATAAACTTCCAGAATACTTACAAGAACAAAAACAAGAAGCTATTAATTATTGATCAAAAAAAGGAGCTAACTAATGTCTGATACAAAAGTTTTTAACAATATCGAAGCCTTAACTCACTCTCTTGATCTTGCAATGGAAAGAGATCCAAATGTTGTTTTATTTGGAGAGGACGCAGGTTTTGAAGGTGGAGTTTTCCGTGCTACTCAAGGTCTTCAAGCAAAATACGGAGTTCATAGAGTTTTTGATACCCCTATTTCTGAAGCGGCTATTGCTGGGGTTGCTATTGGTGCATCATTAGCAGGTTTAAAACCAATTGGTGAAATTCAATTCCAAGGGTTTTCATTCCCAGCTATGCAACAAATTTTCACTCAAGCAGCTAGATTAAGAAACCGTTCAAGAGGACGTTTACACGTACCTATTGTTATTAGAATGCCTATGGGTGGAGGAATTAGAGCTCTTGAACACCACTCAGAAGCTCTTGAAGCAATTTACTCACACGTTCCAGGTGTTAAAGTTGTTATGCCTGCATTCCCATATGATACTAAAGGATTAATTTTAGCAGCTATTAACGATCCAGATCCAGTTATTTTCCTTGAAAACAAAAAAATCTATCGTGCTGGAAAACAAGAAATTCCTGCTGAATACTATGAAGTTGAAATTGGAAAAGCTAATGTTTTAGTTGAGGGAAGCGACTTAACTTTAGTAACTTACGGAGCTCAAGTGCACGATTCACTTTCAGCTCTTAAAAAACTTCAAGCTACAAATCCAGAAATTTCAGTAGAACTTATCGACTTAAGAACTATTAAACCACTTGATCATGCAACTATTGTTGAATCAGTGAAGAAAACCGGAAGATTACTTGTAGTACATGAAGCAGTAAGAAGTTTCTCAGTATCAGCTGAAATTATGGCTAGAGTTAACGAAAAAGCTTTTGAGTACCTTCAAGCTCCAATGTTCCGTTTAACTGGATACGATATTACCGTTCCTCTTCCTAAAGGAGAAAGTTTCCACGCAATTAATGATGAAAAAATCATTGACAAAATTAAAGAAGTTATGTCATATGAAATGTAATATTTAAAAGAGAAGGAGATGAAAAGAAATAATGATTAAAGCTACCCCTATTGTCCGTGCAAAAGCGACCAAACTTGGTATTGACCTTTCTCTTGTTAAAGGAAGCGGAGAAAACGGAAAAATTTTACTTGCTGATTTAGAAGCATTTGCAGCTCAACCAAAACAAAGTGCTCCAAGTGCCCCACAACCAGTAAGTACACCTACCCCAACAGCGGCTCCTACTGGAGCTGCTGTTCCAACCCCAACCCCAGTAGCACCAAGAGTTGTAACTGGAGAACCATACTCACAACCAGTTACTCCAATTAGAAAAGCAATTGCTAAAGCTATGACTAATTCATGGGATAATGTTGCATATGTTAATTTAGTTCATGAAATTGATATGACTAGACTTTGAGATTTACGTTCATCAATTAAAGATTTAGTGCTCAAAACTACCGGTGTAAAACTTACCTTTTTACCATATATTTTAAAAGCAGTTTCAGTTGCTTTAAAAGAATTTCCTAAATTTACCGCTAAATACAATGAAGCTAAATCAACATTAGACTTTCCTGGTGTGATTAACTTAGGGTTTGCTGTTGATACTGAAGCTGGATTAATGGTGCCAGTAATTCCTGGAGCTGACCAATTATCAGTTTTAGATTTAGCCAAAGAAATTGCTCGTTTAGCTAAAGCAGCCCGTGAAAAAACTATTAAACCTGCCGAAATGAAAGGTGCTGGATTTACCATCACTAACTATGGAAGTGTAGGAAGTTTATTCGGAGTTCCAGTTATTAACTATCCAGAACTTGCAATTGCTGGAGTTGGTGCAATTATTGATAAACCAGTAGTAAAAAATGGTGCAGTAGTACCCGGGAAAGTGATGTATATTACTGTTGCAGCTGATCACCGTTGAATTGATGGAGCAGAAATTGGTCGTTTTGCTTCAAGAGTAAAAGAATTACTTGAAAAACCTGAAGTTTTAGGAGTGTACTAATATGTATAAGTTTCAATTTGCTGATATTGGTGAAGGTCTTCACGAAGGTACAGTTGCTGAAATTTATGTAAAAGTTGGACAAGAAGTTAAAGAAGGAGATAATCTTTTTAGCGTTGAAACTGATAAGGTTACTTCAGATATCACCACTCCAGTAAATGGAAAAATCGCTCAAATTATGATGGCTGTAGGTGATGTTATTCACGTTGGTCAAGAAATTTTCTTAATTGATGATGGTTCAGGAGATAGTGCTGAAGCTTCTGCTCCAACAAGCGAACCTGCTAAAGAAGAAAAACCATCAGAAGGCGGAGCTAGCGTTGTCGGTGAATCAGTAGTAAACAATGATTTAATCGACCTTAACTTCTTTAAAAAAGCAGCTCCAATTGTACAAGAAAAACCAAAAGCTCTCGAACCTACACAACCAACATCAAGCACAACACCTGGTGATGTTAAACCATACACAGGTAAAGTTGACGAAGAATATGATGTCATTGTCGTTGGGTCAGGTCCTGGTGGATATTTAGCCGCTGAAGAAGCTGGTAAGAGCGGGTTAAAAACCTTAATTATTGAAAAAGTTAATTGGGGTGGAGTATGTTTAAACACTGGATGTATTCCAACTAAAACTCTTCTTAAAACCGCTGATATTGTACAACACATTAAACACTCAGGTCAATACGGAATTGTATTAAGCAAAGAGCAACAAGTTTCTGAAGACGAAACTTGAGTTGCAATGCACAAACGTAAAGCTGACGTGGTAAGCAAAATTTCAATGGGTGTTCAAATGTTAATGAAAGCTTCTAAAGCTAAAACCTTAGTTGGAGAAGCTAAAGTTATCGGAGATCGTGTTGTTCAAGTTGAAGGTAAAGTATACCGTGCAAAACATTTAATTCTTGCTATGGGTTCTTCAGCTAACAAATTAATGAAAATCCCTGGATTTGAGCAAGGATATAAAGATAATAAAATTATTACTTCAAAAGAAGCAATTAACTGAAGTGAAAAACGTCCTAAATCAGTAACCATTATTGGTGGAGGGGTAATTGGACTTGAATTTGCAAGCATTTTCTCAGTCCTTGGAACTAAAGTAACCATTATTCAAAACACAGATCGTTTACTTCCTGCTGCTGATAAAGAAGTATCAGTTGAAGTAGCTAAAATGCTCAAAAACCTTGGAGTTGAAGTCTTATTTGACGCTCAAACTCAAAAATTTGAAAATGATAAACTTTATGTAGAAGTTAAAGGAGAACAAAAAGTTCTTGAACAAGAATTAATCCTTACTGCTACTGGTCGTACACCAAATACTCAAGGACTTGAAGAAGCCGGAATTAAACTTGGTTCACGTGGTGAAGTGCTTGTTGACGAGCACCTTAGAACCAATGTTCCTGGAGTTTATGCAATCGGAGACATGACTGGACAAGCAATGCTTGCTCACGTAGCCTATGCACATGCTATGACTGCAGTATTTGATATTTTAGGTGATGAACATAAAGGTCAATACCACCCTAAATCAGTGGCTGGATGCATTTACACTAGTCCAGAAATTGCCTTTATTGGTCTTACCGAAGAACAAGCTATTGCTCAAGGTAAAAATGTCTTTAGTTCAAAATATTCATTTGAACGTTTAGGAAAAGCAATTGCTTCGGTGAATAATGTTGGATTTGTCAAACTTGTTGTTGACAAAGAATTTGGTGAAATTCTTGGAGCTTGAATGGTTGGTCCAAATGTAACCGATTATGTTGCTGAAATTGCTGTAGCAATGGAACAAGAATTAAGCGTGCATGAAATTGCACACACTATTCACCCCCACCCAACATATGGAGAAATTATTTGAGAAGCAGCACGTGCAGCTAGTCTTAAACTTTCTCTTGAATCAATGAAAAGATAATTTACAAATTATTAAGTACCCACGTAAAATCACAATTATAAATTGTGATTTTTCTTTATAATTTAATTAAGATGAAATTGTTTCGATTGCTTAACTCTAAAAAGACAAAATGAATACCAATTTTAACTAGTCGAGCAATTATTGCATCTTCAGTTATTTTTACATTACTCTTACAGAGTTGTAATCCTTCAAATATTTCAACTCGATTAGTAAAAACTCCCTCTCCAGTTCCTCCAAACACAGTAACTCCTCCAACCAATCCACCCACTACAGATAGTAAAAAACCAGGTCAAGACCCCCAAAATTCTGCACCTGAATCACCAAAACCAAAAGAAGCAAACCCACCTGAAAAAATAAAACTTATTTCTAAACAAGAACAAGATAATTTACAATCTATTAAACAAAAGTTTAATGAAATAATTTCACAAAGTCAAAACATTCCAGTGTCACAAGAGTTTTTGACATCTTTAAATGATTATATTAATCAACTTAACCAAGCTAAAACTTCCATGGATTACTCGCGAATAATTAGCTCAAATTCTCAAGTTTTATTTGATAATTTTAATCAATACCAAAAAGTCTTTTTTAATATTGATGAATTATTATCCTCAAATCAAGAAAGACAACAATGAATCAAAAAGCTAAAAGAAATGTCAATAAACCTTGAAAAAACAGATATTAATGATAAGCTTGAAAAACTGTTAAAAGATTTTTATAAGAGCAAATTGCAAGAGCAAATTGATTTATATCAAAAGCATCCATATTATCTACAACCACTTGCAAGACTCAAAAAAATTTTAGATAATTATAAGAACAATTCAAATCAAACTGTTCTTTTTCAATGAGGAATTGATAAAGACAATCATTTTTCTTTAGAACCCAGCAAATATCATAGTGGTAATTTTTGAAAAGTGAATATTAATGATCAATATGTTGCTAGTTGATTGAAATACTACAAACGGTGAAATTGAATTTTTGTTAAACCCAGTGAACAAATTAACAAAATTACCGATCAAGATATTCAAGCCTTAGCAATTAATCCAAAGTTTCAAAACAACAAAGTGATTAGTGATTATATTCAAAGACAAATCAATTTTGCAACGGATAAATATTCTGATCTTTGATTACTTAATCCACAAAATCCTGATAAAGTCACTTATAAAGATGTTTCAAATCCCCAAAACCAAACCAAAATTAAGAATTCATCTTATCAGATCAAACAAGTTGTTGAAAATATTAATCAACTTAATTTAAAATACCAATTTGCTATTAAAAAGTCTCAAGGGAGTGGAGTTGTTAAATTAGATGATAAATATTACAAATATTGAAAGAATAGTTCAATTGCTAATTTCGATTTTGATAAATTTAATCAATATCAAAAATATGCTGATGTAAAAACTTACAATTATGTTTTTGAATATACAAACATTTACAATGATTTGTTATTTGCAAAACCAAACCTCTTTTCACAAGCTCTTTATCGAACTCTTGATAGTGATTTAATTACTCCTGAGCATACTTCATTTGAACAAAGCGATCCAATACTAGGGAAAATTCACTATGATAAAACCACCTCATTAACTAAGGAACAAGCAAAACGACGAAGTGTAGACCCTTGAATTAATCCAATTCCAGAATATAAAAGATGATTTAATCAGTGAAAAGAAGTTTTACCTAAAATCATTAATAAAAACTGAGACACTCAAACCAAAATTAAAGCAATTTCATATTATATTGTTGCAAATTCGCTATATCTTAGTGCTCCAAAAGGAGTTCATTACAATTATAATGGATACGGTTTTTATAATCCAACTCAAATTTTCACTAATGACCCAGAAATTCAATGTGTTGGATACAGTATGAACTTAGCTGCTGCACTGACTATTTTGAACATTCCAGTAAGAATTGTTGGCGGTGCATACTTTGGAACTCCAAGTTCAATCGTATCTAGTGGATATCATGCTTGAAACGAAGTGTTTATTGATAATCGTTGAAAAATTGTTGATTTAACCTGATTTGATTATTCAGAACATCGAGACCAAAAAGGTAAAACTTACGAACTTGAAGATGATGTTGATTTGTTTCTAGAACGTAACTCAGAACATAAATGAAGAAAACAATTTAGATTAGACCTTAACTCATACGAAAACACATTGTTGTATTTTAAAAATCCTCCACAATACGAATACCAAGATCTCCCTAAAAGTCTTTAAACTCAATAATTTAATATTCTAAAAATCACTAATACCTAATTAAGTAGAGGTATTAGTGATTTTGTTATTCTTTATTAACTAAAATGAATTCATAATTTGATAAGGTTAATTTCTGTTCACCTAATCAAGCACTTTGAACGGTTCCAGTAGCTGCTGCACTTGCTCAACGAAGCGAATCATGTGCATTTTGTGTATTTAAATAATAAGCTGCAAACATAGAAATTAACGTATCACCAGCTCCAGTGGCTGAAACTAGTTTGATTAAAGTACTGTTTTGAGCATGAAAAATTTCATTTTGATCACTAAGCAAAAACGAACCCAATTCACCAAGCGAAACAATCACATTACTTGCACCTAATGTTTGTAATTTTTTCATTGCTTGAATCAAATTCTCTTTAGAATCAAAATTTTGGTCATTAAAGATTTTTTCGAGCTCTTGCTTATTTGGTTTAATTAAAAATGGTTTATACTCAAGTAATTGTAAAAAATTATCACTTTCTACATCTAAAATCACTTTGATTTTTCTTTGGTTACAAATTTTTAAAATCTGTATTAATTGCTCTTCTTGAGCAGTTCCCATTAACATTAAGACATCATTTTGAGTTAAAGTTTTAAGAATGTTTAAAACTTGCTCCAAATGCTCATTAGTAACTTGTGCCCGAGGGCCATTAAGCTCAAAATTAGTAGTTTTACCATAATATTTAATATTAATTCGGGTTTGTTGTTCAAGGTTAATATTAATAATATCTAATTTTTCAGCTTGAAAAATCGGTTCAAGTTGGGTAAATGTTTGTTTATCAAAGAGTGTAATAGCTTTATTTTCAAACCCATGACGTGTCAAAATAACACTAGCGTTTAAACCTTTTCCACCTGGTAGCATTATAAATTGTTTATAACGATTTACTTTCTCTAATTCAAATTCATTTGAATTAATTAACAAATCCACAGATGGTGAGAGTGTTAGTGTATAAATCACTATTTAACTGCCTTTGTTGGTTGGTCTTTTTTTAACTTAAATTTGTTAGTTAAATTGAAGTTTCTACGATTAATGTAATTCATTAATCAAATAGTTCCTACTGAAGCTAAAGTTCCTGCAATTAATGAAAGAATAAAGAATGAAATTCCTAGTCAAATTTGTAATCCAAGACCATTTACTAAGGTGCTTTTAGCGAGAAAGATGACAAAAATTCCACCATGAGGAGCAATAATTGACACTCCTAAAGCTGCTGAAATTAATCCAGCAACAGCTCCACCGACAATATTAGCAGGGACAAGTACTTTTGGATTTTTTGATGTATAAGGAATAGCTCCTTCTGAAATAAATGAAAGTCCAAAGAGAATATTCGAAACTTTACCAGCTTCACGATCTTCTTTTGTTCATAACTTTTTACTAATAAACATTGAAAGTGAAATTCCGAGTGGAGGTACCATTCCAGCAATCATTGCAGCAGCCATAGCTACACTGCCGCTTGGACCACTTGAAGCAATTGATAAGGTACCAAAAATATATGCTGATTTATTAATTGGCCCACCTAAATCTGTGGCCATCATAATTCCTAGAATTAATCCAAGCAATCAAGCTAAGTATGGTTTTCCTTGGAATAATTGTAAGAATAAAACTAATCCTAAATTAATGTAAATAAGGACAATATTTACTGCTCAAAATAAAATTGAAATTGCTAAAGTTCCAAATAAAGGAATAAAGAGAATGTTTTTGATTCCTTGCATGGTTTGTGGCAATTTACCAAAAATGTATTTAGCAAATATTATAACCATAGCTGCGGCAAAAAAAGCACCAAAAATTCCTCCAACAAACCCTGATCCAGTTCCTAAGAAACCATCAGGATTAGCAACCCCTGAGCTAGCAATGCTTGGAGCTAAAAAGCTATATGTTTTTGCTAATTGTCCACTAGCAATAGCTCCAATCACAAATCCAGGCAGCAATCCCTGACGTCCTACTAAAGCATAAGTAATATAAGCTGCTAGCACTGGTACAGCTAGTCCAAGAGCAATTTTACCAATTGAAAAGACTAAGTTTGAAGCTGAATAATTAAATCCAAAGTTTTTTAAAAAGTCTGCAGAGTTTAAATCAACTCCATTTGAAGCTCCGATAATCATATCAATAACAAAACCAATCGCTAACATGATTCCACCAAAGATAATAAATGGGAGCATGTGTGAAATTCCAGACATTAATGAACGTCACATTTTACCAGCAAATCCATCAAAGGTCATGGCTGCCTCATTATTATCATTGCTCTGGGTTACACCTTGCAATTTAGTTCCTTGGTTATTAAGGATTTTATTAATTTGTTCTTGTGGTTTGTGAATTGCTTTTTGTGTTGAAATTTCAAGGACATTATTACTATGAGAAAACCGTGATTTTTCAATTTCACGATCCACAGCTAAAATAATTCCTTTGGCATTAGCAATTTCTTGAGCTGTTAATTTGTTATCAACTCCATCAGCTCCTTGGGTTTCAATTTTAATTGAAACATTCATTTGTTGAGCTTGTTCATATAGCTTTTGTTTAGCCATAAATGTATGAGCAATCCCGGTTGGACAAGCAGTTACAGCGACTATATCATAGTAATCATTAGATGTTTGTTTTTGATTTTCACTTGTTTCTTGTTCAAATTTATCAACAAGTTCTAGGAACTCTTTAGGAGTGCTAATTTGAGCTAATTGTTCCTTAAATTGTGGATTAATTAATAGTACAGATAGCCTTTGCATAATTAATATATGCTTATTTTCACGATCATCATTAGATAATACAATTCCAAAAATGTATTTAACATCTTGATTATCTAAGGATTCTCAATTTAAATTTTTTACTCTTGCAAAAACTAATGTATTTTCTAAAACAATCGATGATCCAATATGTGGCATCGCAATTTGATCACCAATTCCAGTTGATGCTTGTTTTTCACGTTCTCAAAAAAGCTCATATGCTCGTTGAGCATTTGAAACGTATTTCTTCTTTTCTAATTCCTGACTCAAAAACAAAATTGCTTTGTCTTTTGAGTCAAATTCTTTATCAATGAAAATAGTATCTTCATTCTTAAATAAACTTGTTATTTTCATTTACTTCCTTTCTATAATAATTTTATCAATTCGAACTTAAATTTTCATTAATACTTGCATAAAATCTTATAATAATGAATTCACTCTTGTGCAAATTTAATCAATTTAAATCTTCAATTTATAAAAAATAATTACTTAAAGCACTTAAAAACTGAAAAATGTTCCACATTTTTTCAGTAAAAGGGATTTTTTTAAAAGGGATTAAAATATTTATAAAACAAGAAAAGGAGTTATAAAATGCACTTTTTAGCCGGTATAGGTTTTGTAGTTATTGTAATAGTGGTTTTAGCATTAAAATTTGGTTAATTGCTAAAACACAAATGTTTTTCTTGTTGGAATACAAATAATAAAATAAACATAATTAAATATTAATAAGGAGAAAGAAATGACAAATGAAACCCTATGAAAAGAATATTTTGGTGATAAAGAAGAAGCACTTGATTTTGCCGGAAGAAAAATTAAAAAATCAGCATACGCAGATGCTAAATCAGAATTTGGTTGGGACATGCATCATATTTATCCTAAATCTAAAGATGGTAAGGACAAAATTCCAGCTCATATTTTAACCAATCGTGAAGCTGGAGACCGTATCGCATACAAAATTAACGGAAGAATCTTCCAAGTTAGAAAAGATAAAGAAAAAACCAAAAAACTAGGTCGAAAAGCTTATAAAATTGTCGAAATTAAACAGAAATAAACGATTGAACTAAACACACATTTTTTAAAAAAGTGTGTTTTTTATTTGATTAATTCCATTTTTTTAAATAATTAAATAAAAAGTTATAATTAAGATACTATGTTAAAGATTAAGAAATTATTACTTGTTTTAAGTCCTATTATGCCAATTGGTTTAATAGGATGTAATTTGAATAATCCAGTTCAATCAAGTGAACAAGCTTTAACTCCGCCACTTAATCCACGAACTGAACCAATACCAAATCCTAATCCTGATCCTAATTTAAATGGTTCAAACAAAGACCCTTCAAAAATTGAACCAATTGAAGATCCTAGTAATACTCCAAAAACACCAGTCGATCCAAACAAAGAGATAAAAGATCCAAAATCAGAACCATTAACCCCAATAACACCTGCAAAGCCTACTCCACCAAAGCAAGAAATTAAAAAACCAGATTCAGTTCCTGTTCCTGTTCCTGTTGCTCCTAAACCATCAAACCCACCAAAGACTTCAATTCCAGCTAAAATAAATACTCCTAAACCCAAACCGTCAAAACCTCAAGAAACATTGGATCCAGAAAAACCTAAACCTGTTCAACCTGTCGTAAAACCAACCCCACAACCTAAACCTAAACCAATTCTAACTCCAGTCAAAGAAGAAAGTTTAGTTAAATTTACACCCACTCAAGCGTCAAAAGAAACTTATCTTAAAAATAATGATGAGTACATTCAATCAATTAAAAAACGAACCTTTTCATTGAAATGATATTATACAGAACCAGATCCAAAGCATCCTAGTCTTGGAATAAGACATGCTAATAGTGGAACCATGTGGTTATTGGATTATGCACATATTAGTAAAAGAAAATTTAAATTATATTTTGCAACCAATTATCACGTAGCTTCAGGATTATTTACAAAAAACGATTATCAAATCTATCAACAACCTAAAAAATTAGAAAAATATATTCCTTATGGATTTTCGCTTGGTTGAGCCGCTAATGCTTATGATAAAAATCAAACATTAGCTCCAGCAAATTGAATTAATGTTTTGTTTCCTTTTAATAATCCTTATGTTACAATTAAAAATTTCTTTTTAGCACAAAATTTCATGGATCAACAAACAGTACCAGCTTCAGTTGGACAATATTTCTCTGATTTTTCAGTCATTGAAATGGATGTGGATTTAGACGTTTTATATGCTCAAAGATATTATCCAAATAATATTGTGCTTCCTTTTTTAGCACAAAAAATTAAAAGTGCAATTAATGAAGTGAATAAAAGTATTCTCAAATTCAAAGATACCCAAAACACTAATTCGTATTTATTTGATAATAAATCCATTCCATACGCAACTTTAGATTACGCAACTGTACAAAACCTTTCAAAATTATCACATAACAAAAACGCTAAAGAAGTGAGTGATTTAGTTTCTAAATACTTAAATAATTATCAATATGGTTTAGCTCCGCAAAACTTATATTCTTATGGATATCCTTCATTAGAAAGTGGGAACTTATCAATTTTTAAAACAATTAAAAATTCAGAAAGAAATATTTTAGGTTCTCAATCCAGCACCCTCCCATTAAACTTTAAATATGAAGACTTTTTCCACTTGAAATCTTTTGATGATGATTCAGCATATTTCAATAATCAAGTTGGAATGAAATTTTACGGATTTATGAATAGTTTTGATATTGAAAATGGGCCTAAACCAGGTTCTTCAGGTTCATTAATTATTAATGAACAAGCTCTCCCGATTGGTTTATTACTTGGTCATTTAAACGAAGACCAACAATTTGTTAATGATAAAGGCCAAATTAAATCATTTTCAACTGCCTTGTTTCAACCTTTTGCATTAAACATGCCAATTTTATCAAATCGTACTGGTACCATGATTCAACCATTTAATTTAATTGACCATACTTCTAGTGATTTATACAAACATCAAAAGGTATCATATCGTTCACGATTAAAAGATGTTTATGGAGAAAATTTTAAAACTGCTATTTTTGGTGGGGAATTAATTAATTTAAAATAAGCAAATTAAACATGTTATGAATAACATGTTTAATTTTTTCATAAAAAAAATAATAAATCACTGTTTCTTGTAAAATTTCAGTACTGGCATAATCAAGATTTTATTAAAGGAGCGAGATGAATTTTTCAACTAATGAAAAAGAACAAAAATGAAATGAGAAAATTCTAAAAACTCTTTTACTCGATTGTACAACAGGGAAAAACATTATCTGAGCAAGTAATGATTATGAACATTTAGGTTCTTTATATTCTCCAAACTCAACCATTGAATATAAATTAATTACTGGGGTTAATAAAAATTTAATTCAACCTAGAGTTCTTAAATCTCGAGAGAATCAGACCTTAAGAACTAGAACTAAAGCAGAAGTTTTTACCCCGAGTTGATTATGTAATAAAATGAATAATCTTGTCGATCATGCTTGATTTGGTCGTAAGAATGTTTTTAATCTTCAAACATCCAAAGGTTGAAGAGCAATTAAGAGAAAAATTGTTTTTCCGGATAATAAAGCTAAAACGTGAAAAAAATATATTGATGAAAATCGATTAGAAATCACTTGCGGTGAAGCTCCATATTTAGTCAGTCGATACGATACAGTTACTGGAGCATATATCCCTATAAATGAGCGAATTGGTCTTTTAGATCGCAAAATGCGAATTGTCAAAGAAAACACTAACAACGAAACAGAATGATTAAAATGAGCTCAAAGAGCTTTTGAAAGCGTATATGGATTTGAACTTCAAGGTGACAATTTGCTCATAGCTCGGCAAAACCTATTAGATAGCTATATCGATTATATGCAAGATGCCCTTAAAAGAGAACCTAGTGATAAAGAATTGCTTAAAATAGCAAGAATTATATCGTGAAATTTGTGGCAAATGGACGGATTAACGTTTGCAGTTCCAAATTCACAAGAAATTAATTCAAGTACATGATGTGTTATAAAAAACTGAAGAAGCAAAAAGAAAGTCATTTTTAAAAATTTAATTAAGGAGAGCTAAAAATCAATGAACAAAAGTAGGATTGAAAATTTGAAAGAATTAGATGAGATAATTCAAGGACGAATTGAACCATACATATATGCTTTTTCAACTAATACCATTCCAAATTATTTAAAAATCGGAGATACTTATCGTGGGGTTTTAACTCGATTAAATGAATGAAGATTTATTTATCCCTGTCTTGAGCAAAAATATGAAAACAAAGCACTTGTTAACGATAATATTTACTTTAGAGACTTTTCAATTCATCAATTTTTAGAACAAGATTTAAATAAGCAACGTTTGCAAGAGAAAGAATTATCGAGTAAAATTCTTTACAGTAAAGAATTTTTTAAAGATACAATATCTCAGGAAATAGATAAAGCAATTGAAGATATTAAAGATAATTATAATAGGAATACTGGTAAATATAAATATTACAAAACTGATAACAAAGCATCTCAAGACTTCCAATATCAAAGAGGAGAATCTTGAACATTAAGACCAAATCAACAATTAGCTGTTGATAAATTTGTACAAGCTTGACAAAAAGGAAGAACCAATCTGCTAATGTATGCAGTGATGCGTTTTGGTAAATCGTTTACCGCACTTTGTTGTGCATTAGAAATGAAGGCTAATTTAGTTTTAGTTGTATCAGCCAAAGCAGATGTTAAGGAAGAATGAAAGAAAACAGTTGAAAGTGCTGGTAATTTTAAAGATTATCGTTTTTTAGATTCAGAGAATTTATCAAGAAATCCAAATGCAATTAAGGATACATTATCGAATCAAAAAGTAGTTATATTTTTAACATTACAAGATCTTCAAGGTAACAAAACTAAGGCTAAGCACAAAGAATTATTAAATCAATTATTTGATTTATTAATTATTGACGAAACCCATTTTGGAGCACGGGCTCAATCCTTTGGGCAAAAAATAGAAAACACATCTCATTCTAAGTCTGAACAAAAATATATTAAAAAATTAGATGATGAAACGATTGATCTTGAAATAGCTGAAAAACAAGTTAACTCTATAAAAGCAAAAATTAAACTTCATCTCTCAGGCACTCCTTATCAGATCTTAATGGGTAGTGAATTTGAAAAAGAAGATGTTATTTCATTTGTACAATTTTCTGATATTTTTAAAGAACAAGAACAATGAAATAAAGATAATTTATATAAGGATAATGTTAATGAATGAGATAATCCCTATTATGGTTTTCCTCAAATGATTCGGTTTGCTTTTAACCCAAACGAATCTTCACGTAGAAAAATGGAAGAGCTAAAAAGCACAAAAATCAGCGTTTCTCTTTCTGATTTATTTGAACCACAGTCAATTATAAAAGACCAAAAAGAAATGTATAAAAAATTCATAAGTCAAAACGAAGTACTTGATTTGCTACAGGTAATTGATGGCAGTAAAGAAGATGAAGATTTACTAGGATTTTTGGATTATGACAGAATTAAAAAAGGTAATATGTGTAGACACATGGTTATGGTGCTACCATATTGTGCTTCTTGTGATGCGATGGAAGAACTCATTAAATCCAATAAGAGCATTTTTAAAAACTTAGGTGATTATGAGATTATAAACATTTCAGGTTTAAGTGCAAGAAGAAAATATAAGAAACCAATTGATGTTAAAAATAAAATTCGAAAATGTGAAAAAGAGAATAAAAAAACTTTAACGCTTACAGTAAATAGAATGTTAACTGGTTCAACCGTGGAACAATGAGATACTATGCTTTATTTGAAGGATAGTTCTTCACCACAAGAGTATGATCAGTCTATTTTTAGACTTCAAAATCAATATATTCGCATATTAAAAAATAAAGATGGTGACTTAATTAAAGAGAATCTTAAGCCACAAACATTGCTTGTAGATTTTGATCCAAACAGAATGTTTAGAATGCAAGAGCAAAAATCTTTCATTTATAATGTTAATTTTGAACAAAATGGAAATAGTAAATTAAGAGATAGAATAGCTCAAGAACTACGCATTTCTCCAATTATTGTGATGAATAAAAATAAAATTCATCAAGTAGAACCCAATGATATTCTAAAAATAGTTAGTGAATACAATAATCAAAGAAGTATTTTGGATGAAGTTTTAGATATTCCGATTGATTTGTCAATACTTAATGATTCGGATGTTAGAATTGTGATTCAAAGTCAAGGAAGTTTTAATTCAAAACAAGGACTGGAAATTGATCCGGTTCAAGGCCCACAAGAAGACTTAGAAATTTATGACTTAGATGAAAATATTGGTAATCATGATCCAAAAAACCAAAACGAACCTTCTTATAGTGAATTGAGGACTGATTCAGAAACACGAAAACTCGAAAGTCAAATCAGGACTTACTATCAAAGATTATTATTTTTTTCCTTTTTAACTAAAGATAAAGTTGATTCAATAGATGCTATTTTAAATGTGATAGACAAAGAAGAAAATAAGAGAATTGTTGAAAATTTAGAATTGAAAAAAGAAATAATCAAGAAAATATCTAAATTAATGAATCCGTTTAAGAGAAGGGTTTTAGATTATAAGATTGAAAATATATCAACTCTTAATTTTGACGAGAGTCTCTCGAAACTTGAAAGAGCATTTAGATCTATTCGAAAATTCGATAGAATTTCAGAATCTGAAGTTATGACACCCTTAAAAATTTGCAGAAAAATGATTGAATTAGTACCTATTGAAGAAATAAAAAATATAGTTTTAAATAATAACAAATTTCTTGATATTGCTAGCAAATCTGGTGAGTATGCAGTTTCTGTATATGAGCTACTAAAAACTAAATATAAATATGAGCACAACAAAATTAAAGATTTAATATATTCAATACCTACATCTCCAATAGCATATGAATTCACCAGAAAGTTTTATGAAATTTTAGATTTAAATATAGACAATATCTCCACTAATTTTTATTCAAAACAACTAACTAAAATAAAAAATAAGGATGGTCAAATGGATTATAAAAAGATAAACAATTTGCTTAAGCAAAATAAGAAATTTAGCCAAATTAAATTAATAGACGAACAAGAAAAAAGTGGAGATATTAAATTTGGAGTAGTCATAGGGAATCCACCATATCAAGAAGCGATAAGCACCAAAAATAAAAATTTTTCCCTTTCAAAACAATTATTTCCATATTATGTAATATTAATTAACGAAATATCAGATAGTTATAATTCTTTAATCATCCCCGCAAGATGATTCACAGGTAAAGCCCAAGATGGTTCTTTTTTAAAACTTCGTGATTATTTAAAGTGAAAGAACAATATTTCTCAAATGCATTATTTCGAAAACTCGGACAGTATTTTTAAAAATGTTCAAATTGCTGGAGGAGTATGTTATTTTTTAGCTAATAAATTCAATAATGAAACAATTGATTTTGTCAAGTATTCTAGTTCAGGTAAAATTCAAAAGACAAATAGAAAACTCTTTTTAGATAACTTAGATATAGTTTTAATAAATGAATATCATTACGAAATTTTAAATAAAGTAAAAAACGAAAATTTTGCTCCTTTAACTAATATTACAAAAGGAAGAAATGCATTCGGAATAGTTGGTAAACCAGATGAAGTTGAAAGAATTTCACAGGAAGAACCTTTTGAAAACAGTTATGAGTTAAGGTGTAAACACAATAATATAAGATATATATCTTTAGATAAGGTGACTAAGAATATAGAGATATTTAATAATTACAAAGTCTTTATTGCTAAATCAGCAGGAATTCCTCCACAAGATAAAAAAATTCTAAGAGAACCCTATATCGGGTGTAAAAAAACAGCATGCACAGATTCGTTGATTCCAATTGGTAATTTTAAAACACTACAAGAAGCACAAAATTTACAAAAATACATTAAAACCAAGTTTTTTAGATTTTTAGTTTCATTAATGAAATCTTCGCAAAATGTTTATCAAAATGTTTACGAATTTGTACCAATGCAAAATTTTACTAATCGCTCAGACATAGACTGAGCGCAGTCGATAGGCGCAGTCGATGAACAATTATTTAATAAATATAATTTATCTCCTAGCGAAAAAGAATACATCAAAACTTCAATCGAAGAGATGAATTAAGCATAATTGAATAATTTTCATCAATCATTTATTCATAATCACAAGAACAATTTCAAGGACATTTTTTTATATAAAACATGATCAATCACTCAGAAATTACATCACAAACTAAAAAATATATTTTATTAAATATAAATTTAATTTTTACTAAATATCCACATTTTTACGAACTAAAAAAATTTTTTAGCTTGTTTGATTTAAATTCAAATACATTAATTTATAATAATTAAAAGTGCATTTTTTGTCAAAGAGGAAGGGTTATGGAAGTTAAAAAAAACAGACATTCAATTATTTTAATTAACGGAAAAAGAAGAAGCGGAAAGGGTCTTTTATCTAAAGCAATCGCATCACTTGCCGAAGAAAAAGATTATAAAGGGAATGTGTACATTCTCTCTTTTGCCCAAGCAATTAAAAAAATCACTGAATCAATTTTAATTGAACTTAAATGAGATGGAGAAAACAAGGAAATTGTGCGTCCACTTTGGATTGCAATGGGTGAAGTAGGACGTAATATTGATAACAACATTTGATGTTCTCGAGTAATGGATAAAATTAGAGAAATTATTAAAGAAGTTAATAAACAAGGAAAAAACTCACTTTTTTTAATTGATGATTTACGTTTTCCGAATGAACTAGATTTTTTTAAAGGTTCATTAACCGAATTACAACAAATGGTTGGAGAAAATGCAAAAGTTTCAGTTAATGCTATTCGGATTCAAAAATTCTTTGATGCAACCAAATTTGTTCCTGGAGTTGATGATAATTCAACCGAAACTAGCTTTGATAAGATTGTTAATTTGTGTTTTGATCACATCATTCCTGAAAACATTTTAATTGATCAACACTGAACAGCTAACTTTGAAAAAGTAAATATGTACGCTAAAATCATTTATGACAATTACTTAGCGAGATAATATGGTTAAACGAAAATACTACAATAACGTTCACTATGTCATTGATGAAGAAAAGAAAATTGTTACTTTAAGCCCACATTTTCATGCCGAATTATTAACTTTTGATAAATTTAAAGGATTTAAAAAAATTGGTGGAAGCACGATTGGAGATGTGCTTTTAACTGGTGGTTTTAAATCACAATTTTCAGCTTTTTGTCATATTGCTCGGATTAAACTTCCGGTTTTAGCTAAAAAATATGTTAATGCTGGAACCATTTTAGAACCCCGTATCTTTGATGCTTTTCGAGCCGCTTATCCCAATGAACAAATTTTAAATTATCAAGCTCATGATTATAATTACAACTTTTTTGAAGGGAAAAACGATTACATTATCGGAGTTCCAGATGGGTTTTTACCAAGTAAAAATTGTGTTTTAGAAATTAAAACTGCTGGAGAATCTAAGATAGAAAAATGAAACAAAGAAGTTGATCCTTCATATCGTAAGCAAGCACAACTTTACGCTTATTTAATGAACGCAGAGCGTTATAAAATCATTGCTCTATTTTTAAAAGAAGATCAAGGTGATTATTTGCATCCTGAGCTAGTAGATTTAAAAAAACGTAAAATTAAAGCCTTTGATTTTATGGTTAATTATGCCGAAGCTCAAGATGATATTGAAAAAGTTAAACAATGGTTTATACACCACACTCAAAGTGGAGTCTCTCCACAATATAATTTATCAATTGATGCCGATCAAATTGAGTATTTAAAGTGCTCAACCCCCCAAGAATGAGAGAACTTACTATCTCATTGAATTGAAATCGGTAAAGCCGACCCAGATTGTGAGGCATAAAAATTACTTAAGCAGGTTAAAATGATATGCAACCCAAAAGTTAGACAGCAAATGCTAACTTAAAAGGGGTGTATTTTTTATGAAATTAAATTTTTTGTTTTGTTAATTTAATATAATTAGAGATATTTATGACACCAAAACAATTATTATCTGTTTGATGGAGTAGTCAAGGGTTCTTTGCTGAAGCGTTAGCTTCCTTTCTATTAGTTTTTCTTGTGTTAATATTCATTTTTCTTGCTAAAGCGTTTAAAATTAAACACCAAAAACTTTTTCTTTCAGCAGCATTTACATTAGCTACATTTGTAATGTATATTCAAGTATGATCAACCTCTAAATATTCATTCAATAGTTCACCAACACCAATTGGAAACCCAATTTTTGTATTTATGCAATCCGTGTTGCAAGGATTCAAATTTAGAGGTAAAACATACTCATTTAATTATCAATACAAAGGAATTGCCTACTTAATTGCTGGAGAGTTTTTTGGTTTTATTTTAGCTCTAAGTGTCTTTTTAGCTCTATTTTATCCAATGAAAATGTATTTGAGTAGAATTAATGCTAAAAATGAGGAAATAAAATCACTCACCCTGATTGATATTTTCAAAAAAGAAGAACCAACAGTTTTAGGATATAAACCTGGACACGTAAATTGGAGAGCGTGTCTTTTTAATTTATAATTAAAACGAGGTATATTATGAGTCAATTGAAACCTGAACAATGATTAAAGTGGTTTGAATATTATGAAAAGTATCAAAATAACGAAATATCAAAAAGTGAATTTAAGTTTATCTCTATAAAGGAATTTAATAAGAACTTTCAAGATGATCAGATAAGAAGATATTTCAATCGTAAATACAATGATTTTTAAAAAACAATGATGTGATTTATAGTAAAACTGGTAAGTCACCAAAAAAGGTAAAGGTAGTGGGAGACCAAAGAAAAAACAAAAAATCGATTGAACCAAAGTTCCTATGGATCAGATAATTAAAATTCTTGAAATTTACGAAGAAACATTCGAGGAAAACAATATAAATGTTGACATTAGTAAAATAGAAAAGAAGGAATTTGCAAAAAGCTTGCATTTAACCAATTTAGAATTAGTTCGTCAACTTATTATTATCAAATTAAGAATAAGCAAAAACCAATCAAGCACAACACAAAACAATTGCAAATAGAAGAAATTATTACTAAATCTTTCTTTGAAAACAAAGAAAATTATGGAAGAGAAAGATTATCTGTTTATATTAAAAGAAGATACAATATTTACATAGAACCCAGAAAAATCGGCTGAATCATGAAAAAATTAACTCTTATTTGTCAAATTAGAAAAGCAAGAAGAAAACTAGAAATCAAAAATACAAATGTACAATATCCAGATTTAGTAAAAAGAGATTATAACGGAAAAAGTGCAAATATAATAGTACTGATGTGACATATATTAAAGCACCAAATGACGTGAATGAAAATCACGTTTATTTATCTGTAGCTATTCATCATCGAACTAAAAAATTATCAATTGACAAATTGGTAAAACAAACGATGTTAACTTAGTATTGTCTCATATTAAAAACATTAAATTTAATGATAAATGAATCATCCATTCTGACCATGGGGTTCAATATTCTTCTAAACTCTTTGTTGATACAATTAAAGAAAATAACGGAATAATATCAATGGGTAGAGTCGGAAATTCATTAGACAACCGAGAGGTAGAATATTTCTTTTCAAACATTAAAAGCGAATGTTTGAATAAATTAAATTACAGCAAAATAAATTATCAAGAACTTAAAAATGAAATAGAAAATTACATCAATTGATATAACACTGAACGATATCAATCAATATTAAAATGAAAAACACCTCAAGAAGCTTGAGGTGAAACTATAAATATTTAAAAGATTCCAAAAAACTTGTCCAGGTTTATATGCAATTAAAGAAACAATTTTTATCATTGTATTTTGCGTTACTTTAGGATTTATTTTTTATATCCAAAACCCTCAATACGGACTTAGTCACTATGATGTTATTGTCTCTTTATGTGTAGTAGTTTTTGCTCTTATTCTTATTTCTAGCTATTTTGGGTTTTTTGCCTTTAATATCTTTATTGATTTATTTATCAGTGCAATTAACTTGATTTATGGAATTTTAGCAAACAAAACCAACCTTCACGCAACAAAACCCCCCCGCTTTTATCAAAATGATTACTCAAATTACGCTTTCCATATGCTAATTTCTAGTGCTTTAACAATTGCTGTTCCATTTGTTGTAAGTTTTATTAGTATTGGAATTTATCAATTAACTAAAGGAGACGGATTAAACTTTTAATCATGAAAACATATCGGATTTTTAAAAAATTTATTTTACCCACTTCAGTACTTAGTGGAGTTTCGAGTACTTTAGTTCTTGCTTCGTGTGCTAGCAGTACATCACAAGAACCAAAAATTAATTTAAGCAAAGAAATATCATCAAGCAACATGCTCGATGATATTCAAAGCAAATTTAATTTAACATCATCTTCAGAATTCTTTAAGTTCCCAGAAAATGTTGATGTAAGCAAAATTAAATTTGCAAACTTTATCACATACAATTACATTGGTCAATTTGTAAAATTTGACCAAGAGCTCTTAAGAAGCCTGCTTAAGAAGCAATTCCCTAATCAAGACAAATTTATTGATAGTCTCAAGTTTGAAATTATGTATCACAGTATTCGTCAAAACATTGACAATAAAAATCAAACACTAATTCCAATTAAAATTATCCACGAATTTCAAGGTAAAAAACACTTATACGAATATCGAACTGTTGATTTTGTGGTTAATAATTTAGGTTCAGCAACTGATCCTAAATTACAAAAACTTACTACCGAATTAAATAATTTAACTCAATTAGTTGAGCAAAATAAACCAACAATTCAAGTCGAAAATGAGCAAGTAGTTCAGCAAGTTTTACAAGATTATCGTTTAGATGAATTATCAAATGAGCAATTAAATAAATTGTTCAAACTTACATTACCAGAAGTTGTGGATAAAAAAATAAATGACCTTTGAGACAAAAATCATTATATGGTTAAAATATTTGTCAATGGAATATCATTTGATTCAACTTTAAACAAAGCTTTTGTATCAATTAGAGTTGCAATCTCGGATAATAGTACCGAAGTAGATAAAGTTTTGGAAAATCGTAAACCTGAAGATCCAAAACTCACTCGAGCTGATTTTGTTACAGGACTTGGAAGTTTTTCAAATCTTAATATTGGAGATGATGTTAAGGTTGAATTAGATTATGCACAAACTGCTTTAAGTTCATTTTTACTCAACGAACAACTTTCTTCATTAATTAAAATTAACATTAAAGACAATTCAGTTGCTACATATAACTTTAAAGAAATGAATCCTAGCGATTTTAGTTTTTATTTACCAGAACAATTTTCAGGTTTAAAGCTTGAAAAAACTAAAGCAACCGATGCTAAAAATGCCGATTTTACTTTTAAAGTAATTGATAGTAAAACTAAACAAGAATATACATTTACTAAACGTTTAGGATTAGGGAAATATGTTAATATTTTTAAATCAGATTTTGAAGAAGCAAATCCTAGAACATATAACTTTATCACTGGACCATTAACCAAAGAAGATCTTTCTAAAGTTAATCCATCAATTTTTAGCGAATACGGAAGCAATATTCTTAGTGGTGGATATGATGAATTGAGAGGATTTTATGCTTCTTCACCAAAATTCCCATATCAATTGCACCTTGGAGAAGATTATCTAGCTCCACGAAAAACACCAATTATTGCTCCATATGATGGTGAAATTCTTGGAATAGTGTTCCATGATTACAAAGATAAAACTAAACATGTTGGTGAAGGAATTGGAACAACCTTATTAATGCGAATTAAAACCGCTGATTTAAATATTTCTCCAAAAGAAAGAGAAATGTACTTTAAAGATGCTCAATATGTTTATTTGGGAATTATTCACCTTGATCAAGAGTTAACCTTCAAAAACCAAGAATTAGGAATTAGTTCGCAACAAATTGATCAAACCAGCAAAATTAGAAGAATTGTTAACAATAAAATAGTCGAACAATCAGATGAAACTGTTGATACTTACGCAACTGTGTTTGATCCAAAAACCAACAAACAAGTTGCAATTACTCCTAAAAACCCACTTAAAGTTAAACAAGGACAAGTAATTGCTTATATTGGTGATCCAAGTGAAAATGGTGGTTGAATGACTCATGCTCACATTTCCACAGTAGTTTCAGGAACCAAGAATTGAAATGAAAATGGATTTTGATCTGCTAAAAAAGATTATTACGAGAATAGATTAAATAAATATGACCCACAAAATCCAGACTTAAGCAAACATAGTTGAGCTGGAATTAGAGTACCAGGAGTATACTATAGCCAACTTGATGAAAAACGTCAAACCAATTCAGCAACCCCTAAAATTAATCCTCAAACTGGAGATCCGATTTTAGATGCAAACAAAAAAGGAATTGATAGCGGAGTTAAATATTCATTTGCTATCTTCCCAATCCAAAAACTTGAAATAAGAGATAGTTTAAGAGATCCGAATATCCTATTCAAAATCCGTAGTAAAGAAACTTTTACTTTTGATATTAATGCATTATTTAAACTTAATGAATAATCACATTTTATGAGCACCTAAACACTAGGTGCTCTTTTAATTTGAAAATTAATTAATATTTGGTTATTCTTGTATAATAGTAGTTGATATAAATCAGAAATAATTATTATCAATTTAATACAAGTCTTTTCTGGTTTTAGAAGTTTGATCTTCGTTTCTATTAGTTTCCCATTTATCATTCTTTATTGCTTAATAATTTAAGTTAAGAGCAATAAAATTTCACTACATGCACATAAATAAAGTACCAAAATTAATTATTGATGCCAAAATGTGCATTAAATTTTAATTTAAATTTTTAAGCTAATATAAAACTAAATAAGACTTGTATTGAACTAACAATTAATTTATAGTCGATTAATTGTTAAACAAAACATATATGTGCTCTAAAGCACAATCCAAAGAGAGGATTAAGTTAGATAAAACTATGAAAAAATACAGAATATTTAAAAAGTTTATTTTACCAACTTCAGTACTTAGTGGTGTTTCAAGTGCTCTTGTGCTAGCTTCTTGTGCTAGTGTTGAAAACTCTAATCAATTAAAAGCAGACATTACAAGCAATATTTCATCAAGCAATATGCTTGATGAACTTCAAGAAAAATTAAATTTAACTTCTTCAAAAGAATTCTTTAAATTCCCAGAAAATGTGGATGTAAGCAAAATTAGATTTAATGATTTTGTACGTAATAATTACATTGGACAATATATTAATTTTGACCAAAACACCTTAAAAAGCATGCTTAAAAAGCAATTTCCAAACAAAGAAACTTTTATTAACACTTTAAAATTCAAAATTAGATATCACGATATTCGTCAAAATGTTAATAATATCAACCAAACCATTATTCCAATTGATGTTATTCATGATTTAAATAGCGATAAACATTTATATGAATTTAGAACTATTGATTTTACCATTAATAACTTAGGTTCAGCCATTGATCCTAAGTTGGAAAAATTAACAAATAAATTAAATGAATTAACACAATTATTGAACACTAATAAACCAAGCGTATCAGTTAAGGGTGATAAACAAGCAGTCTTAGATGTACTTAAAGACTATCGTTTAGAAGATTTATCAAACGAACAATTAAACCAATTATTTGAAATTAATTTAGCTGATTCAGTTAAAGAAAAAATCAATCAACTTTGAGATGCAGATAAAATTGATACTAACATTTTTGTTAATAATGTTTCATTTGACTCAACCTTAAATCAAGCAATTGTTTCACTTAGAGTTGCAGTTTCAGATGATTCAAGCCAAGTTACTGAAATTCTTAAAGAACGTGAAAACGCTTCCAAACAATTAACCAAAGAACAATTGCTTGAGTTAGTCGGTAAACAATCTAAATTAAACATTGGAACTGATGTTAAAGTTGATTTTAGCTATACCAACACCCCACTTAGTGATTTTTTACTTAACGAACAACTTGCAAGTTTGGTGAAGGTTAATATTAAAGATGGAACTGTAGCTACATATAATTTTAAAACGATGAATTTAAACGATTTTAGCTTTTATAAACCAGAAGCATTTTCAAGTTTAAGTGTTGAAAGTTTTCAAGCTATTGATTCAAGAAACGCACAATTTACTTTTAAAGCCACAGATGCTAAAACTAAGCAAACATACACATTTACCAAACACGTTGGATTAGGAAGATTTGCTGAATTTTTTAAACAAGAATTAGTTGAAGAAAACCAAAAAGCATATAACTTTATCACTGGACCACTTACTAGAGAAGATCTAACTAAAGTTAATGCACAAATTTTCAGTCTTTACGGAAACAAAATTCTTAGTGGTGGATATGATGAATTAAGAGGATTTTATGCTTCTTCACCAAGATACCCATATCAACTTCACTTAGGAGAGGATTATTTAGCGAACGAAAAAACCCCAATAATAGCTCCATACAATGGAGAGATTTTAGGAATTGTTTATCATGATTATGTTGATCAAGCTAAAAATCTTGCTGAAGGAATTGGAACAACACTTTTAATGAGAGTTAAAGTGGCTGATTTAAATCTTTCTCCACGCGAAAAAGAAATGTACTTTAAAGATTCAGAGTACGCTTACATTGGAATGATTCACCTTGATCAAGAACTTACATTTAATAATCAAGAATTAGGAATTAGTTCTGAAAAAAGAGATACCACATCAGGTAAAACTACTACTATAGATACTTATGCAACCGTGCTTGACCCTAAAAAAAATAAACAAGTACCAATCACACCAACCAATCCACTTAAAGTTACCAAAGGACAAACTATTGCTTATATTGGTAAAACTAGCGAAAATGGTGGTTGAATGACACACGTGCATATTGCGGTAACTGCTTCAGGAACTAAAACCTGAAACGAGAACGGATTTTATTCTAAACGAAAAGATTATTATGAATCAAAACTTAAATCATACACTCCTGAAGGTCAAAAATTTAATTGAGCTGGAATTAGAGCTCAAGGTGTTTTAAGCAGTTCAACCGATTTTGCTCATCAAACTAATCCAAAATCTCCAGCGATTGACCCTAAAACCGGAAAAACTCTAACCCCAAAAGCTGACGGTAAAGGTAATTATGAATTTGCTGTTCTTCCGATTCAAGATAAAGAACTTAGAGACGGTTTAAGAGATCCAAACATTTTATTTAAAATTCGTAGTAAAGAAACTTACGCTTTTGATATTGATTCATTATTTAAAATTGAACAATAGTTAACATTAAAGCATCTACATAGATGCTTTTTTGGGTACTTTTTAAAATATAATCAAATAACATGATTGGAATATAAATTATGAAAAAATATAGGATATTTAAAAGATTCATTTTACCAATTTCGGTATTAAGTGGTGTTTCAACAACTCTTGTCTTAGCTTCGTGTACCAGTTCATCAATTGATAATAATAAACCAGTACAAGATGAGAAAAAACCTACTCCAATAACTCAACCTGAGCAACCAAAAACAGAACCATCAACCCCAATAACACCTGCAAAACCTACTCTACCAAAACAAGAAATTAAAAATCCAAATCCAGTTCCAGTTCCTGTTCCTAAACCTTCCGCCCCACAGAAAACAAACATCCATAACCCCAAACCATCAAAACCTCAAGAAACAAAAAATTCCGATCCCATTCCTAAAACTCAAAAACCAGTCCAAGCAAGTAAAACAACTTCTTCAGATGCTCCTTCAAAACCAACTAATACCAATGTATCAAAACCCAATCCAACAATCGTAAATAAAACTAAAGAGTCCGAAAATAGTGATTCAATGAATGAATCACAAAATCAATCGAGCAAACCTATAAACCAGCCTGAGCCTAAACCAGCTACTAACTCAAACACAGGTCCAACTAATAATAATAATAATAATCCTGTTATTAAACCAACGCCATCAACTGTAAATTACAATATTACCCTAACTAATCAAGTTTCATCTAGCAATATTCTTGATGAAATTCAAGCAAAACTTAATCATACTTCTGCTTTAACATTTTTATCATTTCCACAAAATACTAATTTAGCTGATATTGAATTTAATGATTTTGTAAATAACAATTATATTGGTCAACATGTTCAATTTAGTGATTCAGCTCTTAAAAACTTAATTAAACAAACATTTCCAAATTATCAAGCATTAATTGAACAATTAGCATTTAATATTCAACATCACAATATTCGTCAAAACCCTAATAACATTACTCAAACAATTATCCCGATTGAAATTAGTCATACATTAGACAAAAATAAAGGCTTATACGAAAGCAGAATTATTGATTTTGTTATTGATAATCTCGGAACTAATACAAATAATAATTTAAAAACATTAACAAGTAAATTAACCGAATTAACACAATTATTGAGCACAAACAAACCAACTTTAACACTTGGAGAACAAAGTGTTGTTACTGAACTAACTAGCAAATATCAGTTAAGTGATTTATCAAATGAACAGCTAAATCAAATCTTTAAAATTAATTTACCAACCCAAGTTAAGGATAAAATTAATGATTTGTGAACAAATGAGCATATCATTACTAACGTTTTTGTCAATAATGTTTCATTTAATTCAACCTTAAATCAAGCATTAATTTCACTGAGAGTTGCACTTTCAAATAATCAAAACCAAGTGCAAGAAGCAATTAATAAATTAAAGCAAAATGGTCAAACTTCACCAACACAAGAACAAATTATTGCACAAATTGACAATCAATCACAACTCAATATTGGAACAGATGTATCGCTTGATTTTGACTATCACAATACTGCTTTAAGTTCATTTTTACTCAATGAACAATTAGCTAGATTGATTAAGGTCAATATTAAGGATAGTAATTTAGCTGAATATAATTTTAAAAACTTAAATTTAAGTGATTTGAGTTTTTATAAGCCAGAGCAATTTAGTGATTTAAAATTAATTAATTATCAAAGTATTGACGCTAAGAATGCTAAATTTACTTTTAAGATAACAAGTGCAAGCGATTCACAAGAATTTACCTTCACTAAACACATAGGACTTGGCAAATATGCTAATTTTCTACAAAATGATTTTGTAGAAAACAATTTAAAAGCATATAACTTTGTGCTTAACGACTTTACATTACCACAATTAAGTCACGTTAATGAACAATTATTCACGCAGTATGGAACTAACTTATTTAGTGGTGGATATGATGAATTAAGATCGTTTTATTCAAAAAGTCCTTCATATCCATATATTCTCAGTTTAGGTGAAGATTATCTTGCTCCAAGCAAAACACCAATTGTTGCTCCATATGATGGTGAAATTCTAGCAATTGTGTGAAATGATAAGAAGAATGATTCTAAAAATGCTCTAGGATTTGGAACTGCTTTATTAATGAGAGTTAAGGTTGCTGATTTAAACCTTTCACCACGAGAAAAAGAACTTTACTTTAAGGATTCACAATATGCTTATCTTAGTTTTTTACGTTTGGATCAAGAGAAAACATTGAATAATACTGCTTTAGGTATTTCTCAAGCTCAAATTGAACTAGGAAGTGGGAAAACTGCTAGCGTGGATCATTATGCAACCAAATTAGATTCAACTACCAAACAGCAAGTAGCAATCACTCCTAAAACCCCACTTAAGGTAACTAAAGGACAAATTATTGGTTATACTGGCGAATATCGTAAAAATGGTTCATGAATGCCTCAAGTGCATATTTCAGTGATTGCATCAGGAACTAAAAACTGAAATGCAAATGGATTTTATAATTCTAAAAAAGATTATTTTGAAACTAAATTAGATAAATACAATCCAAGCGATCAAAAAACACATAATTGAACATCAATTCGAGTTCCGACTATTGATATCAATTCAAAAGATATCAATCGTCAAAGTGGAGTTGGAAGCAATGCTCCAAAAGTTGATAGTCTTGGTAAAATAGTTAATCCAAAAGAAAACAGTAATGCACAATTCTCATTTACTATTTATCCAATTGCAAAAAATGAAGCTAAAGATGGATTAAGAGACCCAAATATTCTCTTTAAAGTGCGAACCTCAGACACTTTAAGTTTTAAAAATTCGTTTCTAAATAAACCTATTCAATCATAAAAGCATCAAATTGATGCTTTATTCTTTTTGTTTGAAAAAAATCAATTTAGTTTATAATTATCAATGAAAAACAAACAAATGTATTTGTTTAAAGGACAACCTTTAGGTTTGATGCAAAACATTAGAGGAGCTTTTAACATCAGTAACTAATCTAGCAGGCATGCGTAAATTAGTGAAAGGGTATAAAAGCCGAAACATTTTAAAGTGGCAACTTTGAGTGTTGGTAGAAAAACATAAAAGATTTCTACTCTTTGGGTAACCATTGGCGCTAAATATTTGTAAAATTTTGTTAATCATATTTAACAAGGATTTTTGCAACATTTATCGCTTGCAACAATCCTTGTTTTTCAATTTTTGAGGTGTTATACTATGAAGATAAAGCAATATAGTAAATATGAAGATATTCCCAAGCAATATCGTTTTGATTTGGAACATATTTTACAAGGACAAAGTATTGAACATTTAATTGAGCAATACAAACAAGTTTTTGAACAACGAATTGCAATTAAAGATTCTAAATATAATTCACTAGAGCAATATTTAAATGATATTAAGCTTTCTGAACAATTAACCGCTCTAGAATATAGAATTGAAAATTATATATCTAATTACATTTCAACTAACGTGGTTAATGCACAATTTAAAAAGCTAGCTGAAGATTTTGATTTTCTCAATGAACAATTAATGGAACAATTCGGAAGTGAAACCAATCGCTTTTACCAAAATATAGACAAAATGAAAGTTTGAAAAGAGCATGAATCGCTCAAAGAATATAAACATGCAATTGAAAATACCCTTTTAGATTATGAGCACAAACTTTCAGATGAAGTGGAAGAATTTGTTCAAAAGCAAGCCTTTGGAAAATCATCTTTAGCCTCAGTATTCTCTATTTTAACTAATAGTGAATTAGATTATGGAACCATTAAAGATTTAAAAGGAAAAACATACAAACTTAATCCAACTAATCGAGTTGAATTTTTAAAATCTAACGATGCTCAATTAAGAAAACAAGCACATTTTAACTATATTAACGCATTCTTAAAGCACAAAGAATCGTTAGCTTCTCTTTTGTATCAACACTTTAAAAGTATTACTGTTGATGCTAAATTACGTAAATTCGCTAGTGCAACTCAAATGCTTACTTATGGTGATAAAGTAAGTGATGACATTTTACAACGTTTATACCAAGAAGTCTCAAGCAGAAAAAACATTTTTTATAAGTTCAAACAAGCTCATAGAAAGTTTTATCAGCTTAAATTCAAGGAAAAATATCATCCCTGAGATGCACGCAGAGAATTAGTTAAAGTTAAAACCTCTTATTCTATTGATGAAGCTAAAGACTTAGTTGCTCAAGCTTTTAAACCATTTGGAGCTGAATATAATACTCAAATTCATAAAGCTTTAAACGAGAATTGAGTTGATTTTATGCCAGCTCATTCGAAACGTTCAGGAGCATATTCAATTGGTTCATCATACGGTATTGAAAAGAAATACATTTTAATGAACTTTAATGGTGATTTAGAAAGTGTGGAAACATTAGCGCATGAATTAGGGCATTCAATGCACTCATATTTTTCCGACACTCGTCAAAGTATTGCTAATAGCGAATATCCAATTTTTCTAGCTGAAATTGCTTCTATTTTCAACGAATTAATGCTTTTTGATTATTTATTACAACATTCAAATAACGACAAACTCAAATTTCAAATCCTCAATACCATGATTAATGGATTTATCGGCACAGTCATGCGACAAGTCGAATGATCAAATTATGAATATGATTTATATAAAGCAATTGAAGCTGGAAAAGCTTCTTCGAGCTTTAAATCACTCAGCCAAATTTATTTTAATAACAGTAGAAAATATACTTTAATTAAAAACTTTAAATACTCAGAGAAAAATACTTTTGCTTGCATTTATGTTCCGCACTTTTATTACGATTTTTACGTTTATAAGTACGCTATTGGACAATTAGTAGCTAATTATTTCTTTGCTCAATATAAACAAAATGGAGCAAGTGCATTGCAAAATTACATTGAGAATTTCCTTAGTGCTGGTGGAAGTGATGATCCACTTAAAATTTTGGAAAAAGTTCGTGTGGATTTAAATTCAAACAACTTTTATCAACTTGGTTTTAGTTATGTAGAAAAACTAATTACACAATACATTAAGCTTGGTAACAAACTGTTTAAAAAATAAAATAATTATCTTATATAAAATCTCTAAATCTGCAAAAAGGTTCCTCTTTTATTATTGGATTTAGTGATTTTTTTGTTTTAAAAATAATTAGAAAGGTCAAAAAACAAAATCTATATTCACCTAACAACGAACCATTTTAATCAATACCAAACTCAAAGTCACATAGAAATTTAAAATGTTTAATTATTTTTTAAAAGAAAAAAGAGTTCTTGTTTAAAATATTGGATTTGTTTCATTTGATTTAAATTAAGAGTTAATTTATAATTAACTGCATTTCCTGGGTTCATTTGAACCAGTTTTTTCTCATTATTATTAATTTGCACCCAATAACCACGTTTTGTTTTATCGTGCACATATTTAATTTGATTGTTTTTAGATATAATTTGATAAAAAACATCGTTTTGAGTAATTCCAACGCAAATCAAATAATCATAATTATAACTAGGATTAATTCCATTGAATTGAAAGGTTAAATTCTTTTTACCCATCCGTGCAGTTTTGATTTCTAGCAAAATTTTATAAGGATTTTCAATTCAAATATCATATTCATTATGAACTATTTTATCCTCTTTATCATCTTTAAAATTAATATTTCAACTGCTTAAAAGTTGTTTGATAAAACGTTCTCCAATAGTTCCAATCGCATTAGCTTCAAACTCTTGAATTTTTCAAAAGATATTGTTTTTATCTTTTTGATCAAGTTTTTCCTCGATGTATTTAGCTTCAATTACTTTTAACAATAATTCTTTTTCGCTCATTTAATCTTCCTTTTTAAATCCATTATCAAGCAATAGTTCATAAATATGACTTTTTCCAATGTGCCGACATGAATTAGTTGCTAGTGAGCTATAATTGACTCAATCTTGTTGTTGGAATATTCGTTTAATTTTAGCAATTTCTCGGGTTTTAGTAGTATTGATTTTAATCGCAACCCCACTACCATATTTGACATCTTTAAAGTCATAAACTACTTTATTAGTTTTATAAAAAGTTGAAGCTAGATAAAAGTCAGCCTTTTCTTCAAAAATTCATTTTTTCCCACACTCACGGTTTTTTGCGGTCGAAACAGTATACACACTTAAATATTTTGAAAAAGGATTTTTATCTCGTAAACTATATCAATTAAAATTATGAATCTTAGGATTGGTATAGTTTTTTGATCAGATTTGGAAGACACATTTAACATCAACATCTTGTTGGTTAGTAGTGTAAAATGAATTACGAGGAAGCACTTGACTATGAATTAAATTTAAACCATTTACTCGGTAACGAACACTTCCTTTTCCTTTAGATTCAAAGAACATTGGAAGAATAAAACACACAAAATCAGCATTTTTTGAGTAATTAATAAATTCAAGTGCAAGTACACCTCTATGACCAAATGGAGGATTTCCAATAACGATAAAATTATTTTCAGGTAGCTTATATTTTAAATAATCACTCTCGACAACACCATCACGTTGAGGTGCAATATCAATTCCAATTGAACTTTCTTTTGGAAGTAAATCCAAAAAAACTCCCTCTCCGCAACTAGGTTCAATTCAAGTATATTTACTTATATCCTCATATTTAGAGATAATTTGTTTAGTTTTGTTATACAAATCTTGAGCAATTTCAGGTTTGGTAAAGTATTGATCTAAAACGTTTTTATGATTTAATATCATTGTTTTACCATTGACGTATTTCAAACTGTTTCTCATACCAACCCTTTCTAATTGTTTCTACAAAAAAGTATTTTAATTATACCTAAATACTAGTTAATTTTGGACGCACAAACTAAAAGAATAAGAAAACTTATACAGCATAATATCAGTTTGTGCATATAAAAAATCAAGTTTAAAAATTAAAGTGATTATTAAGAATTATCACTTTAATTTTTGTTTTTTGAGATTAAAAAATTTGATCTTTTTTAACGTAAACATTGTTTTTAAGGTTATATTCGTTAATTTTTCCATATGTAATCTTAAAACCATCTAAAAAAACATTCATATCATCAATAATTTTATTTTTGTTATGAAAAATATATTCATATAAATTATCTCTGATTTTAGTGTCTTTAATTCTAAGCACATAAATTGCACTTGAAATATAATACGTATCATCACAAATTGCTATTTTATTGCTATTTGGCATGCTTGAAAGCAAAATATCTCCCTTTTGAGCTAAACGAGTTGAACGGACTTTCTTATTGTTTTGAAGTACAATTTTCCCTTGTTTTAGGTCTGAAATCTCAATGTATTTAATCTTTTCTTTATCTAAATGTTCAATATTAATATCAGGATTAAATTCATCAACAATTGAACCTATCGAGACAAAACCACCCAAAGGAGCTTGAAAGCGTGGATATATTAAATTTGCACTTTGTTCTTTATTTTGAACTAAAATATCTTTAATATTTTTAATAAAAGCATATTTTTGTAACTTTTTCACACTATTAGTGGTAATAAACTCATTAATCATAGGAGAATAATTTAAAACAAGATTATTATTTAAAATACTAATTCCTAGTTTATTTCGATTAGAACTAAAAGAATAACCTAAAAAATTCTTTTCTTCAGCACTAGATTTAAAGACCATTTTTGGAGAATTAATAATCAATAAATCATAATTTAGATTATTTAAATCTTGCTCTATTTTTTGTAAAAATAAAATAATCGGAGAAGTTGTTGTTCCGCTGAATGTCATATCAGCACTTTCGAATAATGAAACAATTTTAAAATGTTTTAACAAGTAATTTCGAGCATGTAAATATTGAGATGCGGTTAGAAATGAACGTGGAAGCACAATTGAAGCGTATCCATTTTCTTTAAGCAATTGCTTAGTGCGCTCAATAAACAAAATCTCAATTTCAGACGCTTTATCGTCTAAAAAAGCTAATAATTCAAAATCTTGGTGATTAATTCCGTTCAGTTTAACGTTTTTCATAAAACCTGAAACCGAATAAGGTGGATTTGCGATAACAAAATCAAAAATATTATTCTCTTTTTCATTTGAATATAGAAAAGTATTTGCATATTCAGACGAATTAAATTTATTAATTCCATCACCGTTAATAATAATTGCATCTCCATCACCGTTTAAAAAGGTTGAAATTTTAGTAGTTTTGGATAAACGATAATCTTTTTCAATAGCTATGATCGCTTGACTAGCTCAGCTAAATGGATTGATTTTATAACTATTAAGTTTTTTAGTAACTGTTTGAGTTGCCTTGATTTTTATAGAGTTAATAAAATCTTGAACATAATCCATATATGCCACAATAAAATGTCCGCTTCCACTAGCATAATCAATCATTTTTGGAATAATTTCATTCTCAGAATTTTGAATGTTACTAAGAATTTTTTGTTTAATAGGAAGTGCATGAATCATAAAATCAACAATTGGCATTGGAGTGAAAAATTGTCCAGCTTCTTGCTTTCATGAAGTGTTTAAAAGTTCTTCAAAGAAATCACCTAAAAATTGGTGTTTATTATTATATTTAAATTTATATTCTTGAAGTAATAAAACTAATTCCTTCAAAATTTGATTATTTTCAGCAAATGTTTTATCATCAAAAACCTCAATAAACGAAAAGGCATTATTCTTTTTTAGTCGTAAATCATCAATCATTTTACGAAGTATCAGATTTTGCTCTGTGTTAGAATTTAGTGATAAAATGCTTTCAATTTGATCGTCTGAATAATCGATAATTTCCTTTTTCATATAAACGTTCATACCTTGTTTGTACAAGTCATTTAGACGTTTTAAAAAACTTAAGTCATCATCTAAATTATCAATATATTGAAAACGTGTTCCGACAATTGTCTGGTTATTAATTTTAAATTGTTTATTTTCTTGCAGTTCGTCAAACACTTTAGCAATAAAAAGGTTAATCATTTTATCAAATGCATTGGATTTATCTGAGACGCTATTTTGACGTAATATAGTTAAAAACTTGTTAAAAATAGTTTTAACACTACTGTGGTCAATTCTTTTTAAATCTTTATATGTGAGAATTTTGAGTTCATAATCATACAAATTATTATTTAGAATAAATTCTGTTTTGTTTCAAATTTTGTTTCAATTATCAAACATTTGCTCCATAGATTCAGCGTTTTTTAGCGAATTATCAATGAAAATATTATAAAAAACGTTAGTATCACTTAGAAAGTTATAACTATAATAACTTCCTACTTTAATATTTTTTTCTTGAAAAAGATAAGTGAAAATTTGTTTAGTATATTTATCATTACTTAGTGAGACATACTTATTTAATTCTCTGAGACTTTTAACTTCAAATAAGTAATAAGGTTTATTGTTTTTTGTGATTAAAACGTCACAATATCCTGAATTTTCTCTTCCTAATTGTCACCTTTTTTCAAGGTGAATATCTTTTAACTTATACCCTTTATCAAGTAATAATGACACTAACATAATTACCGACCAATTCTCTTCTTTACCCAAGTTTGTAATTCTTTCGTGTCCCAGATTATCAAAATTTTCGATAAATCATTTATTTTTAGCAAAGTCAATTACTATTTTATTTTTATTAATATCAAAAACAACCTGATTATCAGTTTGAGTATGATTTGGAAATTTTCTTTTTAATGCATCTAATGCAATTGTTTGATAATCCATATTCACTACCTCTTTTCACGTTTGAACTAAGTTACTTAGTTCTGATTATTTTATTATAAGATAAAAAATCAGTACTTATTTAATATCGTACAAAAACAGGATTTGAAGTGCTTGATTTTTGTGTTTTTGAATTACCTTGAGCAATAAAAAAACTGATATACAATTTATCAGCTTTTGATATTTGGAATGGCGGATGATGGGGGATTCGAACCCCCGCAGGTCGTTAAACCTCTGCTAGTTTTCGAGACTAGTCCCTTCAGCCAGACTTGGGTAATCATCCGTTTTATATTTAATATTTTATCATTATTGAGCTAAAAACGTGAGTAATGAAATTCAGAGCATGTTAGCAAAATTCAAAAAATATAAAAAATATTCAATAAATAATTTTTTTAAGATATCATAGATTATGATTTTGTATACAAAATCATATAAATCATTTTCTTAATTCCTGGAAATTATTCCATAAATTAGCTTTTTTAACTTTTAATTTATTAGAAATATTGTAAAATTTCTTAATATAACTTAAAAAAGTGTAACTATATTTGGATTCTTGGTTAGAATCCAAATAGCTAAAATTTGTTTGATTTTTTATCATCATTGAGTGAAATATTTATTTAATTTTGATACTTTCTTTATAAATAAATAACTAATTTTATTTCATAAACCTAAATCATTTTTTATTAAATTTGTTCAAAAACAAAAGAACAAACATCATTTAATTAATCAATTAAGATCTTAAACTTGTTTTTAAAATACAAAAAAATTCTTTGATGTGAGTTAAAAATTAAGATTACCTCCATTCTTTTTTAATTTAAAGAAATTGTAATTTTTACAAATTGTCATAGAATCAGTCATAAATGACGATTAAAAACAATTATTACCGAATATGTTTTCAATTATTAAGATTTGATTAAATTATTAATTTTTAACTATTTAAATATAAGTATTATTGACTTTTATACCTGTAAAACGTGGTTAGATGATCAATTTTAAATTTATAAATAAATTATTTAATTCCTTTTGATGATTCTGTCTTTGCTTATTACACTTTTTTCTATATATATATATATATAGTGTATAGTTATTTAGATACACTTTTATTTCATATAACTCGAATAGAATATATTTAAAAGTAGTATTCTTACTAAGATAAACAAACATTTAAAAATATTAAATTTTTGGAGATAAATATGAAAAATCAAAGAAAAACAATTATTGCATTAGGTACTGCTGCTGGAATTGCTGGAGCTGGTGCTTTAGTAGCTGCTGGGTTTATGCTTTCGCTTCACAGTAATTACAAAGTCCCACATATTCAAACATATTTCTTTGCTGGACTTCAACAAGAACTTAAAGACAGCCAAGAAAAACTAGATAAATACTCAGTATCAGAAAAAAACAAAGACAATCCTGAAGTAGTAAAAGCTCTTTTTAATGAAATTGATTATGCAAAACAATTGTTAGCTAATGAAAATTCTTCAATTGCTTTAATGCTTAACCAAAGAAATATTCTTAAGCAAGACACTCTTAAAGCATTACTTAGTGTGGTTAAAGATGTTCAAGAAGTTAAAAAACTAGTTGAACAGTATTATTCTTTAGTTAAAGATGTTGACTTTCAAAAGAGCATATCACTTGCTAAAGAGACTGTTTTAAGTGCTTTGAATTCTTCGGATAATACTTCGACTTTAAATAATTTTTATAATGTTGTTGATAAATTTATAAAACGTCAAAATGATTTTTCGTTTGCGCTTGAAACTAAAATTTGAACTGAATTTGACAAAATTGCAAAAAATAGCTCAGAATTACTCACTGCACAAGAAAAAAGTACTCTGCTTTCGACTATTGAACAAATTTTCAACTTACTTGCTCAACCTCAATATTCACGTGATTCATTGATTGAGTATAGCAAACTTTATGATCAAATTGTGCAAAAACTCAGTGTAAGTAAAACTGATGAAAACAAAACTTTAAAACGTTTTTTAGACAATGTCATTAGAGTTAGAAATGAAATTGGTTTGTTAAACGTTAAACAAGAAATTAAAGAGGACTTTTTTGAACGTATTGAAAAATATAAGCAAATGGCCTTAAGTCCTGTTCCAACTCTATCTTTAACTAAAGCTGAAGAAATTTCTTATTTAGATACTTTAGTTAATAATCAACTTGGATCAATTACTAGCGATGAGCTTGATCAAACTAAAAACCTTGAACAATTATCACAACTTCTTCAAGCACTCAAATTAATGAATGTGGACGAAAAGCTTAAAAACTTAATTCTTAAACAAGTGGAACAAATCCAAAAACAAGCTCAAGAACACCCTGAAGAAGTTTTAAATTACATTTCACAAACTAATAATTTACAAAGTTCGATTAAAAACTTACAAGACTTAATCAAAGCTATTAAAGATAAAACTACTCAATATGTTAACGACAAAAGCATCACCCAAGCTGATGCTCAAGCTTTTAATGAACAATTAAACACCATTATTGCTGATCAACACGAAAATATTGATCAATATTTAATAAATTTAAACGACCTTTATAACAAAATTTATGACAATACCTTATTAGGTGCTGTTTTTAAAAATTCCCTTAAAACCCTTAAAGAGCAAGCTATTGTATCATTGGAAAAAGGTTTTGAACTTCCTGGAAGCGATCGAAAAACTCTTACAGAAATTATTAGTTCAATTGATGGTTTAACTAATAATTCTGCTTCGTTAAAAGATTTAAATCAAGCTCTTAGAGTTAAAAGTGACCAAATAAGACAAATTAACCGTGTTGAGTTAAGAAATTTATACAAAGTTGCACTTGGAACCATTAGCGGAACTAGCGTTGCAATTCAAGAAATTAAAGATCGCTTAGCTGAATTAAACACTAAAGCTGCCCCTTTAATTACTGATGATTCAGCTGCTATTCGTGAAGATTTACAATATCTAATCGGGGAATATAAAAAAGAACTTGAATTAGCTAAAATTAGCGATGAGCTCCAAAAAACTTTATTAAAACACGAGCAAATCAAAGAACAAGTGTCAAATATTTTTGGAGGAGAGCAAGGACTTGTTAACTCACCATTTGGAACTAAGTTAATCGAGCAAATTGATGAATTAAAAAAACAAGCTGAAATTGTTTCACGTAATCCAAATCTTACTGAAGAACAAAAGAAAGAACAATTAAAAAATATTCGTGATCAATTAGATAATATTGCTAATAATGCACAAAGCTATAAAGACCTTGAAGCATCAATTGCAGCCGGTGATAGTGCTTTAGCATCTTCACATGGAAAACCAGCTGAACAAGCTTATTTACAAAAAGAAGCTTTAATCATTAAACAACTTCAAAATCAAGGATTTGATGCTTTAAACAATGCTTCAAATGCTAAAAACGTCGATCAAATTGTTGATCAATTAAATCAAGCTATTAAAGATTACAAAGACAAACAAGCAGTTTATCAATCAACTAAAGCTTTAGATGATAAGTTTAAAGAAATTGATGATGTGTTTGCTCCGTATGCTCCACCTGGTAAAAAAACTCCAACTCAACAAAAAATCATTGATCGTTTAAATGAATACAAGGATCAATTATCCAATCCTAATTTAACCAATCCTGAACGGGATGCAATTAATGACAAGATTACTCAATTAATTGATGTAGTTAAATCATTTAAAGACCTTGAAGTAAATAATAATGGATTAAAAGATTTAATCAAAGATACACAATCTTTTGATTTTGCTACTTTTAAACCTGAAAGTGAATATACTAAAGCTACAACCTTAACTAAACAAATTGATGATTATATTATTCAAGCTTTTCAAGCTCCGTTTAATCGTAGTGAAATTGAAACTAAAGTTTTACAAGTTCAAGCTCAAGCAAATACTCTAGCACTTGAAATTTCAGTTGCTTTATTAAAGAAAACTAATGCTCAGATTCAAGCGTTTAAAATCACAGACTCAAACTTAACAACTCAAACACCTTATACTTCAATTAATACTTCAATTGAATCGCTTAATACTAAAACTACAACCTTAATTGCTTCTTCAAGTAAAACTCAAGCACAAGTAGATGAATTAAATAATGAATTAAAAAATTACATTAACCAAGCTAAAGCACTCAAAGCAAGTGCTGATAAACTAGCTCAAGTTTCTGAAGCCACCAATCCATTATCACGCAAACTCTTATTAGATTCAATTACCCAAAAACCAAGTGGCGGAGGAGTTAACGAACCAACTGATAGTTTAATTAATTATGGTGATTCAGTGTCTGTAATTGAGTTTAAAACCCGTATTTTAACTAACGAATTAGCTAAAACCAATACCCGAATTGAAGTTGAAAATAATATTAATAAGCTTAAAAATATTTATGGTAATGATGAAAAAAATCGGGTTATTTTTGATACTGCAATCCAAAATTGAAATTCTAAAATCACTGATTTTACTAATCAATTAAATCAATTCTATTCAAGTCGAGGTGATTTAGAGATTTTACGTGATAATATTGACCTTGAAATTAACCTTGAAACTCAAACTAAAAACGCTATTCAAGCTGATTGAGATAAAGCAATAGCTTTAAAAACTCAATTGCAAAAAGATTACAATCAACGTAAAATGGGAGATCAATTAACTTCAATTCCTAAAACAGAAGAAATTTTTACTGCTTTTGATACTTTAAAAGACCAAAAAGATGCAAATAATAAGTTTACAACCCAAACCCATCAATTGTACGAAAAACTCAATCAACTTCCGCTTGGTTATGCAAAAGATCTTTTTGCTAAAAAATCAAGTGAAATTACTGCTAAATTAACTTCATTTGACACTTATGATTCTTCATTTAAAGATTTATATCCAACTAAATGAAAAACTGGAATTACTCGTTGAGTTAATACTATAAATAAGAAAGTGCAAGCTTTTACAAATTTAGATGATTTATTAAAAATTCAAAATGATTATGCTAAACTTAGTTCAATTGGTTTATTAATTGACCAACTTAAAGATATTTTTGATCTCTTTAATATTACCGAAACTGGTGCAGGTCAAAACAATTATCAAATTATTAATACCCAAAATCCAAATAATCAATTATTTATTCAATTAAGCAATACTAACCATTACACTTCTGACTCAGAAGATGTTTTATACGGAAAAAGTCCAGATGAAACCATTGTCATAAAAAATAGTTTAAGAAATGCATTCTTTGAGGTTGTTGACTTGAAAAAAGCTAAAGCATTTCAAGCTAAAAAAATTAGCGATTATAAAAAAAATATTGAAAACACACTCAATTCAAACACCGATATTGATACTAATTTAAAGACTCAAATCATAGCTAAATTAGACACATTATTAACTCAAAATAATAGTGTTACTGACAGAACTCAATTAGTTTCAATTGACAATGAATTAAGTGATTTAAAATTAAAAGAGCAACATTTTATTGAATTAGCTCGTCAAACCAAACAATCACAAGATTTAGTGAATGCAAACCCTAATGTTCCTGCAAACGAAACAGGTAAGAAATCAATTCTAGATTCAATTAAGACTATATCTGACAATTACTCTGACAATTACTTGAAATTAACTGTACAGCAATTAATTGGTTATGGAAATGATTTACAAGAAAAACGTGAATTATTCGATAACTTTACCACTGTGTACAAAAAAGCAACTACCCAAAAAGCAACCGTTCCTAATTCTTATCCAGATGGAACTGGAACTCATGGAACTGGTGCAGAGGGTAAACAAAAAATGATTGCTTATTATGATAACTTACTCACTATGCTTAACACAGCCCCAGTGACTCGTGCTAAGTTGTTAGATGTATCGTCTTCATTAAGTGCACTAAATAAATTAACCACCCTCCAAATTGGTAAGATTGCTATTCAAGGTACTATCAATCAAGATTCTTCATACCAAAACTTTAACTATGATGGAACCAATAGTGAAAGTTTTGGATTCACCAAAGATGCTCAAACTCTTGCTGATGATATTTTAATGAGCATTCCAAACACAAACCAAACTGCTTTAGATATTGAAAATACTTTATATCCAAACTTAGTTAATTCGTTTGCACATCATAACGATATTTATTCAGCTCGTAAAGGAGCACTGGATTTAATTTACAAAACTGGACAAGTCCAAGCTCAAAAAGGTATTCGTACCACACAAATTGAAATGATTACTAATGCAACAACTAATGCAATTGATTCTCAATTTACAACTTTAAAAAGTAAAGCTGATATGTTTTTCCACACTCAAGCACAAAGTATTAAAGATGCAACTAGCATTTCAGCAATTGATACTGCAATTCGAAGTGTTTCAGAAACTAATGTTTTCTTTCCAAAATATAAACAAATTGCTCAACTAATCGCACAAGCTAAAGCCGCACAAGCTGCAATCAGCAATAATAATGCTAGCGTTCAACAAAATGATAATGTCACTGATTCTATGAACAAGCTGAACGCTGAAATTACCAAAGGTGAAAGATATTACTACAACCAAAAAGATGTTGTTCTTTTAGATAATAATATCTTCTTTTTAAAAACTTATATAGCTCGACTTGAATTAGCGGTACAAGTAGCTAAAGCACTTGATGAATTGGATAGTTTTAATACTACTGAAGGGAATAATGAATATTTAACCAATGATGCTAAAACTCCATTGAAAAAGATTTTAAATACACCGTTTGAACAACTCAAAGCAGATTCTAGTCTTGAAACAGAGGAAAATTACAATCGTTTATTACAACAATACATCACCGGTTCATCGCTTGAATCATATCCAACAGCTTTCTTACATTCAAAACAACTTCAAGCTGCTATATTTAAAGCACAACAATACTTGACTTCATATAAAGCACAATTAGCTAATAATCCACAATATGAACCACAAAATATTAAAGATCTTTACAATGAATTAGAAACTAAAATCACTAATGCTACTACCACTTTAAATGAAAATAATCATAATGAAAATGACAAGTTAGCTAAAGCATCTGAATTGTATAATTCAAATAATGGAGCTTTAGATAAAATTTTCCAAGCTATTAATGATAAAATGCGTGATCGTTTCAATATCCATTTAGCCTTGGATAAATATATGACCACTGCATATATCAACACAAATGCAGGAATTTCACCTAAAATGAATGATTATAAAACTGTTGCACTTGATCCGCTAGAAACTCCGGACACTTCAACTCCGGACAAATTAGTGCAATTAAATACTGCTTATAATAGTGCGATAGAAAAATATAAACAACAAGCTTTAGCTGTTTATAAATGAGAAGCAAACCGTTACAATTCGTTTAATCAAAAACTCTCAGACTATACTAATTTTTTAAACCAAAACAATCTTAATGGAATTGATAAATCTTTAGTTTTAAAAGTTACTGGAATTAGTCAATCTGATTTAGATAGTGCTAGTGCGAAATTACAAGGAACAAGTCCAGACACTCCTTATGCACATGCTATTGAATATATTACTCACCTTACAGGTACTGATTCAGATATTTTAAGTTGATTTGACACTATTAATGTCAACTCAGTCATTCAAGAGCTCCACTCAGTGGCTAATGAATTTTTATCTGATTTTCAAGAAATTGTACTTATTTCATCCGTACCGAATTTATTACTTTCTTGAGCAGAATATAAAGGTATTAATGATGAACTAACACCTTCTAATAGTAATGGTAAAAAAACAGTTGGATATGCTTTACAAGAAATTGGAGCTTTACAAGATGCTAATATTTCTGATAATCGAGGTAAAATTAACTCTGGTTTAAATAATGTCAATCCACAAATTGAACAGCAATTACAAAATGATGTTAATGAAAGTAATGTTGATTTTTCGAGTACAACACCACAAGATATATTAACAAAACGTGCTAATTATTTAAGTAATTACAAAACAATTGTTGAATCAATTGCTAAAATTGAAAAAGGTTTTGAAGCGTTAGTCTTTGGAACTAGTGATACAGATGAACATTCATTGAAAAACTTCTTGCACAAATATTTAATTGGGAATGCTAATTATGCTGGACGAGCAATTTTAGATAATATTTTAAAATACATTGCTGATGCTTCGCAATTAAACCAAACTGGTGCTAATGATAAATTTGCTGTTGTTAAAGAACAGTATAAAAAATTCTCAGATCCAGCTAAGCAAGCTGAAACTGTCTTTGGTCAACTTGATAAAACCACTTCAAGTATTTCAGATATTTTTAGTGCCTTAATTAAAGCGTTCTCAACTACACTTACCCTGAAAGAATGAATGGATATTTCATCAAACGAAAATTTATTCTTTGAATGATTATTTGAGAAAACTCCTGATAATAAATTTAATTTTGAAGATATTCAAATTAGTGATGATGCAATCATTCAACGGACAATCAGAGAATTAAATGATAGTTCCGTTCCTACATCACAAATAGTGATTAATCACATTTCTTATGATGCTAAATTACTCACTAATAATTCTCAACCAGGACTTGTTAATGCTGCATTAGAACATATTTTCAAAAAATTCAACGCTCTTAAAGGAAATGGAACAGTCTTTAATCGTGATAATGTTAAAGTGTACATGTATAAACCACGTAAAAATAATCAAAGTGCACCTGATATACCATACATTAAACAAGCTAATATTTCTGATCCATTAATTCGTAGAGGATATATTAATCTTTATTTTGAATTTAATTTACCAACAAGTACAGTAACTCAAGATAATAGTGCTTTTAATGACGTAAAACCTTTTGGAATTAAGTTTGAAAATGTTGGAATTACTTTTAAAACTTTAGATATTTTTGTTATTGATAAAGAAAATATTAAAAACGAAAAAGCATTAGATCAACCACTTTTTACCGCTGAAGAAGCTGGATGAACTAACTTACAAGCTCCATATTTTTTAGCTGATGCATTTACTCGCTATTCAACACTTAAAAAAGCAACCTCTAATTCTGATAAAGATTACTTTGTAGATTATGTTACTTCAGGTAATAATGCTGGTTCTAATCCACCATCAGGTCCAATTAATCCTGGGACTCCAACATTAACTGCATTCCAAGATTCCCCTGATGAATTTAAAGTTAAAGTTCGCTTAGAAAAACCGTTCAAGGGATATAAACAAATTCGAGATTTTATTTTCTGAAAAACCCTAGACCCAAATGTTACTAGTGGTGAAAATGTTCAATATCAAGAAAGCACCAGGTATCGTCGTTCAATTCTAAATGACCATGACAATAATTTATCTAATTGAGATAGTTTATATCAATATAAATATCAAGCACAAAAAGACCAAGACAAAAACATAGTCTTTTTACCACTTGTAATTGGAATCCCGGTTCAAAATGAGAAAACTAAAGAAAATGAATTTATGGTTTTATCATGACAAATTGTTAATCGATTTAGTTCAAATCTTGTTAATAGCAAAGAAAATATTTCACTTGGAAGTGATGCTGTATTACGTCATGTCTTTGTTTTTAAACGTTCAGGTACCGGAATATTATCCGATGCAACTCAACAAGATCTTAAATTTTATCAACACGTAATGAATAAAATCAAATATCGTGACTTAGTTGGATTAAGTTTTGATGATTTACATGAATCTGAATTATGAAACAAAGATCGATTAATTGACAAAGATAATACCGTCATTCAACCAGTTGGTGGAGAAGGAATTGGAACAGATGAATTCTATCAAGCAATTGGTAATGGAGTATTTAATATTCAATTTAAACTTCATTAGTAAGGAGACAACATGTTAAAGAAAAAAACTAAAAAAGCAATATTAATCACTTCAGCTATTGCTGCACCAGTAGCAATAGGTTTAGGACTGACTTTATTGTCAATTCATTCAAATGAGGCCGTGGACAATAATAACGTTTATTTAAACATGCTCCAGGGAGAAAATTTATTTAAAATTTATGCTCCATATTTCCAAACTAGTGATCAAGCTAAAGCTGATATTATCCAAGGATATCAACAAGCTAAAAATATTTGAAAAGATAAAGATAAATCACTCAGTGAAAAACTAATTGCTCTTGATAAAGCACAAGAGACTAGCTTTAACTTTTACATTGATAATTTCAATTTAGCTAAATTTCAAGACAAAGAACCAACTGTCTTTTGAACTAAGGTACTTAACAATCAAGAAGGTCGGATTCGTGAATTAGATCTTAAAGACAAATTAACTCAATTAAAAGAAGACCAATCAATCAAATTCTTTAGTGTACTTTATACTGCAAGTAGTGAGCAATTAGCTCAATACTTAAGAACATTATCAACAGAAATTTCCAAACTAGTAGTCGAACAAAACCAAAAACTTGAACCATATATTAAGTTATTACAAGAAACTTCAAATAAACTGGATCAAGTTTTATTCCCAGGACTCAAAAAAGAACCAACCAGTTCATTATCATTACTTTATTCAAGAATTATTAGTGGTGATATTCGTTTAAACGAGGTTCAAATTGCTTCACAAGATACTAATAAAGAAGTAAAAAAACTTAATCAAGTACTTGAAAGTTCTCAAAGTGATATTAATGATATTAAAGAGTATTTACAATTAATTGAACCTTACACTGAAAGTGTGACCTACACAGATAAACAAAAAGAAAACGTTAAAGAATTCCTTGATTCAACTAAAATTAATTTAGATTTAGCACTGAATAAAGCTGATATTAATTCAATTCGCACCAACTTGGTTACTTTCTATCAACAAATTTCTGATGCTAGTCGAAGTGCTTCAGAAATTAAGGATGTAATTCGAGGATTAAACCAATATATTGATGAATTTGATCCACTCTTAGAATATAATAAAGCACTCATTCGTGCACAAATTAATAGTGCACTAGTTATTAGTGATAAAAATGGACTTATTTCAGCTAAAGCAAATGTTTTTAGTGAATACTATTCACTTAAATTTGTTAATGAATTAATTTCAGAACTCAAAGACAAGGTTAAAACTGCTAGTGAACAAAATTTAATTTCACAAAGTAAAGCCGTAATTGCGAATTCACAAATTGATGCTATTTTAAGCAGAAAACTTAACAATAAAGCATTAGCTAGCGAAATGTTTGCTTTTTATAATTCGCAAATTAACGAATTAGATTCGCTTGATTATTTAAATAATGAGCTTAAATTATTACAAGAACAAAGTAAACAAGTAAAAGAATTAGCATTTACTAATGAGGATATTAAAAATAAACTGACCGAATTAGAAAACCAAATTGTGAAAAGTTTTTCTAACGATGTCAGCTCATCCTATTTAGCTCCAGTTAATAAAAAACTCAATGAAGCATTGAGATTAATCTTTAAAGATGATTTAAAGCAATTAATCAATCAAATGGATGAACAATCTAAATTACTTAAAAACTTAGATAATCCAGCTAACCAAACTATTTTAGATGAAGTTAAAAAACTTAATGAACAAACGCTTCCAATGACTGAAGATTTTTCATTAGTTCCAAGTGCAACTTTAATTGAACAAATTAAAATATATGATTTTAAACTTCAAAACGTAATTAATGCTTACAAGCAAACCCTTACTGAAAGTATTTCGGATTTTACTGATGATTATTTACGGGTAGTTTTTTCGGATAATAATCCCAATTATGTTCCAACTGAAAATGAACAAAAACGAATCGATTTATATAACAAGCACAAAAAACGTTTAGATGAATTAAGAGATATTATCAATAAAGGGGATGGAAATCCAGCAATTTTCAAAGAATTAGAGGAAATTACTGCTAAGTTAAAAAACCTCACTGACACAGCTAAAGATTTTAGGGATTTATCAAATTTAGATAAATTAGCTCAAGAAACTATTAATCGTAAATTAAATAGTGAAAATGCAGCTATTTTAAAACCATTTATCGATGAATTAGAAAAAGTTCGTTCACAACTGGGAGCTGTTTTTGCTGACCCTAATGCTTCTAAAGAACAAATTCAAGACTTAATTAATCAACTTAATAAAGCTCTTAAAGACTTAAATCAAGCTGATACTAAAGTTATTTTTGATCAAAAAAACCAAGATTTAAAAAATGCTATTGACCAAAAATGACCAAACGGAGCTTCAAGTCCAGCAGCTGATGCTATTCGTAAACAATATGAACAATTACTTGAAGATGCTAAAGATGTTTCTAACTCAGCTCAAACGAACCAAAACATTGATTTAGCAAATCAATTAACTCAAATTACTCCAGTTGCTTTTGATTTAGAATTAAATAAAAAACGTTTATTAGACATTATTGGAGACAAAAATTCAGCTCCATACAAGGGTGATAAAACTACTCAAGCAATTCAAGCTGGACGGGACGAAATTGTTTTGGCTGATGCTTTAGTAGCTCGTTTGAATGATCGTTCAAACATTCCGAATCTGCAAGCGTTTGAAAATGCTAAAACCCAGCTTTTGCTTAGAGGAAATGAAATTTTACTTGCTTATGAGCAAGATAAAATCGAAAAACTCAATAATCAAATTCAAGCTACTGCTAAAACCCAAACCACTCAAGCTAATACTCGTTATAAAACATCACTTGAACATATTAATACTTATGCTACTATTAAAAAATCTGAATTAATTCTTGATAGAGCAACTCAAGCTGCTCAAAAACTCGAAAAACTAAATGATTTAGCTCAAGTCTCATCACAATTATTAGACTTTTATAATCAATACAATACTGGAAATACCACTAGTTTAGCTGAATATATTAATAATTTATTATCAAATAATGAGCTTTTAAGCACTGATGAAGATAATATAATTGTTAACAAAACTGTCACTTTAACTAATGCGCAAGAAATTATTCGTGCTAAAAAAGAATATTTAGACGAATATCATAATTTAGAAGCAATTTTAAACACTAATAAAAATTGAAAAATTTACGCTTCTTTAAACCGTCAAATTTCATTAATCAAAGAGCAAACTAATTCAATTATTTTTGATAATAATCTTACTGCTGAGCAAGTTCGTGCTAAAAAAGTCGAACTATCAGCTAATATTAATAGCTTTACTCGTCAAAAAGAATTATTATTACAACAATTTAACCAAGCTGTAAGCAATATTGAGAAAAAGATTTCACAATTATTAGATGCTAATATAGCTAAGTTAAAACAAAGCAATCCTACTTATACTTTTGATACTTATTATAATGTTGTTAAAAATACTTTTAATACCGATAAAACAGTAAATCAACGTGCACATGTTGATACTCACGATATTGAAAAATATGACTTAAAACTAGATGTTGCGTACCAAAAAGAACTAGCATCAAACAAACTCAAAGATATTAAAACATTTGCTAATTCAAATAATTATGGTTCGAGTGATTTACATAATAGTGCTAAAGGAGCATTGACTAAATTTGAAAGTTATTTAAATGTTCAATTATCTTTAAATGATTTAACGCTTGCACAAGCACAAAAATTAGTCCAAAAAGTGGAACAATTCTCAGAAATTTTTTCACTTGAAAAACGAGTTGCTGATCACGTGCAAGAATTAGAGGTTGCTGGAGCACGAACTGATTTACAAACCCTTTCGATTAAAACTCTTAAAGAAACCTTTAACAATACACTTCCAACTTCAGATAGTGATTATGATGATTTAACAACTCGTTTAAATCAATTAAAAGCTGTTTTTGACAAAGAGAATTTAAGTATTGAAAAATTACGTGAAGCTATTATTTTAGCTTTAAAAAATGATGATCCAACCAAAGGTGCTAATGGATTGGTTAAACAACTTACCGATGCATTAGGTGTTGCATACGATCCAAGTGTTACTACCAAACTCAATGATTTTGTTACTAGCATTGAACAAGCTACCAAAGCTAATGTTACTGCGCCTGAATTACAAAAATTACTAGATAAAGTTAATAAAGCTAAACGAGAGGTGAGTGCACTTGCTCAGCTTGCTCAAGCTGTTTCGCAAGCTCAAATCCATTTAAATGCTCTAACCAATCATAATTCAGCTCTAGTTAATTCTTATTCATCTAAACTAAATGGATATATTGCTCAAGCTAAAGATAGCTACTTAAAAGATAGCACAAGTGATAATAATACACTTTACAATGAATTAGCTAATAAAGTGAACTTTACTGGTCAAAAAATTGCTAAAGCAGATCAACTCGCAAGCAAATTGAAAGAAATTAGAACTGTGATTGATAATCCAGTCTTTAATTTACGAACTATTGATAATCAAAGTGGTTTAACTAAATCAATTCAATTACACGATTACTTGACTTCATTTGAAACAAGTGCAACAAATGATACTTTTACTGCTCAAGCAGTAGCTGATATTGATACTTTAGTGCAAAAAGCACAATCATTTAAAAATTTAATTGATTTAGACAATACTGTTCTTGCGACTGTTAATCAATGAGCTGATGCTTCGCTTCCAGTTAATGCTACTGATATTAAATCATTACTTAAATTAGTGTGAGATACTATTCCTCAAGCAAGTTCAAATAGTACTTTCACACTTGGAAAACAAACTGGAAATACTTATGATGTAAGTCAATTATTTAATCTAACTGGTGCTAATGTGATTGGTGCTCAGGAATATAATGCTTTAAGCGAAAAGATGAATCGTGAAATTATTACTGAGCATGACAAAATCAAAAAAACCAATACTTACCGTAAAGCCACTGATGCTAAAATCCAAGCTCTTCGTAACAAACCATTTACCGCTTTAGTGCACAATGAATTTAAAGATTCATTGTTAACTTATTTAACCGAACTAGAAAATACTAATAATAGTGCTACCTCACACACTGTTAGTCCTAATGAAACAGGTGAGTTAAATAAAGTTAACGCTAAAGTTGTAATCATTGAAAATCACTTTGACCAGTTAAAAACCTTAGCTCAAAAAGTCTTTGAACTAAACAATTTAAACAATCGTATCATCACAACTGATGCTACAGTTACTAGTGCTAAACAAAAAGCTACTCAATTAAGCACTCAAGCAGCAGCTTATTACAATGATACAGAGAAAATGAATGCTACTGGAAATGATTCTATTGCTAATTTACAAGCTCAAATTCAAGATGCACATGAACGTTTGAATTTATTATCAACTTATCAAATTGTTTCGAACTTATTCCATAATGATAAATCGCTTAATACTCAAGAAAAACAAGTTATTCAAACCAAGTTAGATAATTTTAATACTGAATATAATGCTACTGGAGCCCAAGCTCATACTCCAAGTGAATTATTTAATAAATACTTTAGAGAAGTGAATACTGTAGGAGCTAACGAAAATGCTAGTGTAAAAAATAACTTGATTAAATATGTGCTTGAAAATGCTATTGCACTAAAAAAAGCTTACACCCAAGCTCAAGAATATTTAACTTTTAAAGATACTAATATTGACGATACTGATGTAATTAGTAAATTTAATGCAATTGAACAAGAACTTTCAAATGCTAATGGACCAATTAATGCTAATAAAGATACTAATAATAATGAAGCAACCAAGATTACTTTAACAAATGATTTAACCACTAAAATTAATCAATTAATTCAAGCTAAAAAAGATCAAATTAGCCGTCAATTAACCAAAGATAATGAGGTTAAAGGATACGTGGATCAACATACAACTATTTTTAATCCAAATAATGTTGCTGATCCGTATGTTTCTAACTTTAAAGCACATGCAATTGATGAGCTTACGGTTGCTAATACGAACAAAGATAAATTAACTTATTCGCAAGTGAATATTGCTTTACAAAAAGCACAAGCCGTGTTTAAAACTCAAATTTTTGAATTGTATAAAAAAGCTCATGACCAAGTGCTTAAAATTCAAAACAAAGCAAGTGATTATTGAACTGATTTTGACGCTACCCATGTAAGCACTCGGAACGGAGCTGGAATTAGTGCTAATGATTATGCTCCATTGTTACAATTAAAAGGATTGATTGATACAGCATTGGCCCAAAGTTTAGATTCAATAGATAATTATGCAAGCAAAATTGATGCTTATATTAATGCAATTACTCAAGGAAACACCAATATTATCAGTACCTTTGTTAATACTGTTAAAGAGCATTTTAATGTGAAATTTTCAAATACAACACAATTAAAAGGATTTTATCCACGTTTATTTGAAGCACTAGCTCCACTCACTCAACCAGTTCCTGGAAAAACTCTTGATCATTATCAATATAATGATTTAGGGTCGCTCGAAGCTCAATATGACGTGCTGAAGAGTCAATATGATGTCATTAATATTTTTTATAACAATATTATTAACAAGGATGATTCCAACTCACTAGCCACCTTTGCAATGCAAGTGGATCAATTAAACCAATTGTTTGTAAACTATAATAATAGTGTTAAAACCCAAGTAGATGCTATTTTACTTAAAAACCCATTAATTCCAGTCTTTGAAGATATTTATACTGGAGTTAGTTATGATGATAATAATCCAGCAACTGAGCAATTGCGAAATGATTTTGCTACTTTTAAACAAAATATTACGAATTGAGCATTACGAATTCATGAAATTGTAGCTCAAAACTTTGATTTTGGTTCACTCAATGACCGAAGCAACCAAGGAAATGATATTTTCGGAATCCTAAACATGTTGCATGAGTATAAGGATTGAATTTTTAATAATAAAAATGAATTGCTCCACCCATTAGAAATTGATCCTAATCGAACTAACCCACTTCCAGCGATAGGAACTGGACTTGATACTAATTACGATAAAAAATACAAAGTCATTACTGCTAAGGACAATTACACTCGTAAGCAATTCATGGAACGCTTTGAAGAAATTGCTCAACGAAATGCAATTAACAATGCTTCAGGGAATAATAATTTAGTGCGAATTGATAATGATAATAACTTTTTAGAAATGTTTGAGCAATTTGCCTTTACTAACAAAGATATTATTGTTGCAAATGATGTTAAATCAATCTTTTCTCCATCAACCTTTAAAGTGTTTATTGAAAAATATGAGACTAATAATAATCAATGATTCCAAGTGGTTGATCGTCCGAATGTAGCTGAAGTTGATCGCAAGTCACTTAAAGCTAAATTAGTCTATCAATACGATTCAAATATTCCTGGTTTTGGTCAATTACAAACCACTAAAGAGGTGGTATTAACTTTTAAAACATTAGATATAGCTGAGCTACCAGCTCAAAATTCATCTGTATTTTTTGTTCCAGGAGTTGGATTTGATCAAAAATACGGATATAAAGCTAAAGTGGAAGGTTTAGATGTAGATGAAGCTGGTTGAAATATTGCTCAAGTAACAGACAAAAAAGACCTAAATTATCAGAAAATTAGAAAAGAAGTTATTTTAAAGGTGTACAACAAATTTAAAGCAACTGTCTTTGGTTTAACTAATTTTGGTCCAAGTCTTGCATATACTCAAGTTAATAATCAAGGGGTGTTTACTGAAAAACCAGACCAATATAAAAACACAGTTTATAATAACCCATTACATTTACCTGAATTAGATACAGTTGATTCAATTAAAACTACAGGTTCTTTAAGTCAAAATCGGATTAGTTCATATTTTTCATATTCAGACATAACAAGATATAATGATTATCCATATTTCTTTGACTTTGCTAACCAACATAATATTAACGTTACCTTTAATACTTCATTAAGTGTTAATAAAGAAGATGAATACTTAAGAATATATCCTGTTGATGAAGAACAAGGATTTGCGTTTTTACAAATCCAAGGTGGTCGTTTAACTGGACCAGTAACTAAAGGAAATCCAAACGGAAATCCACATTCTCCGGAAAGATATGATGCTAGAATTCATGGAAATGATTACTTTGCATATCGTGGGAATAAAGAATGATGAAATATTCCAACCGATAAATTACCAACTGGAGTCAACTTAAACTTGTATAAATTTAATATTGACTATGATCCAATTGCAAGAAAAGTTTATTTCTATAATTCGTGATTAGAAAATGAAGTATTGTTACCCAACCCAACAAACTTTGGACAAAAAATTAATGAATTTTTAACTTTATTAACCAATAATAATGTCACTTTACGAACTGAAGATTCTCAATTTTTAAATACAATAGTTCAAGGATATACCACACAACCAAATACATATATTCCTAGCCCAAAAGATTTAGCTCATGCAATAGCTATTGCATCAGCATACCCAAATCTTATATATTTCGGAGCAAGTGGTACAGGAGCAAGTGGTCGTGTAGTTCATCAATTACCTACTCAAGCTGCTTTTGCGTTCGGAACTTCACCAATTTACCCAGTAAATGGAGGTCAAACCCTTTTTTACTGACTTAATCCCGGTGACCCAACACAAACTGAATTAGTTCCAATATCAAAAAATGCCTTCTCAGGAAATGCTGATGACGAATTGCTAAAAAAATCAGCTTATGCACCTCTTTATTCAGCATCCATTAACAAATTCTGATTTAAGATTAGAGAACGTTAGTTTCTAGTTAGATAGATATAAATCAAAATCCAAACACCCCTTTTTTAATATTAAAAAAGGGTGTTTTTTCTAAATTAAAAACACAGGATTATATACGGATAAATTTATAAATAGTAACTTAAGCAAGGATTTAATTATGCGTGGTGGTGTAAGAAAAGGTTCTGGTCGTAAGAGTATGGGTGTTTGAGAGAAAAAAACAGCTAAAAAATGTATATTTATCAAATGACCAAATTTTACAAATTGAACAATTATAAATTGAGGGAACTAATTCATTTAGTCAAAAAATTTCTCAATTAATCCAAACAGGAATTCAATCATTACAAGAAAAACAAAACGTTTTACAATTTAATATTCCAAACAAGAATCACAAGAATAATCAATTAACTTTTATTGATTTATTGCTGGTATCGGTGGAATTAGAAAAGGATTTGAAGACAAAAATACTAAATGTGTATTTAGCTCTGAATGAGATAAATACGCTATAAAGACTTATCAAGCTAATTTTGGTGAAATTCCATTTGGAGATATTACTAAAATTCATGAATCTAGTATTCCTGATCACGATGTTTTATTAGCTGGATTCCCTTGTCAACCATTTAGCCATATTGGAAAAAGAGAAGGATTTGCTCACCAAACGCAAGGAACCTTATTTTTTGATATCTTACGTATTTTAATAGAAAAACGTCCTAAAATGTTTTTACTTGAAAATGTTAAAGGACTGTTAAGTAGTGATAATGGGAATACTTTTAAAATTATTATTCAAAATTTAAAAGAACTTAAATATACAGTTTTTTATAAAGTTTTAGATGCTCAAAATTCCGGACTAGCTCAAAGAAGAGAAAGAGTTTTAATTATTGGATTTAGACATGATTTAAATATTAATGAATTCCAAATTCCTGAAGGAGACAAAAACTATAAAAAACCAATAAAAGAGATTTTAGAACATAATCCTAAGGGTTATTCGATTTCAAAACATTTACAATCAAGTTATTTATTTAAGCAGAACGATGGGAAACCGCAAATTATTAACTTTGATTCAGAAATTCAAGTTAATACTTTATGTTCTAGCTATCATAAAATCCAACGTTTAACAGGTACTTTTATTAAAGATGGAGAAACTGGACTGAGAATGTTTAGTGAACTAGAATTAAAAAGATTAATGGGTTTCCCAGATGATTTTATTGTTCCTGTATCAAGGACTCAAATGTATCAACAATTTGGTAATTCAGTTGCTGTACCTATGATTAAAGCTGTTGCTATTGCTATGAAAAAAGCTTTGTTAAATAATAAATAAACCTGAACAGCAAATTGGAGAGCATGTCTTTTTAACTTATCCTAAGTTTCCCAGTTACAGAGATTAAAAAACCGTTTATATCCAATAAATGTGGATAAACGGTTTTTTATTTGCTATTAGTTTATATCTTGTATGAATCGTTTAAAAATCTAACGTTCTCTGATTTTAAATCAGAATTTGTTAATGGATGCTGAATAAAGCGGTGCATAAGCTGATTTCTTTAGTAATTCAATATCAATATTTCCTGAAAAAGCATTTTTTGATATTGGATATAATTCAGTTGTTTTAGGGTTATCAGCATCAATACGGTAAAGAGGAGCTTGACCCCCATTTACTGGATAAATTGGTGAAGTCCCTAATGCCGTATCCTTAGTTTTTGGTAATTGTAAGAATCCAAAACCACTTTGTCCTGTACCGCTTGCACCAGAATAAATGAGATGAGGTTTAGCTGAAGTGATAGCTATTGCATGAGCTAAATCTCTCGGACTAGGAATATATGTATTTGGTTGTGTGGTATATCCTTGAACTATCGTATTCAAGAAGCGAGTATCGTCTCTTCTTGAATGTAAATTTAAAGCTAGGAATTGACTAATTTTTTGCCCAAAGGTTCTCGGATCAGGTAACAATACTTCATTTTCTAATCACGAATTATAGAAATAAACTTTTCTTGCAATTGGATCATAATCAATATTAAATTTATACAAGTTTAGGTTGACAGCGGTTGGTAATTTATTGGTTGGAATATTTCATCATTCTTTATTACCACGATATGCAAAGTAATCATTTCCATGAATTCTTGCATCATATCTTTGTGGAGAATGCGGATCTGCACTATTATCCCCTTTAGTTACTGGTCCAGTTAAACGACCACCTTGGATTTGTAAAAACGCAAATCCTTGTTCTTCATCAACAGGATATATTCTTAAGTATTCATCTTCTTTATTAACACTTAACGAAGTATTAAAAGTTACGTTAATATTTTGTTGGTTAGCAAAGTCAAAGAAATATGGATAATTGTTATATTTTCTTGTATCTGCATATGAAAAATATGCACTAATTTGATTTTGATTTAAGGAATCTTCAATTGAATCAACTGTATCTAATTCAGGTAAATGTAATGTATTATTATAAATTGTATTAGCGTATTGGTCTGGTTTTTCAGTAAACACTCCTTGACTATTAACTTGAGTATACGCAAGACTTGGACCAAAATTGGTTAAACCAAAGACACTTGCTTTAAATTTGTTGTACACCTTTAAAATAACTTCTTTTCTAATTTTCTCATAATTTGGATCCTTTTTGTCTGTTACTTGAGCAATATTTCAACCAGCTTCATCTACATCTAAACCTTCCACTTTAGCTTTATATCCGTATTTTTGATCAAACCCAACTCCTGGAACAAAAAATACAGATGAATTTTGAGCTGGTAGCTCAGCTATATCTAATGTTTTAAAAGTTAATACCACCTCTTTAGTGGTTTGCAATTGACCAAAACCAGGAATATTTGAATCGTATTGATAGACTAATTTAGCTTTAAGTGACTTGCGATCAACTTCAGGTACATTCGGACGATCAACGACTTGGAATCATTGATTATTATTAGTGTCATATTTTTCAATAAACACTTTAAAGGTTGATGGAGAAAAGATTGATTTAACATCATTTGCAACAATGATATCTTTGTTAGTAAAGGCAAATTGCTCAAACATTTCTAAAAAGTTATTATCATTATCAATTCGCACTAAATTATTATTCCCTGAAGCATTGTTAATTGCATTTCGTTGAGCAATTTCTTCAAAGCGTTCCATGAATTGCTTACGAGTGTAATTGTCCTTAGCAGTAATGACTTTGTATTTTTTATCATAATTAGTATCAAGTCCAGTTCCTATCGCTGGAAGAGGGTTAGTTCGATTAGGATCAATTTCTAATGGGTGGAGCAATTCATTTTTATTATCAAAAATTCAATCCTTATACTCATGCAACATGTTTAGGATTCCGAAAATATCATTTCCTTGGTTGCTTCGGTCATTGAGTGAACCAAAATCAAAGTTTTTAGCTACAATTTCATGAATTCGTAATGCTCAATTCGTAATATTTTGTTTAAAAGTAGCAAAATCATTTCGCAATTGCTCAGTTGCTGGATTATTATCATCATAACTAACTCCAGTATAAATATCTTCAAAGACTGGAATTAATGGGTTTTTAAGTAAAATAGCATCCACTTGGGTTTTAACACTATTATTATAGTTTACAAACAATTGGTTTAATTGATCCACTTGCATTGCAAAGGTGGCTAGTGAGTTGGAATCATCCTTGTTAATAATATTGTTATAAAAAATATTAATGACATCATATTGACTCTTCAGCACGTCATATTGAGCTTCGAGCGACCCTAAATCATTATATTGATAATGATCAAGAGTTTTTCCAGGAACTGCTTTAGTGAGTGGAGCTAGTGCTTCAAATAAACGTGGATAAAAACCTTTTAATTGTGTTGTATTTGAAAATTTCACATTAAAATGCTCTTTAACAGTATTAACAAAGGTACTGATAATATTGGTGTTTCCTTGAGTAATTGCATTAATATAAGCATCAATTTTGCTTGCATAATTATCTATTGAATCTAAACTTTGAGCCAATGCTGTATCAATTAATCCTTTTAATTGTAACAATGGAGCATAATCATTAGTACTAATTCCAGCTCCGTTCCGAGTGCTTACATGGGTAGCATCAAAATCAGTTCAATAATCACTTGCTTTGTTTTGAATTTTAAGCACTTGGTCATGAGCTTTTTTATACAATTCAAAAATTTGAGTTTTAAACACGGCTTGTGCTTTTTGTAAAGCAATATTCACTTGCGAATAAGTTAATTTATCTTTGTTCGTATTAGCAACCGTAAGCTAAAGTTTTAATCCTTTTATATTTAATACAATATCAAAATTATTCTGCTAGATCTAATTGATGGCTTTAAAATATTTTTTTAATTATTATCTGAAAGGTCAATATGAAACCATTTTTAAAACTTACAGCTCAAGAGCTTTTTGAGCATTTACAACCACTTCATGACAATTTAATTACTTTAAAAAATAAGTTTGCACTTCTTCGTAAACACATTATTAGTTTTAATTTATATGATTATCAAGCGATTAATAATTATTTTCGTGCTCTAAATGCACGTGAACGAACTAAAGAAACAATTATTAATTTTACTAAAGCTTTATTTAAAAGTTTAAATGCAAGTCTACCAGCTCATTATCCTAAGCTTGATCCAAATGCTTTAACCAAAATCAATATCACTCAACAAGTGCACCGCAGAGCATTTACTGAGCATGAACTAAAAATTATTTTTGAACAATTAGAAAATCCAACTCCATCACAGTATCTTAAAAAAATTAATCAAACCCAAAAATTTATCTTTAAATTTTTGTTTAATAACGGTTGTCGTTTAGCTGAAGCAATTGCTGTGCTTAAAAGCAATAATTTTAAACTTAATACCAAAAACAACACTTATTATTGTATTATGAAAGCTTTTAAAAATGGTAATCAGCGCCCATTTCAACTCAGTTCAGGATTATATAATATTTATCAGCAACTCAATCCACGTAGTTTTAGTTATGCATATACTATGCGTTTTTTCACTAAATTTGCCAATCATTTAAATCATCTTCAAGGAGCTAATTTCTCAGCTCCACTTAGTTCGCATAGTCTCCGTACACATTTTATTACTGATGCTGTCTTGAAAAATATTAGTTTAAGCAAGCTTAAACTATGAACTGGACATAAAAGGATTGAAACTATTGAAAAAAACTATATTAAATTAAATGAAACCTTACTTTTAGATAATGCCAATGAACTTAGTAAAATAATGGACTTAAATTAGGTGATTCTAAAATGGATAAATTCGTGTTTAATCCATATTTTACGGAAAAATGGATTTTTTATATAATTAAAATGATATCAATTAATATATTTAATAGGAATTGATGATAATATACAAATTATCTTTATTTTTTTAAACTACTTAGTATTTTTCTATTATTATAGTAGTAAAAACTCAAAACTACTTTTGAGCTTTTTGCAATTAATCTAAATATAAAGGAGGGCGTGTGAGTAATAGATTCAAAAGTATCGAACTTTTTGCTGGTGCAGGAGGTTTGGCTTTAGGACTTGAACAAGCGGGTTTTAAACATATTGGGTTAATTGAATACGATAAAAGTGCTGCCAATACTTTAAAAACCAATCGACCTAAATGAAATGTTATTTGTGAAGATATTGAACTTGTTGCTCAAAGAGACCTACAAAAAGAATTTAATTTTAAAAAGGGAGAACTTGATTTATTATCAGGAGGAGCTCCTTGTCAAAGTTTTAGTTATGCCGGAAAAAGACTTGGACTTAACGACGTTCGTGGAACAATGTTTTATCATTATGCTGTATTTTTGGATAAATTACAACCTAAAATGTTTTTATTTGAAAACGTAAAAGGACTTTTATCGCATGATAAAGGAAGAACGTTCAAAACCATAATCAACATTTTTAAAAGTCAAGGATATGAAATATTTTATAATGTACTTAATGCTTGAGATTATGGAGTCGCACAAAAAAGAGAGCGTTTAATTGTTATTGGTATTAGAAATGATTTAGCCAAAAATAACTCATTTACCTTTCCTTTGAAGCACGAATATAAACCTGTACTTTCTGACGTTTTAGATAATGTTCCCCCAAGTATAGGAGCACGTTATTCAAAAACCAAGGAGGAAATATTTAAGTTAGTTCCTCCTGGTGGTTATTGAAAAGATATTCCTGCTAATATTGCTAAAAGCTACATGAAATCATGTTGAGATATGGAAGGTGGACGCACTGGTATTTTGAGAAGGTTAAGTCTAAACGAACCATCACTAACCGTTTTAACTACACCTCAAATGAAACAAACTGATCGTTGTCACCCAACTGAAGTTAGACCGTTCACTGTAAGAGAAAATGCACGGATTCAATCATTTCCAGATGAGTGGATTTTCACAGGAACTGTTAGTTCTCAATATAGACAAGTAGGAAACGCTGTTCCGTGCAATTTAGCAAAAGAAGTCGGTTTAAAAATATTTGAACAATTGGAGAAAATGCAAAAAGACGGAAGAATTTAAACTTAATTTCATTCTACAAGAAGATTTTGAAAAGCACGTTGCTAGTACTATAAAACAGTATCAAGAAGCATTAAAAGGAATAAATTTAGAGAAATTAAACAGTAATTTAATTGATCCTATTAAATTACTGTTTGACAAAAACGTTTTTAATAAGAGTTTTGAATAAATTATTAAATGAGAAATACATAGACAAAGAGACAAAACCAATACTAATGTTATTGGTTATTTTCACCAAAATATATTTAAGTACATCAAAAATTGCATAGTACCAAAACAAGGTTGAGACATAATATTTAACAGTGATGATAAAACTTATTATGTCGAAATGAAAAATAAACACAACACCATGAATAGTTCATCATCACAAAAAACATTTCTAAAAATGCAGAATCATTTATTAAATGCAAAAGATAAAAATAGAAGTGTTTGTGCATTAGTTGAAGTTATAGCTAAAAAATCACAAAATATACCTTGAGTAATCACAGTAGATAAAATTAAGCAAGCTACTAATGAATATATTAGAAGAATATCAATTGATAAATTTTATGAATTAGTTACTGGAGACAAAAATTCATTTAAATCACTTTGTGAACAATTACCAATCACAATTCGTAAAATCGTCTCTCAAAATAAAACATCTCGGGTTGAAAAAGATACAGTTATTGAAGAGTTAAAGAATATAGATACTGATATTTTAGTCGCTTTATATAAATTAGCATTTAATACTTATGAAGGTTTTAGCTGTGATGACTTAGAAAATCACGAATAAAACATAATCTTATCCTAATGAAGAAAAACTGGACTAGGATATTTACATGAGATTGCTAAAAGTTTTAATTTTCCACCTGATCTACAAAAGTTCCGAAACATCTACACTAAAAGTAAGAGCAGTAAGCAATGTTTCTCATGAAATACAATACAAAGGTATATTATTTCTAAACTCGTTAAAGAGAAAATCAAAAGAAGATAATAAAATTACACGAGCTTAGTTAGCTTTTTGTGCACGAGTTAGTGTTAAAACTATTGCTTATAGGATTAAAAAATAAAAAATCTAAAATTTACAAAAACAGGAAAAACAGGGTATTGAAAATTTCAAAAGAAATAATGTTTTTGAGAGTGAAAAATATTATTTCTATGAATATTTAATTTTGATGATTCAAAATTTATAAACTAATAGCAAATAAAAAACCTTTCATCCACGTTTAATAGATGTAAAAGGTTTTTTAATCCCTGTAACTGGGAAACTCAGGATAAACCTACATTAGGACGAATGTAAAGAAGATTAATCCATGCTTAATCCATATTTTAAGGACAAATGAATTTTTTATATAATTAAAATGATATCAATATATTTAATAGAAGTTGATATGGATGTAGATAAATTAAAGGAATTAATCCAAAAAGGCGAAGGAATTGATATTGAATTTAAAGAGTCAGAAAAAGCAATTAATAAAAATGTTTACAACACAGTGTGTTCATTTAATAATGGTTTTGGTGGATATATTATATTAGGAGTTGATGATAATAAACAAATTAATGGAGTAAATCCAGAGTCAGTAGATAAAATGATCACTGAATTTATCACCACAATTAATAGTGCTCAAAAAATAAATCCACCTCTTAATTTAGTTCCTGAAGTTATTGACGTTGATGACAAAAAGATTATTTATATCAATGTACCTAAAGGCTTACAAATTCGTCGGAATAATGGTCAAATATTTATTCGTTCAAATGAAGCTGATATTAATATCACAAACAATGAAGAAGCAATTTTTAAATTATATGCTAGCAGACAACACCGATATTTTGTTGATAGAGTGTATCCTAAACTTAAAATTGAAGATTTAAATAAAGACTTAATTGAAAAAGCACGTAAAATGGCATCTGCAACAAATAAAAATCATAAATGAAAAGATATGAATGATGAAGAGCTTTTACGAAGTGCTGGCCTAATTTTAATTGACTCTGATACAAGAGAAGAGGGAATTACTTTAGCCGCTATTTTATTATTCGGAACAGATAATTTAATCGCTTCAGTCCTTTCTCATTATAAAAATGATGCTATTTTTAGAGTAAACAATACAGAACGTTATGATGATCGGAAAGTAATTACTACTAATTTAATTGATAGCTATGAGCAATTAATGGATTTTGGACAAAAACATTTAAATGATTTATTTGTGCTTGATGGTATTCAAAGAATTAATGCCCGAGATTTAATTTTACGTGAGATTATTTCTAACACACTCGCTCACAGAGATTACTCAAGCGGTTTAGCAGCTACAATGACTATAAGTGATAAAAATATTGTGATCGAAAATAGTAACATATCAAAAGGATATGGAGTTTTAAATTTTAAAAAATTTTTTTCTGATCCAAAAAATCCATCAATTTCAAAAGTATTTAGAGAAATAGGTCTTGTCGATGAACTTGGTTCAGGAATGAGAAATACTTCAAAATACACTAGCCTTTATTCTGGTGAAAATCCAATTTTTGAAGATGGTGATATTTTCAGAACAACTATTCCAATTCAAAAAATATCCACACTAAAGGTAGGAGGCGAAACCAATGTCCCTCAAAAATCACAATACAAAGGTATATTACTTATAAACTTCATTAAAGAGAAAATTAAAGAAAACAATCGAATCACAAAAGAAGAGTTAGCTTCTTTTACAGGATTTAGTATTAGAACAATTAAATCGTACAATTAAAAAAATCAAAAATATTAAATATGTTCAAGACGGGCAAAAAGGATATTGAGAAGAAAAACAAGAAAAAGAACAATAAAAACAAAGTCTACATCAAATATAGGAAGATAAAGTGATGTCACCCCTGATGTCACCCCTGATGTCACCCCTGATGTCACCCCTGATGTCACCCCTGAAAGAATAATACATATATGTATTCTTACTAAAACTTCTTAAAGAAAAAAAGAAAATAATCGAATTACAAAAGAAGAATCAGAAAAAGACAACCCGTTCACGATTAAAAACAACATACAAAAGAGCGAAATAACTTTTCGCTCTTTTGTATGTTGTTACATTTTCCAAGTTTATACGTATTTTATTCAAGTTTTAGTTCTGTTTGAGAAAGGTTATAAATTTCAGTTTGACTTTCAATATCAATTTTATTGACAAATCAATTATTTGCGTAAGCTTGTTGAATAAAATCTTTATATCTATTTTTTCCATTAACTTCTTTTAAAGTTATTACTACTGAAAATTTTATGTTTTGACCATCTGGTCTATTTAGTCTTTCTTTTCTTTTAATGCTTATTCCTCAAAAACCATCTCCATATATTTTTTTTGGTTGTTTTGTTCCTTTTTTAGGTGTTCTAAAATTTTCGCGAATGTGTTTTACATTATCTCATTTTCTGTATGAATCACGTGCTTTAGCTTCTTTTAAATCGTATTCAAATTCTTCACTAGCTTGCTTATTATCAATTGGGACATATAAAATATAATTTGGGACAAATGCATGGATTTTACAATCCATGCTTATATTTTAATTTAATGACTATGAATCATTTGATTATTACAAGAACAAGCATATTTTTGTAAACTAGGTTCTTTGGCAATTAAATCCAATAATTCGTGGTTTTGATTACAAAAATCTTTGTTTATATAATAATAAACGTAAATCCCTTTGGTTTTAGTTTTAATCACATTAGCACTACGAAGTGCACTAAGATGTTTAGATAAATTTGCTTGACGAATGTTGAACAATTCCGAAAGAGTTTGGACATCGCATTCTGCTTTAGAACACATATATAAGTGAATAATGATTTTTAATTTAGATTCGCTGGATAAAAATTTAAATAAATTAGTTAGTCGCTTCATTTTAAGTTCCTTGCAATGATGATGCTTGATGGAGCAAATTATATGTTGCTTGCGAGAATTCACCTAAAATAATTGATAGTTTGCTTGAGTTAACTAAAATACCAGTAATTCCTTTGAGTGATTTAAGTTTTTTCACGTTAACTTGTGGAGATTGATAAAAAATAATATTAACTCGTGAAGGTTTTAATTCAAGTGATTTAATTTGTTTGAGGTCTGCAAAACAAGCTAAAAAAACATCTTTATTAAAGGGTAACTTATCAACTTGATAGATAGTATTTTTTTGGTGTTTAAGCTGTTTTTTTCACTTAATCCAAATTAAACCAAAGGTAATGAAAGTATAAAACCATAATTTGAACTTGCTCTTTGCGTACATAATTTTATTATATTAAATAAATGGTTGAAAGTACTTAAAAATGAGTAAAAAAGACAAGAAATCTTTCTTGTCTTAAATGTTTATTATCAAATTTTTACCCTTTTTTCAGGTACAATATACATTTTATCTTGTGGTTTTATGTTATAAACCTTGTAGAATAAATCATTATTTTTTAAATGGACATTAGCACGGGCTTTTCCAGGGGCATGAACATCAGTTTTTAATAATAAAGTCATATATTCAGGTTTGGCTTTGTTACGTCAAATAGTTGCTCAATTGGTGAAAAAATCTTTTGCATTAAAATCATTTTGTCCTTGAGCAGCTTCTAGTGCACAATCAAACCCACCTAAATCAGCAATGTTTTCTGAAACGGTTAATTTTCCATTTACCAGTCCCATTCCAGTATCAAATCCCTCGAACAATTCAATTACTTGCTCTTTTTTCAAGTTAAATTTAGTTCGATCTTCATCGGTTCATCAATTATTTAATGAACCATTTTCATCAAATTGTGAACCATTATTATCAAAAGCATGTGAAATTTCATGAGCAATTACTGCTCCAATTCCACCATAGTTTTTTGATGAACTTTGTTCAATACTGTAAAATGGAGCTTGCAAAATGGCTGCTGGAAAGACAATGTGGTTTTTAATTGGGTGGAAATAAGCATTAATTAAAGCTGGTGACATTTCTCAGTATTCTTTGCTTTCACTTTTTAAATAAAGCGAATCTTGATATGCTTGCATAATTCTTTGAAACTCAAGCACATTTTCGAGTAAGTTTGATTTTTGTGCATATGTTTTAACTTTGAATTGTTCATAGTAAGGACGGATTTTGTCTGGATATCCAACCATAACATCAAGTTTAGAGAGCTTTAAAATTGCTTTTTCTTTAGTTGATTGACTTAATCAATCGTTTTTACTGAGACGATTTTTATAAATCTCAATCATTTTAGTAATCATATTCTTAACATCTTGTTTAGCTTGAGGTCCAAAATATTTTTGAGCATAAGCTAGTCCAAATGGTTTATTAAACCATTTTTCTGAGCTTTTAAAAGCATATTTTTTATTACTCATTGCTCGATCAATTCCAGTGATTGATTTTCTTAGTTCAGTTGCAATAATTCTTAAATCATCAGTTAAATAAGCACAGGCATTAATTAAATTGTTAATAATTAACATCGCTTTATACCCATTAAATGTGGATGGATTGTAAATTTTATTTAAATTTTGAACATAATTTTTATTAGTTACCACAATGCTTGAGACATTATCACCAACAATTTCTTTAGCTATTTTTTCTAAGTTAAAGTAACTTGAAACGCTTTGTAATTCGCTTAATGGAGTCATGTTATATAAACTAGTATAATCAGCCTTTTGGAGCGAGCTAAGGACATAATCTTTAACTAAATTATCAAATTCAATTGCACTTCTTGCTAGTTCATTTGCTTTAGTTTGAGTATATCCATAAGCTTTTAAGAGTTTAATACTCATTTCTTTGAACACTTTTAAGTGTTTTTTAGCATCAGCTTTTTCATAATATTCTTTTGAAGGTAAAATAATTGATTGCTCACCGAGTCATAAGACCTTTATTGATGAATTCACAAAGTCATCTTCTACTTCTAAACTAATTGGTAAATAGCTTCATTGCGAACGTTTTGAGACTAATTTTTGTGCTAATTCGTCAAAACTATTCAATTGTTCAATTTCACTAATTAATGCTTTAGCTGGAGTCATTGCTAATGAATTACGTTTTTTGTAATTTTTAAACATTTTATAAAACTTAGCAAATTCACTCATTGGACCGGTTAATTGATTTGTATTTAAGGCTAATTCATCAGCTAGAGCAATTAATTGTTTGTTAAGTTTTTTATCTAGCTCTCCAAAGGCTGAAATTGAAGGTTTATCGGGTTCAATTTTTGCTTTTTTCAATCAAGCTTGATTAGTATATTCATAAAAATCATCTTTTAAATTAGGTTTTTTCATGTTTTCTCCTACTTATTTGGTTCGGTATTTGTTTTTAAAATTGATAAAAACGCTTCTTGAGGAACTTCAATTGAACCAAGTTTTTTCATGCGTTTTTTACCTTCTTTTTGTTTTTTAAGAAGCTTTTGTCTTCGAGTAACATCCCCACCATATAATTTAGCGGTAACATCTTTTCGAAATGCTTTAATAGTTTCACGAGCAATAATTTTCCCACCAATGGTAGCTTGAACTGGAACTTCAAAATTTTGGCGAGGAATTGCATCTTTAAGTTTCTTAGTTAATTCTCGAGCTGCCTCATAAGCTTTATCACGGTGAGTGATAATTGAAAAAGCATCAACTTTATCCCCGTTAAGTAAAATATCCACTTTAACTAAATCGCTAATTCGATATCCAATTCATTCGTATTCAAAGGAAGCATACCCTTTGGTTGAACTTTTTAAACGATCAAAAAAGTTAAAAATAGTTTCAGCAAGTGGAAGTTCATAAATGATCCGAGTTCGCTTATCATCAATCACTTCAAGTGCTTTATATACTCCACGTTGATTTTGACACAAGTCCATCACATTTCCGATATATTCATTTGGTACAAAAACACTTGCTTCAATGTATGGTTCTTCAATATATTCAATAAAAGTACGATCTGGAAGCATTGTTGGATTAGAAATAAATTCAACATTACCATTAGTAAAAGTGACTTTATATTCTACCGAAGGAGCTGTTGCAATAATTCCAACTTGATATTCACGATCTAAGCGTTCTTGTAAAATCTCCATGTGAAGCATTCCTAAAAAACCAACCCTAAATCCAAAACCAAGGGCTTTTGAAGTTTCTTGTTCTCAAGTAATTGAAGAATCTGAAAGCGAAATTTTTTCTAGTGATTCTTTTAAGAGTGAATAATCACGAGTATCGATTGGATAAAATCCAGTAAACACGACTGGTTTCATCTTTTTATAACCAGGAAGAGCTTGCTCAGTTGGGTTTTCTACTAAAGTGATTGTATCTCCCACTGAAACTTCTTTAGCATCACGTATGGCTGCACTAACTCAACCAACTTCTCCAGCAGATAGAAAATCTTTTTTACTTTCGTGTGGGTTGCGAACCCCAAGGTCAATGACGTGATATTCAGCTTTAGTATTATGAGACATGAATTTAAATTTATCACCAACAGCAAGGCGACCTTGAAAAATCCGAATTAAAAGTACCACTCCACGATATGGATCAAAATAACTATCAAAAATTAATGCTTTAAGTGGTTCATTATCATCAGCGTTTTGCGGATAAGGAATATATTGAACAATGGCTTCTAAAAGCTCATCTACTCCTTGTCCGGTTTTTGCTGAAACTAAAATGGCATTATCAGTCGGAATTCCAATTACTTCTTCAATTTCACGTTTCACTAGCTCAACATCAGCACTAGGAAGATCAATTTTATTAATTACTGGAATAATTTCTAAATTATTTTCTAGTGCTAAATACACATTAGCTAAGGTTTGGGCTTCAATTCCTTGAGTAGCATCAACTAATAAAAGTGCTCCTTCGCTAGCTGCTAATGAACGCGAAACTTCATAAGTAAAATCAACATGCCCTGGTGTGTCAATAAGATGAAAAATATAATCTTGATATTTTAATTGCACAGCATTAAGTTTAATAGTAATTCCACGTTCTTGTTCAAGGTCCATTGAATCAAGAAATTGAGCTTTCAGATCACGTTTAGCAACGGTATTAGTTAGTTCTAAAATCCGATCAGCAAGTGTGCTTTTACCATGGTCAATGTGGGCAATGATTGAAAAATTTCGAATCTTATTTTTATCCATATTGTTATATTTTACTAAATTTGCGTATTATTTAGGGAATAAAGACAGCTTTATTAAATAATAAAAATATTTAAATTAAAATTTTTGTGCTATAATTTTACTAATGCTTGTTGCAAAACAAGGGTGAGACATTAGGTCTCTGCTTGCCAAAATATATGTAAAAAGGCCTTTCACGTTAATAATTTAGTCTTCCAAAGGAAGATTTTTTTATGCAAACCTTAAAAAATATGAAAAAAAACAGAAAAATTTTCATATATAATAAGCGTATGAGTAAAAGTAAACAGATTTCATATAAGGACATTTCGGAAAAAGCTCGAGTGTCAATTTCAACAATTAGTCGATACTATAACGGCGGATATGTATCTGGAAAAACTAGAAAGACAATTGAAGAAATTGTTAAATCGTATCAATATTACCCAAATCATGGTGCACGACTCATTCGTGGACGAGACCACTCGATTTTTATTATTATGCCTGAATGAACTCAAAATATCTATTTATCCATTGTGAACGGAATTGTAGTAGCGTGTAAGAAAAACAATCGTAAAGTTAATATAACTTTCACTGGTAGGACAACTGAAGAATATATTGAAACTGTACGTTATATTCTTTCTATGAGACCAACATCAATGGTAATTTTCACCCCAGAGCGAGATGAAAACTTATTTACTTTTTTACGCGAAATTTCTGATGTATCAATTGTAATTTATGACCACCAAGTAACTGGCTTAAATTGAATTAAAATTGATGAAACCAATGCCTTTTACGACTTGACTGTTGCATTAATTAACACCTTAGACACTTCAGAAAAAATCAAACCACGAATCTTATTTTTAGAAGATGCTAAATTATCTTCAATCCAGAAAAAAGATCGTTTCGCTGGGTTTGAACGCGCTTGCAAAGAAAAAGGAATTAATTACGAAAAAACTGAAGTTTCATTTAATAATTCCAATACTGTTAAATCATTTATTGCTTTAACACGCAATAAGCAAATTTCAAATGTCGTATGCTCAACCCATGAATCATATATTTCATTAACTGTTCAAGGAATTCCAAATTTAAAATTAACTGATATTGGTTATCAGTCAATTTATGATCGAATTAAAAATTATAAAGCTAAAATTTTTATTGATTTTCCTTCAGTTGGTATTGAAATTGAAAAAATGTTAATTATTCATTCAGTTGAAAAACAAACACAAAACAAATTCATTAAAGCAAGAATCATTACTTAAAGATGTAAAAACCATTTTTGTATAACCAAAAATGGTTTTTAATACATTTTAACTTGCGATAGTAAATAAAGAGCAGCGGTTTCTGAGCGTAAAATCCGGCTACCTAATGATACAATCTGGACATTTAAAGCTTGCGCTTGTTTAATTTCACTGTTTGAAAATCCGCCTTCAGGTCCAATCAAAAACATACATTCATGATTAATTTGTTGATTTAATGTTTGAGTATTGTTAGTTTTTTCGTGAGCTAAATATTTATTTTTAATTGGATAATTAAGTGCTTGCTCAAAGCTATGAATTGGAGTTAAGTTCGGGATTTTGTTGCGAAATGATTGTTCAGCTGCGTTTTGTAAAATAGTGTTAAAGCGTTCAATCTTTTTATTGAATTTATATTTAACTAAATCATTATTGCAATATTGTGTTTGCATTGGAATTATAGTGCTAACTCCTAATTCAGTTGCTTTTTGAAGCATTCATTCAAAGCGTTCGAGTTTGATAATAGATATTGCTAAAACTATTTCAAACGGATTTTCGTGGTTATTAGTCATTTTTTCAATGATTTTAGCACGATTATTTTCTAAAATACATAAATAAAATTCGCTTTGATAAATGCAAATAAATTGCTTATTTTCAGCACGAATGACTTTTAAATGTTTAAGGGTTTCTGGAGATAGAATAAAATGTTCATTGACTTTTTCTTGGACAAAAAAACGATTCACTAATACTCCATTGCTTGTTCGTATTCTTCTAAAGTTCCACGGAATAAGAAACTTTCCTGTGGGTTTTTAAGTTCTAAAATAACATCAGCACATTGATTGACAAATGCACGATTATAAGTGGTGAAAATAACTCCGCCACGGTATTGTTTAACACCTTCAATCACTGAATCAATGCTTTCAGTGTCTAGGTGATCTAGTGGCTGATCTAAAATAATAAAATTACTTTCAAGAAGCATCATTCTCGAAAACATTAAACGAGCTTTTTCTCCCCCGCTAGTGACGTTAACTTTTTTAAAAACTGAATCACTTGAAAAGAGCATTCTTCCTAAAAATCCTCGCATACGCGAATCTGATACATCTTTATTTTCTTCAAGAGTATTTTCTAAAGGTCATTTTGAAATTCATTCTAAAATGTTTAAATCTGAGTCAAAATATTTTGCATTATCATTAGGAAAATAACTTGTTTTAATGGTTTGTCCTCAAGTAACTGTTCCGCTAGTTGGTTTTAATTCACCGGCTAATATTGCCAAAAGTTTAGTTTTAGCAATATCATCTTCACCAATAATAACCATTTTTTCTCCAGGTTTTAAGCTGAAATTAAGATTTTCAAACAAGGTTTGACCGTGTTCATTAACATAAGTTAGATTCTCAACAGTAACAATTTGTTTCCCATGATCACGGTTCATTTCTCAACGCACATAAGGATATTTTCGATTTGACGGTTTAATTTCGTCGAGTTGAATTTTTTCAAGCGATTTTTTCCGTGATGTTGCTTGGCGAGATTTGGACGCATTGGCACTAAAACGAGCAATAAAATCTTTAAGCTTTTCGATTTGAGCTTCTTTTTTAAGATTTGATTGCTTCATCATTTCACGAGCTAATTCAGAAGATTGTTTTCAAAACGAATAATTTCCAGTATAAATTTTAGCTTCATTAAAATCAATATCAACAATATGAGTGCAAATTGAATCGAGAAAATCACTATCGTGTGAAACCACAATTACCACATTATCGTACTCAATTAGAAAATTTTCAAGTCACTTAATGCTACGTAAATCCAAGTGGTTAGTTGGCTCATCCATAATTAAAATATCAGGATTTCCAAATAATACTTTTGCTAGAAGTACCTTAATTTTTTGATTTGCACTAAGATCTTTCATTTGAGCATTTCATTTATCTTTAGGAATACTTAAGTTTGATAGTAATTCCTGAGCATCATTTTCAGCAGTCCACCCACCTAATTCACCAAATTTTTCTTCTAATATAGCCGCTTTTTCATAATCTTCCATACTTGCTTCAGGATTGGCATAAATAGCGTCCTTTTGCTCTTTAATTGAGTAAAGTTGATCATTACCCATGATTACAACTTCGGTAACGATTAAATTATCATAAGCATTATGATCTTGCGAAAGAACAGAAATACGTTTATTTTTTTCGATAATCACATTTCCGCTAGTTGCTTCGATTTGACCTGAGAGAATTTTTAAAAAAGTTGATTTTCCAGCCCCATTAGCACCGATAATTCCATATGTGTTCCCTTCAGTGAATTTTAAATTAACCCCTTCAAATAGTTTTTTATCACTAAAAATCTTGCTTAAATTCTGTACTTCTAACATCTTATTACTCCTTAAGGATATATTACTTGTTATTATATAAAAATGCTCTTAAAATGTAAAGAAAAAGTCTGAACAAACAGACTTTTTGACACTACTTTTGAAGAATTTCAAAACTCAATGTCGGCTCAGTATCATTATACTATAATTCAAAATTATTGAGCTTCTTTATTTGATGGATTATCTAAATCACTACCTGGAACTTGATAATTGGGATTTAATGTATTATTAAACGCTTCATTAATTGGAAGAATTGATAATTTTTCTCCATTGTCATCTTCTTGAACATTTTGAACTGAAGTGTCTTCAAGTGGATGATCAATAATATCATTTGTTTGTTCAGGTTGATTGTCATTCATACTAATTGAACTTTCTTGTGGTTCAGGGTTATAATCATACATGCTTAAGCTTGCGGTAATTTCTTCCATGCGAGCTTTAACACTTTTATAAAGATCAACAATTTCTTGCTCACGTTCACTTGGGGATTTGTTCAAATCGGTATTGTTTCGAGTGAATGATTGATAAATTTCTTGAAAAACAGGGTCTTCTTCCATTTCACGAGTAATAATCGAATGAGCTCCAAGACGGTTTGAGAAAATTTGTAACATAACATCAAAGGCAATATTTTCAACCATATCTTCAAACATACGAGTTCCTTCTTGGGTATAAATTTGATATGGGTTTTTTTGCGAATATTGCACTAAATTCACATTTGAACGCAATTTATCCATATTATTAATATGACGTTTTCATTTTGAGTCTAAAGTTGATAAAATAATTTGTTTTTCGATTTCAAAAATTTCTAAATCTAAATATGATTTTAAAGCATTAGTTCTTCATTTATCGTATGCTTGAATAATGACATTGGAAATATACTCAGGAAGGTCTTTTTCATAAATGTGACTAATTTCTTTGAGTGAAAATTCAAACGCAATCAATCCACCGATATTTTGGTTTAAAAAGTTAACTAACTCATGATAGTTATACGAATATTTTCCTTTATAAGCCGGGAAGTTAACAATTGAATTAGTGGTGTGTTTAATCATTTTTTCAATAATAAATTTGGGATCTGTTGCATCTAAAATCAAATCTCTTTGCGAGTAAATTAAGTCCCTTTGTTGACGAATAACATCATCATAATTAAGCACTGATTTTCGCGAATCATAATTAAATCCTTCAATTTTCTTTTGAGCATGATTAAAGGCAAAACGCAAGTTTTTATTAGTGATTTCAGCTCCATGAGCATCAGCATAAGCTTCTTTAAATGAATCATAATTTGAAAAACGTTGCATTAAGGGGTCATCAATTGAGATATAAAACTTGCTAGTCCCTATATCCCCTTGACGCCCTGAACGTCCTCTAAGTTGATTATCAATCCGACGTGATTCAGCTTTATCAGTTCCAATTACGTACAATCCACCGAGTTTTAAGGCTTCTGGTGAAGGTTTAATGTCAGTTCCCCGACCAGCCATATTTGTAGCAATGGTAACTGCTTTAACCTCTCCAGCATGTGAAATAATTTCAGCTTCAGAAGCATTTTGCTTTGCGTTAAGAACTGTGTGAGGAACACCAGCTTGGAGTAAATGTTTGTGAAGTTCTTCTGAATCTTCAATTTGAGCAGTCCCAATTAAGACTGGTTGACCTTTTTGATATAACTCAAGCACTTTAGCAGTTACGGCATTTCATTTATCGATTGACGAAGCAAAAATAGCATCTGGTTCATCAATCCGTATAATGGGTTTATTAGTTGGGACGACATTTACTCTCATGTTGTAGATATCGATAAATTCTTGCTCTTCGGTTTTTCCGGTTCCAGTCATTCCACATAGTTTATTAAACATTCTGAAAAAGTTTTGGTAGGTAATGGTAGCTAAAGTTTGGGTTTCAGGTTCAATTTCAACCATTTCTTTGGCTTGAATTGCTTGTTGGAGACCTTCTGAATAGCTTCGACCTTCCATGATTCTTCCAGTAAAACCATCGACAAGTTCAATTTTTCCTTCACGAACGATATATTCAACATTATTACGCATAATTTTGTGTGCCCGTAAAGCGTTTTGGACTAAGTGCACAGTTTCTGAATTTTCAATATCATAAATGCTTTTGACATTGAAAAATTTATTGGCCTTAGCAATCCCAGAGTGAGTTAATGTAATTGCTTTTGATTCTTCGTCAATTAAATAATCTTCACTTGCTAAAGTGCGTACAAATTGATCAGCTTGAAAATATGTTGATGAATCTTGAGTTTGTCCACCCGAGATAATAAGCGGAGTTTTTGCTTCGTCAATTAAAATAGAATCAACCTCATCGACTAAACAAAATTGCAACCCTCTTTGGACTTTTTCGCTCATTTTTTCTACCATATTATCCCTAAGATAATCAAAACCGAGCTCTGAATGGACTGAGTAAGTAATATCCGCTGCATAGGCTTTTCGCTTTTCATTTGGTTGCATTTGAGCTTTGTTAATTCCAACACTTAACCCTAAAAAGTTAAAAACTTCACCCATTTCTTTAGCATCACGTTCACTAAGGTACTCGTTAACAGTTGAAACAATAGCTCCTTTCCCTAAGAGTGCATTTAAATACACTGGAGCAATTGAAGTAATGGTTTTTCCTTCTCCAGTTTTCATTTCAGCAACTGAACCTAAATCTAAAAGAATCCCTCCGAGCATTTGCACATCGAACGGACGTTTTCCAAGTACTCTTTTAGTTGCTTCACGTGCAACAGCAAAAACATCGTTTCTAATTTGCTCAAGGGTGTAACCATCATTTAACATTTCTCTAAAAATATTAGTGGTTTCTTTGAGCTCTTGATCGCTTAGTTTGGAAACTTGTTCTTCTAACTTATTAATCTCTTTAAGCGCTCTTTGAGCAATTCTCATTTCAGTGGTTTTAAAATCGAATATTTGTTTGGTTGATTTCATAATGTATTTTTAATTATACTAATTTATTTTATTTCTTAATCCTTTAATTTACTTGTAAATTAAAGCTATTTTACAACAAAAAATCAACCCGATTTCTCGGATTGATTTGAAAAACTTTAATATCCTAAAAATGTGTAAATAAGTTTTTTAGATCTCTCTTGGTGTGACCCCTTCTGATAAGCGATCGATAAAGAACGAAATAATTTTAGAAGTAACAATGCTTGCTTTGAGTCCGGCTGCTAAGGCAATACCAGCTGTTGTATTGACCACTGAAGCACCGATTAAAAATCCTCTAAAAAATTTTTTATAATGATTTTTAAATCAATCTTTAACTGTTCCGGTAACTTGAGAAGTCTTATCAAGAATGCTGTTTAAAAAATTGATAAAACGTGATTTTCTCATTAATTGACCAGCTGTATAAACTTTGCTAGAACTATATTCAACACTCTTCTTTGAAAGGGTTGATTTTTTCTTAAGTAATGTGAAGTTGATATTAACTTTAACTTCTTCATCAAAATTTTTAGTTTCTAAATAGTCAAATAATTGCGACAATTGAGATAAAAATTGCTTTTTAGATTCTTTTGCTTTGTCTTTGTCAATAATATTTAACTGTAAATCAAAGCTTACTTGGTCATTTACTTGTTTTAAGATTGGTTGTGGTTGTGGTGTTGTCTTATCGGTTGATATGCTTGCAGGAGGATTTGTTGGTTTTGGGTTGGTAGAGGTGGTTGGAGTTGGATTATTTGGAGTTATTCCCGAATCTGGATGTTCTTCTTCAGGAATGCTGTTTAATTCATCTAATATTTCTTTTTCTATTGCAGAAGGTGGTTCTACATTCTGATTTTGATTGTTTGGACTGGCAACTACTTTAGTTTTTGCTCAAGGTCCATTATACGCACCTCAAACACCTACTCCGATTCCTACAGGGACTAGGATAATTAGTAAAAATAGTATTGTTTTAATCAATTTCCTTTTCATAAGATTTCCTTTTGTGAAAGCAAAAGGAAGCTTTTAGAACTATTGTTAATTGTATTATTTTTTTAATTATACATCAAAACTAACCTTTTAAATTAACATACAATTCGTTTGTTTTTTGTCAAATTTTAAATAAATTTGAAAAATTTGAATTTTCATCAAAAAACCCAACTAATGTGCTTGATGGATATGAACCATCAAACTGATCAGTAATTGATTTAACTGAATTTAGAAATTGATCATAGCTAGTGTTAATCAATGCTAAAGTTTCAGAAACTTTGTCATTATTAATTCTTGATTTGTTTTCATTTAAAAAATCAATTAAGCTTTTAATTTCCTTAATCGCACTTGAATCATTAACATTAGCAACCACTACACTTCATTCTTTGACAACGTTTCCAATTGCATGAGTATGTTCTATGATTGTATTGTTATTACCATCGACTTGAACTCTTTTTTGCAATTGACCATAGTTAATTGATTTTAAGTTTTCGTTATACCATTTGTTTTTATATTCTTGTTTAGCTTCAGAAAGTTTTGAATTGCTAAACCATTCATCATAAAGTGGAGAGATACCGAACTTAGTATTAACTAAAAAATCTAATTGCTTTTGAAAATCAAGGAAAATATTTGTTTCAGTTTTAAAAACACGATCTTGAACAATTAATCCTAATTCTTCATTTATAGCATTAAAACGGAAAAATGCATCATTATAAGATTTAATTTCATTTTCTTGTAAATTTAATTCTTTGAAGAATTGTTCCTTGATTTGATTTTTTAAATTAAATGTTTGATTGGTATCTTTAATCAGTTTATTAAACTCATTTAGTGCATTAACAAAACTTTGAGCTTTTGATTGAATATCTTTATAATAAAAAGCAAAGTTTTGACTTGGTTGAGCATTTTGGTTTGTAAAAAATGAGTTAATTGAATTAAAATAACGATTATATTGTTGTAAATTTTCCTGGGCTTGAAGTTTTAAACTAGCTAAATTATTTTTATTTTCTCTATCAAAATCACTAGTACACGCAACTGATGATATTGTTGTAGTAGCAATAAATGTGGGAATTAATAAAAATTTAATCTTTTTGAGCATTTTGTTCTCCTTTTAAACGAACAAGGTTTTTTAAATCCTTAATTTCTTTAAATGTTAATTTGCGATAGTGACCAATTGGTAGTTTTTCAACAGTAATTCCTGCATATTCAACTCTTTTAAGGTTAATAACTAGTTTATTAACTGTTTCAAAAATTTTCTTAACATGATGATAAGTTCCTACTTTAAGAATCACAAAATAGCTTTTCGGTCCAGCTTGAAGAATTTGTTGATTTGATTGAGTATTATTGATAATCAATGGACCATTAAGTTTTTTGAGTTCATTTTTAGTTAATGGTTCATTTAAACGAGCACGATATACTCTGATAATTTGATAACTTGGATGCATTAATTTATTAGCTAAATCCCCGTCATTTGTCATTAAAAGTACTCCAGTTGTATCATAATCTAATCTTCCGACTGGAAAAATTTTGTAAGGAGTATTAATTAAATCAGTAACAATAGTACGGTTAAAATTATCTTTAAGAGTACAAACGGTTTTAGGTGGTTTATTTAATACAAAATAAACCTTTTCTTCACGAAAAATGGGCTTATTATCAACTAAAATTTTATCCTTAAAAGAAGCTTTATCACCAAGATGAACCACTTTTCCATTAACTGTTACTCGGTGAGCATTAATTAAGTTTTCCGCTTCACGACGTGAAGCAATTCCGGCTTGAGCAAGGAGTTTTTGGACCCTTTGTAAATTTGCTGTCATATTTATTTTAAATACTTTCTGTATATTTGTTCTTGTCGTTGAGAAAACTTAACACCTTTGTCAATATTATATTGATAAACATATTCCACCACTTTTTTAAAAGCTAAATCTAAATCTTTAAAAGCTAGCTCGCGAAGTTTTTGGACCCCAACAAATCTGCGTCCTGGTGAAATTTTATCACTAATAAATAAGATTTTGTCTAGTGGAGAAATGATGTTTTCTTCAGTGTGATCATCTAAGGTTGTATGCACTAAAATAGCATGTAAAATTTCAATGTCTTTTAATTTATATTGGTGCTTAACTCAAGTATAACCACACACTTGGTGGAGTTCATGACTAAGAACATTTGCATACTCAGGTTCAAATTGTGCTAAATACGCTCTTGATTCTTGTTCGTCTCACTCTTTAGCAATATCGTGTAATATTCCGGCTAGGTAAGCTTTTCGAGCATCGACATTAAATCTTTTTGCCATTTCAGCAGCAAAATGTCCAGTATTAATACAATGTTTAGCTCTTAAAGCGCTTAACATTGAATGAATGATTTTTTCTAAATACAATCCATGTGTTTGAATGTAATCAAGTACTTTGTCGTTCACACTATCCAAATAACCTTGTTTGAATTCGCTTGAAGAAAAATCTCATAACGGATTATTTAAAATTAATGCATTATATTTTTTTGCATTAATTTTATTAATCTTTTTAGTTCGCTTTATTACCACAATTTTTGCTAATTGAGCAATTTGATCAATCTCTTTTCATTTATCTAATTTTGGTAAATGATCGCTTCCAATAATTAAAAATAATTGATCATTTTTAAATTTGTGACTAAAATATTTGACCGTATCAATGGTGTAAGATGTCCCACCCCGTTTAATTTCAAAATCACTTATAAACATTTTATCTTCAAGTACTTGCTTGAGCATGTTAATGCGATGTATTGGATTATTATATTTTTGCTTATTCTTAAATGGGGAATTATTTGCTGGAACAAAATATAATTCATCTAGTTGTAATTGTTCAATTACATATTTTGCTACACTAATATGACCTTTGTGAACAGGATCAAAGCTTCCACCATAAATTGCAATTTTCTTCATCTCTCCCACCTATCTTTTCTTAAAAGTAAAACCTTCTAGGTCAAATTTATTCGTTTTATTTTCTAAATTCTTTAAATCATTATACTGCTTTAAAGTATATAAGATTGGTTTATTTAATTTTCGATTTACTGAAGAAATTAAATGACTTAATTTGGTTAAATTTTGGTTATTTGACACCTCAAATAAGTTAAAGTTAATTTCTTGATTAAATTCATAAATTAAATTATTTAATCTAATTCCAATTCCAATGATTTTGCTCTCGCTAAAATTGCTTAGATATAATTGTTTAGCTTTAGTAAACATAATTTCAAAATCATTGGTATATTGAGTGATTTTCTCTTGTTTACTTACTCATTTTTTATTTTCATTACGAACTACTAGTACAATCACATTTCCAACTAACATTTGTCTTTTACATCTAAGTGAAACAAGTGAAACTACATTACGTAATTGGTTAAGAATTTCCTCATAATCAATGTTTTTATGGATAAACGTAATTTCATTACCAATGCCTTTGGGAAGCGAATTCTTTAATACGATTCTATCGTAGCGATTAGGATTTAAATTTTCAATTCATTGACGATAAATAATTCCAAAAATATTCTTCATTTGATAATCATTTATGTTTTTGCTTAATAAATCTTTAATTCGTTTAATTCCTAAACTTTTTAATTTTTCAGCAAAAGCTTTACCAATTCCGTAATATTTTCCAATATCTAGATTAAAAAAATTTTGTTCATAGTTTTGTGGTGTAGTTATCCCGATTCCAAACGGTTTAGAAATGTTTGTAGTCATTTTTGCAAAAAAGAGATTGTAAGATATTCCGATTGTAATTGGAATATCAAAAATCCTTAAAACTTCGTTTTGGATTTTTTGAGCCAGTTTATATGCTTGTTCAAAACTATAAACCTGATCGGTTAAGTCTAAATAACATTCATCAATTGAAGCAACATTAATTAAAGGTGAATAATTTTTGCTTAAATATTGAAAAATATTAGTTGAAATATTGGTAAAAATATCAAAATGCCCTTCAACAAAAATTGTTTGAGGTTCTATTTTTGAAATTTGATAATTGAGCATTCCGGCTTTAACCCCTTTTGACCGCAATTCATAACTAACTGAAGTTGCGACAAACCCAGGTCCAAATTTACCAACAGCAACGGGTTTACCTTTTAACTCAGGTCTAATTGAACGTAAAGCACTAACAAAATAAGAATCAAAATCAATGTGAAAAATAAAAGATTTTTTCATTGGCTATTTTAAGATATTTTCAGCACTTAAAAGTGCACAACTTGTGCGATTAAGGTGAGTTTTAACATTGTAAAAAACTCATAAATCTTGTAATAATTTAATTTGTTCTTTTGATAAGTTTTCTTGCATAATAAAGCTTTTGTAAGTTTGTAAAATTTGTTCAATTTGAGCTTTAGTTTTGTCTTTTAAGGTCGATAATAAAATATCAGTTGAAGCAATAAAAATAGCACACCCATGTCCATCAAAACTTGCTTGAGTTAAAATGTCATTTTCAAATTGAGTTTTTAAAATTAACTTATCTGCACATGTAGTACTAAAAAAAGTCTTTCCTTGAGCTGCAAATGAAGGGTTTTTATTGCTTGGATTAAGGTAATGTTTCATTATAATTTCTCGAGCTTGGTTAGGGTTAAAATCCATAAAAATCACCTCCATGTTTCAAATGATAAACTAATTTATCAATGTCTTTTTTAGTATTATAAATCCCTAAACTAATTCTTAAATACGAATAATTTGGTTTGATATTACGCAAATAATGTGCACAAAAAATACCGGCAATGGTGTAAATTCCTTTAGTTCCTAAGTATGTCGCTACATCTTGAGCATTGATATTATTAACATTAATTAAAGTAATATAATCACCTGGGTTTGTGTAAATTTGAACGTTTTTAAGTTTACTTAAGCGAGCATGTAAATAAATACTTAATTCATGCAAAATTTTTTGTGTTGTTTCATAACCAATATTATTAAAATAATCTAGTGATTTATCAAACATGAAAAACCCGGATAAATCAGGGGTGCCTGGTTCAAATTTTGCGATTGTATCTTTAATAGTTCAGGTTTGGTTTGGATTAATTTCACTAACTGATCCACCACCGAATTTTGTGGGTTTAAGTTGTTTAAGCAAATCATATTGAATTGCTAAAACCCCCATTCCAGTTGGACCGTAAAACTTATTACAACTAAATGCAATAACGTGTGAATTTTGTAGCGAACACTTTTGGTGTGCAATACTTTGAGCACAATCGTTAATCACATAAGCGCCCACTTGGTTAGCTTTTTGATAAATAAGTTCCATATCTTGCTCTTGCTTAAAATTATTAGTTTCTTGAGCAAAAGCAATAATTTTTGTCTTGTCAGTAATTGAATTAGCTAAATCTTGACTAATGTGAATTTTAGCTTGCTTTTTTTTAGCTAATTCAATTCACGGAATCATATTGGAAGAATGGTTATAAGCACTAAGTAAAATAACATCATCTTTACTAATAATTTGCTCAAGCATATTGGCAATATAATTTAAAGACTCAGTAGTTCCGCTGGTAAAAATAATTTCTCGTTCATGAGCATTGATTAATTGAGCCACTTTTTTTCTCACTGAATTAATAGTATTATTCACCAAATTTCCTAATGGTGTATCAGCTGTGCGAGATGAAATAGAGATATTTTGGTAATAATTAGTAAGTGCATCAATGGATATTTTTGGTTTTAATACTAAGGCCGCTGAATCAAAATAAGTAATTTTTTGAGCGGCCGGAAAGTCTTTTTTGTAATCCATGAATACAGATCTCCTATAAGATTTTTTGTAAAATTTCTCTAAGAATTAAATTGTAATTTTCAAACTGGGTAAATTGGTCTAAAAATTTGTAATAATGCACTCTTTTGAAATGATTTACTTTACATTTATCTTTTTTTAAATAGGGTTGCCTTTTTAAAAAGACAATTTTAATTTTCTTTTGATTGGTTTTGTAGGCAAGTTGATAAAAAAAGAAAATGTAAAAGTTTTTTATCATTTCTTGGTGTTGGTCTGAGACATAATCAGGAAATGATAAATTTACATTAAATTGCTCGATAAAATCGTCTAAATTATTCCATTTATGCCCATCAAATGTAATCCAATCTTCAGCTAAGGTTTTATTAATTAACCCCATTTGGGTAAATTTATTAACCGTAAAGTTAAGTCGATTTTTTCAAAAATAAAAATAAGCTCGTTGTTTGCGAATTTTTAAATAATTTTTGAACATTCTAAGAATTTTCATTGTTGATTCTAACTTCCATTTGAACTAAAAATTTGTAAAAGTTTTGCAAGATAGCATTCACAAATCTGTACTGTCTAATATCATGTTGGTTAATAATTTTACCCTTTTCATCTTTAATTGGGTTTGGTTCAAAAAACACCTTGGTAATTTCCACTGCTTCATTAAACACAATTTTAGGTTGTAAATAAAAACATTCGCTGGCACCGTTAATAATAATAGCCCTGGTTAATGGTGAAATTCGTTCTCACGTTCAACTTTCATTAATTAAACTCATTAAACTTTTTTTAATAAAAGTGTAATTTTGAGCAATTGATTTGATTTTTTTTAATTGAACTTGGTCTAAAAAATCATAATTCTCAAACACTTCAATAATATTAATTGGTTCATCAAAAAGTTCAAATTTATATAAAATCTGAATAATTTCAATACGACTTCTTCTTCTTGTTTTTACATTTTCCATTTAGGGCTCCTTCAAAGAAAAAATAGCTATTATTAAGAACTTATTTATATACTTTTAAATATTACCATTTTTGTCATTTTTTTATAGATAAAGTACAGATAAAAAAATGCTAATTTTTGAATTTTTTGGTAAAATAAAAAAGCATAAATTACAGCAGTTTATTATGATTAGTGATAATTTTGCTTTGTTTTAAATTTGATAGTAAGTACGCTGCAAAACTGAACTCATTAAAGCACAATTAGCTAATTAGAAATAAACTTTCTCTTTTATGCAGAAAAGAGGAAAAACATGTCAAGATATACAGGACCTGTATTTAAAATTTCTCGTCGTTTAGGATACTCAATTCTTGAAACAGGAAAAGAGTTTGCTAAGGGAAGAAAAAGAACTTATGCTCCTGGACAACACGGGAACAAAAGAACCAAACTTTCAGATTATGGACTTCACCTTTATGAAAAACAAAAAGTAAAACACACTTTTGGAATTAGCGAAAAACAACTTCGTAAGGCATATCAAAAAGCCATGAAATTAAAAGGAGTTACTGGTACTAACTTACTTCAACTCCTTGAATCAAGACTTGATAATGTGGTATATCGTGCGGGATTTGCTTCAACCCGTAGACAAGCACGTCAACTAGTTAACCACGGACACTTTACTTTAAACGGTAAAAAAGCTGATATTCCTTCAATGCTTGTCCACGTAGGTGATGTAGTTAAAATGAAAGATAAATTAACTAAAAATGAACAAGTACTTGCTTCAATTGAAGCAAAAGCTGCATCAGCATGATTGAGTAGAAAAGAATTTAGCGTAACATTTGATCGTTTACCAGAAAGAACAGAAATGCACTCAGAAATTAAAGATGCTTTAATTGTTGAGTTCTATTCTAAATAATAAGGAGAATATAACACATGAAAAAAGATATTCACCCACAATACCATTCAGTTGATGTTACTTGTTCAACTTGCCAAAAAACCTTTAAATTTGGTTCAGTAAGAAAACAATTTAGTGTTGACGTTTGTTCAGGATGCCACCCTGTTTACACAGGAAACCGTTCACAAGCTAAAGCAACAGGTAGAATTGATAAATTTAACAAACGTCTTGAGAAAAAGGCTAAATAAATTTATTACCACAATTTTAGCTTTAATTTAGTTATTTAAAAATGATAAGAAGTTAAATTCTTATCATTTTTTATTCTAGTCCGTTTTTGTTTTTAAAAATTAATTTTAATGGACACCCTTTAAAATTAAAGTTTTGTCTTAATTGATTTTCTAAAAAGCGTTGGTATGAAAAATGGAGATATTTTTTATTATTGACAAAAAATGTAAAGGTAGGTATTTTAGCAAGTCCTTTCCGAACATAATAAACGTTTAATCTTCCACCATTATAAGGTTGAGCTTTTTGGATCATTTGAGTTTCAAGGATTAAATTGGACAAAAGTGATGGTTTAATATCTCGCTGGAGGTTTTCTCTAACTTCAGTAAGAGTTTGAATCAGTTTATTAATCCGCTGATTGTATTTAGCTGAAATAAAAACAAACGGAACCCAAGGAACAAAATGAAATTTATTACGTAAAGTTTTTTCATATTGAGCCATTGTATTGGTTTCTTTTTCAATTAAATCCCATTTATTGATTACAATAATAATGGGTTTTTCGTTTTCAAGAGCATATCCAATAATTCGTGCGTCAAAGTGTGAAACTTCTTTTTGAGTAGCATCAAGGACAATTAAGGATAAATCAGCTTCAGCAAGCGAGCTCATTGCTCTCATTAATGCATAATGATCCACACTTTCAATTAATTTACTTTTTTTAGTTATTCCAGCTGTGTCAATAATATTGTATTTTTGATTATTAATTTGAACAATTGATTTAACACTATCACGAGTAGTACCAGCTATTTCTGAAACAATTGAACGGTTTTCGTTACATAAATTATTTAATAGTGAACTTTTCCCAGCATTAGGTTTACCGATAATAGCTAAATTAAATAAATCTTCAGTTTTTACATCAGTAAAATCAAGCAATTCAACCGCTTTGTCCATGACGTCCCCAAGACCTTCACCATGCAATGCTGAAACTGGAAAAATATCATCAACTCCAAGTTTATATCAACTGTAATCAAAATCTTGGTTACTTTCTAATTTATTAGCAACAGCCATAATTGGTTTGTCGCTTTTACGTAAAATATTCATAATAAAGAGATCGTCATTAGTAATTTGACTAGTTCCATCAAAGAGAAATAAAATCACATCAGCTTCTTGAATAGCTATTTTAGCTTGAATTTGAATTTGGTCTTGGAATGGACGATTTTCAATTTCAATTCCACCTGTATCAATAATTTTAATTTCTTTTCCTGTTCAGTTAATTTTTTCGTACAAGCGATCTCTAGTAACACCAGGTTGGTCGTGTACAATAGATACCTTTTTTCCAATTAAACGGTTAAAAAGGGTGCTTTTACCAACGTTTGGTTTTCCAATAATAGCAATAGTATTACGCATATTTGACCTTTATTGTTTGATGAACTAATTCAATAATTTTTTGAATCACTTCTTCTATTTCCATTTCTGTACAATCAATTAAAACTGAATCCTCAGTTTTATGAAGTGGGTCAATTTCTCGATTCATGTCTTGGGCATCTCGTTGTTTAATATCATAAAGCACTTCCTCATAACTCGATTCATAACCCATTTCATGATTTTGTAAATAGCGACGTTGAGCTCGTTCTTTAGGGTCGGCCCAGAGAAATATTTTCAATTCAGCATGAGGCATTATTTTAAAGGTTGTATCACGCCCGTCAATAATAAATCCCTTTTCTTTTTTAGTCATTTCTTGTATGAATTCGACAACAAAATCTCGAACCTGTTGAATTTTTGCAACAATTGGAGTGGCTAATGAAATGTTTTCACTCCGAATAATTTTTGTGATATTTTGATTATTTAGAATCACATTTTCATCAGGTTCAAGTTGAATCATTCCTCTTTTCAAGGTTGCTAAAACTTCATCTTTATTTTTAAGATTAGCTCCTTGTTGTAAAGCGTTATAAGCAATGGCTCGATAAACACTTCCGCTATTGATAAATGTGTATTTTAGTCTCTGAGCAACTTCTTTAGACACAGTGGACTTGCCAGCTCCCGCTGGGCCATCAATTGCAATATTTACCTTCATAAAACCCCCTGGATTTAAATTTGAAATTTGTTAATTACGATGATATTTTCTAATTGTTCATCATTTTGACTTTTCTTAGAATCTGAATCATTATTTAAATAATTTTTTAAAATATCATTAAATTCATTCGTATTAAAGTCAACTTTATCCAATCAAAACACTTCTTGCTCTTGAAGTTTAATTTTAACTTGATCAAGATTGCTTTGAATTAAGTTTCTTTGTTCTAAAATCAATGAATCATTCAATTTAAGTGATACAGGGGTTTGAAAATTATTGTCAATATTATTTTGAGAATTTTTAAGTTTAAGTTTTTTATGCAACCACTTAAAATCTATTTCTAAATTGGTATTATCATTTAAAGCTAATGTTTTGAGTAAATTAAACTCAATATCGTCTTGGTCTAAAAATTGTGGATTTAGTGGGTGCTTTTTCATATCTAACAATTATATAGCAAAGATGTAAAATATAAATTTAATTAACAAAAATTGAACTTAAAAGTTCAATTTTGTAATCATTATTTAATGTAAATTTTAAGATCTTGTGAAGAACCATCTTTTTTCTGAATGTGTAGAGTAATTACACCTTTTGACATATCATAATCAGCTACGATATATTTATTTTCAGCACTTTTAGAATCAACTGTTCCTTTTCTATTAACAAGTTGAATGGTTTCGAAAAAGTCTTTTTTAAGATTGAAAATGTGATTTTGGGATTTATTTGAAAATCTTGAAAATCCAAATCCATACTCAATTATTTGATCATTTGAATCTTTAACATCAAACGATTTGTAGTGTTGTACTGATACAATTGGTAATCTTGAATTTGATGAACCTTGAGGTGTAGCATTATCGTTTAAGAATTGATTGGTCTGCTCTAGTGATTGGTCTGTAGAAACTTTAAATTCATTAGTTTCTTTAACACTTTCATAAATTGAATCTACATTAACTAATACTGTGTGATTTGCTTCTTTTTGTAATCCTTCAAGATGCTTGAACGAAACAAGACTTGCACGAGTTTTATCTTTATTATATGTAGCATAAACAGCAACTACTGCTTTTCCGCTATCAGCAAGATCATTTACATATTTAAGTGTGTTTTTATTTGCTAATGTTGTTTTAAAGCCTTTATTACTTAATAAATCAAAACTTACAGTAACGTTTTCTCTGTTGATTAATTCATACCCACTTAATTGGTATTTTAATGCTACATCACTTTTTTGAAGTTGTGATGCATTTTTAGTAAATTGAACTTCATTGTTTGAAAAGAAAACTTGAACAGTTTGCAAGAATTTTGAAAGTTCTTGTTGTACCTTAAGAACTGTTTCTTGTTGTGTGCTTGTATTTTCATTAGCAACTGGAGTGGTTGTTTGTCCAGTTCCTGGTGCACTAGGTGTTGTTGGTGGATTTTGTGGTGCTTCTTGCGCTTGGAAATTTTTGGTTGCTAAATATGAAGCTGAAGCAGTAAATGGAATTGCTAAAGCAACTAAAAAACTTGAAAATTTAATTAAAGATTTTTTCATTTTACTTCCCTTGGTTTTTGAATGATTTTGAATGAATGATATTACTTGGAATTATAACAAAATAGAACTAATAACCACAAAATACTTAAACATTTTTTAAAAATATGAAATTTTTATAAGTTAATTTTCATATACTCGTTTATAATTAAAAAGTTATTAGACCTTTTAAGGTTTAATTAAATTCACATTCAAATCCATAATGTACAATATATAAAAACTTAGGAGTTTTATGAACCCAACAAGAATTATTCCTCTTGGTGGTGTTGAAGAGATCGGAAAATCAACGTTACTAATTGAACAAGAGGATAATATTTTTATAATTGATGCAGGAATTAAGTTCGCAGACACATATAATACCGGTGTAAAAGGAATTATTCCTGATTATTCATATTTAAAGTTACCAAATAAAAAGATTCAAGCTTTATTCATCACTCACGGACATGAAGATCACATCGGCGGTGTGATTTATTTAGTACAACAGACTAGTTTAAACAAGATTTTTGCTCCTCGCATTGCAATTCAGTATCTGAAATTAAAATTTGATGAACACAAAATTCAAAAACCTGTTGAATTTATTGAAATTCAAAAGGGAGATGTTCATAAATTTGAAGGTCATGTTAGCGTTGATTTTTGGACTGCTCAACACTCAATTCCAGATGCATTTGGAGTTCGAATCACCACTCCACATGGTTCATTAATGTGTACTGGAGATTTTCGTTTTGATTACACTCCAATTGGTAATTTAACTGATTTTGCACGTTTAAAGCAAATAGGTGATGAACAATTAACCGCACTACTTAGCGATTCAACAAATGCAATGAGACCTAATCACTCTCCAAGTGAGAGCGATATTTTAATTGATATTGAAAATCATATTAAACAAGCTAAGAAAAAAGTTATTGTCACTACTTTTGCTTCCAATTTAACTAGGGTAAAAGTAATTATTGAACTAGCCGCTAAATTAAAAAAGAGAGTAATTACCTTTGGTCGTTCAATGATTCAAGGTGTTAAAATTGGTCGCAAATTAGGATATATTAATGTTCCTAATGATGTTTTTGTTGATAAAAAACAACTTTCAAATGTTAAAGATTCGGACTTGTTAATTTTAACCACTGGTTCACAAGGAGAGCAACTTGCAGCTCTTTCAAGAATGAGCTATGGAAAACATGCTTCAGTTAAAATTACTAAAGGTGATTTAATTTTATTTTCTTCAAGTCCAATCCCAGGAAACCGTATGGTTATTGAGCTTTTAATTAATCGTTTATATAAGCTGGGTGCAATCATTAAAGAAAATGGAAGTGATGGTTATTTACATACATCAGGACACGCTTATAAATGAGAGCATGATAAAATTTTTCAACTCACTAAACCAAAATACTTTTTACCATATCATGGTGAATACCGTATGAGTATTGTTCATGGACAAACCGCCATTGATAATGGTGTTAAACCAGAAAATGTGATCGTAATTGAAAAAGGAACAATCTACGAAATGTATAATCAAACCATTTCAAAAACCAATAAAAAAGTTAATTATGGACCTTTATATATTGATGGTAATTCAATTTTAAGCGTAACTGGAAAAATGTTAAGCGAAAGACAACAACTTAAGGATAGCGGTTTTTTAAACATTACCTTTTTAATCGATAGAAAGAAAAATAACATTGTTTCTCGTCCACAAATCATAACTCGGGGAAGTTTTTTTGTTAAAAATTCTAAAGAACTAGTTGAAGAAGCAAAACGAATTGCACATGGTGCTATTTTATATATCATTAAAAATAACCCTAAATGAACTACTCAAGAACTTGATCAAATTGTTATTGAACGTTTATCTGGATTATTTTATAAAGAAAAACGGAGAAATCCAATTATTATTCCAACTATTCTTTATCTTGGTGAAAAGAGCGATGCTCGATTAAGTAAGCTTAAAATAAAATTCCTTTCTAACAAAGAAAAACGTAATTTAATCAATCCAAATCATGAATTAGAAACTAATAACCAAGAGCTAACTAAAAGCAAAAAAGAACAAGTTAAAATTAATAAGCAAATTAATCAGATTAAAAAGATGCTTTTTGAAACTATCGATGAGCAATTAGATATTGATGAAGAAGATGAAAAATAAGCTAAATTTATTCAGAAATTGCACACACAAACACTAAATTAGAACTAACTGTTCCACCATGAAATCTTGCTCCTTCATGTTTTAAGTTTCTATCAGTATCTTTTGGTAATGTTGAAATACTCTTACCTATTCTAATTTCGAGTCTTACGTGATTTTTAACGGTTAAAGTTCCATTTAAATAAGAAATTTCAAAATAAGTACCTGATGTTTTGACATCTGCTTTATAGTATTCGTAATGCTCCTCTTTAAAACTTCCTGTAGTAGCAGTATCTCACGTCTCAATATACAAGCTTGAAAATACCATATTATCAATACCAGATAGTTCATTAGGTATTGATACCGATGGATATTGTGTAGTCACAACCCTACTTTCCATTCTTTTTAAGGCTTTATTATAATAAAATATTCTAATTGTTTTACCTGGTTTAATTTGATATGTATCGACTTGATCATGAGTAAGAATGAGCGGAATAGCTCCATGTTTAGCAAGCGGATCAATTTTGTTAAATTTAATTGTTTTTGCATAATCATCATGTACTTTGGTATTGATGACTGTTTTGCTTTTTGATAAGTTTAATCCTTCTGTAAATTGTTGTTTGAGTCTATCGATTGTATCGTTTAATTGATCAATTTGCTCTTTTTGATTATCGATTTGAAGTTGTAAATTCTCTTCTTGTAATTTTTTGTTATCTTGTTGTAATTTAATTTTTGAAAGTATATTGTCATAATCATTGATACTTTTATCTTTAGTTGCGATTATTTTATCTTTTTGACCTAGTTCATCAATTTTTTGAGCAATAACTTGTCTATGCAATTGAACCATTTCATCTAACATACTTGAATAATGTGCAAGGTATTCTTTTGATAAATTAGTCATTTGAGTGAAATCTTGTGAGTTTCTTGGTGAAAAAACTTTATTGATTAATAAACGTAATTTATTAACATTTATTCGGTTTTTAACCGCTTCTTCAATAATGCTGTTTGCAGTTATTTTTAATAAACTGTATCTTCTTTCGAATTCATTAATTGTGGATGAAAGTTCAGCTAGAGATTTCTTTTTCTCACTTTTCACATTAGCCAAAAATGTCCGTGTTTCTTGTAATTCTTTTGTGGTTTTTGTTAATTCTTTCTCTTTTTCTGAAAGACTTTGGTTAGCTTTTTGTAATTGAGCATTAACTACAGAAAGTTGGTCACTTTTTGAGCTTAATAAATTTTTTATTTCAATGAGCTCTTTATTACTTTTATCAAGTTGCTCCTTGGTGGTTTTATAATCTTTTTTAAGTTTATTTAAGATATTATCTTTATATTCCTGGATTACTTGATCAGCCGTTTTAAGTGCACTTTCAACAAATGGTTCGTATCGAGTGATAAATGAATCGCTCGAATATTCTTCTCTTAAAGCTTCTAAATTAACAATTTGTTGATTTAAACGTTGTGATAACTGATCTCTTTGAGTTGCATCTGAAGCTTTAATTGCAGCATCAATATTTTTAAGTGAAATGATAATATTGTTTAATGAATTTCTGAATGATGTTGTAAGACTTTCTTTTAGCTTTTTTAAATTAGCTAATGCTGCAGTTTTATCCCTATTTGCTTGGTTGAGTTCATCATTTAATTGCTCTTTTTCTTGCTTAATTTGTTCTAATTCAGCATTTTTCTCACCAATTGTTTTAAGACTTTGTTCATAAAAGTCTAGATAAATATTAATTGCTAAACTACTGTAATTAGTTGTTAATTGAGTTCAGTACTTAATTTTGGACGAATAAATATCTGTGTCTAAAATTAATAAATCTGAATAATCATTTTCACTAACTGCTTTTTGAAGCGATTTACGTGTTATTTCGATTTGTTCTTGTAAAAATGTTTGGTAATTACCTAAAGATTTAGATAATTTGTCTAAATTATCTTTAAATTCATCATCAACCTTTTGAGAACTTAATTTGAGTGATTTTTCTAGCAATAAATCAACATAATTCTTTAAAACGGTGATGTTTTCATTTAAATTCAAGGTTGTTTGAATGCTTTTAGCAACAGTTTGTTGAAGTTTTTCTGATGTAGAACTCATTTTTAAATTTAATTCATTAATTTCATTTTTACTTTGATTAATTTGTGAATTGAGATTATCAATTAATTCTAAATTGTAATCATGATATCTTTTTTGGTATTCGTTTAAGAAATGAGCATTATCCTTGAATTTGTCAGTGTTGGAAAGTTCTAGTTTATTTATATTAGCGATCAATTCTTCTAATTGCTTGATTTTTGTGGTTAAAAATTTATTTTTAAAATCATTTGAATTTGCTAAATCTAATTTTTTTAATTTATCTAAGAGTACTTCAACACTGACTAATAAAGATTTTTTAAGTTTATTTAAATGAGTTTTTAAATATTGCTGATAATCTTTATTTTTCAGTAATTGAGTTGATGTTTCTTCAGTGGTGCTAATTAATTTGCTTAATAAACCATTTGTTTCACCGCTTGATGAATCATTAGCTGCATTGACTATTTTTAGTATACTTTCAAGGGAAGAAACTTCATTTTTAAGTTTGTTATTCTCTTCTTGTAATACCGAAATTTCAGTTTTAAGAGTTTTTATTTGAGCATTGAGCGAAACAATTTCTCCTTCTTTGGTTTTTAATTGTGAATTTTTGTGTTTCAAAATCCCAAGGGCAGTTCCTAAAATACTTCCTCCAAAGACCGAAACTCCTCCAGTGATAAATAGTACTCTTTTTAAAATTGTTTTATTAATTAACATAATCCTCCTTACAATCAAGGAATAAGAATTATGTAAAATTTAATCAAAATAAAAATTTTTGTGCATTTTTCTTTCTAATAATACTTTTAAAGCTATTATTTAAACTCTTTTAAAGTATAATAATGCTATGAAAAAATTAGGTATTATAATTGATTCATTTGCTTGTATTACCCAAGCTAAAGCAAAAGAATTAGGTTATCATCTATTACCGCTACAAGTAGAAATAAATGGTCAAATGATTAATGAAGAGACAATTAACAATATCAATTTGCTCGAGCAAATTGAACAATCGCAATCTTGCAAAACATCATTACCTAAGTTATCTTTAATACAAGATACATTGAATTATTGTACACAAAATTATGATGATACTATTTTTATCGGAGTAAGTGAGCATTTATCTTCAACTCCTAAATATATTGCTTCACTTTCACAAGAGCATAATAATATTCATATCATTAAAAACAATTTAGTTGGTTCACAAATTAGAAGAGTAATTGAAATTGCTAAGGAAATTTATCAAAAAACTCAAAATATTAATCAGGTTAAAAAGAGTATTCAAAGCTTTGTAAATAAGTGTTCAACCTACATTTTACCAGCTAATCTAGAGCATTTAATTAAAGGTGGTCGTTTACAAGGAATTAAAAAATTATTACTTACTACAATGAAAATGGTTCCACTTTTAAAATATGATTCTCAAGGAACTGTTTCAGTTGCTGCTCTCAAACGTACTCAAAAAGGTGCAATTGAAAAATTAATCGAAAAAGTTACTGAAAGTGCCAAAAATTTAAAAAACCCTTCGTACCAAATCATTTGAGGACTTGACAAAGATATTAATACAAAATTTGACCAAGCTACTAAATATTTACCAATTTTAAATAAAGAAATTACTCCAGCAGCAATCGGTATTCACACAGGTCCAGGAGCAATTTGTTTAACATCAATGCCAAGCAAAGAGGAGATTTAACATGGAATTATTAGTTAAAAATTTAATTTCAGAAGATAGTATTTTTCTTGATATAGTTGCACAAGATCATGATCAAGCTCTTTATAAAGTATCTGAATTGCTTGAAAAAAATAAATATGTGGAAAATGCTCAAAAGTTTTTTGATGCTCTTTTATATCGTGAAAATTTAATGACGACTGCATTAAACGGCGGAATTGCTGTTCCTCATGGAGTCTCATCAACAGTTCTTAAACCGTTTATTTCGATTGCTCGAATTAAAGAAGGTGTTGATTGGCATGCCAGTGATAAACAAGATGTAAAATTATTATTAATTTTAGGTACTCCTAAACAAGATAGTGATTGTCAACTTGATGTATTACAAATGATTAGTTTATGGTCTTTAGATGATGAACTAGTTAAATTGCTTTACACTGAAAACAATCCTCAAGTTATAAAGCAAATGATTTATCAAAAATACACCAGCATTGAAACTCAATAAAAATACGACAAGAAAATTTCTTGTCGTATTTTTGTGGATATTTATTTTAATTACGATATGAACTTTTGGTTAAATAATTAAAATTATCTGAATCTTCACGTAATTCTCTTAATACATTATTGAAAAAATTAAGTGATTTTTCACGAGCTTCACTAGTAAAAACCCTTAGTCCATCTTGTCGTTCATTGGTAATTATTTCGACAAAAATAGTGATTTTATTAACTATATTTTTGGGTAGTCATGAACTTATAAGCACAATTTTAGCACAACTATTTTGCATAATATTAATCATCCAATCGTGTTGAAGCGAAATGCTGTTAACAATAATCAAATCTTGAGGAGTGAGAATTTTGCTTAATCCAACTTGTTCATATTTACCAGTGACATAAATAGCATTTTTATTCATACGTAATAATTGAATATGAAAATCCATATTCATTCATGTTGCTCCTGAAACTCCAATTAACAAAATTTTATTGCTTGAGTTAATTAATTGAGCAACATCATGTGCTAGGTTGTTTTTTTCTTTTTTGGTTTTAACTTTTCTATTTTCAATCAAAGAATTGTGAATATATAAAATTTCTTTAACATTAATTAAACCGATTTTACGAGCAAAAAAAGTAAATGCGCTTGGTGAAACTCCGATTTCAATACAAAATTTGTAGGCTTTTTCGATATAAATTCCTTGTTTATTACGAATCAACAACTCTGAAGCAATATATTTATTAATATCATTATATGTATTCTTAATATTAATTAATTTTGAAATGTATTCAGCTTCTTTTGCACTATGCACTGGAGTTCTCATTTCTTTATTATAGCAAAACAATAATATAAAAGTAAGGTTTATAGAACTAGATACATTCCTAGTTGTAAACCTTACTTAAGCATATTATTTTTTATTTAACCCTTCTCATTTTCAGTTTCTTACCTCTGGTATATCAATTCCATGTTCTTGGATGTATTTTTTATGCTCAGCAATTCTGTTTTTCATACGGTTAACAAAGTTAATTGATTGTGATTTAAGAGCAGCTTTGGCAGCAGTAATTGACATGTGGAAACGATCCATTTCCGACATTAAACGGATGTCAAAAGATGTGGTGATATCACCATTTTCCCTGTATCCATGTGGATATAAGTTTTTATTATCTCTAAGGAAGAAAATATCTCTTAATAAACCTTCAAATCCATGGAATGCAAACACAATTGGTTTATCCTTAGTAAAGACTGAATTAAATTCAGCATCTGAAATCCCTCTAGGATCTACATCTGGATGTCTTAATCTAAGTAAATCAAGAACATAGACAAATCTAATTTTTAGGTTTGGGAATGAATTATGAAGATATGAAATTGACGCAAGAGCCTCAAGATTAGGTTCAGTCCCTGAAGCAACAAACACTAGATCAGGCTCTTCGTTTCGTTTAGTGGTTGAAGCTCATTCGATTACTTTATATCCATTTTTAACCATTTGTTCAACTTCAGCAACTGAATATCATTGTTCTCTTGGTTGTTTTGAAGCTACAATTAAATTAATTACATCTCTTTCTTTAAATGCTTTTTCTAAAACAGCCAAAAGTGAGTTTGAATCAGCAGGAAGATATTCACGAATTAATTCTGGTTTTTTATCTGCTAAATGTCCTAAAATACCTGGATCTTGGTGAGTGTATCCATTGTGGTCTTGCTGGAAAGCTGTTGAGGTTGCAATGATATTAAGAGATGGATAATCGTTTCTTCAACTTACTTTTTTGGTTTTAGCAACTCATTTCATGTGTTGAGTAAGCATTGAATCAACTACCCTTAGGAATGATTCATAACTAGCAAAAAATCCATGTCTTCCGGTTAGAACATATCCTTCAAGCATTCCTTCAGCTTGATGTTCTGAAAGCTGTGAATCAATAATTCTTCCCGCAGGAGAAAGTGATTCATCAAGATCGTGGTAAATTTTTTCCATTCATTGTCGATTAGTTACTTTCAAAACATCAAATAAACGATTTGATTTAGTTTCATCAGGTCCAAAGACTCTAAAGTTTTTAGGATTTTGACGAATAATTTCAGCAAGATACGAACTTGCAGTTACCATATCTTGAGCTTTCATTTCACCTCTTTTGCTATTAAGAGCGAATTTAGTTCAATCAGGAAGCACTAATGGTTGTGGATTTACACCCCCATTAGTAATCGGATGCATTGCCATTCTTTTAAGACCTTTAGGTGCAATTTGAGCAAATTCTTGTTTAAATGAACCGTCTGAGTTAAATAATTCGTGTGGTTTATATGAAAGTAATCATTTTTTTAATTCAGGTATTTTTTTTGGATTCTCAGCACTCACACCAAGAGGAACTTGGTGTGCTCTAAAGCTTCCTTCAATAGTTAAATTATCAATTTTATTTGGTGCTGTCCATCCTTTTGGAGTACGCACAACTAAAGCAGGTCAAATTGGACGGGTTGCACTTTCGGCAGTTCCTTTCCGTGCTTTAGCTTGAATTTTTAAAATTTTTGTAATAGCTTTATCAAATTTTGAAGCCATGAGTGAGTGAATTTTCTCTTCATCACCTACGTTTGCTTCAACAAAAATAGCTTCTCATCCAAATCCAGCAAGAAGTTGCGAAATTTCTCTATCGCTTTTTCTGGCTAAAATTGTAGGGTTTGAAATTTTTGCACCGTTAAGGTGTAAAATTGGTAATACCGCTCCATCGTTAACTGGGTTAATAAAACTTGAAGCATACCATCCGGCCATTAATGGCCCAGTTTCGGCTTCTCCATCACCAATTACTGTTGCTGCAATAATATTAGGATTATCTAAAATTGCACCAACTGCATGACTAATTGAATACCCTAACTCTCCTCCTTCATGAATTGAGCCTGGTGTTTCAGGTGCTGCGTGTGAAGCAGTTCCACCTGGAAAGCTAAAATGTTTGAATAATTTTTGCATTCCGCTTAAATCTTGTGTAATTTCAGGGAATAATTCAGTATATGAACCATCAAGATATGAGTTTGAAATCATAACTTGCCCACCGTGTCCTGGACCTTCAATGTAGAACATATCCAAGTCATATTTGTTAATTACACGATTTAAGTGTGCATAAATTAAGTTTTGTCCTGGAATGGTACCCCAGTGACCAATTGGATATAGTTTAATATCTTCTGGTTTTAGCTCTTCAATTAAGAGCGGATTATTTTTTAAGTACATTTGACCGAGACTTAAGTAATTAGCAGCTCTTCATCAAGCATGAATTTTATTTAAGTAGCTCTTTTTGTTGTAACTTCTTTTGCTCATAAGACCTTTCTTTTTAATGTTTTTTCAATAAGTATAATATTAAAATATATGAAAATTATACCAAAAAGAAAATTAAGAAAACTCTTATTATAAACAAAAACAGGAAATTTTCAAAGATTTTTTTTCTTAATAAAAAAATAACAATTTTTTGAACAATTGTTATCTTAGTTGAGATTGTAAAAAGGAGTTTTAAGATTAACTATCAAAACTTTGATTTTTGGAAATTTTTGAGAAATAATTTCATGCATATGTCAAGCAAAAACTTGTTCATCTAAATGAGGAATATCGAGAACTTTAGCTTGAATTTGGTCAAAATTAACCCAATCACTTCACTTAAAATCACTACTAATAATTAAATCATAATTACGATAATGAAATTGGTTAATATCTCCCACATAACCACTTCCACTTAAAAATGCAATTCTTTTCAGTGATTGATTGAAATTATTTTTACTAAAATTAGTCCGAAAATCGTGGAGATTTAATTTTTCTTTGATTTTAGATATTAATTGATTAAAAGTTAAATTCACACTAACACAAGCACTATATTTTGGTGAACCATATTCAAAATGATTTTCAAGTCCTAAATATTTAACAATTTGATATGAGGTTCCAAATAAATCAGCATCATAATTCGTATGCATTGAATACACGAAAATTTTATGTTGTTTTATTCGATTTAAAAGCTCTTGTTTGTAGGGTGATTTTGCTCATTCTATTTGTCTGTTTGTTTCGAACAAAAACGGATGATGAGTGATAATTAAATTACACTCTTGCTCAATAGCTCTTTGTAAAACTTCTTTGGTTAAATCAATTGCTAATACAACTCCAGTTAGTTTTGTGGCTTGATTGAATTTAATCGAAAATCCTGAGGGGTCTCAAATTTCTTTATTCTCATTAGGATATTTAGAATTTAAATAATCAATAAATTGTTTAATTTTCATTAGCTAGTTTTTAAGAAAGTCTTTAAGGTTTTTCCCGTGCTTGGAATTAGATTTAATTTTACGTAAAATCTTGTTTTCGATTTGACGGATCCGTTCTTTTGAAACTCCATTACGTTCACGTGCTAATTCTTCGAGCGAGTGAATTCGGTAGCTTTCACCTTTATCGTTTTTACCAACTCCAAATCGTTTGCAAATTAATTCTTTTTCATCTAGTTCTAAAGTATCATCAATAATTTGTTGAAGCACTTCAGCTAGTTCTTCTTGTGCTACATAATCAACCGGATTAATTACATTTTCATCCTTAACAAAGTCACTAAAGCTTGAATCATTTTCTTTTCCTACTTGTTTATCGAGTGAAATTGGATCAATATTAATTTTACGAATGTAACGAACTTTATCTGGAGTATATCCTTGACCAAATCTTTCAGCAATTTGTTCATCACTTGGTTCGGTCCCTAATTCTTGTTGCAATTCGCGTTCAATTTTAGATATTTTATTAATTGTTTCAACCATGTGTACTGGAATCCGAATGGTACGAGCTTGGTCGGCAACAGCACGTGTAATTGCTTGGCGAATTCATCAAGTGGCATAAGTTGAGAATTTAAATCCTTTATGTACATTGTATTTTTGCACAGCTTTTAAAATACCAGCATTACCTTCTGAAATAAGGTCAATAAACGAAAGTCCCCTATTTTTGTACTTTTTCGCATTATTAATCACTAATCGTAAGTTACTTTGAATCAGTTTATCCCGAGCTTTTTTACCTCTAAAACCACCCTTTTCAATCAAAGTAGCTAAACGTTTTTCTTCTTCTACACTTAATAATTCACCATATTTCCCAATTCAACGCATGTACCATTTAACAATGTCATTAGTTTCGGTAAGTTTATTTTGTAATGATTTACGTTTTTTTGTTAAATCATCTTCATTAAAATCAATTTCAGCTTCAAAATCACTTAGACTTAAGTTGCTTAAATCAATTTCATCATCTTCACCCATTTCGCTATCAAAATCATCGTCAATCTCACTCTCGATTTCTTCATCTTCTTCTTCATCATCAATATTTTCATCGCTTGAACTAAAATCTTCATCCAAGTTTTCTAAATCCAAAAATTCTTCATCATCTATAACATCGTCAAAATCTTCATCTTCATCTAATAAAGTATCGTCAAAATCGAGTTTTTCGTCTATATCATGGGTTTTTTGTGCACTTGAATCGGTTTTTTGATTTTTAGATTTAGGTGCTTTTTTGGTACTTTTCTTTGGAGTTTTATCAGTTTCAATTTGAAACTTAATATCTTTTAATGAAGCAAAATCTTCATCCCCAAAATCCACTTCATCTTTGATGTATTGTTTTTGTCTTAGTAAGTCAAATAATTCGTCTGAACTTTCTTCGTCAATAATAATATTTTTTTTCAATAAAAAATCAAAAACTTCTTCTTGATTGAAATGTTTTTTCTTTTTAGCTTTTAATTCTTTATCTAAAATGTCTAATACTAACTTATATTTTTCCATAATACTCCAATTATTTTTTTATTTGTTTCCGCTTAGTTCATGATTCTAATGCAAATGTAGGTACATGCCCATGCTTACTCTCGATTTTGTCTAATAACCTATGATATTCTTTACTTCTTTTAAAAAGTAATTTTTTGGTTAATAATTTAAGATATAAATTGTGTTCAAAATTTTTTGCACTAATACTATTGATTTGTTCTTGATGATTGATTAAATATTCATTAATTTCTTTAGTAACTTCTTGAGGGTTTAAATTTTGATACGCAAGGACAATTTGCTCTTGAATTTTATTGATAAATTGCTCTTTGATGACTTGATTTTGGGTTTGGTCAGTGATATGATAATTTAAATTTAGTGATAAGATTTCTCGAAAAGTTTGTTCTAAATTAACTTCTTGATCATTTTGAAAGTACATTTCATTGGCAAAGATTGAAAATTGATTGAGCACTTTATCAAGTTTCCCGTTATTTTGGTTTTCTATATCTTTGTTTACTAAATCCCTGAGTTGATAATTAGCTAAGCACGCCAAGAGCACTTCCATTTTGACATTTCCGTAAATAACTGATTTTTCAAGTGAAAAGTTAGTTCGTTTGTACTCTCTTATCAATGGATGTTTAGGTACATTTGAATTATTAATAAATGGTTTGTTATTGTTTAATGTTAATTGAATATTAAATTCATTAACAAAACGTTCTTGGATAATTTCTTGGGTTTTAGTTAAAGCGTTTCCAAAAATATTAACTAAATTTTGTTTTAATAAACCAAAATTAACTGAATTAATATCCACGTTCCCATGATTTAAGCGATATAAAGTTTTGAGATTTTCATAAACAATGTGAGCACCATTTTTGCGAGAATTGTTTAAAATGTCAACCAAAACACTTACTCCATGGTTATTTAAAATTTCATCAGGATCCTTATTAAAATTATTAATCACTACCTCAACTTCAAATTTATTTTCAATTAGTTTAATCAAAGATTTAATCGTTGCACTTTGACCAGCACTATCATTATCTAAAAATAAAATAACCTTGAGATCTTTTAATAAGCGTAAATGATGATTGGTTAATGCTGTTCCCATTAATGCAATTACATTGACAATTTGTGCTTGATAAAGAGCGATCACGTCCATAAATCCTTCAACAATAATAATTTCTCGTTTTTCAAAAGCACTTTCTTGAGCGTTATTAAAGTTATAAAGAATGTGAGATTTTTTAAAAATCTCTGATTCAGGGGAGTTTAAATATTTAGCGTACTTTTTATCATCACTTAGAGAGCGTCCACTAAAACCAACAATTTCATTATGTTGGTTTCTAATTCCAAAAATCACCCGATTTTTAAAGATTAAATTTAAATCATCATTAATAATTCCAGCTTTATTCAAATCTAAATCTGAATATAATTGATTGGTTTTTAAAATATCCGTGTAATTACTTAATGGAGCATATCCTAAGTCAAATTTTTCAATAATTTGGGGTTGATTAATTTTACGAAAGTTAAGAAATTTTTGTGCTTGTTCGTTTGTGATATTGAGTTTAAAATAAGAATTTACTGTGTCTAATAAGTCATATAGTTTTTGTTTTTGCTCATCTCGAGCGATTTTTTCGACTGCTTTAAATTGTGTAAAATCAATTGGTAAATTAGCTTCATGAGCTAAAAATTCTAAAGCTTGAGCGTAAGTTATTTTTTTGTATTCTTTGACAAAATAAACCACATTTCCTGAATGTCCACAAGCAAAACACTTATAAATATTTTTGCTCGGTGATACTGTTAAACTTGGAGAACGATCAGCATGAAAAGGACAAATACCAACATAATTATTTCCTTTTTTGGATAAGGAAATAAATTGGGAAATAATATTAACAATATTTGAAGATCTAATAATTAAATCAATGGTGCTGCTTGAAATGTTTTTCATTATTAGACCTTTCTTTTTATAAGTAATCTTTTAATTGATTAATTGAAACTCTAATTTGCTCCATAGTATCACGGTTTCTTAGTGTGACCATTTGATCATTTATAGTTTCATAATCAACAGTGACACATCAATAAGTTCCAATCGCATCTTGACGACGGTATCTTTTTCCGATCGAACCAGCTTCATCATAAGTTGTTGAAATTCCTGAGTTAATTAAATCCTGATAAATTTGCTGAGCTGGTTGGTCTAATTTCTTTACCAGCGGAAGTATAGCCACTTTATATGGGGTAATTTGTTTGTCTAATTTGAGTACAATCCGTGAATCATTTTCTAATTCTTGGACCTGATATGCATCAATTAAAATAGCTAACATCAAGCGATCTAATCCAATTGAAGGTTCAATGACATAAGGAATGATTTTTGCATTGCTTTGAGGATCTAAATATTCAAGCGATTCTCCGCTTGCTTGCATGTGTGATTTTAAATCAAAATCTCCACGATTCGCAATTCCTAATAATTCGCCTCAACCAAACGGAAAGTTAAATTCAATATCACTAGTTGCTTTGGAATAATGAGCTAGTTCTTGGGTTTCATGAGCTCGAATCCGAATTGATTGCTCTTTAATTCCAAGTAATTTAACAAATTCATATGCTTTGTTAACATAGTATTCAAACCAGGTATTGGCCTGATCTGGTTTGGTGAAAAACTCTAGTTCCATTTGTTCAAACTCTCTCGTGCGAAAGATAAAGTTCCCAGGAGTAACTTCATTACGAAAACTTTTCCCGACTTGTCCAATTCCAAATGGTAATTTAGCACGCATACTTCTTTGAACATTTTTAAAGTTAACAAAAATTCCTTGAGCTGTTTCAGGACGTAGGTACAATTTAGATTTAGAATTAACCAATACTCCTTGCGAAGTTTCGAACATTAAGTTAAATTGTCTAATTTCAGATCAAATCGCTGGAGAACCTTCATATGTGGTTAAATGTGTTTGCAAATATTCTTGCATTTGGGTAAAAGTCATTTTCTCAGGAACTAAAGTTGGGTCAATTTGTGAAATTAAATTATCGGCACGGTAACGTTTTCCGTTGTGTTTATTCTCAATTAATGGGTCAGAAAAATTAGCAACATGACCGGATGTAACTCATACTTGTGGGTTCATTAAAATTTTAGAATCAATTAAAAAATTATTTTTTTCTTTGAAAATAAATTCTTGTTTTCACAGTTTTTCAATGTTGTCCTTAAGCAAAGATCCAATTGGTCCATAATCTCAAGTGTTTGCTAGACCACCATAAATTTCGCTTCCTTGGTACACAAAACCTGTGCTTTTTAAATGATTGACCAATTCTTGCATCTTGTCTTTAAGCATAACTTATATTTTACCATTTTTAATTAAAAATCACATGAACTAAATCCAAGAAAAAAACACCGTTTTTCAGGTGTTTTGTGTCATTATTGAGATACTACAACTGCAAGAATAACCAATATAATAAATAGGATTAAATGTCCTAAAACCATCAATCCAAGTCCAACCTTATTAATTGATTTTAATTGGACTCCACTAGCTTTTTTAGAGTCTTTGAAAGTTTCTAAAAGAACAAGTTCTCTAGAGTGTTCATAACTTTCGTGCACAAAAATAGCGTGTTTGTAATCTTCTTTTGAAACAAAAGATACATAAAGATCTTTATATTCAACAAATGAAAGTGCTTGTTGTAATGTAAGATTGGTTTTTTCATCGGTATCAAAAACATAAATAGCATGTTCTAATGAATACTCAAGATCTTTATCTACTTTAAGATTGCTTAATAAAATATCAATTTCTTTGTTAATGATTTGTGAAACGATTTTAAAAGTTAATTCAGTGTTACGTGATGGATTGATTATTTTTTCTTCTAAATCTAAAGTAAACTTAATTGCTGGAACGTAATTGCTTCTAATTTCGCTAAATTCATGTTCTGAAATCTTAACAGGTTCTTTAATTTGATCATTAATTAATTGTAATTTGTGAGCATATAAACCAAGTGCTTCAATTTGTCTATTCAATTCAAGTTCTTCGATATGAGCAAATCTAACAGTTCTTTGGCATGATCCAGTTCCTGTGCTTGGACATTCTTTTTCTCTGTAAAGAATTTTTTCAACTGGTACTGGAACTTCTTTAATGATTTCTTTTACTACAACCTTTTCCTTTTCAACAACCGGAACTTCAACTACTTCGCTTCTACGTTTTAATTCTTGAATTTCCTTTAAAAGTTCAGATTTATCGGTTTTTTCATCGTTTAATCTAAGTGTTAATGATTCGATTTCGCTTGAATATTTGTCACCTGATTTTGAAAGTTCAAGTAATAATTTTTCAATTTCTCTGTTTAATGACTCAATAATTAAGTCTTTTTTAGATTTTTTAGGAGCGACAAAATCATCATCTTTAGGGAAGTAAGGTTCAATGTTTTCCATGTCCTTGTAAACTGGTTTAAAATCAGTTAAATATCTTAATTGTTGTGCTGAACTTCTTTTGTCTCTTAAACCAGAATCAGTGAAAATATTTAATTCATCAGCTGTTTTTTCGTAATCTAAACCACCATCAAATTTATCAACATTAAGCTCGTATTCAAAATTATCACCAACTTTTTCAGCAAGAACTAATCCACCTCAAATTTTCTCTTCGGTTTGGAATCAAGTTGCACACTCTAATTCTTTTGACAAGAATCAGTTCATTGCATCTCTACGAGTTTTGAAAAGAGCAAGTGGTTGCGATACTTTAGGATGTTTTAATGCTCAAGGATATTCTCTGTTGTTTTGTGGTTTATATAAACATTGTAATCTTTTCATTTATTATTCTCCTTTACACTCCCTGGATTATTAGCAGTGTAATCTTTATTAAAATTGGTATTAAGTAAGTATATGTTAAATTATAAATTATTTTTAAATTTTTGCACGCATTTTATAAAGATAAAAATTAATATTTTTACATGCTTTCTTAGTGTTATGGTGAATTAATTGTTGATTAAGTTTTTTTAAACTCAAAGTAAAAACAAAATATAATTGAAGAATGAATAAGAAAAAACTTGAGATTGGAATTGGAAAAGTAACTAAAATTACTGATTCATTAATTAAAGTGATTACAAAAAATGGTGATGTTTACACTATTTTTGCTAATCAAATTAGTGATAAGGCCAAAAGTAAAATTAAAAATATTTTTAAAATTAATGATGTAATTAATTTTTATATTTCTTATTATAACCCTAAAACTAAAAAAGGTTTTGGTTCATTTATTATGAATCATCCTAATTTTTGTGTTGATCCGTTTTATTTTAAATTAGAAGAAACTAAAAAAGGTTTTGGTAATTTATTAAATAAAACTCTAGAGGATATTAATGCAAATTCCAAAACTTAGACGCTCAAATATTCGGTTTGAAAGTAAAAACGCAGACTCAGAAACTTTGTATGATTTTGAAACTTTTAAGAGAGTTTTAAATCAATTAAATTCTTTAAAGTTTGATAATTCTGAATATTTAGCTTTTTCTGAAATTGCTGAAAATTTTTATCTATCAGGAGTAGATAAAATTATTCAGCTAGTTAATCATTTTTATCAAAAAGGATTTACTGATTTAATTATTTTTGCAAGTGTGCAAATTAAAAAAGAATATCAAGCAATTAAAAGCTTTGTCTTAAGTGTCTTTGATCCATATCAAGAATATAAAATTAACTGTGTTTTTGTTGATACTAATCATTCTAGTGATTGATTGACTCGAAAACTTGAATTTCTTCAAAATAAACAAGATTGTAAAATTGGTTTTATTTATACTGATTATTTTGGGAGCTATCAAGAACTGAATAGTTACTATCAATTCACAAATACCTTTTTAAGTCCAAATAATGATGAAAAAATCTTAAACAATAATATTTTTTATCTCGGAAAATATAACACATCACTCAGTGAGTTTTATAAGCAATTAATTCGAGCTAATATCTTTTTTACCACTGATGATATTCATCATAAATTTGTTGCTTTTTCTGATTTGGTTTTATTTCTAATCGCAACTCAAGGAGTTGATATTAAAAAATTTGTCCGTGGGTATTGTAAAATATTAAAACGGTTTGTTAATAATGAAATTAAAGATAATGATGCTTTTAAATTTGCTTGATTTTTGCACACGAACAAATTTAGCACAATTACCTTTATTTCTAATTTTAAAGAAACCGAAAAGCTTTGTAAATTGTTTGCGTACGAATTTAATACTTTGAATCCTCATCTTGATGCTTGATATGATTATTTGGACTTTACAGATGATAGCTCGTTTGGGATTCAAACCATTATTAGTGGAAATAACCATAATTCAAAAGCTTTAATTAATTTTGAAATTAATTATCCTAATTACGATTTTCAATTCACATCGGACATTAATAGCATTGATAATTTAAGTGATTTTGATTTGTTAACACTCAGTGATTTTCAAAGAGCTTCACAAAAAGCATTTCTCAATTATTGTGAATCGATTAATCCAGATATTAAATGAATGAACGTGATTATCGAGAATACTAAAGAAGAATCATGTGGTATGGTCATTGCGTTTTTATATTGAACAAAAATCTTTTTATCTTTACTTAATAATCAAACCCCATTTGATTAAAAACGATCAGAACTAGTTTAAGTCTGATCGTTTTTAATTATGTAAAAGAAAAATTAATTGTTGTTTTGTGTAGTTTCAGAAGTTGTTGTAGGTAATTCATATCTATCAAAAGGTAAGTTAATTTGTGGGAATAAGTGTTCAAACCCAGGAGCATAGTATAATAAACCTTTTTCAATTTTTTCTTCTCTTTCTTTGAATTTTTCGGTTTCTTCTTTAGAAAATTTTAACGAAGGAAAACCTGGAAAGAATGAAGAAGTAATAGCTATTGGTGTTGGTGTAGGTTTTGTAGGTGTAATTTGTTTTGCGTTAATGAAACGTGAAATTCCTGAAATTTCCTTTGAGAGTGATTGAGGTTTTGTATCAGTAGAACCTGGAGTTGTTGGTGTAGGTGTAGTAGGCTTTGTAGGTTCTGGGGTAGTTGGTGTAGTACCATCTGGTTGTGTTTGATTTACTGGAGTTGTTTGAACATTTTCTTGAAGAGTGGTTGTAATTTGTGATTTAGAAGGTTGAGTTTTAACTTCTGAACTTGATGTGTTTGAATATTGAACACTTGAACACGAAACAGCAGTTGCTAGAGCACTAGCAGGAGCTAATAAAATGAATAATTTTTTGAATAATTGAATTTTTTTCATACTCTATATTATATCTTTAATTATTAAATTTGTATCTATTTTTTCAGTATATTAAATACTATTTTTCAGGTCGCAAAATTATAATTAAGGATGCTTAATATATTTATATTACGAGTAAAAAAGCATAAAAAAATGCGTCCTATGACGCGTATGCTCTCTCAAAACTGAATAGTAATTGGGAATAATAACTTATTAAAATGACTTTGAATTCATCTTAACTTTTAAACCGATCAATTTATTAGTAATGGTCAGCTGAATGTATTACTACACTTACACTTCCATCCTATCAACCTCATAGTCTATAAGGAATTTCAAGGGAATACTTATCTTTGAGGAGGCCTCCACTTAGATGCTTTCAGCGGTTATCCTTTCCGTACTTAGCTACCCAGCTATGCTTTTAAGAAACAACTGGAACACCAGCGGTACGTCCACTCCGATCCTCTCGTACTAAGAGCGACTCTCATCAATATTCCAACGCCACATCAGATAGGGACCGAACTGTCTCACGACGTTCTGAACCCAGCTCGCGTACCGCTTTAATTGGCGAACAGTCAAACCCTTGAGACCGACTCCAGCTCCAGGATGCGATGGTACGACATCGAGGTCGCCAAACCTCGCTGTCGATGCGATCTCTTAGGCAAGATGAGTTCTGTTATCCCCAGGGTAACTTTTATCCGTTGAGCGACTGCTAGTTCCATGACGTACAGTATGGATCACTAAGTCCTGCTTTCGCACCTGCTCGACTTGTAGGTCTCGCAGTCAAGCACACTTTTACCTTTGCGCTCTACATATGGTTTCTGACCATATTGAGTGTACCTTTGAACAGCCTCCGTTACCTTTTAGGAGGCGACCGCCCAGTCAAACTACCCACCACGCACTGTCCCCCTACTGGATTACAGTAGCAGGTTAGAAACTCAACATACCAAGGGTGGTATTTCAAGGATGACTCCATTAAAACTAGCGTTTTAATCTCACCGTCTCCCACCTATCCTACACATGTTAGGTACAAGTTTCAATACGAAGTTATAGTAAAGCTCCATGGGGTCTTTTCGTCTTGATGCGGGTATCCAGCGTTTTCACTGGAACCATAATTTCACCGAGTTCAGTGTTGAGACAGTTGAGAGATCATTGCGCCTTTCGTGCAGGTCAGTATTTAGTAGACAAGGAATTTCGCTACCTTAGGATCGTTATAGTTACAGTAGCCGTTCACCCGAGCTTCACTTCAACGCTTTGCATTAAGCTAACGCATCCGCTTAACGCTTCAAGCACTGGGTAGAGCTTCACCCCTATACTTCACCTTGCGGTTTAGCAGAGAGCTGTGTTTTGATAAACAGTCAGCCCTCACAATTTACTGTAGTATATTAAATATAAGCCCCTTCTCGCGAACTTACGGGGTTATTTTGCAGAGTTCCTTAACACTAGTTTTCTCGCTCGCCTTAGAATACTCATCTTGGGAACGTGTGTCCGTTCTCGGTACAGGTATCTGCAACTTTATAACGCTTAGAAGCTTTTCTAGGAAGCATGAAATCACACAATTAAACTCTTTTACGAGTTCTATGCATTACTCCTTTTGGTTATAGAACACGCATTTAACTATGTTCACCAATTAAAGCTTACCCCAAATCCATTAATGGGTAGTGCTATCCTTCTCCGTCACTCCATCACTTGTTGCAGAAAGTACAGGAATATTAACCTGTTGTCCATCAGATACGCTTTTCAGCCTCTCCTTAGGTCCTGACTAACCCTGGGTGGACGAACCTTGCTCAGGAAACCTCTCCCAATAGGCGTCGTAGATTCTCACTACAGAATCGTTACTCATACCTAGCATTCTCACTTCTAAACGCTCCACCAGTGCTCACGCTCTGACTTCACTGCGTTTAGAACGCTCCTCTAACGTACATAAATGTACCCGTGGGCATTCGGTATTGTGTTTACTCCTGTTACATTATTGACGCAGGGTCTCTTGACTAGTGAGCTATTACGCACTCTTTAAAGGATGGTACTGCTTCTAAGCAACCTCCTAGTTGTTTATGAAACCCCACAACCTTTCTGACTTAACACAATTTTGGGATCTTAGCTAGACGATCTGGGTTGTTACCCTCGCGGTACGGGACGTTAGCACCCCGGTTCCGACTGCATGATAATACACAATGGTATTCGGAGTTTGATTATAGTCAGTACCGCTAGGCGCGGTACTATTCCATATTCAGTGCTCTACCACCAAAGTTTAACATCACACGCTAATCTCTAAAGCTATTTCGAGGAGAACCAGCTATCTCCAAGTTCGATTGGAATTTCTCCGCTATTCACAAGTCATCCAGGCGCTTTTCAGCGTACTACGGTTCGACCCTCCACTTGGGATCGTACCAAGCTTCAGTCTGCTCATGAATCGATCGCCTGGTTTCGGGTATATGTCATCATACTAATGCGGCCCTATTCAGACTCGATTTCTCTACGGACCCGCTTTTGTCCACTTAACCTCGCATGATAACATAACTCGCCAATCCATACTGCAAGATGTACGCCATCACCCATTAACGGGCTCTGACTAATTGTAAGTAAGTGGTTTCAGAATCTCTTTCACTCCCTCCCGGGGTTCTTTTCACCTTTCCCTCACGGTACTAGTTCGCTATCGGTGTCTGGTTAGTATTTAGCTTTACCGGATGGTCCGGCTGATTCAGACAGGGTTTCACGTCTTCAGCCCTACTCAGGATGCTATCAGAAGATTTTGCTCATTTCGCATACGGGAGTTTCACCCTCTGTGCTTTAGTTTCCCAACTAATTTTGCTATGACAAAATTTTGTAACTTCATGTAGATAGTCCTACAACCCCAACATATGTTGGTTTGAGAACTTTCCATTTTCGCTCATGCTACTAGTGGGATCATTATTTATTTTCTTTTCCTGTTGCTACTAAGATGTTTCAGTTCACAACGTCTCTCGTCAAAAGCAACTATATATTCATTGCTTAGCAATTAGACTTTACTCTAATTAGGTTTCCCCATTCGGACATCCCCGTATCGTAGCGTATATCCAGCTCCACGAGAGCTTTCGCAGGTAATCACGTCCTTCATCGACTTCCAGACCTACAAGCATCCACCACAAACTCTTACTTATTTAAAAGTTATGTATTTTCCTATTGTTGATGTATTCAAAGACATTTTAATAAATTATTATTGCTAATAATTCTCAACTCGGTATCACAAAACAAATTGACTAAAAAATGTTTTTTGATGTCGTTGTTATATTAATTAATATCTTTACTATTCAGTTTTCAAAGAACATATGAGAGTAAGCTCTCTCAAAACTAGATATATCATTGGACTATTGACAATGTACATAACGGTATTTAAAAATAGTCTTATTCAGGTAAATAATTCTTCAACGAATTATGTATGTACTCCGTAGAAAGGAGGTGATCCATCCCCACGTTCTCGTAGGGATACCTTGTTACGACTTAACCCCAGTCACCAGTCCTGCTTGTAGGCGGTTGTCTCCGTAGTTAACAAAACCGACTTCGAGCATTACCAGCTCCCGTGGTTTGACGGGCGGTGTGTACAAGACCCGAGAACGTATTCACCGTAGCGTAGCTGATCGATGATTACTAGCGATCCTGACTTCATGAAGTCGAGTTGCAGACTTCAATCCGAACTGAGAATAGTTTTTTGAGATTTGCTCCATGTCGCCATCTTGCTTCTCTTTGTACTATCCATTGTAGCACGTGTGTTGCTTACACTCGTAAGAGGCGTGATGATTTGACGTCATCCCCACGCTTCCTCCCAGTTACCTGGGCAGTCTCCTTAGATGATTTAACTAAGAATAAGGGTTGCGCTCGTTGCAGGACTTAACCGAACATCTCACGACACGAGCTGACGACAACCATGCACCATCTGTCATTTTGTTAACCTCAACTATATCTCTATAGCGTTGCAAAAGATGTCAAGAGTGGGTAAGGTTCTACGCGTATCTTCAAATTAAACCACATGCTCCACCGCTTGTGCGGATCCACGTCAATTCCTTTAAGTTTCACTCTTGCGAGCATACTACTCAGGCGGATGATTTAATGCGTTCATTGCGCTAATGGTGTCCATCAGCTAATCATCATCGTTTACAGCGTGGACTACCAGGGTATCTAATCCTGTTTGCTCCCCACGCTTTCGTCTCTCAGTGTCAGTATATTCCCAGTTAATTGCTTCATCATATTGGTGTTCTTCCTTATATCTACGCATTCCACCGCTTCACAAGGAATTCCATTAACCTCTAAATAACTCTAGTCTATCAGTATCCAACGCGATTTGGGGTTGGTTCTCAAGTTTTGACAGCCAGACTTAATAAACAACCTACAGACGCTTTACGCCCAATAATTCCGGATAACGCTTGCAACCTATGTATTACCGCGTACTGCTGACGCATAGTTACCAAGTTGCTTTCTGACAAGGTACCGTCAAGATAATAGCATTTCCTCTATTATTTTTCTTCCCTTATAACAGCAGTTTACAACCCGAAGCGCTCATCCTGCACGCTGTGTCGCTCCATCAAGCTTTCGCTCATTGTGGAAAATTCCCTACTGCTCGCCTCCCGTAGGAGTCTGGTAGTATCTCAGTCCCAGTGTGGCGGTTCAGTCTCTCAACCCCGCTAAACATCATCGCCTTGGTAAGCTTTTACCTTACCAACTAGCTAATGTTCCGCACCCCGATCCTTTAGTGAAGCAAACGCTCCTTTGATATTACTAACATGCGTTAATAATAAGTATCCAGCATTAGCGCTAATTTCTCAGCGTTATTCCAATCTAAAGGCGCGTTAAGTACGTGTTACTCACCCATTCATCGCTAAGTTTATAAATAAACTCCGCTCGACATGCATGTATTAGGCGCACAGTACAGCGTTCATCCTGAGCCAGGATCAAACTCTCGAAAAAATTGACTGTCATGTATTGTTATATATCTAGTTTTCAAAGAACTTAAAACGCAAAATAAGTGTGTTTGCTTTTTAATTATACCTAGAAAATTTTTTTATCAAAAGAAATAATCAGTTTTTTTAAATCAGGTGAAAGTTGGTGATTAATAATGGCTGATTGCTTATATAAGAACTCAAAAAGGACAAGCTTTTTGTTTGAATTTGGTGTTTTTGTATTATAATTTATAAGCTAACAGGCCCGAGTGGTGAAATTGGCAGACACGCTAGACTAAGGATCTAGTGGAGCAATCCGTGCAGGTTCAAGTCCTGTCTTGGGCACCATTACAAGTAAAATCTTGACCATTTAGAAAACGCTTAGGCGTTTTTTTATATAATTTAATTAAATATGCATAAAAGTATTGAGGAAATTGTTAAAAAATATAAAAAATTTACTCGTTTAGATTGAATGGTTTACACGATTGGAATTGCCCTTATTTTAGATGTGGTTATTTTAACTCTGCTTGAATGACACTTTGTCTCCTTGGAAAATGTTAAAGTTTTTACTGCAGTTAAGCATATTATAGAAACTAATAAGCAAATTTTTACTCCTGAGCAAGAAAATTTAATTTACCCTAATGCTACCAAGGATTTTTGGGGTGGATCAACTTATTGATTTACCTTTATGACCAATGTGTATTTAGCAATTACTTTAGCTACTTTCCCATTTTATAAACAATCCAAAAAAGCTCAAGTGATGTTTTTTGCTTCGATTGTATATATTAGCATTACTTGTTCAATGTATTGACTAAGTGTCATTATTGATCCTGAGCAATTTACAAAATTAAGTTTATTTAGCGAAATTAAATCAGTTATATACCATGCGGTGGCTCCATTTATTGCTATGGTTATGCTTATTTTGCTCCGTAAAGAACTTGAAATTGATAATCTTCATATTTGAGCTTTAATTATTTTCCCACTCTTTTATTACCTCTTTACTATTGCTATTTATTTTATTGGTTATAAATACTATACTAACTTTAAGGTTGATGATTCTGAAATTAGTCGGGGAATAGTTATCTATTCGCAAGTATCATTTTATCGTCCATTGGGATACCAGGGAGATAGTAAATATTTAATTGTCATTTTTAACATTATTTTATGTGCAATTAGTTTATTTATTGCACCAACCATTGGATTTATTTATCGAAGAATTTTACGAATTAAAAGTTCAACCCAAAAAAGCATACCTAAATTGGTATATCGTAGGATTATCAAACAAAAATAACCCCAGGGTTATTTTTTACACTTGATTGTTTAATTAGTTTTGATTAAAAAACCACATTTTTCAATGTGGCAAAAATTAAAAGCATTTAAAATGAAATGGCGCGCCCGGCAGGAGTCGAACCCGCAACCTTTAGGGCCGTAACCTAACACTCTGTCCAGTTGAGCTACGGGCGCATAATATTGGAGGCACCAACGGGACTCGAACCCGTAATCAGAGTTTTGCAGACTCGTGCCTTGGCCTTTTGGCTATGGTGCCAAAATAACAAAATTTGCTTGCTAACTTGCTAATTAATTATACAATAAAATATTTAATTTGTATATAAAAAATTAAAATAAAAATCAGAGTTTTTACTCTGATTTTTGTGTAAAAATGGTTTGAGTTGATTAATTAGTATTTGATGGAGTTGGTGTTGGTGCAGGAGTAGGATTAGCTGTTTTTGCATGATATGCATTAAGTGCATTTACATAAGCTTTATAAACTTGATTTCATTTTGTTCTAAGTGATTCTGAGTAGAATCAAATTTTATCAATATCAGTTTTTAAAGTAATAATTAAGTCATATCCTAAATTATCTTGAGGTTTAAGTGGTGTTGATAAAGCAGGTCCAACAAGATTAATGTATGCTTGCGCTAATTCAAGTTGTGCTTTTTTATTATTTTCATCGTCTTTATTAACGTCTTTCCCGATATATAAAGCTGAAAGCGAAAATCTAACATTGTTTACCAACTTATATGCAGCTACTACCGCTGGATCTGAAACACCAGCATTTTCTGCATATAAATCAAGGAAGTCTTCTTTTTCTTGTTCAAATGAAGCTTTATTGTTAATTATCACTTGTTTTCTACTGTTTTGTTCAGCATTTTTTAAATCTTCTAATGCTGTATCATAAACTTTTTTAGCTGCGTCAAATCCTTTAGCTGCGTCTTTAAATGCTGTTTGAAATTCTTTTAATTTGTCAAATGAATCAGCTTCTTTTAATTGTTTATATAATTCTTGAGCTTTTTTGTATAGTGATTTAATATCTTCAAGATCTTTAGCTAATTTGTTTTTATCAAAAGGTGAAGCGAAGAAATGGTCTCCAAATTCTTTGTTTAAACGTTCAGCATTTTCTTCACCGTTCACATCACTAACGTATGGTAATAGTTTATTTGCTTGATCTTTTAGTTCATCTAATAGAGTTTTATTATCTTCAAATCTTTTAAATAGAGCATCAAATCTTTCTAGGTTACTTAACATTAAGAAAACAGTGGTTTTTTCTGCACCAAGATTACTATTGAAGTATTCAGGATCTGAAACACTTGAGAATAATTCTTCTGTAGCTGCATCACTTGTAGCGTTTGGTGCATTATTTAAGGTTTCAAGTTGGTCATAGTAAGCATCAAGTTTTGCTTTATCCTGTGCAAGTGATTTTAAACCAAGATTAGTAAATAAATCTAAGTTTCTGTATGTTTTGTATTTATTAATTCTTTCTGTAACTTTACTCATTAATTCGCTTGAAGTTTTTTTGTTATCATAAGAACCTGAAAGTCTATTAATGCTGTAATCAAAGAAAAATTCATAAACTTTTTTAAGTACTGCACTATATTTAGCTACTTGATTTTTAAGTTGGTCTAATTGTGCAGCGTGGTATTGCTCAGTGCTATTAACATCAAGTGCTGAAGCTTTTGAATTTACAAATTTGTAAAATTCAGAAACTTGTTGCATATCCTTGTTTTCTTCGTCTAAAGGATATTGTTTATCTCTTGAGCTACCTTGGTTAGACACAGATGAAATTAAAACTTTAAGGAAAGCAACTTTTTTTGTTCCGTCTTGATCATCTTTAGTTGCTTCAAGATAATGTTTCAATAATAAAACATTGCTTTTTTGTTCTTCGGTTAATCCTGTATATTTAGTTTCAAATTCAACTTGTTTTTTAACTTGATTATATTGATTTGCACTACTTACTAAAGCAATTACGTATTTATATTTGTTATCATTATTGGTATTGTTAGCATTAGATGTAACATGAGTGTATTCAAAATCAGCATTATCTTTAATAGCATCAGCATTACCTGAAAGGTTTTGTAATTTATCAACTTCAGCTTTAAGAGCATCGACTTGAGCTTTTACTTGATTTAAATCGTTAGCTACAAAAGGAGATGTTTCTGGAGAATCAAATTCGTTAAGACCTGAAATATCTTTAAGTGCTTTGTTGAATTTAGCTTCCATTTGAACAAATAAATCAAGACCATAAAATTCATATTGTTCTTTAGTTTCAATCATAGCAGTTTCATCTTTACTTGCTAAAGTAGCGAAAAAGTTTTTAATGGTATTAATGTTTAAAAAGAATTGATTTTCATCTTCATTAGAAGCTAAATAGAATCATAATAATTCTAAATTTAATAGTTCTGAATTGTTGCTTTGAGTAGCAAGTTTTTTAGCATCTTTGATAAGTTTTTTATATCTATCTACTACTTTCTTTTGCTCTTCATCGATTTTATTGGTCGCAATATTATCGGTATTATTAGTAGTAACCGCTTGAGTTAAAGTTACTTTGGTTGATGTTTCACTGTTTACAGTAGGACTAGTGGTTGAAGAATAATTTTCTTTGTTTGTTTGAGTAGCATTGCAAGCAATCCCTAACAAAGGTAAAGTCCCTATTGAAAGTGATGCTACAAAAAGTCTCTTTTTTAATTTCATGTTGAATCTCCAATATTATTAATCATAATTTGTTCAATGTATTTTATTTGTTCAGTTTATATGCTTTAAATTATAGCACTATTTTAAACAAACTTTTTGGGTAAATAAAGAATTGTATTTTTGTTTTTTTATAGCTTTTAATAGAATTTAAAAATAAATATATATTGAAAGGAATTATACAATATATGTTGCTATAAGTTTTGTGTTTGCTTTAAAATGCATAAAAAATTTCTACAAAACAAAAGATAAAACTTTGTTAAATACTTGCGACCCCTTGATTTTTGAAGATTGTTAAAGTTATGTAATGTATTTAATTGCTTAAATATTGTATTTATTCAGTAAATTCTAGATAATTTTAATGCATAAAAATCATTAAGTTTTTTATAAATTAAAAATGTTTGTTTTAAAAAGAATACCTTAATTAAGGTATTACAACATATTTTGTATATTTAAATAATATTTCCACTAAAATCAATCTCAAAAGTAAAATCTATGGTATAAATTTGATTAAATACATACCTGAAAAATATTAAAAATGATATAAGAATATTCATATTTTAAAAAGTAATTTAAAGTGGGAGAAAAATGAATAAAAACTTATTTAAACTTGTTGAAGATCTATTAAAAACACAAGATAAATATCAAGCAGAAGACGGAAAATTACTTAAAACCATTGTTTCTAGTGATGTGATAAAAATGGATAAGCAATTAATTGGTTTATTATTAGATAATGAAGTTGTTAAAAATGCTTTTTTTACACAAATTAATGACACATTGGTTTTTGATAAACAAAAATTTGCCCGTTTTATCGAATCTAAGGAATTTTTACCGGATTCATACACAAGCTATGCAAATAAGATCGGGCTTTCTAATAATGGAAATTTCATTTCAAAAACTAATGATGTTGTTTTAGATTTTCCATATAAAGATTGTGTTCTTGAAGGTGGTCAAGAAAAAGATCAAGAAAAGAGAAATGAAATATTTTACAATGAAATAATATCTCTTGAAAATGTAAGCAAATTGCTTGCTCCTAAAGTTTTCACTAACAAGAGAAGATATAGTTCAACACCGGAGTTCAACACCGGAGTTCAACACCGGAGTTCAACACTCTAATCATATAAAGATTGAAGAAAATATTACCTTTAATGAAAACGATAATTTAATCATTAAAGGTAATAATCTAATTGCATTAACAAGTTTACTTAAGCGATTCCAAGGTAAAATTAAATGTATTTATATTGATCCTCCTTATAACACAGGGAGTGATGGTTTTGCATATAATGATTCATTTAACCGTTCAACATGATTGGTTTTTATGAAAAATAGATTAGAAATTGCAAAACAATTGCTTTCTGATGATGGAGTAATTTTAATTCAAATAAGCTTTCATCAATTTCCTTATTTAAGGGTTTTAGTAGATGAAATTTTTGCTGATGGAAAACATATTTTAGATTTCAATACATTAGTTCGAAATCCTGGTAGGGTTTTAAAAGGAGATAAAGATTTCAATGATGTCATTGAATATACTTTAGTTTACTCTAAAAAAGCTAATTTCAAAATGCCTAAACAAGAAGAGGACAAAACAATTGATGATTATCAGTATGATGTATCTTTTCTTGAAGAACCATTTGAAAAAGTATCTTTAAAAGATGGTCAAGTTGAAATTTCCGTTTATAAACCTAATCAAGTTAAAATCATCAAAAGTAAAGGGCATATTGGTGGATTAAGAAAATATAACATTGGTGGGGGTTTACGCGAAGGAAATAGTAGCGGAAGGTTTTACACCCAATATATTGAACCTTTAATACAATCAAATCCTCAAAAATATAAAGGAGGACTTATTTTTGTTGCACCTTCGATAGGTGATGACGGTCTAGGTTATCGGATTTTTCAGTCTCCAAGAGTAAATCGTAACAACGGAGCTTATTATCAAGGAGTGCCTCTTTCTAGTGACAAAACTTTAAAACCTTATCCTAATTTTTTAGATTATCAAAAACAATACAATCAAATGTCTAATGAAGGCGGTGTTTCATTTAGAAACGGTAAAAAACCAGAATCATATATTGAATTTTACCTAGATATATTTTCTAAGGAAAATGATATTGTTTTAGATTTTTGTTTAGGTTCTGGAACTACAGCTGCAGTTGCTCATAAAATGAAACGTCAATATATAGGAATTGAGCAAATGGACTATATTACCAATGTCACACTTGAAAGAATGAAAAATGTACTTAAAGGTGAGAATTATGGAATCTCGAAAAAATACAATTGAAAAGGCGGAGGGTCATTTGTATATTGTGAATTGCTGGAAAATGCTCAGGAATTTATAAATAAAATTCAATCAGCAAACCAAGAAACAATTTTAAATATTAAAAATCAAATATATTCTGATGATCGTATTGTTCCATATATTGTGCAAAAAGAATTAAAAGAAATTGATAACATCTTTGAACAATTAACTTTAGAACAAAAGAAAAAAGCACTAATCTCTATTGTAAATAAAAACAAATTATATGTAAATTATTCTGATATTGACGATCAAACATTTAATGTCAATGAATCGGATAAAAAATTCACTAAATCATTTTATGAGGAGATTTAAAATGAATAACCATTTCTTACATGAAAAATTGGATTTTTTTAGAGAAAAAAAGAAAGAAATTAAAATTCCAGAAATTATCCAAAAGGGATTATCTACAAAAATAGAATTAAGAGAATATCAATTGAATGCTTTTCGAAATTTTTTAAGCCATTATCAAGAAAATTACTCAAAGGAAAAGATTCATACACTATTCCACATGGCTACTGGTAGCGGAAAAACAATTATTATGGCCGGATTGATTTTGTTTCTTTATACTAAAGGATATCGGAAATTTTTATTCTTTGTTAATCAAACAAATGTGCTTGAAAAAACGATTGAAAACTTTACTAATCCACGCTCAAACAAATACTTATTTAACGAAAATGTACAATTTCAAGGGAAAAAAATAAATATAAAAAGAGTTAATAATTTCAGTAGTAATATTTTTGATAATAATGATGACATTGAAATAATTTTTACCACTACTCAAAAACTCCATATTGACTTATCTGAACCCAAAGAAAATTCATTAACAGCGGAAGATTTTCAAAATAATAAAATTGTTTTTATTTCAGATGAAAGTCATCACATAAATTCTTTAACCAAAAAATTAACCAAAAGTCAGCAAGAAGAGAAAAATAGTTGAGAATCTTCGGTAAATTTTGTTTTTTCTAGTAATAAGGAACACATAATGCTTGAATTTACTGCTACTTGCGATCTAAACGACAAAAATGTTAAAGCTAAATATCTAGATAAAATTGTGTTTAATTATCCATTAATATCTTTTAGACAAAGTGGATACACTAAAGATTTTCAAAATTTTGCTACTGATACAGATTTATGAACTCGAACTTTAATTGCACTTGTGATGAGTGAATATCGAAAATTCTTGTTTGCTGATTTAAAACTTAATATTAAACCCGTCATTATGCTTAAAGCACAAAAAATTGTTGAATCCGAACAATTTTACGAGCACTTTTTTACTAAACTAAAACAATTAACTGCCCATGAGTTGAAAAACTTGGAACTAGTAGGAGTACAAGCTCTAACAAATGCCATTAATTACTTCAAGCAGAAAGATGATAGTTTAGAAATTTTAGAACACTCAATTAAAAGTTCCTTTATAAAGGAAAATACCATTATTATGAATGGTGCTTCTGATAATAATAAAGAGAATCAATTGTTAGTTAATTCGCTCGAGGACTCTGATAATCCAATCAGAGTTATATTTACTGTAGATATGCTCAATGAGGGTTGAGACGTGTTAAATCTATTTGATATTGTTCGTTTATATGATACAAGACAAGCAAGTGGTAAAGCGGGAGAAATTGGAAAATATACGATTAAAGAAGCTCAATTAATTGGTCGTGGGGCTCGTTATTGTCCATTTGTTGTTTACAATCCTGAAGATAAATTTAAGAGAAAATATGATTTGGATATTACTAATAAAAATCGCTTATTAGAAACAATGTATTTTCATAGTAAAAATGACTCAAGATACATTTCTGAACTTAAACAAGCTCTAATTCAAACAGGTATGCAAGCATCTGAACCAATTACACTTGAATATAAACTTAAAGATGAGTTTGTCATTAGTGATTTTTACAAACAAACACTTGTTTACACCAACACAAGACAGCCCAAGAAGAGAGATAAAATAAATTCATTAGAACCTAGTTTAATGAACAAAACTTATACATACACTGTTTCATCAGGAAAAGGAATTATCAACAATTTACTTGACGAAAAGAACGAAATAAATTTCATAGAGATTTCGAATAGAATATCTCTTAAATTTAATGAAGTTCCTTTAAATATCTTGCTTGGAGCAATTGATTTCTTTGAGGGATTAAGTTTTAATTTTTTAAAAGCAAAATACCCACAATTAACTAGTTTAAAAGAATTTTTAACTTCTCAGGCATATCTTGGAAATTCTAATCTTGAAATTAATTATTATAAAAACAAACTGACAGGAAAAGATATCTTTTTTGCGGTTAAATCAGCTCTTGAAAAAATTTCTTCACACATATCATCTTCAAAAAATGAATATGTTGGTTCTAAAGAACTTAAATCAGTTAAATTGAAAGAAGTATTAAAAAATAAAAAGATTTATCTTGAAAAAATCGATAAAAACGGTGGAACAGGTTATTCTCAAAACAATAATATAAACGAACAATATCGATTAAATTTAAAAGATCAAAAATGATATCCGTTTGAAGATAATTACGGAACAAGTGAAGAAAAAGAGTTTCTTAAATACTTTAAAGTATATATTGAACCTAAATTAATTGAAAAGAAAATAGATGAATTTTTTGTTGTCAAAAACGAAAGAATACCAGAATTAGCTTTATTTTCATTTGAAAATGGAGAACGGTTTGAACCTGATTTTTTGCTTTTTGTTAAAAACAAAAATGGTGATACTATCTTAACACATCAAGGTTTTATAGAAGCAAAAGGGTCGCATTTATTAGAACATGACGCTTGAAAAGAGAGATTGATATTAGAAATAAATAGAAATATTAATTTGATAAATTCTGAACAAGGAATATATAAAATTATAGGTTTACCATTTTTTAATAAAGAATATAGAACCAAAGAATTCGAAGAATCAATTAACAAATTTATTGATTCATTATAAAATTAAAAACTTTATTAGTACTATGATATCCATCCTAAATTTAGACAAAAAACCTTGAAACAAGAGTTTCCTTAAATATTCATTCAAAGTTCTTTCTTGTCTTGTTTTTATACACGATATACACAAATTTTGCTCTTTCGCTTTTTTATATGTAGTAAAAAATTAATAGTCTGATTAAATAAAAAGTTAAATTTACTCTTTATTTAAATTAGTTATATAATATTAACTATGAATAAAAATAAGATATTGAAAAGTTTAATGCTTTTAGGGACACCTATGGCTTTTATTGCTGCATCAGTATCATGTAGCAATTCTAAGGAAAGTAAACCTACCCCTGGAACCGGAACTGGAACCGGAACTGGAACCGGAACTGGAACCGGAACTGGAACCGGAACTGGAACCGGAACTGGAACAACCAATCCAAATACTGGTGGAAACCAAGGTGGAGGAACTACACAATCAAATCCAGGAACCTCAAACGGATCGGGTACAGGTACTGGTGGACAAACCAATTCAGGTTCAGCTGCTGGTTCAACAACAGGCGAAAACAATAATGGTGGAAGTTTAGTTGGTTTAAAACCAGCAGAACCTGTTAATAGCAATTCAAATTCATCTCAAACATCAGGGACAGGTACTTCCTCTACACAATCAGGCGGAACTACAAGTTCAAGCAGTGGTCAATCAACATCTTCAGGAAGCACCACAATGGCTAACTCAGGAACAACCGAAGGAATGAATGGTTCATCATCAAGTTCATCAATGAGTACAACAACTAACTCAGGAACAAGTTCAAACACAGGAAGTTCTCAATCTTAAAAAAATAATTAAAAATAAACTAGGACAGGAAAATTGGACATAAACCTGGACAAGTTTTTTGGAATCTTTTAAATATTTATAGTTTCACCTCAAGCTTCTTGAGGTGTTTTTCATTTTAATATTGATTGATATCGTTCAGTGTTGTATCAATTGATGTAATTTTCTATTTCATTTTTAAGTTCTTGATAATTTATTTTGCTGTAATTTAATTTATTCAAACATTCGCTTTTAATGTTTGAAAAGAAATATTCTACCTCTCGGTTGTCTAATGAATTTCAGACTCTACCCATTGATATTATTCCGTTATTTTCTTTAATTGTATCAACAAAGAGTTTAGAAGAATATTGAACCCCATGGTCAGAATGGATGATTCATTTATCATTAAATTTAATGTTTTTAATATGAGACAATACTAAGTTAACATCGTTTGTTTTAGCAATTTGTCAATTGATAATTTTTTAGTTCGATGATGAATAGCTACAGATAAATAAACGTGATTTTCATTCACGTCATTTGGTGCTTTGATATATGTTACATCAGTATTATTATATTTGCATTTTTACCGTTATAATCTCTTTTACTAAATCTGGATATTGTACATTTGTATTTTTGATTTCTAGTTTTCTTCTTGCTTTTCTAATTTGACAAATAAGAGTTAATTTTTTCATGATTCAGCCTGATTTTTCTGGGTTCTATGTAAATATTGTATCTTCTTTTAATATAAACAGATAATCTTTCTCTTCCATAATTTTCTTTGTTTTCAAAGAAAGATTTAGTAATAATTTCTTCTATTTGCAATTGTTTTGTGTTGTGCTTGATTGGTTTTTGCTTATTCTTAATTTGATAATAATAAGTTGACGAACTAATTCTAAATTGGTTAAATGCAAGCTTTTTGCAAATTCGCTTCTTTTCTATTTTACTAATGTCAACATTTATATTGTTTTCCTCGAATGTTTCTTCGTAAATTTCAAGAATTTTAATTATCTGATCCATAGGAACTTTGGTTCAATCGATTTTTTGTTTTTTCTTTGGTCTCCCACTACCTTTACCTTTTTTGGGGACTTACCAGTTTTACTATAAATCACATCATTGTTTTTTAAAAAATCATTGTATTTACGATTGAAATATCTTCTTATCTGATCATCTTGAAAGTTCTTATTAAATTCCTTTATAGAGATAAACTTAAATTCACTTTTTGATATTTCGTTATTTTGATACTTTTCATAATATTCAAACCACTTTAATCATTGTTCAGGTTTCAATTGACTCATAATATACCTCGTTTTAATTATAAATTAAAAGACACGCTCTCCAATTTGCGTGTCCAGGTTTACACATCCTGTCCTTTTATTTATAATTATTTAGAGGAATCATATGAAACAATTTACTCCGGAACAATGATTAAAATATTTTGAATATTACAAAAATATAGAACTTTTGAAATCACAAAAAACAACTTGTCGAAATTGCGACCCAAGAGTTTGGGAAAAATTTTAATGACCTTGAAGTTTTTAGAACTGCATCAAAAAAGTATCAACTCTTCTTAAAAAATCCTAACGTTATTTACAGTCAAACTGGCAAATCACCTAAAAAAGGTAAAGGTAGTGGGAGACCGAAAAGAAAACAATCAACAAGAAATTTGAGAAGCTTATAATATTTTTTATTAAAGTCTAAAAAACTTGTCCTAGTTTAATAAAAACAGAATTATAATAATTCTGTTTTTATACACGTTTTTAGGGATTAAAAAATCATTAGCATGTGCTAATGATTTTTGTGATTTAAAGAGCGTGGAAACCAAAACGAGTTCATTCTAAAATAACTTTATCATCTTTATGCTTATACTTGGTGTATAAATACTCAAAGTGTTTAATTTTGAAAAAGAAGATATATCCTGAATAAATGGTTTGAATGCTTTTAAAATTAAAGCGAATGGTTAAATTAGGAATTACCTCTCAATCAATATATTCATTATCATTCATTTGTTTGATTTTGTGTAATGGTAATTCAAAATTATATCCGCGGTATCTCATTAATGAATTAAAGAGTTGAAATTGAGGATCTCCGTTGAAAGAAAAGATAATATCATCGTCCTCAAAACCGTTTTTTTCGATTAAATCAAACAGCGTTCGAGCATGTTTGATGGCAAAATTTCTAGATTTAGGGGTTAAAAGTCTCTGGATTGATGGCACCAATCAAAAACCATTATCCATCTTATTAATTTTAACTCTTCTAACGTATCTCATTTTCCCCTATCTGTGTTAAAAAATTATAGATTCCATCATTATCATTTGAATCAGTGATAAATTGAGCATGTTGCTTCACAAAATCTTTAGATTGTCCCATAGCTACTGAATATTTAGCTACTTTAAACATAGCAACATCATTTTCTTCATCACCAAAAACAATCGTTTTATTAAGATCAATATTATATAATTGAGCTAATTTTTGCAAAGCTTGACCTTTAGAAATATTACTTGGCATAATATCAAAGACACGCTCTTGTGAATTAATCATGTAAATGTGTTGTATCTCTTTTAATTGAATAACTGCATTAACATGATCCTTTGTTTCACTATCAGATTTAATCACTAAAAACTTAACAATTTCATGCTCATTGATGTTAAATTGTTCTTGGTTTCATTGAGCATAAGTTTTTTGTTCAAAATGAAATTGATTTTGCACTTTGCGAGCATTATTTGTGCTGATAATTCATTCAAACCACTTGGGTAAAGAATTACGATTATGAAATCCAAGCATCATTTTAGTAGTGTAAATTAAAAAGGTGACATTATTATTAATTAAAATATCAAAAACAGCTTGAGCAGATTGAACATTAATTGGATGTTTATCAATGATTTGATTGTTTTTAAAATCATAAATCAATGCACCATTACAGCAAATAACTGGATAGTGTAAATCTAATGTCAAAAATTCTTCTTTAGCTAAATATGGTGGGCGACCGGTAATAATTGACATTTTTTTATTGAGTTTTTTTTGAGACTCAATAATTTGTTGAGAACTAGGTAAAATTTGTTTTTTTGAATTTAGTAAGGTCCCGTCTAAATCAAAAAAGAGGTAATCATAATCACTATTTTTTAATTTGACCATAATATGCGTTGGGACCATGTTTTCTAAAGTGATGTTTATCTTGTAAGGTTTTATTAGCCTGTTCTTTGTGCGGATCGATAATAAGAGTGTTAATTGCCATTTTGGCAACTTCTTCTAAGGTGAGAGCTAAATTCACAGCATCAATAGGATTTTTAATCGATCACACAAATGGACCGTGTTCTTTAACTAGAGTAGCACTAGTTGATTCAAAACTAAGATTGTTTTTTTGATAATGTTCAATAATGACTAACCCAGTGTTGTGTTCATATGCTCCGTTAATTTCTTCATCAGTAAGTTCACGAGTACATGGCACCGAACCATAAAAATTATCTGCATGTGTAGTTCCAAAGCATTTAATTTCTTTCCCGGCTTGAGCAAATCCTACCGCATAAGGAGAGTGAGTGTGTACTATTCCTTGAATATTAGAATTAGCTTTGTAAAGTAAGGTATGAGTCGGAGTATCGCTTGATGGATTTAATTTGGAATCAATGACATTATTATCCATGTCCACAACCACCATATCTTCTGGTGTCATACTTTCATAGCTCACTCCAGAAGGTTTAATCACCATTAATTTACGATCCTTGGTAATTCCTGAAACATTTCCTCAAGTATGAATGGCTAGTTTATATTTGTATAAAAGCATATTTGCTTCATATACTTGTTGTTTTAATTGTTCAATTTCGCTTTTATTCACCTTTAGCTCTCTTTCATTGGGTTTGGTAAAATTCTTTAGCTTGTTTAAGCAATTGTATATTGTGCTCAGGTGTTTCATCATCCTGATTTTTTGATCACATTTCAATTAAAATGGGAACATTTAAATTATTGCGTTTGATTTGTTTAAGCGAGTGCACAAAATCAACAGTTCCTTGTCCTCAAGGGACCTCTTTGAATTTATCTGGAAGGGTATCTTTAAAGTGAAAAGCAACAATTTTATCACTTCCTAGAAAGATTTCGTTTTCAATATCTTTGGTAAATTGATTTAAGTTTCCTAAATCTGGATAAATGTAAAACATTGGTGAGTCAATTTGTTTTAAAAATGATAAACATTTACTAATAGTTCCAGCAAAAGGAGTATCCATAGTTTCAAAGGCTAAAGTAATACTGTATTTTTGAGCTAGCTGAGCTGCTAGTTTCATTCCTTTGATAAAGTTTTCTTTAGTACTTTGGTTTGAAGGTTCATAATATACATCATAAGCAGCAAGCTGAATAATTCTAATTCCCAGTTTTTTAGCTAGAATTAAGGCTTGTTCCATAATTTCTAGTGCTTTAGCCCGTGTTTGTGGATTTGCTGAACCAAATGGATAACGACGATGTGCACTCAGGCACATTGAATTGAAATAAAAGTCTTTAGCAATTAATAATTCTCTGAGCTCATTAATTTGCTCATTGGTTCAATTTAATCTTGCAAGACGAAAATCTGATTCATCGACACTAAATTCAATAAAATCAAAACCAGCTGCTTTGGCAATATCTATTTTAGTGGCTCAATCAAATTTATTATTAATGGCCTTTTCGTAAATTCCTAAAAAACGAGTTGGATTATGATCAGTATTTTTTAAATTCATCTTTAAATTCCTTAGCTGCAGCCTCAGGATCTTTAGCATCACGAATTGAACGACCAGCAATAAAAATGTAAATTGGGATATCTTTAAATAATTTAATATCTTCAACTGATACTCCACCAGTTACAGTGACCTTGAATCCCATTTGTGCTAATCTACGCACAGTTTCAATGTCTTTTTCTCCTCATTTAACTCCAGCCGCTTGAGCATCGCGAGCACGGTGTCACACGACTTGAGGAACTTGGGCTTGTTTCCAACTCTCAACTTGTTCTCAGCTAAAGTTTGTGGTCATTTCCACTTGAACTTCTTTGTTTCCATCAAAAGTTTTTGAATATTTGACTAAATCATCCATGGTTGCGTTTTCAGCAGCACAAATGGCAGTGATATAATCAGCTCCATTTTCGTAAAACATTTTGGCAAATACTTTTCCTGCGTCAGCAATTTTCCCATCAGCAACAATAATTTTGTCTGGGAACGCTTTTCTCAAATCAGCAATTGCTTGTTTTCCTTCCGAAGCCAGTAGAATAGTTCCTACCTCAATAACATCAATATATTTAGCAGCTTTTCGAGCCGATTCAATGGCGTCTTGAGTAGTTAAATTATCAAGAGCAATTTGTAATAAAGGTAAAGCCATATATTTTCTTCCTCTCTTATTTTGTTTTTTTATAAATCTGATGCTTGTTGGTCGATTTTAGTAATTAATTCGAGTACTTGTTCTTTGGTTGTGGCCTTAATAATTGCTTCAACATTAGCAGGGTCACCAAAGATTTTCACAATTTGGGGTAAAGCTTCAGAAGTGTGCACTTCAGCACTAGTAGCTGCAAGAGCAACTAATAATTTAACTGGGCGCTCGTCATTTTCAAAGTAAACTGGTTCAGATAATGTCACTAATGAAAATGAATTTTTAAGTACTCCAGCCTCACTTTGAGCGTGTGGCATAGCAAAATAATCAGCCACAATGTAATATGGTCCATATTTAATGGTATTTTCTACAACAGCATCATAATATCTACTTTCAACTAAACCTTTATCAATTAAAGGTTGAACTGAATGTTTAACAGCTTCTTTTCAATCTTTAGCGTTTAGTTGTACATTAACTGTGTCGTATTTTTTTAAAATTTCAACTAAATTAATTTTTCCCATAATTAAAAACCTAATTCTTTAAGTGCAACTTTAAGAGCTTCTTTAATTTCGTTTTTGTCCATTAAATTGGTTACTCCAACGATTTTAGCTTTTTGGTTGTGGTTAAATTCACTTGATAAGTGTTTTGAAGAAATGATAATATCAACTGAATTGGTCATTCCGGTTGATTGTCCCATTGAAAGAGCATCAACTTCAGCATCAATTCCTAATTCTTTCATAATATTTTGAACTGATAATTTAATAAGCATGCTAGTTCCCATTCCGTTTCCGCATGCTGCGATAATTTTTAATTTTTTATCCATGATATTTGTCCTTTGTTTGAGTTTGATTTAATTACTTAAATTATAAATAAAAAGATTAGCATAAGCTAATCTTTTTCCTAATTAGCTATTAACTAATTTTGGTTTAATTCTAAGAACTTTTTGTAAGAATGTTGGTTTAGTTTGTGAACCATTGTCTGAAATTAATCCAAGTGCAATCATACCGATAATTGCTAGTGGAACTAAAATTCAACCAACAATAGAATTGTATGATGAAATTCACATTAATAAACCAAAGAATATATTTCAATCGGCCATACCGATGAATCCAGTTTGTACTGGCGAAATGATTCCGTGAGTAATTTCGGTACCACGCATTACTTGAATACCACCCGCTGTGTTTGAAACTGCTCTTGATGCAAATGAAATAATGATAATTTCTAAGAATCCGATTAATCCTGGTAGGATTAATGCAGCTTTTCACCCACCGCTAGCATTTGCGTAAACTCCAAGCGAACCAGAGTTAAAGAATAAGGTGATGAATAATGGAATGGCAATAAAGGTGAAGTTTTGTCCTGGAATTGTTGATAATCCAATTACAACTCCTACCCCAAGAAATTGTCCAATAACCCCAGAAATAAACCCAAAAGTTACTGAGTTAATCGCAAATCCATAAACAGCTGCTACATCCACAGCTACAACGGCTCCTGGAATGATTTTTTCACTAATTCCATGGAATGATTGTTGAAGTTCAGTAATGAACATTCTAACACCAGTAATAATTGCAAGTAATGCCGCAACAATTTTAAGCGATCCACCAATAATGTTAACAACAAAGTTTGCACTAGATCCAAATGCACCGTTTCAAATAGTAAAGTTTAAGTCAGATTTTAATCTTTTATCTGTTAAACCATCAAGTAGTTGTGCTTTTGCTACTTCATCGTCAATAGTATTAGGATTTACGAAACTATTTCATTGTTTGTCAATTACAGTTCCGCTAGGTGCTACTAATAATAAAACAGTAAATAAGACTAAGAACAAGATTAAAATGATAATTGTTTGAGTAAAAATATTGTCTTCAAAGATTTTTAAGTATGAAGGTAATTTTTTAGTTTCAGCTGAATCTTCCTTGTTACCGAAGAATCTTCCTAATTTATATGTAGTAGTAATTGCTAACATTTGTTGGTGCCCAATTGAAAAACCAGCATTTTGAGTAACTACATTAGTTCCTTTAATAGTGGCAGTTGAAGCAGTTGCTCAGTATACTCCAAGCACAAGACCTGAAATAACAATGGTTCCAATTTGATGTCCAACAGGAATTGAACCAGTAAAGATTCTTAAATTACCGAATAGAACAATATAAAGAATTGTAGTAACAACAGCACTTTGCTGAATCATAACGTGTCCAGTGATCATTAAACTGTTTGTGTTAGTTCATCTTTTAAGAGCTACCATTACAATATTAATTGCATAACCTAAAATAAAGGCAAATGAAATAATTGAAGTGTAATCGGTTCCTGTGACAACACCTTTAAAGAATGTATCAGCACTTGAAAGAGCAAAATATGGATCAAGAGGAACAATTCCTGTATTACCTTTACCAATTGCTTGAATTCCAAGGAAAACAGGTTTAGCTAAACCAACTAAGGCTCCTGAACCGATATTTAAAAGTAAGAATCCAACAATTGTCTTAAGAGCACCAATAATTGATTGTCTTAAACCTCTTCCCATGGTAAGGTATCCAATAAAGGTAAGGAAACCAAGTAGGACAGCCGGTAACCTAAAGAAGTTGTTTAAGTAAACATTATTAAATAAGAACGAAAAAGCTCTACTAAAAGCATCGCTCGACCAAGCAACAATACCTTTTATTACTTCTTTTTTATCATCATAATAAGTTGGAACTCCTGCTTTAACTAAAACAGTAACCAAAATAATGATAAGGTTGATAATAACAAATGCTGACCAACCAATGATTAGACCTTTTTTCTTCTTGTTGTCTAATTTATTAATCATCTAATTTTTCCTTTTAAAGATTTTTTAAAATGGATGTTAGCTAAAATGATTAACTAACTTTTAAAAGTTTTTTTAATTCTAAAACTCTTGGGTTAACTTTTGAAGGATCAAAAGTTCTTTTTTCATCAAATGTTAAGATTTCTCTTGGGTTGTTTACTAAAATGTCTTGAATTGCTTCTTCGCTTACTCCAACTTGTTTAAGTAAAGGAATAAATCTGTCAAATAAGTATCCTAAACCAAAGGTTTCTTTTCCTTTTGTTAACCCATAGTGTCTTTGGTAAAGAATTCTACCTGCATCAAGTGATAAAGTAATGTGTTTTTGATATCCTTTATCAACTAAATATTTAATGTTTTCTGCCAAAGTAGCATCTGTGTAGTATTTAACACGATCAGGTCCATCAAAACATAATGTAACACCTAGTTCGCTAATAATTTTTTCATAGTAATACTTATCTGGATTTTTATTTAAGTGTGATAATTGAATTTTTCTTGGATTTGCTCCAAAATCAATTAAGTGTTGAGCCGCTTCATAAGCCATAGTTCCAAGTTGGGTGTGCACTAAAATTGGTGCTCCAGTTTCAATACTTGAACGAGCAGCTACTTCAAGTGATTTTAATTCAAGTCGATCAATAGCAGCATATCCAGTTCCAGCTTTAATAATTCCGGCTTTAGATTTAGATCTTTTCACTACAGGTCCACTGTAGTTAAGTTCATCCATCCCTTCTTCAATTTCAGCTTTAACCATTTTGACAATTTCATCAATTGGTGCTAAAGCAAGTCATGAAGCTCCTTTATCATAAAAAGCAGCTTTATGAAATCCTGTGGCCATAATAATGTGTGCTTTACCATTTAGTTTTTCAGCGATTTCTAACATTTTATGTACATCTCTACCCACATTAGGTGGATCCATTGTAACCATGGTTTTTCCACCTTTAGCAATGTATTCTTCCATTTCTTGTACTGCTGCATCAATTGAAAGCATTACAAAATCTGGATGTTCATGTGCTTCAGGTCCATAGTTTTTAATTAAGTGATCATGACAATCCACAACACCTAATTCTTTTGGATCAATATCTCCTAATACAGTTCTTGCAAATTTTTTCATTATCCTCCTTTTTTATATATTTTTCTAATTAAAAAAATAAAAAAATTTGTTTTTGTATTTTTAATTAATTCATCTTCATATCATAGTTGGAAAACCAAAAATATGTAGATACATAAATAATGATATTCTTTCTGTACGAAAATGAATTAGAAATATTAAAATTAAGTGAAAAAATAGGTTAAAATAACTCAGGATATGGAAAAAAATCTAAAAATTTCCAGAATTAACGATATTAGGCACATGCACTAACGATAAAATTTATTACTTAAATAATGTCATTTATAATATTTAAGTAAACGTTTTGAATTAAAATCTTAGTAAAATAATACTTAACGTTTTTAAATTATTCTTGTTTAAAAACAAGAGAAAGTATAGGTTATTATGCAAAAAGAAGTTTATTTAGCTGGTGGATGTTTTTGAGGTGTCCAGGCTTATTTTCAAAAAATAAACGGAGTCTTAAAAACTAGTGTCCACTATCTCAATGGTGGTTTTGAAGGGGTTTCATACAAGCAAGTATGTAACAATTCTTCGCATGTTGAAGCAGTGAAAGTAGTGTATGATAGTACTAAATTGAGCGAAAAAGATATTTTTGAACTCTTTTTACGCATTATTGATCCATATTCATACCACAAGCAAGGAAATGATAAAGGAGCTCAATATCGAATCGGAATTTATAGCAAAGACCCAGATACAAGACATATTTTTAATTTATTAAATAATGAATTTAAAGCTCAAGAGAAAAAGGATAATTACATTGAAATTTTAAACGTCCTTGATGATACTCTTGCTGAAGATTATCATCAGGATTATCTTAACAAAAATCCATTTGGATATTGTCATATTAATCTCAATTCCATTCCGGAAAAATATAAGAAAATCAACTAAATAAGCAAAAGGTTTGCTTGGCTTATGTGATAAATATCTAAAATTAGACAAAAACAAAGGACTAAATCCTTTGTTTTTTGCTGTCAAAAGCATTTTCCTGAGTTTCCCAGAATCTCAGGATTTTTTACTCTTTTTTAAAGAGTTATATTACTACGTAATATAAAAAAATAAATTTTTTAGGTATTAGTTGCTATTAGTTATGGTATAATGTATTTATGAAACTAATGCTTTTTACTACATATGGAAAAAGGGGACAGAGATACAAAAATATTGGATATATCGGTTATAAAAACAAATCAAGGAAGAATTTTAATATTTTAAGTTTAGGAAATGAAGAAAATTTAAAAGCAATTAATAAAGATTATGAATCTATCATTAAAAGAGTAATTAAAATCTATGATGAAAAAACCAAACCCGAATTTTTAAAGTTTGTTATTGATGATGCTTTAAATTCTAAAGAAGAAACAAAAACTGAAAAAGCTCTTGCTGGTTTTGAGATTGTTAATAGATTCATCGATAAAATGAAGCTAACTGAAAACATGTTTTTCGGAAAGCACAAAGGTATGGATGAAATTTTTAAGTACATGATAAGTACAAGAATTTCAAATCCTAATAGTATTATTCAAACCTACAAAAAAAGAGATTTTTCAACCTTGGATCTTGATTATTCAAAAAATAGCTTTTATCGTTTTTTAGATATTTTAGTCAAAAACAAAGAAACTATAATTTATAAAACTAACCAAATTCTTTCTAATTTAGGTTCAAATGAACTTTTATACTTTGATGCTACAACAATATATTTTGAAAGTTTTCAAAGAGACGGATTAAAATATCCTGGTTATTCAAAGGATGGAAAATTTAAAGAAGATCAAGTTGTTTTAGGAATGGCCTGTAATCAACAAGGAATTCCTGTTTTTTATAAGGTTTTTCCTGGAAATACAGCAGATGTAAAAACATTAATTCCTTTTATAGATGAATATAAAAAATTATTTCCACAAAATAAGCTTATTTTAGTCGCTGATAGAGGCATGAGCTCGGTTGAAAATATTAAATTTCTAGAGAAAAACAAGATTAATTTTGTTATTTCGTATCGTGCTAAAGTTAGTTCTAAAAAATATAAAGAATATCTTTTAAACAATAGTGATTACATTGTTCAAAATGATGATTATAAATACAAAGAGCGTCAAATGGTAGTTCAGCACCAAAAGGATAATCCAACCCTTTATTACAGAAAGCAAGTAATTTCAGTAAGTAAAAAACGAGCTCAAGTAGATAAACATAATAGACAAGTAGAAATAGACAACTTTTATAAAATGCAAAACAAAGATGGTACTGTCAACGTTAAAAAAGCTTTAGGTTCTAAGAAAGCAAAATACTTTAAACTGACAAATGAAACAAAATATGTTCTTGACATTGATAAAGTTCGTTATGATGAACAATTTGACGGTATTTACGTTTACGAAACATCACTAATAGATTTCAAAGCTAGTGAAATTATTCAAATTTATCTTAATCAATGAATGATTGAAAGTAATTTTAGACTTTTAAAATCAAATATTTCAATTAGACCAATGTTTGTATACACACCAGAACACATTGAAGGTCATATCTTGTTGTGCTTTATTTCGTTATTTGTTCTAAAATATCTTATCTATGAACTTAAACGTTTCTATTTAAAAAATGGAGTGATTAGTAAATTTAGTGAATTTGATATTTTAGAAGCATTAAATACTCTAACATTTACATCAATTAAAGATTCTCACACAGATGAAGTTGTTAGAATATTCAAAGATAAAAACGAATCAACTACTAAAAGTTGAAAATTATATGAAGATTTAATTTTGATGATTCAAAATTTATAACTAATAGCAAATAAAAAACCGTTTATCCACATTTATTGGATATAAACGGTTTTTTAAACCCTGTAACTGGGAAACTCAGGATATAAGAAAATCAACTAAATAAGCAAAAGGTTTGCTTGGCTTATGTGATAAATATCTAAAATTAGACAAAAACAAAGGACTAAATCCTTTGTTTTTTGCTGTCAAAAGCATTTTTGATTACTTAAAAATAAGTCAATCATTGAATACTTAGTATTTTATAAAACTTTTATGAGGAATTTTTTATTTCTTTTTTAAAGTTCTATAATTCAAGTATAGTAAGAAAAAATATTGAAAAAATCTATTTTGTATGTTTCTTATTAAATATTAAATTACTGCAAAAGTAAAAAGAAAGAAATAAAATGAAAACAAAAACAAAATGGATAATAAAAATGTCAAGCATTTTGACTTTAGGAGCTATTGGTTCTACATTGATAGCCTATGCAAATTCTAATGTAAATAACAATAAAAAAGAATGGTATGACGGAATTAATAATTCAAAATTTGAAATTAGAGAGACTTTTTACAAAAAGCAATCAACAAATTTAAGATCTATAAATGTTAAAAATAGCTTTGAATTAAAATTATTATTAAATCATAAATTTGATAATTTAAGTGAATTGTCAAATTCAGAATATTTAGAAAAACAAAACCTCAATTTTGTTAATCTAGTTAAAGACAAAAAAGTAAAATTTAAGGATTTTATAATTAGTAAAGAAACCCCAATTGTTTGATTCTACTTTAATAATGAAAGCGAAAGAGAACAATTTGCAAAAAAATTACAAGAAAATGAAAATATTTACAAATTTATTGTATACAAAAATAATTTTCCAAATAATAAAAAACAATTAAATTATTCAAGTTCATATCATAATAATTTTAGTTATAACAGTGGTAATGATTTAACTAAATATGATATTTTAAACAAGAATGATGTTTTTAAAACAGTTAATTTTAGTCAACAAAGAAAGCGTGATTTAGATTCGGGTAGTTGAAATTCGCATTCAGTAGGTGTTTTAGAGGTTTATAATAAAGATTATTCTCCAGCATCTGATACTGATAATTTTCGTCATAATGGTTTTACTTTGTTAGTAAAAGATAAAACAAAAACAATAAGAGAACATGGAATTAAAGTTTCTTCTGTTCTAGGAGGTGATGAAGGTATTGATACTCGTTCTGAACTTTATTTTTCTCAATTTGAAACAGATGCTGAATGACAAAGAAAACTGGAAGAACTCATTAAAAATAATGTCAAAATTATCAATCATAGTTATGGAGCTATTAATGATATAAAGTATAGATTCTATTCAGAATGAAGTTATATAGTTGATTTTCTTTCAAGAAAATATGGTGTTGTTAATGTGTTTGCTTCCGGAAATGAAAACGATGATGGAATAGATTTTGAAAGTCAAATCGAACATGGTTGAATAAATAATTCTGCTTTATCGTATAACTCTATTGTTGTTGAAAATTTTGATAAAAATTATAAACAAGATGTTCGTAATAATAAAATAGACCGTTATTCAAATTATAAACTCGATTCATCTGTAGAAGATTTAGCTAAACCTTTTGTGGTTGCTCCTGGTCATTATGAATTTAAAAGTACAACGAGTGAAGGAACAAGTTATGCAGCACCTGTTGTAACCGGTCTTATATCAACATTATTAAGAATTAAACCATGATTAGATAATGATGATTATAGACTTGCGTCAATTAAAAGCATTTTAAGTGCTTCTGCAATTGCTACTAATGACAATACACAAACAACAAAAAGAAACGGTTTTAGCAATAAATATGGTGCAGGGATTCCTGACTTTGAAAAAATGAAAGAAGCTTCTGATAACTTAAAACGCTTTAGCGTTGATTTTAACGATAAACGCGAGATAGTTAATGAGTCAAATAGTTTTTATGTTTCTTCAGGTAAAACTATAAAAGCATCACTTTCTTGAATGTTTAATGCTGGATTGCTTAATAAACAGGAAAATCTACCTACTTATAATCCTAATGTAAATTGATGATGATTCTTATTCCCTATTGGTGGTATAGTTGCTAATGCAATTGAAGGTGATCGATTAAAAAGAGAAACTGCAAATTGATATCAAACACACCGTGATACTGAATGATTGAAACAAGCAGAAGCTTTAAAAAGGCAAAATTCTAAATTTTCTGATTATGATTTATTGTTACAAAAATACGAAAGTGGTAAAGATTGAGTCACTGTTAAAAGTTCTACATCAGGAAGTTCTAATGACGAGCTAATAGAATATAAAATAACCGAAGGTGGTCTATATAGAATTGCTGTAAAACAATATAAATCTGCTTTATTCAATAATTCAGTACCTGATAAAGGAGCATTTACATATGTCATTGAAGAATAAATTATTTAAAGTAGTTTTAATCGGTACACCAGCATTATCAATGATTACTACATCTTGCGCACTTAGTTTTTTATCGAAAAACTACTTAGAAAACTTAGAAGTAAAAACACCTTATTTTATCAATTTAATAAGATTGAAACAAGAAGAACAAGGAATCAAAACAAATAACAGCATTATCTTTGATCAATTTGTTAAAACTTTATTTAATACGCATCATGGTTCCTATACATCTGAGGAAAAAATTAAATATCATCGTTATAATTTTTTAAAAGCAGAAGATTGAAAAATATTAATAAGTTCAGTTGAAGATTTTTCAAATCATATTATTAAAGAGATTAATTCATTGTACAAAGAATTTAAGCTTGATAAAACTCTTTCGGATGAACAAATTACAAAAATGTTTGAAGATGATTTTTTAAATGGTAAAAGCATTGAAGATGTTTTAAAAAATAACAATCTTTTAATTTTACAATCAGATGATGATCGCTCAGCTGCTAGTTTAGAATATAATCTTAAAGAAGAGGGTCATGACCAGATAAATATTTTAAGAATTGATCCATTTGAAATTAATCAAAATTATAGTAATATTAAAGCACAAAATTTTATTTCTGAAAAACCTGTTTTTAGTGTTATTTCACTTCCGAAAAATAAAAAGTTAAATTTTAAATATACAACTAAAGAAGAAAACAATCAATTATTAAGCGATTTATATCACGAATATAATTACAAAGTAGAACAGTTTTTTGACTGACATTTTGGTGCTAGTATTCCATGAGCAGTAAGCAAAATACAAAATACACAAGGGATTTTAAACAAACAAAATTTACTTTTAAATAACTTAAATGACGAGTCTTTAAACAAATTACCTTTAAATCCTGAATTAAAGATTATAAAAAATGTTGATAATTTTAATGAATTTATTACCAATCCAATGCAAGAAATTGCTCAAAAACTAAACAACCCTTTAAGTGAAGAGGCGGTCATTAGTGATTTTGAAACAAACTATTTAAATGGAAAAAACATAGACGATGTACTAAAGAATTCTAATATTATAGTGCAACGAGCAATTAAAAAAGGGAATATATTATCATTAAATTATCCAGATCAAATGGTTAAATTATCTAATCCTAATCCATCAAAAATAAATTTAGGTTTCGTTAATGAAAGAGAATTCCTCTTTAATTTAGGTAATAGCGAAATATACGATGATAAAAAACCAAAAATTTACTATCAAGTACTTGTAGTTCCGAAAGGTGCTCAAGTGGAAATTAAAAATAAACTAAACTTTAGAGAAATAAACGAATTTTTATTAAAAAACAAGATTTATTACCAAAAAAGTGACGAGGAACTTTATTTAGAAGCTATAAAAGAGAAAAGACCTTATTTTATTCATTTAATAAGATCGTTAGAACATCCCTTCGAAGTTCAAACTAACAATAGTATTATCTTTGATCAATTTGTTGAAATCTTAAATAAAAAAGCTTTCGAAAATAAGGATAACTATAAAAAATACTTTAAATACAATTTTTTAAAAGATAATCAACAATTAATCAGATCAAAACAAGATTTTTCAAATCTCATTATTAACAAAATTAATTCGTTATATCAAGAACTTAAACTTGATAAAACTCTTTCTGATAAAGAAATTACAAGAATCTTTGAAACTGATTTTTTAAATGGACAAAATCTTGAAAATGTACTAAAAAAGAACAAGATTCTCATTTTAGAATCAATTAATAATGGTTCTCCTGTTGGTTTTAAATATGCTCTGACAGATGAAAAAGAAAAACATGTAGATGTTTTGTGAGTCGATCCATTGGAAATTACTCAAGAAGAGAAAGTTTATAATATGAATATAGGACCACTTAGTAAACTGAATAGAAATATTTTTAATGTTATTTTAATTCCAAAAGAAAAAGACTTTACACTTAAAAAGACCACTAAAAAAGAAAACGATTCATTATTAAAAGATTTACACTTTAAGTATGGTGGAACAGCACAATATTTTTATGATTGATATAATGATTGAAATATTTCAGAAAAAATAAATGTTATACAAAACAAACAAGGAATTTTATACAAACAAAATTTACTACTAGATAATTTAACTGATGAATCTTTAAGTGAATTACCTTTAAACTCAGAGATAGAAATTATAGAAGATGCTAATAATTTTAATGAATTTATTACCAATCCAATGCAAAAAGTGACTCAAAAACTAGGAAAATCTTTAACTAATCAAGTGATCGAAAATGATTTTGAAACAAATTATTTAAACGGTCAAAAATTAGATGATGTACTTAAGAATTCTAATATTATAGTACAACGGTCAATTATAAAAGGAAACACATTTTCATTAAATAATCCAGATCGATTAGTCAAATTACCAAATCCTAGTTCACCAAATACAAACTTAGGACTTGTTAATTCGAGAAAATTTAATTTGAATTTTTTAGATACCAATAAGGACGAACTAAATCCTATTAGCAATAAAACACCAAAGATTTTTTATCAAGTTCTATTGGTACCGAAAAATAGTCAATTAGAAAGAAATTATAAATTAAACATTAAAGAAACAAACTACTTTTTAGTATATAACCAAAAGTTATATTCAAATAACTAATATCATTAAAGCTTAAAAGATAACAAAAACCTGCACTGCAGGTTTTTGTTTAAGATACTTGGTGAGTGTGAATTGAGAGCAATACTACTGCACTAATTACCCCAATAAATAGGGTCAAAATAACTTTAAATCAACGTTTTTTCTCCATATTATAATGGTAAAATTCAGGGAAAAATTCCACTAAGGAAGTGAACAAAAAGATTCCACCTATAGTAGCAAAAATAAACAATCGAACTTCTCAAAGTGAATCAATAAAATTTCCCGAATATGCTCCAATGAGCATAAATCGAAGAAATAAAAACAACCCTAATTAAACTAGGATAGGAAGTCCAATTTTCCTGTCCTAGTTTGTAATATCACATTTTTATAAAGATTTTGTGGAACTTTTTTTAGGTCTTTTTGAAAGTTTTATAATTTAAGTATAGTAATAAAGATATTAAAAATCTATTTTGTATGTTTATTATTAAATATAAAACACAACAAATAAAAAGGAAGCAATAAAATGAAATGAAAAATAAAATGAATTACCAATGCATCAGCTATTTTAACTTTAGGAGCTATTGTTTCTGCATCTATAGTTTATGCAATTTTAAATACAAATAAAAAAGAGTGGTATGAAGGAATTAAAAATCCAAAATTTGAAGTAAGAGAAGCCTTTTTTCAAAACCAATCAACAAATTCAAGTGCTACAAATGTTAATAATGACTTTGAATTAAAGTTATTATTAAATCATAAATATGATAATTTCAATGAGTTATCAAATTCAGAATATTTAGAAAAACAAAATCTCAATTTTGTTAATTTAATTAAAGACAAAAAAGTAAAATTTAAAGATTTTATAGTAAGTAAAGAGACACCAATTGTTTGGTTCTACTTTAATAACGAAAGCGAGAGGGAAAATTTTGTAAAAAAATTGCAAGAAAATCAAAATATTTACAAATTTATCATATACAAAAATAATCTTTCTAACAATACAAAACAATTAAGTTATTCCAACTTATACAATTATAATAATAATTTTAGTTATGATCCTTTTGCTTATTTTAAGAGATACGACATTTTAAATAAAAATGATGTTTTTAGAACGGTTAATTTCAGTAAACAGAGAGATCTTGACATAAAATCAGCTAGCTGAAATTCACATTCAGTAGGTGTTTTAGAGTTTGGTAAAAACTTTATACCTTCGAAATATTTAACTAATAATTTTAATCATAATGAAGTTGAATCGTTAGTAAAAGAAGAAGGTAAAGAAAATGAAAAAATCGATCATGGAATTAAGGTTTCTTCAATTGCAAGTGGAGATGAAGGTATTGATGTCCAATCAAAACTTTATTTTTCTCAATTTACAACAGATGCTGAATGACAAATGAGGCTTGAAGGGTTAGTGAGAAATAAAAAAGTCAAAATTATTAATCACAGCTATGGTGCAGCAAGGGATTGAGAAAATAAAACCTATGCAGAATGAGCTTATATAGTTGACTATCTTTCAAGAAAATATGGTGTTGTTAATGTTTTTTCATCCGGAAATGACAGCAAAAATACAATTCCTAAAACTAATATAAAACGTGGTTGAATAAACAAATATTCATTATCATATAATTCAATAGTTGTTGGAGCACTTGATAGGACTTATAAAAATGATATTCGTGATAATAAATTAGCTGATTATTCAAGTTATAAACTTGATTCATCTTTAGATGGTCTAGCTAAACCTTTTGTAGTTGCTCCTGGTTCTTATGAATTTAAAGGTTTCGAAGGAATTCAAGAAGGTACAAGTTTTGCTGCCCCTGTTGTGACAGGACTTATATCGACATTATTGCGAATTAGACCATGATTAGATAATGATGATTATAGAATTCCAGCAATTAAAAGTATTTTAAGTGCTTCTTCAATTTCTACTAATGATGATGAACAAGTAAAAAAATCAAATGGTTTTAGCAATAAATACGGTGCAGGGATTCCTGACTTTGAAAAAATGAAAAAAGCTACTGATAATTTAAGACATTTTAGTGTTAATTTTAATGATAAACATAATGATAATATAGTTGCTGAATCACGATTTTATGTTTTGTCAGGCAAAACCGTAAAAGCTTCACTTTCTTGAATGTTTAATGCTGGATTGCTTAAGAAACAAGAAAATCTACCTACCTATAATCCTAATGTAAATTGATGATGATTCTTATTCCCTATTGGTGGTATAGTCGCTAATGCAATTGAAGGTGATCGATTAAACAGAGAAACTGCAAATTGATATCAAACACACCGTAATACTGAATGATTGAAACAAGCAGAAGCTTTAAAAAGACAAGATACTAAATTTTCAGATTATGATTTATTGCTACAAAAATATGTATCTGGTATAGGTTGAGAAACTGTTAAGAGTTCTACTTCGATAGAATCTAATGATGAGTTATTAGAATATAAAGTTACTGATGGTGGTCTATATAGACTTGCAGTAAAAAAATATAAATCTGCTTTATTTAATAATTCAGTACCTGATAAAGGAGCATTTACATATGTCGTTGAGGAATAAATTATTTAAAATTACTTTAATTGGTACACCAGTATTATCAATGATTACTGCATCTTGTTCATTTAGTTTTTTACAAAATAAAGATTACTTAGAAAGTTTAAGAGAAAAAACACCTTATTTTATTAATTTAATTAGATTAAAACAAGAAGAACAGGGCATCAAAATTAATAATAGTATAATTTTTGATCAATTTGTACAAGATTTATTTAATAAAGGTTTATCTGTAGACGAGGATGTAACTGATGAGAAAAAAACAGAAAATTTTCGTAAATATATTAGATATGATTTTTTAAAAAACAGAGAAATATTAATAGATTCAAAAAAAGAATTTTCAAATCATATTATTAATAAAATTGATTCATTATATCAAGAACTTAAACTACCTAAAACTCTTTCTGATGAACAAATTATAAAAATCTTTGAGAATGATTTTTTAAATGGACAAAGTCTTGAAAATGTATTGAAAAACAACAAGATTCTTGTTTTACAATCAAATAATGATCGTTCCCCTATTGGACTAGAATATGCTCTCAAAGAAGAAACAGAAAATCATATAAATATTCTAAAAATCGATCCATTTGAAATTAAGCAAATTGGTGGTTTTACTCAAACAACAGACTTTATTCCTGAAAAGTACGTTTTTAATGTTATTTTACTTCCAAAAGATAAACAGTTTGAAATCAAATATACAAGTGAAGAAGAAAACAATCAATTGTTGAGTGATTTATATCACAAATATAATTACAAAGCAGAACAATTTTATGACTGATATTATAACTCTGGTATTTCGAGTAGAATACATAAAATACAGAGCGAACAAGGAATTACATACAAACAAAATTTATTGCTAAATAATTTAAACGATGAATCTTTAAATGAATTATATTTAAATTCTGAGGTAAAGAATATAAAAGATTTTAATAATTTTGATGAATTCATTACCAGTCCAATGCAAAAGGTTGCTCAAAAACTAAAAACCTCTTTGTCTAGAGAAAAAGTGATTAATGATTTTGAAACAAATTATTTGAATGGTCAAAAATTAGATGACGTTCTTAAAACTTCTGATATTTTAGTACAGCGAACAGTTAAAAAAGGAAGTGAGTTGTTATTAAACTATTCAGATCAATTGGTTAAATTACCCAGTTCTAATTCATTAAAAATAAACTTAGCTTTTATTAATGCAAGAGAATTGATTTTTAATTTTAAAGTAAGTTCTCAATCGTTTTATAAAAAACCAATGATTTTTTATCAAGTACTTGTAGTTCCTAAAGATTCACAAGTAGAAATTAATCCTAAATTAAACTTTAAAGAAACTAATGACTTTTTATTAAATAACAAAAGCTATTATGAAAAAATTGATAAAAAACTTTATTTAGAAAAAATGATTAATAAAATACCTTATTTTATTAATTTAATTAGAATAAAACAAGATGATCAGGGTGTCAAAATTAATAATAGTATGATTTTTGATCAATTTGTTGAAAGTTTAAGTAAAAGAGCCTATGATAAAGAGGATCCTAAAAAATTAAAGGATAACTATAAAAAATACTTTAAATACAATTTTTTAAAAGATAATCAACAATTAATAAGTTCAAAACAAGATTTTTCAAATCACATTATTAATAAAATTAATTCATTATATCAAGAACTCAACCTTGATAAAACTCTTTCTGATGAGAAAATTACAAAAATCTTTGAAAATGATTTTTTAAATGGACAAAGTATTGAGAATGTGCTAAAAGATAACAAGATTCTCATTTTAGAATCAATTGATAATCGTTCTGGTATTGGTTTTAAATACGCTCTCAAAGAAGAAACAGAAAACCATGTAAATGTTTTATGAATCAATCCGTTTGAAATTGAGCAATATCAGAAATTTGATGATATCAATACAAGCTCATTTAAACCTAATAGAAGTGTATTTAATGTTATTGTAATTCCTAAAGATAAAGAATTTACAGTCAAAAAGACAACTAAAGAAGAAAATCAACAATTATTAAGTAATCTCTACGATAAATATAGTTATGATGTAGATGAGTTTTATAAATGATATTATAATGATGATCTTTGAGAAAAAATAAACAAGATACAAAACAAAGAAAAAATTTTATTTATACAAAATTCAATATTAAATAATTTAACTGATGAATCTGTAAGTGAATTACCTTTAAATTCTGAGATAAAGATTATCAAAAACACTAATGACTTTAATGAATTTATTACTAATCCGATTCAAAAAGTTGCACAAAAACTAGGGAAATCTTTAACTAATTCATCAATCCTAAACGATTTTGAGAAAAATCACTTAGGAGGATATAAATTAGACAAAGCACTAGAAAATTATAATATTATCGTGCAACGTTCAATTCAAACAGGAAAGACATTTTCGCTAAACACTCCAGATCAATTGGTTAAATTATCAAATTCTAATTCATCAAAAATAGAAGTAGCACTGGTTAATGCAAGAGAATTGAATTTTAATTTTTTAAATAATAGTGAAGAAAAATTCAATCGTCTTGACAATAAAACACCGAATATTTTTTATCAAATACTTGTAGTACCAAAAAGCACTCAAATAGAGATTAAACCTAAATTAAATTTTAAAGAAACAAACGACTTTTTATTAAATAACCAAAAGTTATATTCAAATAGCTAATATCATTAAAGCTTAAAAGATAAAAAAACCTGCAGTGCAGGTTTTTGTTTAAGATACTTGGTGAGTGTGAATTGAGAGCAATACTACTGCACTAATTACCCCAATAAATAGAGTTAAAATCACTTTAAATCAACGTTTTTTCTCCATATTATAATGGTAAAATTCAGGGAAAAATTCCACTAAGGAAGTGAACAAAAAGATTCCACCTATAGCAGCAAAAATAAATGATCGAGCTTCTCAAAGTGAATCAATAAAATTTCCTGAATATGCTCCAATGAGCATAAATGGAAGAAATAAAAACAATCCTAATATCGAAATAGCAAGTGATGTTCACTTACTAAAACCACTATCTCTTAAACGATAGTAAAAAACCATTTCTTCGGGAATTAAGTGCAAAATCAAGCTAAAAATAAACACGAACGAAAGTGAGTTGCTTTTTCCTTCTAATAATAGGTTAATGTTATATCCAAGTAATAGACCTTCTGGAATACGGTGAGTGAGCAAAAGAACAAGTGCAATGACTTTAAACTTTGCTGCAACTTTATCTGTTAGTGTATCTTGAATTACTTCTGCACTATCTTCATTACTAAAAATATGGGTCGGATGCTCATGAGTGTGTACATGTCCATGTTCATCTGAATGTTCATGGACAAACACTTGGAGTTTACGAACTTGCATGAGTTTTTGATTAATTCGATATGAAATAACAAATTTAACAAAGTACGCTATCAGAACCCCAAAAAAGACTCCACCACCGACAAGTAAAATGTTATAGCCATAAATAAGCAAACTGCGATTATTTTGTGAACTTGGAATTTGAGCATCTGAATAAACCGAAGAAATTTCAAGCGATTCACGCATAAAACCAAAGGTCGACATGATGAGAAAAAAACCAGTAGTAAAAGCATATAAATAAACTTTTGAACTTGGTTTAAGCTGTTTTTTTAATAAAGGAAATAAAAACGAAATAGTAATTGGAATAAAGAGTAATATAGCTAAAAAAATGAGCACAATGATAAATTTAGCTGCTCATGAACTTGAAGTTAAAAATCATAATTGGTTATAAATATCTACTAAAAATTGATTCATTATTGAGTAATTGCAATGTTGTGATAAACCTCTTGAACATCATCATCTTCTTTGAGTTTAACAACAAATTCAAGCAATTTCGCTTGCTTTTCTGAATCATATTCAACGTACATATTTGGTAAATATGTTACTTCACATTGAATAAAATCGCTAATTGATAAATTTTCTTCAAGTGCATTTTTTAAATTAGTAAAATCTTCAGACAAAGAGGTAATAACAAAACTTTGTTCAGTAGTTTCAATGTTTTCAGCACCGGATTCAAGAGCAATAAGCATTAAAGTTTCTTCATCAACTAAAGATTTATCAATTTCAATAATTCCTTTTTTATCAAAAGCAAATGGAACTTGTCCAGTTTTTCCTAAAGTTGCATTTTGTTTATTGAAATATGATTGAACGTTTGACTTTACCCGATTTAAATTATCTGAAAGTGTTACTACAATAAAAGTTGCTCCTCCAGCAACAGTGGCATTGAATACTGTTTCCACAAAAGCAGAAGCTCCTTTATCTCCCTTAGCTTTTGCAATCGCACGTTCAATGTTATCTTTAGGCATATTTTTGCTTCGAGCTTTTGAAATTGCTAATTTAAGGGCTGGGTTTTTTTCTGGGTCTGGTCCTCCAGCTCCTGAAGCGGCAACAAAAATTTCTTTAGAAAGTTTTTGGAAAATTTTTCCCCGTGCAGCATCTTGAGCATTTTTGCGGTGAGCAATATTTGCTGAATGTGAATGTCCGGCCATATTTTTATCTCCTATTTAACGTTTTTGGGTGTATAAACTCTATCTCGTTTATGTTGTGAATTCTTGTGTAATTTTTCAATTTTATCAACAATTTTTGGTTCAATATGTTTTTGAATGCTTTGAGGATTGTTTAAATGATTAATGTAAAAATCTAATTGCTCATATGAAAAACCAAGCTCATTTTCATCGCTTTGTCCTTCTCAAAGTCCAGCTGAAGGAGCTTTATCTAAAATACTTTGTGGAACATTAAGTAATGAAGCTAAAAATCTCACTTCTCCCTTAGTTAGCTTACTAATTGGTAATAAATCAGCTCCGCCATCTCCATATTTAGTAAAATATCCCACAAACACTTCATCAGCATTATCAGTTCCTAAAACCAATGAGTTATTTTCTTGAGCAATTGCATATAATGTTGTCATACGTAAACGAGGTTTAATATTAGCAATTGCTAAATGATTGGTTACATTAAGTTCGCTTAAAATACTTTTAAAGGTTTGGGTGAGATCCTTAACCATAAAAGTGCTTTGGGTTGCTTGCTCTAATTCTTTAATGTGTTTTAAATCACTTGGTGTCATGTTGATAATTGGCATAACTACCCCAATGGTTGAATTAGGGAAGGTTTGCTTGGCAATGGTATAAACTAGTGAAGAATCAATTCCTCCACTAATTCCAACCACAACTCCTTGAGCATTAGCTTTTTTGACCTTATTTTTGAGAAATGTTTTAATGGTATCTAAATATTCTAGGGCTTTTTGTTGATCATAAATTGCTTGATTGTTTTGATATGAAGTTATTTTACTCATTTTTGACTACTTTTTAATTTAATACAAATTGTATCTTTATTTTATCATAAAAATACATATTCCTGGTTAGGAATATGTATTTAACGAAAAATGCATTTTTATCTTTAAATGTTCAATTATTAGGAACTTTGACTGATTTGATTGCTGTCTTGTTTAAGTTGATTAGATGAATCAAGGACAAAAAATTGATATTTTCGCTTATATGCATGAGCACGAGTATTTTGAATTGAAGTTAAATTATTGTGATTGCTTTTTTTAGCATTGTGCTCAGCGATAAAAAACATAATATATCCAAGTAGTAAAACAACTGGATAAAGACTGATATTAAGGGTGTTTTGAATAGTTCAATTCAAAAAAACGATTGTTTTTCCGTCCACAACTTTTGTATCAATTGGGAAAAAGAATATTAATAAAATTATCAAAATCAAAATAAGAGAAATAATTTGAATAATTAATGAACTGATATTTCTTCAATTAGTTTTATCCTTAATTTTTCCTTTACCATAATAAACAAAAAAAGTAATAAAACCGAGCACATATTGAAATAATCCGCTTGCTCCACTTATTCCAGCAGCTCTGGTAACAGCTAAATCAAAATCAGTTTTGTCATTAATTAATGATCCAAAAAAGATAAGTACCATTAACCCTAATGATAAAGCTAAAGTTAAATAAATGATTCTTGAAAATTTATTTTTGTTGTTTTTCACAAGAAAATATTTAGGTAAATAACCATCTTCTGATAAAGGAACCAATTTATATGAAGCGGTTAATGATCCTGATATGCGTGAAGCGATTGAGTTTGAAAGTGAACCAATGGAAAAAAATGAAAGTGCGACAATTCCACCAATAGCACGATAAACATCTGCATAATTTTTAATTCTTATTGATGCTTGCGAAGAACCTTCACCAACTGGTAAACCACTAAAAACAACAATTCCCAGTGCATAAATAATGAAAACAATAATAAAAATAATGTTTAAATCTTTTTTAAAAGATTTGGTTTTAACTTCAGGAGACATACATGCAAGATCTTCAAAACCACCATATGCATAGAAAAACGCAGTTGATATTGCCACAATTTTAGATAAACTAATCTCTCTTGGTTTATTGTTATAAGTTAATAGATAATTTTCCGAAAACCCTATTCCGGCTGTTTGAGCGATTAAAACAATAGCAAAAATAAGTGAACTAAAAAGAATTAATCATTTAATAAAAGCAAAAGTGAAAATTAATCCTTTACTTAATTGATAACCTAAAGTTGAAATAAAGATTAAAAAGACAAAGATAAATAATCCAGCTGAAATTAAACCTCACTTTGCTCCAGGATTATTGGTATCAATAAAAGAAGCAAAGACTGAAACTAAAAATAAAGGAACTGTAGCTGAAGAAATTAAAGGACCAACATAATTGTTTCATCCTGTTAAAAACACAAACATTCTAGCCCCTAGTGTTTTTCTCCCGAATGCTTCACTAGCATAAATATAGGGTCCACCAAAACGTTCAGGTGAGGATTCGGACATTTTTGAGAACGAAAGCATAACAGCTAAAGCAATCAAGGAACAAATTGCAAAAACTAAAATTCACAACGGTCCAATTGAATATAACGATAACACAATTGCAACAAATGCAAATCCGGCAATAAAGTTAATTCCAAACCCAATAAATTGTCTGGAACTAAAAGGTTTTTTATTAATATCTGTACTCATAATAAACTCTAATTAATAATAAATAATTTGCTTAATAATTTTACCATTTTAAATAAACAATGTTTATTTTACAAAGCCTTAAAATTTAGCTTTTTAATTGGTCTTTTGTGTGTTTTCTTGATCAAGATTATTTGATAAAGAGATACTGAAAAATTGGTGTTTTCGCTTTAAAGTATGGGTTCGAGAAGTTTGAATTGAAGTTAAATTATTTTGAGTTTGGTTTTTTGAATTTCGTTCAGCAAGAAAAAACAAAAGATAACCAAGTAATAAAACCAATGGATAGAGGGTGATATTAAGGGTATTTTGAATAGTTCAATTTAAGAACACAACGTTTTTTCCATTAACAATTTTTGTGTCAATTGGAAAAAAGAATAAAAACAAAATAATTAGAACTAAAATTAAGGAAATGGATTGAATAATTAAAGAAGTAATATTTTTTCAATTGTTTTTGTCTTTTAATTTTCCTTTGTAGTGATAAACAAAAAAGGTAATAAAAGCTAAAAAATATTGCACAAGGGCACTTGCTCCACCAATGGAAGCAGATTTAGAAACTGCTGAATTAAAATCGCTTGAACCACTCGCTAGTGAGACAAAAAAGATTAAAAACATTAAAGTTAATGTAAGAATTAAAGTTAAATAAATGATTCTTGAAAATTTATTTTTCTTATTTTTCACAAGAAAATATTTAGGCAAATAACCATCTTCTGATAAAGGAACAAGTTTAAATGAATTTGCTAAAGTAATCGAAATCCTTGAAGCAATTGAGTTTGAAAGTGAACCAATGGCAAAAAATGAAAGTGCAGTGACTCCACCAACAGCTCGATAAATATCTGAATAACTTTTAATCTTTGTTGCTGTTGGTGATGTATTATCTCCAACTGGTAAACCACTAAAAATTAATAGTCCAACTCCGTAAATTACAAAAACAATAATGAAAATTAAATTTAAAATTTTCTTAAATGATTTAGTTTTAACTTCGGGAGACATAGTTGAAATATCTTCTAATCCAACATAAGAAAAGAAAAAAGAAGTGGTTATGGTAATGAATTTAGATAAGTTGATTTGATTTGGTGTGTTCTTATATGATAAAACGTAGTTTTCTGAAAATCCAATTCCGGCTGTTTGAGCGATTAAAACAATAGCAAAAACCATTGAAGTTGCAATGATTAATCACTTAATGCTAGCAAAAAATAAAACCAATCCTTTGCTTAATTTGTAACCTAAAGTTGAGATAAAAACTATGAAAATAAAAATAACTAATCCGCCAATAATTAAACCCCACTTTGCTCCAGGGTTGTTTGTATCTATAAAATCAGCAAAAACTGCAATAAGAAATAAAGGAGCCGCAGCAGAATACATTAAAGGTCCGAGATAATTATTCCAACCAGTGAGAAAGACAAACATTCTTGAAGCCAGAGATTTTCGTCCAAATGCTTCACTAGCGTAAATATATGGACCTCCAAAACGGTCGCTCAAATTTTCTGACATTTTTGAAAAAGATAACATGACGGCAAAAGCAATCAAAGAACAGATTGCAAAAACTAAAATCCACAATACTCCAAGTGAAAATAGTGACATTGCAGTGGCAACAAATCCAAAACCAGCAATATAATTAATCCCAAAAGACAAAAATGATTTTGAGTTAAAAGGTTTTTGATTATTACTTGTACTCATGTTAAAGTCCTCTTCGCTGAATTAAAATCTTTTTTAAACTTATAAATAGAGTAAATTTTACAAGTTAAAAACATTTATCCACATTTCATAGATATTAAAGTTCTTATTCTTTGTAACTATATACAAAGAATTTATAAATAATTTTATCATAAAAATATTCTTTCAAATAGAATAATATGTTAGAAAAATAAAATGCAGAATTATTCTGCATTTTCAGGTGTAATAATTTGTTGTTTTGGTTCTTGTCCAAGGAAAAGAACATTATAAATGTCATCATAAGTTTCAACTGGAATGTAAACAATTTTGCTTTTAATTTCATTAGAAACTTTTAACAAGTTTCTTTGATTATCAGTTGGAATGAAAACGTATTTAATTTTATTTTGATATGCTGCAAATGATTTTTCTCTTAATCCACCAATTTCTAGCACTCTTCCACGTAGGGTAATTTCACCAGTCATAGCATAATTTGTAGGAATTGGTTGATTTTTAATTGCTGATAAAATAGCTGTTGTAAAGGTGACCCCAGCACTTGGACCATCTTTTGGAGTAGCTCCTTCTGGGACGTGAATATGGATGATGTTTTCATCAAAATTAAAGTCTTGGATTCCATATTTATCAGCATTAGCTCGTACATATGAAAGCGAAATCATGGCTGATTCTTGCATTACTTCTTTAAGTGAACCAGTTAGTTTGAGCTCGCTTTTTCCAGGAAAAATGTTCACTTCAATTTGAAGTAATGAACCCCCATAAGATGTATAAGCAAGTCCATTGACCACTCCCGAACCATACTCAGGCTCAGGTTTTTCGGTATTATAAATAATTGGACCTAAAAACTCATCTAATGCTTTAGTATCGATAGTAAAGTGAGTAATGTTTTTATCAAATTCGGTTTGCTTACTAATTTTTCGAGCGATTTTATCAAGAACTTTTTTCAATCCACGAACTCCACTTTCTCGAGTGTAATGCTTGATAATGTATTTAAGCATATCATCAGAAAGGTCAAATAATTCTTCGTTAATGTATGATTGTTCAATTACTTTTGGTAACAAATGTTTGCGTCCAATTTGCATTTTTTCACTTAAAGTATACGCTGGAACCTCAATTAACTCTACCCGATCTAATAATGCCTCGGGAATTCCTTCATAGTAATTAGCAGTTGCAATAAAAATAACTTTGGAAAGGTCATATTCGTGCTCAAGGTAATGGTCTTGAAATTTGGTGTTTTGCTCAGGATCAAGTACCTCAAGCATAGCACTGGCTGGATCTCCTTTAATGGCATCTGAAGACATTTTATCAATTTCATCAAGCAAAATAATCGGGTTTGAGATTTTGGCTTTTTGAATTGCTTTAATAATTTTTCCAGGCATAGCTCCTACATATGTTTTTCTATGTCCCCGGATTTCAGCTTCATCACGCACTCCACCCAATGAAACTTTAACCATTTTTCTTCCAAGAGCTTCAGCTATAGCTTTACACAATGAAGTTTTTCCAGTCCCTGGAGGTCCAATTAAAGTTAAAATTGGAACATTGTTAAATGAAACGAGTTCGTTTTCATTCTCTTTAAATAACGAAAGATCAATTTCAGTATTTTTATCAATACTAATTCGTTTTTTGTTATTTCCATCGGTTATTCGTTTTGCTTTCATTAATACTGCAATATGTTCAATGATGCGATCTTTTACTTCACCAAGTCCATAATGATATTTATCTAAAGTTTCTTGCACTTTACCAATGTCAAGTTTTTCTTTTTGCGTTAATCTTCAAGGAAGTTTTTTCATTAAATCAATGTAAGTTTTAGTGATATTAACTTCAGGAGAAGTAATCATCATTTCAGAAATCCGATTAGTTTCCTTTTCAATTGATTTTTGAATTCAAGTTGGATAGCGTTTTGAGAGCTTAGTATTCTTAAGGATTTCTTGATATTCGTCTAAATCTTCATCCTTAACTACCATTTCTTTAAGCGTTTTGTAACGCTCTCTGAGCATATAATCATCTTGCTGTTCGTTAAGTTTTGTAGCAATTTTACGGTTGATTTTATGTTCAATTGAAACTAAAAATAAAATGTTTTTTTGTACAGTTTTATTAAACTCATCAAATGAATCTCAATGAAATTCGTATAAGAATTTGTATTTTAAAATATTTGGAGCCACTAGCTTGCTTAGAAAACTAAAAATGGTAAATTCAGTTTCAAATTCTAAACTTCTTGGGTTAGATGTGTTATAGTCAGGATAATTACTATAAAACTTAATAATTGCTTTAATTGTGGTTGCGTGTTCTTTATCAGTTGGAATACGTTGAAAAATTGAATTGGTAAATTCAGCTTTACCACCATTAGTTTTTTCAATAAATTCGTTAAATAATTTAGCAAAATTATTTTTTTGTAAATCCTTAATATGATCTTTTAAATCTGAAAAAGCTGTTAATTCAAAATCTGGGTTCCCCAAAGCTAAATTTTTAGTGATTACTTCTTTATTTGGTTCATTATCAGTAATTAAATCAATAGCTGATTTGACGTTATAAACATCAAATTGTGCTAATGCTTTGTATATGATAATGTATTCATTATTATTTTCTAAAATTTCAATCACTTTTACATATAAACCAGTTGAATATAAGTTTAAATCAGTATCTATATCTTTACCAATTTCAAATTCTTGCATGGTTTGGTTTGCTTCTGGATAGCTCTCAAATTGACCTGCACGATAGACAATTGCTAAATTTTCAGTAAACTCATTCAGTGTATCTGAATGTGTCACTAAATACAATTTTTTAAATAATTCTAACCTTGCTTTATTAGCTGGTTCTTTTTTTATATCAATACTAAAGGAGTGAATCGCTCCTGGGAAAGCGACATTATCCATATCAGTGGTAATGTAATGAACTTTTTTATTTTTTTTGTTTGGTTTGGTTTGCATTGGTTTTCTCTTTCGTTTTATTGTTTCACAACAAAATTGATTAATTTGTTTGGAATAAAAATTTCTTTAACAATGGTCGCATTGCTCAATCATTTTTGAGCTTGTTGCTTGGCAATTTGTAGAATTTGCTCTTTAGGAGTATTTTTATCAACTAAAATTTCGCAACGAACTTTTCCATTAATAGTAACAGCATATGAAATTTGCCAAACTTCTAGTGCTGCTGAATCAATAGAAAAATCGTATAAATTTTTTAAATTAAAAAATTGGTGCGATAATTCTCAAGCAAAATGCGGAATAAATGGTTCAAGAATGTTAAGCATAACATAAAACATTTCAGTAATTAATACTTGATTATTAATTTTATCATATTCATTTAGTGTTTCCATTGTTCATGAAATTAAAGTATTAAAAGCGTATTCGTTTTGACGATTTAAAAAAATTTCATTTTGTTTGACAAGTCCTAAATAGAGTTTATGACGTGCTTTTTGTTCTTGTTCGGTCAATTGTGAGTGAATAATATTTTTAAAATCGCATTTTGAATCAACTTCAAATGAACGTTCTCATAATCGTTTGATAAATTTAAACGAACCGTTAATTCCTGCATTGCTTCATTCTAATTCTTTGCTTGGTGGAGCAGCAAACAAAATAAATAAACGAGTTGTATCAGCTCCATACTTATCAATAATAGTCGAAGGTTCAACGGTATTTCCTTTAGATTTGGACATTTTAGCACCATCTTTAAGTACCATTCCTTGAGTTAGTAAATTTTGGAATGGTTCTCTAAAGGTTACTAAATCTAAATCAGCTAAAGCTTTAGTAAAAAAACGCGCATACAATAAATGTAAGATAGCATGTTCAATCCCACCGATATATTCATCTACTTGATTTCAATAATTTAAATGTTTATTACTGAAAATTGTGCTTTCACGCAATTGAGGAGGAGTGGTGTATCTTAAAAAATATCAGCTTGATTCAAAGAATGTATCAAGAGTATCGGTTTCGCGTTTTGCATTTAAACCACAAACATGACAGGTTGTATTAATCCATTCAAGAGCACTATCTAGCGGGTTGCCTTGTCCATTAAAAATTACATTTTCTGGTAATGTAACTGGTAATTGATTAATATTTACAGGTAATGTTCCGCATTTTTGACAATGAATCAAAGGAATTGGAGTCCCTCAATATCGTTGACGTGAAATTCCTCAATCTCTTAAATTATATTTTGTTTCAAGATTAAATTTTTCTTGAGCAATTGTGCGTTTTTGCTTGTCTACAATTGCAATTTGGTTAGCTTGCATAAAAGCTAAATGAGTTTTATTAGTATTGGTGACAAATTGAATATTTTTGTTTAAATTAATGCTTGCAAAATCGGTTAAATATAAATCTAAACTAATATTAGTATTCTCAATTTGAGCACGATAAGGTAATTTTAAAGCGAGCTTATCGATAAAAATTTTATTATTAAGATTGGAATTAATTCGTTCAATTATTTGGTTTTCTTGTTGATTAAAAACTTGTTGATCAAGTAAGTTTTTTACCAATATGTGCGAATTACCTAAAGCGATAAAATCAGCATTGAGAACATTTTGTAAATCACTTTCGTAAATTGGAATTTCAAGTGTACTATTATCAAGGATATTGGTTACCTTAAGTAGTAATTTGTATTCTTGTTTTTTACCAATTCAATTATGTTGCATTGAAAGAACTTGATCTGGTCAGTGTTGTTGAAGAGTTTTTAAATCTTGCAATAATTCATCAGCATAAGCAGTAATTTTAAGGTAATAAGTTTCTAATTCCTTTTGGATAATTTGATTATCGCAACGTCAGCATTTATTATCAATCACTTGTTCATTAGCTAAAACAGTATTATCATTTTCACAAAAATTAAGAGAACTTTTTTGCTTGTAAATTAAACCTTTTTCTCACAGTTTGATAAAAAGAAACTGCTCTCATTTAGTATAGCTTGAATCAGCAGTAATCAGTTCATAATCTCACGCTACCGAAATTCCAAGCTTTTGGATTTCTTGATCCATTGCTTGAATATTTTGATATGTTCATGTTGAAGGATGAATTTGGTGTTTAATAGCCGCATTTTCGGCTGGAAGTCCAAAAGCATCTCATCCAAATGGATGGAAAACATTAAATCCCTTACGACGATAAAATCGAGCTATGACATCACCAATTGAATAATTACGCACATGCCCCATGTGAATTTTTCCGCTTGGATACGGAAACATGCTTAAAATGTATTTTTTTGGTAAATTAAAGTTCTCGAGTGGTTCATGAGTTTTATGTTGATTTCAATACGCTTGCCATTTAGCATCAATATCTCAAAAGTTATATTCTTTGTCCATAAATCTCCTTATGTAAAATTAATAAAAAATATTATGCTTGTATTTTAAATTACTAATGACACGGGTTTTTCAATCTAAAGCTCAAATCAATGTAATAATAACTAAATTAAGCGAAAGGTTAATAATATTGAAAATAACGTATAAAGTGTATGAACCAGCAAAATAATTATTAATATTTAAAAATAAAAATTTAAAACTTGGGTATGAATCAATCGTTGCTTGAAGTGAAAATGGAATTTTAAAAAAGAGTTGGAAATAAGCTAAATTAATAAAGAAAGTGTTAATAGTGCTTAAGGTTAATGTAGTAATAATGGTAGTAAAAGTGATTGAGAGCGCATAAGCAATTAAGATTTTTAATAATTTATTTTTTTGATTATGATTCCCTTTTGTTCTTAAATTGACTAATTTTAAAATATATTTAAATGAATAGATTTGCACAAAGACAAAGACTAAATGCAAAATAAGCAAATTAAATTGACCTAAGTAGCGAATATCAAAACTTTGTCCTGACGAGCTAAATAAAGGAGCGATTAAAAAGTTAATAAAAATAATAGCTAATCCATATTTCCACCCGACAACGTAAAATCCAAATAAAATTGGAATGAGCGAAAAATTAAATTGCAAAAAGTTAAAAACATTGGGTGTAAATTTACTAATAGCACTAAAAATGAGTGCTAAAGCAAGAATTAGACCACAAGAAACAATTTTAGAAATATCACGGTAATCATTAATTCCATATTTAATGTAAGTTTGCGAATCTTTTTGTTTCCAAGATTTAATGGGTTGGGAGCAACAAACAAACCGATAATCGGTTTGTGTTTTTGATTTTGATTTAGATTGCATTCTTATTTAGTTCCAAAAATACGATCACCTGCATCACCAAGACCAGGAACAATATAACCATGTTCGTTTAGTTTTTCATCTAATGCTGCAAGATAAATTTTAAAATCTTTCCCAAAATGTTTTTCAACATTATTGACACCTTCTTGCACTCCAACTAAACAAACTAATTCAACATTGGTAAATCCGTCTTTGTAAAGGGTGTTAATAGCATCAACTGCTGAATTTCCTGTGGCAAGCATTGGATCAACCACGATTACTTTTGAATCTTTACTTACTTCAGGCATTTTGTAAAAATATTCAACTGGTTGAAGGGTTTTTTCGTTTCGATATATTCCAATGTGTCCAACTTTAGCTTGAGGCATTAATTGGATTAAACCATCAACCATTCCTAATCCAGCACGTAAAATTGGGACGATAATAATTTCTTTATCAAAATCTTTACCAGCAAAATTGACATTTAATGGGGTCATAATTTCAACTTGCTTGGTTTGATAATCGCGCATCACTTCGTAAACCATAAGTGATGCAATTTCGTTGAGATTGTTTTTAAACACTAAATGGCCAGTTTCAACTGAACGCATTTTACTTAGTTTAATATCAATCAATGGGTGTGAAATCACTTTTAACATATTTCTCCTTTTATACTACTACATTATTCATTTTTAAATTATAACTTTTAACTTAAAAAAGCTATAGCTTTTTTTAACTTTAAAAAAAATAAACTTAACATTAAAATAAGACCTTGATTTAGGCCTTATTCTTTATTGAGTTTTTGATTAATATTTTTTAATTCTGCTAGGATTAATTCATCAGTGGTTGGAGCAGGTTTTTTTTCTGGTTCTTTAGGTTGTTCGTTATTGTCTAAGTAAGTTTTTTTGAGTCTCATAACACTAAAATAAACTCATAAAAAGACAAACACAAACAATGAAACGACCACAAAGTAAATTAAAGCTCCGAGAAATTTTCCATATTTAATTGCTTTGTAACTTAATTTATCTAAATCGTTTTGTCCAACAATTGAAGTAATCATCCCCATTAAAATGTCATTGGCAAATGATGAAACTAATGCCCCAAAAACATTTCCTAAAATAAATGCTGTAGCCAACATAAAAATGTTTCCTTTTTTAAGTTGACCTTTTGCATCTTTCATTGCTAATTTAAATAAACTTTTTTTGGCTTTCATAAATTCATTATAGCTTATTTTACGTTTTTAAGTGTTTGTAAAAATTCGTTAAAAATATTTTCTACATCTTGTTGACTGGCTTGTTCTTGCGATTCAAACATTTGCTCATATTCACATTGATCAAATTGACTGGGTAAATAAGCTAAAACTGCACCATTATTATTAACCAATTCTCAAGTAACAAAATAATCATCAAGTAACTTAGTGGTTTGAGTGATTAATGCTCGTGTTCCTTTTCCAGTGATGAACAAAATTTGGTCAACCTTAAACTTTTTTAAATCGTCAATTAAAAGCAAAATTTTATTTTGAGCCTCAATTCACTCATAACCGTGCAGGTCAATTGAAACCTTTTTAAACATTTTAAATGATTTTTACTCCTGCTTGTTCCATTAATTTAAGAGCAAATTGATGAAATTCTTGAGCATTATGATTCGGCGAATCATAAGTAGCAACTAAAGACGAAGAAACAATAATTTCCTTATCCATAGCAATCTTATTAAAATAAGTACGAATTGATAAAGATAATTGTAAAACGCATATATCTGTACAACATCCAACAATTAAAAATTGGTCATATTTATTCCAAATATTTAATGTTAACAATTCTCAAAATGCATTAGTTGTATTTTTATAATAAACATTGTTTTCAGTGACAAAACGCTGTAATTCTGGGACTATTTGGGATTCTTGGGTGTTCTTTTTACAATGCATTGGATATTGTTTTAATTCTAAATCATTTTCGCTATGAGCATCACATACGAAAATTACATCATCTCCTTTAGCAAGCTCTTGCTCAATTGGGTAAATGATTTTTTGAATATTCTCACTAGCTAAAGACCCAAAATGAGTAAACCCATTAAGCATATCAACTACTATAATTAATTTTTTATTCATAAGGATCTTTCTGGCACACAGGACAATAACTTGTCCCTCTTCCGTTTGGTTTAAAATCTAATTTGACTTTTTTAATTTCAGATTTTTTACACTTCATGCAAACTTTTTTAGCTTGTCCGTACACTTTGAGCTCATTTTGGAATGTTCCTATTACTCCATTAACTGCTTTGTATGAGTGCACTGAGCTTCCGCCAGCATGAATACTTGCATCCATAATTACTTGAGCAGCGTTAAGTAATTGAGTGAGTTGCTCTTTTGAAAGATCTTTAGCTTTTGTCATGGGAAAAATGTTGCAATGATATAAGGATTCATCAGCATAAATGTTTCCAATTCCTAAAATTAGTGATTGGTCAAGCAAAATAGTTTTAATTGATTTATTTGATTTTTGTAGCTTTTGGTAAAGCTGGTCAACATTTACAAATCCAGGTAATTGAGCTAAATTTTTAATTTCGTGAATACTTAAATGATTTTGTGAAGCATCTAAAATTTCAAAACTTCCAAATTTTCGAGTATCATTGTAAGCTAAAACTCCCTTATTTTCAAGATAAAAGTATAAATAATCATGCTTGTAATGATAATTTTCTAAGACTTGAACATCTCTAATGTAGTACTTACCTTCCATTCTTAAATGTGAAAGAAAACGTTTATTATTACTTAAATGAAAAACTAAAAATTTCCCAACATTTGAGATATCTTTAATAATTTCGCCCTTTACAAAATCAATAAATTCTTGTGCTGAAGCATTTTTAATAAATTTAGAATCAAAAATTTTCACATCAATAATTTTTGATCCTTTAACTTCATTTTGTAAAGTTTTTCTAACAACGGTTACTTCTGGATATTCTGGCATATTTTATAAATTATAATAATTTATTTTAAATAAAAAAGCAATTGCTTTTTTGGGGACAGAGCAACTTTTAATCGTTTATAATTAGATAAAATAGCTTGCAAAGAGTTGCAAGCTTTAAAGTTAATCTAAAATACATTAAATTTTAATTATTCAATTAGAAAGAAGAGATGAAAAAATTATTAAATTATTTAGTGCACCGCTTTGCACATGAAATCAGAACAATTAAATTTTATTTAATAATCTTTTTTCACGCTATTTTAGTGGGTATAGTTATTCTTTTAGCATACTATAGAGGATATGATTTTTCAAAGTCTCAACAATTAATCGATGCACTGATTATCGCTTTTGCTATTTCTTTTTTAGTAAATTTAGTTGTAGTAGTTGGAAAAAATAGTTTTTTAAAAAACATTACCAAACACAAAGATAGACAAGCAATGTTAAGAAATTTGAGTGCTGATGATGCTAAACTTCGTGATTTAGCAATCAAACAAAAACAAGAGCAAGAGCAACAAAATCACACTTATAAAAGTTTTTATTCATTTATAATCGTTGGATTTAGCACTTCACTAGCAATATTGATTTGTTATTTAAATTATTAAGAATTAATCTCTGTTTGTTATTTCAAAATTTTTATCTAAATTAATTAATGTGCTTGGTTTTCCTGAGGATTGACCAAAATCATGCACATTTTTTATTTGTGGAAAAATATCCTTTGCTTGCTTAAGAGTAATTGGTTTATCTCCGGATAAATTTGCACTAGTCACATACATTGGTCCATTTTGGTCTAAAAAATCTAATAATAATTGATTATTAGGCATTCGAAAACCTTGGTCATTAACAATGATACTATAAGCTCCGGGTCAATATTTTTGAGCCACTTGAGTTGCTTGGTTATTCCATTGTTTAAATTGTTGAGCTTGTTTAATTGATGATACTAAAATCATGATTTTTTTATATCGTGGTCGATTTTTAAGCTCGTACAATAAGTCTAAAGTTCTAGAACTAATCGGTCCACCAATTCCAGTAACTGTATCGGTGCTAAAAATGTGTATGTTAGCAAATTTATCTTCCATCTTGATTCCTGTGTGTTAATAATTATTTTTCTGAAACTGTTGAATTTTAAAATTAATTGAACGAATTATTTTATTCTTTTGATATGTAGAATAAAGTTCAGATTCAGATGATTCTTTATTGATTGAACTTTTTAAAAATTCATATTCAGAATCTGAAGCAATTATTTTAAGAAAATCTAAATTATAAATTTTACAATTATCATTAGTTGAATTTTTCAAATCATAATTGTAGAAAATTCCTCTTAAATTGCTAATTTTATTAGCTACCTTTTCCTCAAAATCAAACTGTCGATTATTGGTTTTGTTAATATAATTTATCATTTTCAATTTGATTGTATTTCAAAAATATGCTTCAAAAGGAATATGTAGGAAATTCTTTCAATATTCAATAATTTCAAGCAAAATTGAGTAAATATAATTTTGAATTTCATCTTCACAAATACCGTTGTTAAATGAATGTAAATATAAAATTTTGCGTGCTAGTGAACGAATTTTATATTTAATAAATTCGTAAATTAAGCTCAATAAATGTGATCATCTGATTTTTATAAAGTTATGTAATTTAAAATAATTAATAATTTCATCTCGTAAATCTTCGCGGTAAACGTAGGATTTATTCTTCATTTATTTTGCTAGCAAAATCAAAAAGAATTATTCCTGTAGCCACAGAAGCATTAAGCGATTGAACGCTTCCATATTGTTTAATGTGAACATTCTGGTCACAAACTGCAAGAACACTTTTTGAAATTCCGCTTGCTTCATTACCGATAATTAAAAGTGAAGGTGTATTGTAATTAACTTTGGTGTGGTTGAGAGAATTTGGGGTCAAAATTGTAGCATAAGCTCAAAAACCTACTTTTTTGAGCTTAGTGATTGTTGCACTAATAGAATTAACACGGTAAAAATTCATATTGACAAATCCACCACTTGCGACCTTTAATACTGTTGCATTAAGATCACAAGAATTTTCTTTAGGATATATAATATCTTTAATTCCGGCTGCATTAGCAGTTCTAATGATTGCTCCTAAATTATGTGGGTCTTGGATTTTATCGAGTACTAAAACACCTTTGGGTTTATGCTTAATTAAATAATTGATATCTTTATAGTTAATCTCTTGTAAAAAAGCAACAAATCCTTGGTGGTTTTCTTTAGTAATTGAATTTAAAGCTTGTGTGTCTACAATTTGAATGATTGTTTTTTTATTATCAAAGAAGATTGCATTTTCTTTTTTGGATAATAAAATTTTTAAAATGGGTAAATTATTATTATAAGCTTCAAGCACAGAGTTTTTACCACTGATTATGAATTTATTCATTTAAAAAATTCCCTTCTTAATTAGAAGACTTCGAATTTGGTCGCTTTGTTCGTATTTTTTTTGGGAATTGAGTATTTCTCATTGTTTGTATAAGTCTAAACATTCTTGATAATTAATATTTTTAAAATTAAAATCCATTGAATTAAAAATTTTAATCAAAGTTAATGCGTCTTTGGGATTATTGTTTGCTTTTTTAATAAGATCGTGGGTTAAATTCATAAATTTAGAAAAATTTAAATCTAGAATAAAATTCATAGCTTGATTATATGTTTCTTGGTCATATGAAATGTTTGAAACTTGTGATCTAAATACTTTAAAATAAATTTTAGTAATCTTATTAATTAATTTATTTGCATTATAAATAGCATTATCATCTAGATTAATAATCCCAGTAATTGAGTTCATAAGTAAAATAAATTTATAAACATCAGCACCATGAATGTTTATAAAATCCTTTGCTAAAATCACATTGTTTAATGATTTAGACATTTTAATTCCATTTAAATTTAATGTTCCAGTGCGAAGTCATTTTTTAGCTATTTTATTTCCGGTCAAGGCTTGAAATTGAATATTTTCATTTTCATGATGCGGAAAAATTAAATCAGTACCACCTCCGTGAACATCTACCCCTTGTGAACCAAAATTTTTATAAATCATCACACAGCATTCAGTATGTCATCCAGGTCTACCGTATCCAAATGATGATGGATATTGAATTCCAGGTGTTTTTGTTTTTCATAAAGCAAAATCTGACGGATGTTTCTTTTGATATTGAGTATCTTCAAAAATCATATTTTCAAGCTTTTGATTTGAAACTAAACCATATTGTTTTTGATTTTTTTCAACATCAAATCATACGTTCTTATCTTTATCTATGTATGCGTTTTTACTAATAATTAGGTTTTTAATAAACTTATCAATGTGTTGTAAATTTTCAGTTACATATTCAATTTTAGAAATAGTGTTTACATTTAATTGTTCAAGTAAGCTAAGGTACTCTTGAGCGTACTTTTGAGCAATTTGTTTTTCAGAAACATTTTCTTGCATTGCTCGATTGATGATTTTGTCATCAATATCTGTAATATTGTGGACAAAATAAAATTTTTTGCCTAAATTTCTTGCTGCTTTTAAAATTAGATCCATTGATAAAATGGGTCTAATATTCCCAATATGTACACTATTATAAACCGTTGGACCACATACATAAATTTTGTAAAACATAAATATAATTATATATGGTTTTAATCGCTTTTTTCTTATATAATTAAAAGACTATAAGGAGGAATATGTCCCTATTTTTGGAAGTAAAAGATAAAATTAACAACATTTTAAGACAATTAAAAAACGAAAAAGTCCTAGATGAAAAATTGCAAATTGAATCGTTAAATTACAATCTTTCTTCACCTAATGTTCCTGATGATTTAAATCAAGAACAAACAACTTATCATTTCGCTACTAATGTTGCTTTTATAGCCAAAAAATATTTTAATGATTCTCCTTTGAATTTAGCTTATAAAATTCAAGAACAACTACAAAAAGACACATTTTTTGCAAAGATAGATGTAGCTAAACCCGGTTTTATCAATCTGGTAATTAGTAATCAAGTATTAATTAAAAAGGTTTATCAAATTTCTCAATTAAATCAAAACTATGGTAAAAATCAAGTTCTAAGTCAAAAAATTAACCTAGAATTTGTTTCAGCGAATCCTACAGGATTCTTGCACGTAGGTCATGCCCGTGGTGCTGCTTTTGGAGATTCTTTAGGTAGAATTTTAATTCACGCAGGACATAATGTTGAAAAAGAATATTACATTAATGATGCCGGGAATCAAATTAATGTATTAACTGAATCAACATCAGTTAGATATCATGATCTTTTCGGAATTAAAATGCCATTCCCTGAAATTTCATACAAAGGTGAAGATATTATCTGACTTGCTAATGAAATTAAGAAGCAATATAATGACCAATTTGTACATAAAACAGACACAAAAGAATTTAGACAAGTTTGCATCGGGATTCTTTTAGATAAAATTAAAAAAGATTTAGCTGATTTTAACGTGACAATTGATACATATTTCAGTGAGCAATCATTGTATGAACAAAAAGCTATTGAATTAGTTTTAAATAATTTAAAAGAACATACTTATCTTAAAGATGGTGCTTTATTTTTACAAACTGAAAAATTTGGCGATGATAAGGATAGAGTTTTAATCAAACAAGATGGTTCTTATACATATTTACTTCCAGATATTGCTTATCACCTAACTAAAGCTCAAAAAGCTGAAAAACTTTTAAATGTTTGAGGGGCTGATCACTCAGGTTATATTAATAGATTGAAGATTTCACTTAAATGTTTAGGTTATTCGGATGATAAAGTTGAAATTTTGGTTGTTCAATTAGTTAGACTGCTCAAAGATGGACAAGAATACAAAATGTCCAAAAGAGCAGGAACGAGTGTCTTTTTGAGTGATTTACTTGAAGAAAGTTCAACTGACGCAGTTCGTTTTACCATGCTCAGTCGAGAAGTTAATAGTAAATTTGATTTTGATATTAACTTATCAAATCAAAAAGACCAAAAAAACCCTGTCTTTATTGTTCAATACGCACATTCAAGAGCAGTTTCACTATTAAATAAAATTAATTTAACTAGTATCAACGAATCGTTTAAAACATCAGCTAAATTACAAAAATTAATACTAGAATTAGATAAATTCCCTGAATTAATCAAGACCATTGCTAATACATATAAGGTCAATTTAATGGTTCAATATTTAATTGATTTAGCTAAGTCATTTAATAGTTTTTACGCTGAAACTAAAATTATCGGTTCCCAAAATGAAAATACTTTAGCATATGTTGTTTTAGCAACTAAAAATACCTTAAAACTTGGTTTAAATTTAATTGGTGTGAGTGCACCAGATAAAATGTAACATCTTGATTTTTCGATAAATAAGCAATAGTTTGAATGAACTAGTTTAAAATATTAATAAAATCAATTGAGAAAGGATTGTATGAGAACAATGTTAGATATTGCAATTGATGTAATTTCAAAGGACACTTTACAAAAATTTGCATTTGAAGAAATTTTTCAAGTCGTTGAGGACGAACTCAAAGAAAGCTGGATTTTGAATTTTGTTTCTGAAGAAATTTCATACGAAAAAGTTAGAGAACGTAAAATCGGTGAGCTTTACACATTATTAACTGTTGACAGACGTTTTGAAAGAAATCAAGACGGAACATGACAAAGTAAAAATATAGAAATTTTCTAAAAAAGGAGTAAATAAGTATGCCATTAGTAAATGCATCTGAAATGCTTAAAAAAGCAAAACAAGGAAAATACGCAGTTCCACACATTAATATTAATAATTTAGAGTGAACAAAAGCAGTTTTATTAACTGCTCAAGAGGAAAATTCGCCTGTAATTATCGCTACTAGCGAGGGAGCTTTAAAATACATGGGTGGATTTAAAGTTGTAAGCGAAATGGTTCAAGCTCTTATCCAAGAGCTTAACATCCAAATTCCGGTTGCTTTACATCTTGATCACGGTTCATACGAAGGGGTTAAAAAGGCTTTAAATACACCTGGATTTACATCAGTAATGTTTGATGGATCGCATTTACCTTTTGAACAAAATTACCAAAAAACATCTGAACTTGTGGAGATTGCAAAAGCAAAAGGATATTCATTCGAAGCTGAAGTTGGTACTATCGGTGGAGAAGAAGATGGAATTGTTGGAGATGGTGAATTTGCCGATCCTGAACAAGCCCAAAAAATGTCTTCGATAGGAATTGACGTTTTAGCTGCTGGAATCGGAAACATTCACGGTCCATATCCAAAAACTTGAAAATCATTAAGTTTTGAAACCCTTGAACGTATTTCACAAGCAGCTGGAATTGGTATTGTTCTTCACGGAGGGAGCGGTATTCCATCTGACCAAATTCAAAAAGCAATTTCTTTAGGAGTTACTAAAATTAACGTTAATACCGAATTGCAACAAGCAAACCACAAAGCAATTAGAGAATTTATTATTTCAGGTCAAGATTTACAAGGGAAAAATTTTGATCCAAGAAAACTTTATTTCCCTGGTTATAAGGCAATGTGTCAGGTTGTTAGAGATAAAATTCATGAATTTGGTTCAAATAATAAAGCTTAGTTTTTTATTATTGTCATATCACCTTCCAAAGGTGATATTTTTCTTCTCCACTTTAGTAATAAGATTTTTCCTTAATATCTGAAAAAATTTTGAGATTTTTTGGATAATTTTCCATAATTTTGATGACAAAATTGAAAATTTTTATTTTTTTAAAATAAGTAGATATTAATGTTGTAAAATAATGGTGGATAGTGGGGGGAAGTGGTATGTACGGACAACACACTCGAGCAATCGATGACAAAAACCGTGTGGTACTTCCATCGGTATATAAAGACCAACTTGGAAGTAGTTTTTTTATCACTTTAGGGCTTGATAATAACTTTGAGCTTAGAAGTATTGAAAACTTTAGTGCGTACACCAAAAAACTTCAAAATAAGTCTCAGTTCAATTCAAAAGTTAGACATTTAACTAGAATTATTATGAGCAATGTTGTTGAAGTTAATCTTGATAAACAAGGTCGAATTTCGCTTCCTAAGTTTATTATTGATAAACTTTCTATCCAAAAAGAAGTTGTTTTTGTAGGAACTGGTTCAATCATTGAACTTTGATCAAAAGAAGCTTTTCAAGCATTTGAAAATCTTTATCAAGATGGTGATCTTGCAAAACTAGCTGAAGAAATTTCAAAAATGGAAGATAATGAATAATAAATTGCATTATTCAGTTCTTCTAAATGAAACAATTTCTCAATTAAAAATTAAATCTAATGGCATTTATGTTGACCTCACATTGGGAATGGGAGGTCATTCTCAAGCAATTTTAGAAAAGCTATCAAACGGTAAGTTATATTGTTTTGATAAAGATGATTTTGCGATCGAATACGCAAAACATCGATTGAGTAAAACAAACTCGTGTTTTGAGCTAATTAAAAGTGATTTCCAAAATATAAAATCAGAATTAGCTAAGCGAGGGGTAACTGCTGTTGATGGAATTATTGCTGATTTAGGTATTTCTTCTCCTCAAGTTGATAATTCAGAGCGAGGGTTTAGCTATAATAAAAATGCCAAATTAGATATGCGAATGGACACATCTCAAGCATTAAGTGCATGAAATGTAGTCAATGAGTATAGTGAGGAAAAATTAGCACAAATTCTATGAGATTATGCTGATGTAAAGCTCTCTAAAAGAGTTGCGAAAGCTATTGTAGAAAATCGTCCAATTAATACCACACTTGAACTGGTTGACACCATTAAACGTGCATATCCAGCAAAATTAATTCGAGAAAAAAATCCTTCTAAAGCTGTTTTTCAAGCCATTCGAATTGAAGTAAATAATGAATTAGAATCATTAAAAATCATGCTTAATGATGCAATTAGTTTGCTTAAGCATGATGCTGTTCTTGCGATAATAACTTTTCACTCAATTGAGGACAAAATTGTAAAGAACTTTTTTAAAAATCTTATCCAAGATAAAGTTCCGGCTAAACTACCAATCTTTACACAAAAAGATTACATCGCTAAACAAATATATCCTTCAAATGAAGAGATTCAAGAAAACAAACGTTCAAGAAGCGCAAAACTAAGGGTGTTATATAGAAAATAATTACGAAAGGAGCATTGTGATTAGATTATTTGGTAATTTTCATATTTCAAATGAACAAATAGCATTTGATTTACTTGAACAAGTAAATGGCAATTACTTAGTCAAAACCAAACCACAACTCAACATTACTCGGCCAAGCAATGTTGGTGATATTGAAAAATTACTTAAAGATATAGACAATGAACTTTCTTTAATTGAAAACAAACACCTTAGTATTAATGTAATTATTGATGATTCACAATTTGAAAATATTAATGTTAAGTTGATTAAAACTACCCTGGAAAGCCAAGATATTGCTAAGTTAGATGATGCTCAAGAGGCTGTTGAGCACTTAGTTCAAAAACAAGTTGATGAGTTTATCAAGACTCACAATTATCAATTAATTGGAACTAAAATAACTTATGAATATTTATTATATAAATCAAATGGTCAAATTAAGGTTTATCATCAATTTCCAAAGGGTAAAAAATTTATTAAAATACTCGCTAAAACTTCTTTTTGTTACCAAAATTACAGTAACAAATACATAAGAATACTCAAGTTATTTCAAAGCATACCTGCTCAAAAATTTCATGTTTTTTTAACCAGTCAAGTTCGTTCAGTAGCTTTGAAAAATGAGTATGGAGTTAATTTATCAATTGAAAATAATAAAGATTGTACTTTATTAAAGTTAGTTTACAATGGAGCTATTATTAGCTATAGAAAATTACTAGTGGGTACTGATAATTTAATTCATAAAATAGCTCACAAGCAAAACATAACTTTTAAACACATCACAAATAAAGTCAAATACATTATTAATCAAAATGATAATACTCAAATTTGAACTGATCAAAATTTAAGTGAAGCTCATATTTATTTAAAAATGTACACTGATTTTTTAGAGCTAGAAATGAAAGAATTTGTCGGAAAAAGGTATATTGATCCTGAAAAATTAAACACTCTTTCTTTTAGTGGTGAATCAGATTGAATGAATAATTATTTCGAGAAAAAATACTTTTTACCTTCAAATTTAGGATTTTTAACTTTATGAAAAAATCAAGCTTCACTAAGCAATAAACTTCAAAAAACACAAGAACCAATTACTATTAGCATTATGAATCTTGTTCAAGCTTTTGTGTTTAAAGAACATCATAATGCTCATACCATTTCAAGTCATTATGACGTAAAACATACCAAAAAGCAAAGATTTCTCCTTTTTAGAGAATTATTTGCCAATTGAAAATTACTTTAAGAAGGAGAAAATATGTACGACGAATTGCATGCAAATCAAAAGAAAATTGAGAATGCAAACCAGGAAAATCAAGAAATCATTGATCGTAACACCGCTGGAATTGTCTTAAAAGTTGTTGGAGTTGGTGGTGCAGGAAACAACGCCATTCAAATGATGAATAAAGAGCAATTCAAAAATGTTGAATTTATCGTTGCAAATACTGATGCTCAAGCCCTAGCTTCAAATGATTGCCAAAACAAAATTGCTTTAGGTAAAGATAACCGTGGTTTAGGAGCTGGTTCTGATCCTGAAGTTGGAGCTAAAGCCGCTAAAGAAAGTTTATCTGAAATCCAAGAAAAAATCGGTGGCGCTGATGTGGTGATTATCGCTGCTGGACTTGGTGGAGGAACTGGAACTGGTGCTGCTCCAATTATTGCTGAAGCAGCTAAAAACAATGGAGCTTTAACATTAGCAATAATTACAACTCCATTTGATTATGAAGGTCCAAAAAGAAGAAGATATGCTGATGAAGGAATCCAAAAACTTGCTCAAGTTGTTGATTCATACATCATTTTATCAAATAGCAAACTAAGCCGAAACTATGGAGATGTACCAATTAGTGATTCATTACAATTATCTAATATCTCCCTTAAAAATATTATTTTAGCAATCCATGATGTTTTATATAGAATTGGAACTATTAACATTGATTATGCTGACGTTAGAAAAATGTTAACTAATGGTGGTTTATCAATGGTTGGAATTGCTACAGCAATTGGGAAAGATCGTGCTGAAAAAGCAGTAGAAAAAGCTTTTGAACAAAAACTTTATGAAAAACCAATCACAAAAGCTTCAAGAATGATTATTAACATTCAAACTGATAAAAAAGCTACTCTTAACGAAATTGACCGTGCTGTTGATCGAGTATATAAAATTTTCCAAGCTTCAAGAGATAGCGAAGAAGGTGGAATTGACACAATTATTGGATATGAACCAGTTGATCTTAAAGATAATGCTGAATTATTTAAAGTTTCAATTATTGTAACTGGAAGCAATGATCAAAATGCTAAAACCATTACACAACCGTTCATTCAAGATAATGATGCTGTTTCATTTGCAGATGCTCAATTTAATGAGTTTCAACAACAAAAAAACGCTTCAACACTAAAAAGTGATGAACAAATGGTGTTTAATAGCTATACAGCTCCTTTACACCATAAAGAAGAACAAACTCACATTCAAGAGCAACCAAGTGTGCTAGGTGATTCAATGAACGATCCAATCCACACAGTAGTGCAAAAACAAACCGAAATAGTTCATGAAGTTGAATATCATCCCCTTGATCGTCAAACCCAAACTCAAGAATATAATTTTAATAATTATTTTACTGAAGAACCTTCGGATAAATTACCTGAAGAACTTGAAAAACTCGAAAATGTCTTTGGAGAAAAAAGAAGTTCACACGAAGAAAAATCACACTCACATGAACACCATTCATTCATTGGAAAAACCTCAGAGTATTCTTCAAATGGAGAGACTAGAGAAGTGAATGAATTTCTTACATACCCTCAAGCAGGTGACCAAGAAAAAAAGTATCAAGATGAGAAATCTTCAAAAAATTTAAAAAATAATTCAGATGATTGATTCTAAAATCAGTTGATGTCTTAGAAAACGTACTTTTAGAATAAGCTAAATTATTAAAAAAATTAATGTTAGATTTCTTAAAACAAAGCTACCAATAATTCAGTAGCTTTGTTTTTTAATTTCTCAATATCCACAAAAATCAAAATAAAAAGCAAGACTATTCTTGCTTTTTAAATCATTCTTCTTATTGATTAATCTTTGAATTAGCTCAAAGAGCTGAATAATAACCATTTTGAGCAATTAATTGATCATGACTTCCACGTTCGATAATTGTTCCATCTTTAAGTACTAAAATCACATCTGAATTTTTAATAGTTGAAAGACGGTGTGCAATCACAAAGCTTGTCCGTCTAGACATGAGTTTATCCATTGCTTTTTGAACTAATTGTTCAGTTTTTGTATCAATGCTTGAAGTTGCTTCATCTAAAATGACCACTGGAGCGTCTTGATATGCAGCTCGAGCAATTGAAAGTAATTGTCTTTGTCCTTGTGATAATTCACTTCCACCATCAAATAAAACAGTTTCATAATTGTGTTTTAAATTATTAATATAATAGGAAATATTAGCAGTATCAGCACTAGTGTACAACAATTGTTCTTGGACAGTATCTGCTCCATAAGCAATGTTATGTTTGATTGTTTCGCTGAATAAATGGGTATCTTGAAGCACCATAACAATGGCTTGACGTAGTGAAGTTTTGTCAATATCTTTAAGATTAATATCATCAAAATAAACATCACCTTCTTGGATTTCATAAAAACGGTTTAAAATGTTGGTTATAGTGGTTTTTCCAGCTCCAGTTGGTCCAACAAGAGCAATTTTTTGTCCTGGATGTGCGATTAATGAAATATTTTTTAAAATTAAATTATCTGAATCATATCCAAATGAAACTTTTTTAAACTCAATTTTCCCATCAGTTACTTTATATTCAAACCCACCGTTTTGATTTGGTATTTTTCATGCGTAAATGCTGAAAAGATCTTCGGTATCTTTTTCAATAATATTACCTTCTAAATCCTTAGTTATTTTAACTAAGGTGACTTTTCCTTGATTAATTTCAGGTTCTTGATCTAAAATATCAAAAACCCTTTTTGAACCAGCTAAAGCCATAATAATAACATTCGATTGTTCAGCCACAGTAGATAACGGGAATGCAAATGACCTTGAAAATTGTGCAAACGAGAATAAAATCCCAACGGTTAGACCAAAAAAGTTTCTACTTGACTCATTGGAAATAATTACTCCACCAATAATAGAAACACTAGCAAAAATAATTAATCCTAAGTTAAATGCAATTGGGAATAATAAATTAGCAATTCGATTAGCTTTCTTTTCAGATTTGTAATAAGCATTATTAATTTTTTCAAATTTAGCAACCGATTGATTTTCTTGGTTAAAAGTTTTTACCACTTTTAATCCACTAAAAGTTTCTTCAGCAAATCCGATTAATTGACCATTAATTTCTTGACGTTTTTTAAAGTATTTCCCTGATTTTTGACCCAAAAATTTCATTACATATAAAATTACAAAAACTAAAGTAATAGTGATTAGGGTTAAAATTCAGCTCAATCACATCATCACAACAAATGAGCTAATTAATGTAATCACTGCATTAATTGAGACTGGAATTGATTTAGAAATAAATTGTCTAAGTGTATCAATATCGCTAGTATAACGAGATAAAATTTCTCCTTTTTGATTCTGATCAAAAAACTTAATTGGTAATTTTTGCGAATGGACATATAAATCCATTCTTAATTTAGCCATAGTTTTAAAGGTAATTTTAACAATAATTCATTGGTATAAAAAATTAAATAACACTCCAGCAGTATATAAAACTACTCCAAGAGCCATCATCCAATAAAACTTAATCCAATCAAATTTTTCTTTAGCAATAATTCCACCTGTTTTTGGATCAGTTAATAATCCGTCAATTAAAATTTTTCCTAAAAAAACTTGATTAAAGAGTAATCCAACATTTGATAAAACGATTAAAACAAGAACAAAACTCATAATCATTTTATGATCTTTTCACACTAAATTAATCAGTCTAAAAAAGAATTTTTTCTTTTCTGCATAACTTAATTTAACTGTTGGGGTGTTTTTTAAACTATCTTTTCCTTGAAAATTAATTCTCATTAATACCCCCTGCATTTAATTGAGCATTGTAAATTGAGCGATAAAATTCATTATTGTCAATTAATTGTTGATGGTTTCCTCGAGCAACAATTTCACCTTGATCAATAACAATAATTTGATCAGCATCGATTACTGACGAAACTCTTTGAGCGATAATGATTTTAGTACAATCTTTGATTGAATTAGTTAAAGATTGACGAATGTGTTTTTCAGTTTTAGTGTCAACAGCTGATGTTGAATCATCTAAAATTAAAATTTTCGGACGCTTTAATAGTGCACGAGCAATACAAAGACGTTGTTTTTGCCCACCTGAAAAATTAGCACCACCTTGAGAAACTATTGTGTCAAGTTTATTTTCAAGTGAAAGCACAAAATCTAAAATTCCTGCTTGATTACAAGCTTGATAAATTTCTTCATCACTTGCATTTAGATTACCTCACTGCAAATTTTCTCTAATGGTTCCACTAAAAAGATTATTTTTTTGAAGAACAACTGAAACCGCATCTCTTAATGAATGAATGTTGTATTCCTTGACATTATGTCCATCAACAAGTACTTGACCTTCAGAGACATCATATAAACGTCCAATCAATGAAACTAATGATGTTTTTCCAGCTCCTGTTCTTCCCACAATTCCTAGTGTTTGACCTGATGGAATGCTAAAATTAATGTTTCTTAAACTTTCTCCTCGATTACTTGAATATCTTAATGAAACGTTTTGAAATTCCACATTTCCACTATTTATGGTAGTTAAACCATTTAAATTTTCATCAATTGAAGGAATTTCTCGAATTACTTCACTAATTCTTCGTGCACTTGGAGCAGCGATAACTATTTGACCAATTACCCCAATGAACATAGTTACTGCAACTGATGTTTGTCAAATATATGACGAAAACGAAAGCAATGTTCCAGTGCTTATTACTCGATCTAAAATTAAATGTGTTCCATATCCACCTAAAAATAGTGTTGCTGTAAAAATTGGAAGCATAAAAGCTGGAACTCCTAAAACCAATCCGTGTTCAACGTAAATATTAATTTTAGTAAGTTTAGTCACTTTTTCAAAAATGCTTTTAGCTTCTTTTTGTTCGGTTACATACGATTTAATGGTTCTCATTCCTTGTAAATTCTCTTGAATTTTTTGGTTTAAATCATCGTAAACAACAAACATTTTCTTAAAAACTGGATAAGTTTTTCACCAAATCAAGCTAGTAAAAAAGATTAAAATAGGTAAAATCACCAAAAACATTAGCGATAATTGTGGGCTAACGGTAATTGAAAAGATTAAATTTAAAATGAGTAAAAAAGTCGCTCGAAACGGAATTCGAATCATTTGATTAAAAGCAGTGGTGATATTAGTAACATCATTACTCATCCGGTTAATTAATGTTGCTACACTATATTTATCAATGTTTTCAAATGAAAATTTGCTTGCTTGAGCAAAGAGTGCTGAGCGAATATTTTTACTCAATCCGGCTGAGGCTTTTGAACCAACAAAACCTGATGTTAATCCGAGCGATAAACCTAAAAAAGCAAACAAGACTAATAAACCACCATATTTTAAAACTTCGTTTAAATTGGTGGTATTTATATCATTTCCTAAGGAATCTTTGCCTTTTGCTTGCAATCCATGATCAATTAATAGTCCGATTAAAAGTGGGAGCATGACATTACAAACTGTTTCAAGCATAACTAATAAAATATTGACAAGAGTTAAGCCACGATAACCCTTGAGTAATTGTCAAAAAATCCATTTATTCCGATTTAAGACTTCATCCATATGTTCCTTTCTGTAAAATTAGCTCTATATATTTAATTTAATATTATATTCTTTAAAAGAAAACTTGAAAAATATACTTGTATATTTTTAAAAAATCAGTGAAATAAATTCCACTGAGAAAAAAAGTAAGTGAGAACTTACTTTTTCATTACTTGGTAATTGGTTGGACATTAAGCAGCACACCTTGATTAACAAATGGTTTGGGGTGCTCACCAAAAAGATTTTGAGCTAAATGAGGATAATCAATAAACGGATTTCTTAATCCATTATATTTATAAATAGCATTATTTCGATTGACATCAAATAAATCAACTGGATCTTGTTGGTCTCATTGTAAATAAGTTTTTAAGAAATTAGATTTAATGTACGGATATGGTTTTTGAAAGATATTATGTGTTCCTTGGAGAATATCATTTTGATTATAAGTAATTGCAAAATACAAATATGCTCGAGCTACATCCCCTTTAAATGTGTCAATTGGTTCAAAGACTATTTCTCCATTTGCATTTGTACCTAGTTTTGAACCATTTTGAGTTTTTTGATTCAAACTAACAACCATTCCATGTGGATAGTTAGCTCGAATTGCATTTACCTTAATATCAGTTGGTCATACAAATTGAGCATCACTTTTAATCGGTTCAATTTTACCAAATCACGATTGTGGAATTAAGTGCTCACGATTGGTTCCATCCCCTTCGTTTGCTCCTCCTTTGGTTGCGTATCTTTTAAAAACATACGGATCTTTTCCATTTGGATTTTCTGAATAAATATCCAAAATACTGTTATCTTTTTCAAAATATATATCTTTAAATGCACTTGTCGAATTATAAAAATTAGGTAATTGATTATAATTGGTATTTCTATGCTTTTGAGTTTGTAATTGGGTGATTTTTTGGAATAATTGCATTCCTGAAAGACCGTTTAAGGATGCATAATAATTATCATTAGGATTGTATGTGTATGAATAATGCTCATCGCTGGTAGTGGTTAAATTAGTAATTGGAGAATCATCATTGGTTTCTTGAATTAAAGGAGCTTGTGCAATAGTACTTGAGGTAGAAGTAGCATAATTAATAATCAATTGCTCTTCTTGGTTATTGTACTGATATGAAATAGTAATCGTTTGTTTTTCATCGTCAATCAAACCACTTAAATAATCATATGCTTGAGCTTTTTTATTATTTTTACCTCTGGTTTTTCTTGGTTCATATCTTTCGAAAGTAATTTTCGAAAGATCAAACTCTGGTTTAAGTCTAATTAACTCTTTTTGTTGACCTGCTGAATTAATGAAAATGTTATTTTTCCCTTTTCTGAATCTAACTGTTTCATAATCTTTGGATTGACTATACTCTACTTCGGATTTAATATTATCATAAGAAACAACTTCAAATTTATCAACTAGTTTATTAGCTCATTCTCTAGAATTGTTTATTCCTTTTTCTTGGCTTCCTTTTTCTTGGCTTCCTTTTTCTTGGCTTCCTTTTTCTTACTTCCTTTTTCTTGTCTTTCCTTTTTCTTGCTTTCCTTTTTCTTGGCTTCCTTTTTCTTGGCTTCCTTTTTCTTGGCTTCCTTTTTCTTGGCTTCCTTTTTCTTGGCTTCCTTTTTCTTTTGAATTTTCGTCCTTTATTTTATTGTTTGGATTTTGGTTATTTTGTAAATTATTTCCCTTTGAAGTGCCAGAAGCTTCTGTATTTGGAGAAGTTGGTTTATTATCAGATTTTGTAATTGAAGTAGTACAAGAAGCAAGCGAAAGTGTTGAAACACTCCCTAATACCATTGATAAAATAACATAACTTTTTTTAATCTTCTTCATATTTATAACCCTATTTGCATTTATTATTAATTTCGATATTTATCATTATATAAAATATGTTATAAATATAAAAAAGAAAACTTAAAAATAAACGAATTAACAAATTCGTGTGTAAGATATTATATTATTAAAAATTAAAATCTAAAATCTTTTTTAATAATATTTGCTTTAATATAAAATAAATATTGTGCAATTAATGTGCTATTTTGTAATTTTCTTTTATAATTGCAATATATTATTAAAAAATAATTTAGGAGTTCAAAAAATGTCAAACTTATTCGACCAAAACCCAGTAAATACTGAAGAATTTAATCCTGCTGCTGATAATAGAACAATCAAAGTTCAATCAGGATTTTTAGGAAAATTTATTTTTATTTTACTTCTTATTCCTACAATAGGTATTCCTTATGTAATTAAAAGAAATAAATTTTTACAAATGCAAAACAAAATCAACAATTCTGCTTCAGGGATTGATGTACAACTTACCAAACGTTTTGATACACTCACCAAACTTGCTGATGCAGTTTCAGCATATAAAAAACAAGAAGAAGATATGGTAAATCAATTCGCTCAAATGCGTTCATTAATTTACTCAAACCCAACTGCTAACGCAAGTCAAATTGAATCATTAAACAGCAGTATTTTTGGACGTTTAATTGCTGTATCTGAAAATTATCCAGATCTTAAATCTTCAAATCTATTCAAAGAATTAATGGAACAATCAGCGTACTTAGAAAGAGAAATTGCTGCGGCTAGAAGAATTTACAATATGGATGTTAATGAATTTAATAGCTCAATTTTTACCTGACCAAATTCAGTAGTTGCTTCATTTGAAGGTCTTTCGACTAAACCTTTATATCAAGCTTCAGCTGCTAAAAGAGAAGATGTTAAATTTAACTTTTAATATAATAGGTTAATAAAATGAAAATTATCAAAGAATATTTAGATTTTGATACTTTTAAAAGTAAATGTGACGAAACCATTTATCCGTTAATTGTTGAGAAAGTCGACAAATATTTTACTAATAAATTAATTGACGATTTAAGAAAGATGAAAACTGTTTTTATATTTTCGTTCTTCTTGGGTGGAATTTTATTAGTCGGTGCAATACTTGGTACTTTAAAATTTCTTTTAAACAACTCAAATAGAGTAGGTTTATATGGAATGATAGCTGTTTTTGTGCTTGCTGTTATTTTTATTATTATCGGTTCAATTTTTTGAGGCAAATTTTTTAAAACTAAACAAAATATTAACAATAGTATCACTAGGGAACTATCAAGATCAGAGCAAATTTATCAAAAAGCATTCAAAAATATTTCCCCAGAAATTGAATATGTAGAACCTAATGATTCTCATTTTTTAGAAAAATTAAATTTAAATCCAGTTGGTGGTTTGAGTAGAGGTGATTTGCAATTAGTTAAACCCGTTTGCGAAACTCCACCTACACTAGTTTCTGCAACTCGACTTGCTACTTGGTTAATAGATAATAAATACCCAATTGAATATTATTATTTACACTGACAATATACTGTGAATTCAAAAAACGGAAAACAACAGGAAAACGTTTTTCGTGGTGTAATAAAAATATATACTGATTTTATGGGAGAAAAAAGTTTTGATTGATCTTTAGATAATAATAAATTTACTTTGAAAAATAAATTATTTAACACTCTAAAAACTATTGAATTAGAAAATAAACAATTCAATTCTACATTTAAACTCACTTCAAATGATCGTCAATCAATCTTTAGAATCTTTTCTCCTTACGCACAAGAATTGCTAGTGAAAAGAACACAAGATAAACAAGGAACATTAATTAGTAGCTTTAAACTAACTTCAAGTAATCAAGAAAAATCAGTGATTTTTGATTTTGCTGGAATTGCTAGTTTTATGAAAATTAATGCTAGAATTCATCTTGATAAGCAAAGAGTTATATTAAGTTATTACAGTGATATTCTTAACGATACATATACTTTTTATTATTTATTATGTTTTGTATATATTCCACTTTATTTTGAATAAAATGAGCTCAATGAGCTCATTTTATTCGCAAAAAAACAATCCATATGGATTGTTTTTAACATCTATAAGCCGTGTTCTGTACTGCAATGCAGTGCCAGCAATTTATCTAATGTACCAAGATACACTTTTTGACTTTGTTGGATTCCTAGTCAAAATTCCCCTACCATAATTTGGGTTTCTAACTCATGGAGTTTACCGCGTTTCACTTTGCTCGTCTCTGTGGCACTAGTCGTCTAGGCTTAGGTTTATTAGACCTAACATGAACACTACCACCATTGCAGGTGGTGTTAGCACGGACTTTCCTCTACATAAATGCAGCTGCTGGCCGATGTAAAATTATTTTACCACATAAAATAAAGAAAAAAGCTTGTAAAATTTCTTTTTTATGCACTTGAATAAATTTCTTATTACATAAGTGCGATGAAATGAAAACTGAATAAATTAATTTTTATAATCATTCCAATCATGGCTCTTCCATTAACTTGGATTTACCTGACCAAATTCAATCACATTAAACCAAATCAACCTAAAGAACAAACTACATATAAATACAGTATTTCAGGTGCAGTAGAAAACTCAGGGATTATTTATAGCAATACTCCTTTAACATATCGAGAGCTCTTTTTTAAAGCTAAAATGATTTCTAATTCAGACATTTCTAGCTTTAATTTGAATGAATTAGCTTCCACTAAAGAACCTATCTTTGTTCCGTTAAAGAATTATTTTCTCAAGTGAAAAGATTTTAATTCAGCTAAACAAATTGAACGCTTAGATATTTCAACTAGAATAATTAAAACACTACTAAACTATAAAAAGAATAATAAAGGAACCCCAACTTGAGATGATATACTCAAAATTTCTGGAATTGGACCAGTAAATTTAAAGAAATTACAAAGCTTCCTAATTCTGGAATAATTACATTGCTCTTTTTAATTGCACCATTAACTATGACTTGATTAATTCAAATAAATTATTCAAGTCTGATGATATGAATTTTAGTGGTTTTAATCATCTTATTAAATTCTACTGTGCATTGAAAGTGAATTATATTACTCACTTTGTTTTCTGTAAGTGTTTTTGTTTTTTGAAAGTTTAATATTAATTCCATTGTTTTAGCAGAAAAAACTCAAGTGTTTACTTTAAAAAAGATTTCACCAAAAACACTCATTTTTCAAGATTCTTATTTTAGGGATTATTTAGTTTTTAAAAAAGCTACATGGAGTCAATTAACACTCAATGCTCAATATTCAATTAAAGCAAAAGTTATTTTATTAGATCCTAAATACTCGTTTTTTAAAGATAAAGGAGTTTTCCATCAGTTAAACATTACTTCCATTATGTTTTACCAAAACACTTGAAAATCGTGGTTTTTTGGATTAGATTGATTTAATTATCAAGCCTTTGAACAACTGGTCAGAACCCTTTTATTTGGTTATTCTCAAGATGATGTACTTGCTCAATATAACTTTATAGGGATTGTACATTTAATTGTTTTAAGTGGGATGCACTTTAATTTAATTATTAGTTTTCTTAAAATAATCTTTGGTAAAGTAAAACTACTTAAGTGAATTCCTTTTCTTGTTATGGTGATATATTTTGCCTTTTGTAATTGAACTATTTCATCAATTAAAGCAATTTTATTGATTGTCTTTTTAGAAATATACTCACTGAAAAATGCTACTCCAAGCAAAGAATTAAAACTCAAAATGCTTATATGAGTTGCCTTAATCTCGTTAACACTAAATCCCTGGTATTCTTATTCACTAGGATTTTGATTTTCATTTTTATTAAGTGCTTTTATCTATTTAAACACTTGTAAAGCTTCAAATTATAAACAAATACTCAATAATTATTTTATGATTTGAGCATTTTCAGCTTTACTAGTATTTCTTTTTATCCAAAAGTTTTATCCTATATCATTTATTGTTTCTCTTCTTTTAACTCCAATTATTGAGCTTTATGTCTTTTTGTTGTTTTTTGGATTCTGATTAAGACCATTTGTTGCAATGCTTTATTGAATCTTTGATTTTTTAAGTAATTTCTTTGTCTTAATCTCATTTTACATTCTCCTAGAGATAACCAATCAATATTTGTTTTGAAGCGTTAAGTCTTTAAACGTACTTTTCATTTATTGATTATTAATTAGAAAATTAAAGCTCTCTAGTAATAATATATAATTAAAACATGCTTTTAATTTATGGTGAAGAAAACTTTTTTATCGATCAAAAACTGGATCAATTAAAATCAAAATATAAAGAACAATATGTTGTTTTTAGTGAAAAATATCAAATCAGTGATATTTTTAACAGTTTAGAAACTAGTTCACTTTTTGATGAACCAAGACTCATTATTGTGGAAAATTTTCCATTATTTTTAAATAAAAATCTAACAAGTGAACAACGTTTTTTTGAAGAAAAAATTATTAATTTAATTCCACAAGAGCAAATAAATAAATTAGTTTTTATTTTAAGAAAAGACAAATTACCACAAACTAAACTTACAAAAGCTTTTGAACAAAATAAAAAAATAATTCATTGCAATAAGATTGATAAGAAAAGTCTTCCTGGAGAATTAAATAAATATATCAAAGCAAGAGGTGCTGAAATTTCAGTATCTAATTTAATGTATTTAATCGAAAAACTTCCAAATAATTTAAGCGTAACTATTCAAGAAATTAATAAATTACTCATAGAAACTAAAACTATCACTAAAGATGTAATTGATAAATCAATTGGGAAATATATTCTTGATGATCGGTTTTCTTTTGCTAATTCAATTGAAACTAAAGATTTTGCACTTATTTGAAAAAACTATAAACAAAAAAAATATGAGGGAAATGACGAGATATCTTTAGTGTCTCAAATTGCAAATGTTTTCATCCTTGCTAATAAGATATATCATTTAGAAAAATTACATTGAGATACTATAAAAATAGCTGAATTTTTGAAAGTCCACGAATTTAGGATAAAAAAAGCTAGAATAATATTGCAAAAATATACTAAAAAAGAAATTACTAACATAATATTTGAACTTGCTGAACTTGAACAATTATTTAAATCTACTCAAGTTGATAATCAAATTATTTTTGAAACTTTTTTAATTAAATCGTTTTCTAATAAGGGATTGAATGATTAATAAATTAAACAAAAATATAATCTTTATTGATAAAAAAATTTTTAGTCATCTCAATCCCGATCAAATTCATCAATACTTAAAAGAAGTTTTAGATTTAACTTCTAAGTCCAATCGTTTATTTGAAGTTGTTTTGAATGATATTTTCACTTTTATTATTGATTATAGCTCCAAGAATCAAATTCTTAATAGGGACTTTAAAAACAAAATACTCATTTATTTTAATTTCATTAAAGCACTACATAAAAAAGAAGTTAAAACTTGGATGAGCATTAACTTTAGACAAATTAGCTTATCGTTGTGAATTATTGAAAATTTAAATATGGAAAAAATTGATAATTTAGATTATTTATCTGAATTTATTAGAAGTTTAAATAAGCAAAGATTCAACATAAAAATAAGCAATTCAGTAATTCTAAGTGAATATGAACAATTCAAAATCAAAACATTTATCGATAAATTATCAAAATCAGTTGATATTCAAAATTTTGTTATCCTTGATTTTGTTAAACAAAAATACAACACAAAAACAAAATTTGAGATAATTCGATTTGATTTTTTCCAAAGATTATTTAATGGTAATTTTCAAGCTTTATATTTGGTAAATTATAAATTTGTCAAATTGCTTAAACCAAACATCCTACAAGCTCAAAAATTAATGTTTCTTTGAAATGAAAATGACTTTCCTAAACTAAATAAGCAAAGAAAAGTTCTGAAATTAATTGCAAAAACACAAATTAAAATTTATTTTGATGTTGATAATTTATTATCCACTAATCAAAGTATTTTCTTTTTTGTAGATAAAATTAAAGCTTTATTCTCGTTTAGTAGGTTTATAAGTAACTGGCTTTGTATAAAGTTTTCATTAAATCTTAATCTAGAGCAAGATGAAATGATTAATAATAATTTTTATTCAAGTAAAACGATATGAAATATAGCTTTACAAAAAATGCAAGAAGACACATATTACGGACAAGAAAATCCCAAAATTAAAATATCATGTATAACAAAACCAAACCAAATTACTAAAATTTATAATGATCAAAAATATTTGTTGAAAATCAACTATTCTTTTAAAAGTATTACCGATAAACGAAGTGGTCAATTATACGAACCATTTACGTGTAGCTTTTGGATGAAAGAGAACACAAAAAGATAAGATTGTTCTTATCTTTTTGTGTTTAAAATAAAAAAGCTGATACAGTTGTATCAACATTTACACATTTGGCGGGGGTTAAAGGAATCGAACCCTTATCATCAGTTTTGGAGACTGCTATAATGCCATTATACTAAACCCCCATAAAAAATGGTTATTTACCAAATTTAAAATGACAAATATCACCATCTTGCATTATATAATTTTTTCCCTCAGAACGAAGTTTTCCAGCATTACGAGCACCTTGCTCTCCGTTATAATCAATAAAATCCGCGAAACTAATTATATCTGCTTTAATGAATTTTTTCTCAAAATCACTATGAATCACTCCGGCACATTTTGGAGCCGCTCATCCTTTTTGATAAACTCATGCTCTAACTTCAACAACTCCAGCTGTAAAGTAAGTTTCTAAATTAAGTAAATCAAATGCTTCTCTAGTTAAAATATCTAACCCACTTTTAGCAATTCCGTACATTTGTAAAAGTTCATTTTTTTCTGCTTCATCTTCAAGTGAAATTAATTCACTTTCAAGTTGAACAGAAATAGGAATTAATTTATCTTTAGAGCTTAAAGACTGTTTTAAAGCACTAAAAAGTAAATCATTTTCGTAATTAGTGATTTGCTCATTACTTAAATTTGCAACATAAATAACTGGTTTTAAGGTTAATAAATGATAACCTTTAATATAGTGCAATTCTTCTTGGTTTAATTCAACATCACGAGCAGGAATTTCGCTTTCTAGTGCTTGTTTAATTTTAAGAGCCGCCCCTTGCTCTATAAGAGCTTGTTTGTCTCCACTTTTAGCTTTTTTAGCAACTCTATTTAAGACATTATTAATAGTTTCTAAATCAGCTAAAATGAGTTCGTAATTAATAATTTCCTTATCTCTAACTGGATTAACCGAATCGGCTACATGAACAATATCCTTATTTTCAAAACAGCGAATAACGTGGATAATTGCATCAACTTCACGAATATTAGCTAAAAATTTATTCCCAAGACCTTCACCTTTGGAAGCTCCTTTGACAAGACCTGCAATATCAACAAAATCAAAGGTTGCATGGACAATTTTATTCGGTTGAACAATTTGAGCAAGTTGTTCCAAGCGCTCATCTTTAAGAGCTACAGTTGAAACGTTTGGTTCAATGGTAGTAAAAGCATAATTCGATGATTCTACTTGCTTTTTAGTAAGTGCACTAAAAAGGGTGCTTTTACCAACGTTTGGAAGACCCACAATTCCTGCTTTTATTCCCATTTTGCTCCTTTGTTTGTTTATTAATTTTACCAAAATATAAGTCGTTTGTTTATAATTAAAGAATGAAAAATTACACTAAAGAGCAAGTAAATTTTATCAAAAAGAAAATGAATGAGCTTATTGAGCAAATTAATTTATGAAATTATGAATATTATGATTTGGATTTCCCAAGTGTTTCAGATGCTCAATATGATCAAGTATATCAAGAATTGGTATCTTTTGAAGCTCAATACCCAGAATTTGTGCGTAAAAATTCTCCAACTCAAAAAATTGGAGCCACTAACTCAAATCGCTTTGTTAAGTTCGCACACGAAAAAGCAATGCTTTCGCTTAATAAAGCTTATTCAATTGAAGATATTATTAAATTTGACAATGATGTGAAAAAAGTGAGCTTAGACCAACATACTTATAGTCTTGAACCCAAAATTGATGGTTTATCAATTTCACTCCATTACTCTAATAGTGAGCTTATTCGTGCAGTAACTCGTGGTGATGGAATTACAGGTGAAGTGGTCACTCAAAATATCAAGCAAATACAAGGAATTCCATTACAGATTGATTATCCAAATGATATTGAAATTCGTGGAGAAGTGTATTTAAGTAAGCAAAATTACAATCAAGCAAATCAAAGAATTATTCAAGAAACTAAGTTTTTGGATGCTTTAAAAAATTTAAAAGCATTTTTAAATCAAACTGAACAAAATTTATTATTGCTTGATAAATTAGAACCATTTCAAACTTTATTAAATCAAGGTGAAGCATTAAAAGCGAATTTACAAGAAAATTTACACTTGCTTATTGAGTTTAATGAGCAAGTGGAAAATTTATTTGCTCAAAGTAATTGAATTGACTTTAAGTATCAAAATAGCGTTCCAAAATTATTTGCCAATCCGAGAAATGCTGCTAGTGGAACCTTAAGGCAATTAGATGAAACAATTGTAAAACAAAGAAACTTAAACTATTTTGTTTATGAAATAGTTGATCCTCAATCTCATAATATTAATACTCAAATTGAGGTATTACTGTTCTTAAAAGAACATGGTTTCATTACCAATGAGTACATATATCAGGCTAATAATATTAATCAAGCGATTGAAAAAATAAATGAATTTAAAGATATTAAACCTAATCTGGCCTATGATTGCGATGGTTTTGTGATTAAAGTTAATCAAATTACTTGATGAGAACAATTAGGATTTACATCAAAATTTCCTAAATATGCAATTGCGTTTAAATATGAAACTGAAGAGGCAATTACCCAAATTTTAGATATTAGTGCTGAAGTAGGACGCACAGGTAAAATCACTTATTTAGCTAAACTAAGTCCAGTACAGTTAAATCAAACCACTGTGCAATCAGCTACACTTCATAATTATGAATACATTAGCAATATGAAATTAAATATTGGAGACTTAGTTAAAGTGATTAAATCAGGTGAAATTATTCCTAAAGTAATTGGACTAGTTCAAAAAAATACCAAAGATGTTTTTGCTAAAATTTTAAAATGTCCTTCGTGTGATAGTTTATTGGTTGAAAACAAAGAATTAGTCGACCAAATGTGTGAAAACGAAAAGTGTCAAGAAAAAATCATTCGCTCATTGGTGCATTTTGTATCACGTGATGCAATAAACATTGTTGATTTAGGTGAAGAAAATATTCGCTTGTTTTATAAGGAAAATCTTTTAAAAAACATCCTAGATATTTTTGAGCTTAACACTAAAAAAGAACAATTAGAAAGCTTGCCTAAAATTGGAAAAAGAAAAGTGATTAAGTTAATTGCAAGTATTGAAAAATCAAAAAATACCACTTTAGCTAAAGCATTATTTGCTATCGGTATTAAAACCGTTGGAGCTCAAGTAGCTGAATTAATCGCTGATAAAATTGAACAATTATCCGATTTAATGAACATGGATTTGGGACAATTAACTCAAATTAATACCATTGGAAATGTTATAGTTGATAATATTAAACTTTTTGTCAAACAAGCACAAAATCAGACTTTATTAACTACATTAGATCGTTTATTAAATTATCAAAAACAACAAAAAGGAACTAAATTACAAGGTTTAACTTTTGTAATCACTGGAACTTTATCAAAACCTCGTGATTATTACAAAAATCTTTTAGTTTCAAATGGAGCTAAAGTTTCTTCTTCAGTGAGCTCGCAAACAAGTTATTTATTAGCTGGTGAAAATCCTGGAAGTAAATTAGATAAAGCTTCCTCTTTAAGTGTTAAAATTTTAAACGAAAAGCAATTAGAAGATATCTTAAAATAAGGAACAATAATGTATAAATCAAAATTAAATATTAAACAAACTCAACAAGCAATTCAAGATTTAAAATTTGACTTCACTAAGCAATTGCACAAACGCTTACACTTAACCAGAGTTAGTGCTCCTTTGTTTGTTAAAAGTGATTCAAAAATTAACGATGGATTAAACGGAGAAACTCCAGTAACCTTTTTCCCAAAAGGAATTAACCAAGAGCACGAAATCGTACACTCACTAGCAAAATGGAAACGTACTGCACTTCAAAAATATCATTTTGCTAAGTACGAAGGTATTTACACTGATATGAATGCCATTCGTCGCGAAGAACAACTTGACTATAAACACTCATATTATGTTGATCAATGAGATTGAGAAATGATTATTGACCAATCAGATCGGAATGTAGTTTTTTTAAAAGCTACTGTTTCAAAAATCTATGAATCAATTAAATTTGTTAAAAGAGAGCTTATTTTAGACTTTCCTCAACTTGTTTATGATTTACCGGAAGAACTAACCTTTATCACTGCACAAGAACTATATGATTTATATCCAAATTTAACTCCTGAACAACGTGAAAATGAATTTGCTAGAAAACATAAAGCATTCTTTGTTATTGGGGTTGGATATAAACTTCCTGATGGTGTTGAGCACTCAAAAAGAGCTTTTGACTATGATGATTGAACACTCAATGGGGATTTAATTGTTTATGATAAAGTCAATGATGCAGCTTTAGAAATTTCTTCAATGGGAATTAGAGTTGATGCCAGTGCACTTGCTAAACAAAAAGAATACTTAAATATTGATGATTCAAAAATCGGTGAATATCATAACGGAATTTACCAAAGCACACTTCCATTTACAGTTGGTGGAGGAATTGGACAAAGTAGACTTTCAATGTTTTTATTAGAGAAAAAACACATTGGTGAAGTTCAAGTGTCTACTTGAGACGAGCAAACTAAACAATACTGTTCTGAAAATAATATTGAACTACTTTAAAAAGTGTTTAACAATCAGAAATAGTTCGTTTAACTTTGGATTTTTTAAAGTAATTTGGTTAATTAATAACTAAGATTTAACCCCTGGAAAATATGCTAAATTTTCCATTTTTATCAATCCGAACCATAATTTTATATAATTAAAATGTAGATATAATCATTTTCGGAGGTTTAATAAATATGTACAAATATAAAGCTAAATTAGTTGCAAGTGGAGAAATTGTTGCTCAAGCAAACTCACTTGATGATTTAAGCGGATTAATCAAAAGCTATCGCAGAGGGCACAAACACGGTACCCATACCAAGGCTAACGAAAATATCGAGATTATACACGTAGAAAGAGATAATTTACACGGTAAACATTCTTCCAAAGAAGTTGTTCTAAAAATCGTTTAATCTCTTACTCAAAGATGCTCAATAAAGCATCTTTTATTTTAATTTGACATTTTGTAAGTAAATGTTCAATATGTTAGTAAAATTAAGAATAAAGAAGTGAGGATTAATGAAATTTTTAACACACCCAATACACATTGATTTAGTTACTTGAATTGATTATCAAAGTAATGCCTTAAAAGCACTCCAAAAACAAGCTCAAGAGGATAAAGATTTAAAAATTACCCAGGATAAGATTTTAGAATATGCTTATAACATGTTCATAATGCCTGAAATGCAAAAAGTTTGAAACATTTATTTAAGTAAAAAAGATAATATTATTTACTTTAGACCAATGGATATTAAAAAAGAATGCACTCCTGAAAAATTAAATGTAGAATTTAAAATTTATTATTATGAAGATATTGATAATTTTAATGTTGATTTTGAACCAAAAGACAAGTTTCATATGCAAGAAAATTATGAAGAAACCATTCAAAAATTCATTCAAAATTTTATTAAAGATTATGCGTTTCGTTTTTATCTAGAAAAAGATCAACAAATTCAAGAAGGTCAATTAGTAACAGTTAAAGTGAGCGATAAAGATAATCAACAAGCACATATGAACACTATTTATGCTTCTAAACGTGAGAATCAACCTTTAGAAAACTTAGTTTTAGGAAGAAAGATTGGAGAAAAATTTGAAAGCGATAAATTAGGTCGTCTTTTGATTTTTGAAATTGATAATGCATTATACATTAAAAACCAACCTATTACTGATGAAAACGCTAAAGATATCTTAGGAAAAAACTTTAAGAATTTACAAGATGTAAAGGATGATATTTATCAAACAACTCGAACTCAAATTTATAATGAAGCATTATTTCAATATGGAACCAACATTATTAATCAAGTAATTCAAAATAGCAAGGTTGTTGAAATCCCTGATGATTTAGTTCAAAACGACCTGACACATATTAAATTTGAACCTGATTTTCAAGGGAACCCAGCTGATTATGTTGTTGCAACTATTTATAATTTCTTTTGACAAATGCTTTTTAGACTTAAATTAAACATTGAGATTACAGAGTCAGAATTCAAAGAAGAATATGCTTATGCACAAAACTTTTACCCAATTGAAAGTCAAAACTTAATTAGACCAGAAATGTTGGTTAATGCAATTAGTCTTAAAAAAATTGCATTGCATTATTTATCAAAATACTATCCAGAAATATACAAAGATAATCAACAGTATTCACATTTAAAGATTTAATAAAATCATGAACAAAAGGAACAATATTACATATTGTTCCTTTTGTTTCATTATAATTTTTAACCAATAAATAGTGTATTTATTGGTTATTAAACATACAAAATGATTTGTTATTATTTATTTAGACTAATATTTCCGTTACCTATGTTAATTCCGTTACCACCAAAAAATGGAGGGATAGGTGCTCAATTTTTGATTGGTCCTACGTTATTTTGTTTTACTTTTTCTAAGTTTTGATTATTGAATTTATTTGAAAGAGCATTTATTTTTTGGAAATCAACTGAAACAGTATCACCAGAAACCTTAAAAATTGAATTAGAATCATTTTTTTTATATTCTAAAAATTTTGAAACTGCTTCAGGTTTAGTCTCTAATAAAGTTGATAATTCTTGAACTTGTGAATAATATGATTTTAAAGTAGTTAAATCATTAGTGAATTGAGCATCAGTGAATCCTGGATTTGCTGGAATTTCTTTATGAAATTCATCACCTGCTCCATAACTTTTGTTAGTGAACTCTTCTTTTCTATTTTCTAAATTAGTAAAATAAGCATCATAATCTTGTTGATTGTACTCTTGATTATAAAGTGAAAGTTTTGAAAGTTCTGCTTTTAACGATTGAGATTCAACAGTTTGAGGTTTACCAGTAGTTGAAGACTCATCTTTTTTCTCACCTGTTGTTGGACCTGTAGCTTCTCCTGAATTGGCTTGTTCACCTGGTTTTTGTTCACCAGTACCTGTACCCGATCCAGTTGAGGTTCCTGGGTTTGGGTTTGTTGGAGGGGTTTGTTGTGTAGTTCCTCCACCTTGAGTTCCTCCACCTTGAGTTCCTCCACCTTGAGTTCCTCCATTATTTGGATCAGCTGTTCCATTTCCTGGGGTACTTGGAGCTGGGGTTGGTGCAGGTGCTGGTTTTGATTCATTTGAATTAGAACATGACACTGATGCTGCAAAAACGGTAAGTGGTGTTGCTAACAGTAAACAATTTTTAAGTAATTTATATTTCTTTGTTTTCATAGTTAAATTATAGCTTTTTTGTCTAATAAAATATAAATATTTTAACTTTTTTTCAACACCTCAAAAAATATTTAAAAGGGTATTAAATTTTATTCTTTTGATATCTCTTTTTTTTAGGTATAATTATAAAGCTTAAACGTGGAACAGTACTCAAGTGGCTGAAGAGGCGGTCCTGCTAAGACTGTAGGGGAGGCAACTCCCGCGGAGGTTCGAATCCTCTCTGTTCCGCCATTTTTTTATGGCATTTTGTTTTAGTTTTCATACCTTAAAAAAACTACAGAATTTTGCAAAATTCTGTAGTTTTGTTTATTACTTAGTATATTTTTCTGGGTGCTTTTCTTGCATTAATTTAATGAATTCTTTTTTATCCATTGAACCATATTGATTCATTAATTCAACACATTCAGCATATTCATTAAGAGCTCATTGAGTATCTTCAAAACCATTTACACTGGTAATTCCGACACGTTTCCAGTTTTTGTATGTGCTAAAAAATTGTTTCACTGTATCTAAAAATGGAAGTGGTAAATCGTCAAGTTCCTTGATGTGATCTAAACGATAATCATCAGCATGTACTGCGATTAATTTAGTGTCAGTTTCTCCATCATCAATCATTTTCATCGCTCCAATAATTCTTGCTTTAAGCATTGAGCCAACAGCAAATTGTTCTGATGAATACACAAGCACATCAAGCTCATCACCATCCCAGTCAAGTGCGTTAGGAATAAATCCATAATTAGCTGGATAAACAAAATCACCTCTTAAAATACGATCAACTTCAATTTGTCCAGTTTTGCGATTGTATTCATATTTAATTCGTGAATCTTTTTGAATTTCAATTTTTACGTCAATTATATTTTTCATAATTTAAATAATACATTAAAGCATTTATTTTTTGCAAAATAAAATCTAAACCCAAAGGTTTAGATTTTAATCTTAAATTAGAAACTTTTTTTCTGAATTGCTTCAATTCCTGGTAATTTACGTCCTTGGAGCATTTCTAAAATTGCTCCTCCACCAGTTGATACATGTGAGAATTTATCTTCCATTCCAAGTTTTTGTACCGCTGCTACCGAATCACCTCCACCAACAACTGAATAAACTCCTTCAAGTGAAGCAATCATTTTGCACACTTCTAATGTTCCGTTTTTAAAGTTATCAAATTCAGTAACTCCAACTGGTCCATTTCATACAACGGTTTTAGCACCTTGAAGCACTTCTTTGAATAATTCAATCGATTTAGGACCAATATCCATTCCCATAAATCCTTCTTCAATTCCATATCCTTGAATTTCGGGTTGCACATTAGCAAATTCACGAGTACATAAGTGATCAAGAGGCAAGACGATTTTATCACCATATTTTGCAAGAAACTCTCTTGCTAGTTCAAGAAAATCATCTTCAACAAGCGAATCACCAATTGAATAGCCTTGAGCTTTTTTAAAGGTATATGCCATTCCTCCACCGATAATCATTTTATCAGCGATTTTAGCTAGGTTTTCTAAAACTTGAATTTTATCTGAAACTTTAGCACCTCCAACAATAGCCACATATGGATGTTCTGGTTTGTCCATTGCTTTATGCATTGCGAGCATTTCTTTTTCAACTAAATAACCAATTGCTGATTCTTTAATGTATGTGCTAATCCCAACATTTGAAGCATGTGCACGATGACAAGTTCCAAAAGCATCATTAACATACACATCAGCAAGTGAAGCTCAATATTTTCCAAGTTCAGGATCATTTTTACTTTCAGCTTTGTTGTTTAAATCTTCATAACGAGTATTTTGAAGTAAGACTACTTCCCCAAATTCCATTTCGTTAATAGTTTTTTCAACAACTTCACCTTTAGTTGCTTTAACAAAAGTAACAGTTTGATTTAATTGATTTGCTAATTCAACAGCTACCGGAGTTAAATCACGCTTTGGTAAATCCTCTGGTGTTTTAACTCTTCCTAAATGTGAGAGTAAAATAACTTTAGCATTTTCTGACACAAGTTTTTTAATGGTTGGCACAACAGCTTGAATTCTTTTAACCGAAGTAATTACACCATCTTTAACTGGAACGTTTAAATCAACTCTCACTATTACCTTTTTACCTGATACCGAAATATCATTAAGTGTTTTAATCATAATTTTTCATCCTTTAAGTTGTAAATATAATTATTTAATCATTTAAATTTTAACATTTTAAATTTTTAAGTGCATTAAATCATTGTGTAAAAATTCTGCTTTTTTAATCCTAATTTTGTTGAAAAAGCAATTTTAGCTAAGAAAAAGTTTATAATACTTATACAAATTAATAGGTTTCCTGACTTAGTGAAAATCTAAACCGGAAGTAATAGTCTTTGTACTTTTTTAAGCACGATTAGGTGGAATTCCTAAACCGACAGTATAGTCTGAATAAAGAAACAAAATAGTCGGAAACTCCAAGGAGTTTTCAATGTTAAATAAAGAAAAATATATTGCAAGTTACTTTGCAAAAACCAAAGCAATATTGCAACAAGAACGTCCAAATAATATCATTACTATGCAATTTTTCCAGCGAAAAGACGATGCAATATTAGCCGGAATAAATGAAGTGCTCCAGTTACTCCAAGAAGAAACTGATACCAGTAAATATATTGTTAAGTACCTCCCAGAAGGTTCTCATATTAATAGTCTGGATGTAGTGTTAGAATTAATCGGTCCGTACCATGAATTTGGGATTTGAGAGGGTTTGATTGATGGAATTTTATCCCGAAATACTTCATTAGCAACTAATATGTATCATTGTAAAAAAGCAGCCAAGCATAAAGAAATTATCTTTATGGGAGATCGAGCTGACCATTATATTAATCAAGAAATTGATGGATACGCTGTATCAGTAGGTGGAGCAAAACTAGTTTCCACATTAGCTCAAAAAATGGGATTAAAAATCCAAAATGATGAACAAGTATTTGGTTCTATGCCCCATGTTTTAATCCAAGGATTTGGAGGTGATGTTGTTCAAGCAACGCAAGCTTATCACAAGCACTTTCCAAATTCAAAATTAATTGCTCTGGTTGATTATAATAATGATGTAATCAATGATTCGCTTAAGGTGTGAAATGCACTCGGAAATAAAGTTTGAGGTGTGCGAATTGATACATCTAAAAATATGGTCGACCATATGTTTGATAATCAAACACCACAATTTGGTGTTAATCCTGAGCAAATTATTCGTTTGCGAAAAGCACTTGATGATGCTGGAGCAAATGATTATAAAATCGTTGTATCAAGTGGGTTTAATCCACAAAAAATTCAACAATTTGAAGCTTTACAAGTTCCAGTAGATTATTATGGTGTTGGTCAAAGTATTTTCAAAATTAACAACTCTTTTTCAGCTGATGCTGTTATTTTAAATGGACAATCACAAGCTAAGGAAGGTAGAAAATACAATGCCAATCCTAAATTAATTACTTACTCTAAAGCTAAATAATTACATTTAAAACAATAAAAATTTAAAGAGACGAAATTTCCGTCTCTTTGTTTTTGTTGATAAAAAGCAAAGTGAATTACAAATTATCAAATATAAATTGTAATTATGAAGATACACAATTTTTACAATAAGAATATTGGTATAATCCTTTTATTAGCTTAAAAAGATGGAGGTTTTAACGTGAATTATTATGAGACAAAAACAACTCAAAAATCACAAAAATTTGACGATTGTCACGATTGTTCACGTGAAAATCAATTGCATATTTCAAATAGAAGATATTTGGGTTCTAAACAAAAATTATTAAGTTTTATAAATGAGATTATTGAGCAAAATACATCAAATATTTCAACTGTGGCAGATCTTTTTGCTGGTACTGGAGTTGTGGCCAATTTATTCCGTTCTAAAGAAAAAAAGTAATTGTCAACGATATACTTAAATCTAACTTTGTCGCTTATCAAACTTGATTTGGAAATCAAGAAATTGATATTGATAAAATTACACAGATAATAGACCAACTTAATAAAACCCAAGTTTCTCAAGATAATTACGTTTCAATTAATTTTGGTGATAAGTATTTTTCGTTGCAAAACGCAAGAAAAATTTGATATATTCGTCAAGAAATTGAAAATTTTCAGCTTAACGAACGCGAAAAAGCAATTCTACTAACTTCATTAGTTTATGCTATAGATAAGGTTGCTAATACATTTGGACATTATGATACATATCGAAAGAAAATGGATACAGTTCAAGAGATTGTTCTTAAAATACCAAGACTTGAAAAGAACATTAGACATGAAATTTTTTGCAAGGATGCTAATGAATTAGTAAGAGAAATATCAGCAGATTTAGTGTACATTGATCCACCTTACAACTCAAGACAATACGGAGATGCATATCATGTTCTTGAAAACATTGTGAACTGAGAGCAACCTGAAGTTGTCGGTGTTGCTAAAAAAATGGTTAATAGAGACCATATTAAATCAATGTATTCCAAATCAAAAGCGCCCTTAGTTTTTGATGATTTAATTCAAAATATTAATGCTAAATATATCTTGGTTTCTTATAATAATATGGATCAAAAAGGAGCAAGTCGTTCAAACGCTAAAATTTCAAGTGACCAAATTTTGCACAGTTTACTAAAAAGGGGTTCAGTCCAATTATTCGAAACTCCTTTTAGGGTATTTACAACTGGGAAAACACAAATTCAAGACCATAAAGAATTGTTTTACTTATGTACAGTAAAGAAAAAGAAAGAATATATTCAATCTCCGATTAATTATTCTGGTGGAAAATATAAATTATTAAACCAAATCCTTCCTTTTTTTCCTAAAAACATTGACACTTTTTATGATGTATTTGCAGGTGGAGCTAATGTTGCAATAAATGTTCAAGCAAACAAAATTATTATTAATGATATCCAAAAACCATTAATCGAGCTTTTCAAATACATTAAAAACAATGATATAGATAAAATGCTAGTAAAAATTCAGACCTTAATATCTCAATATGTTTTGTCTAACACTCAAAAATTTGATTATAAATATTACAAAACCGATTCTTCAGTTGGACTTAAATTAATTAACAATGATGCTTATTTAAAATTAAGAAAGGATTACAATAATCAGGTTTTTAAACCGAATAAAAATTTAATGCTTTATCTTTTATTAGTATATGGATTTAATAATCAAATTAGATTTAATAGTTCTGGTCTTTTCAACACCCCAACCGGTAAAAGAGATTTCAATTTGAAAATGCAAAATAAATTAATTAATTTTTGAAAAGCTCTGCAAAACAAAAATATTGAGTTTATGAATAAAGACTTTATAAATGTTCTTGAAAATATTAATAATGTTAATGATTTTGTTTATCTTGATCCACCATACTTAATTTCCTTGGCAAGTTATAACGAAAATGGTGGTTGAACATACGAAGATGAAATTCAACTGATTATGCAATTAGATAAACTGAATGAAAGAGGAATTAAGTTTGCTCTTTCTAATGTACTTGTCCACAAAGGTTATATGAATCTTACTTTAACTAAATGGGCACTAGGTTGTAAGATTCATTTTTTAAATTTTAATTACAATAATTCAAATTATCAATCCAAAGCTAGTTCTCATGAAACAATAGAAGTTTTAATTACTAATTACTAAAATTTTTGGAAGTTTGACATTTAAAAAAGGCATGAATATTTCTTTTAACTCTTAAAATCAGAAATTTTTTGCGTAAATAAAAAGTATTTTATCTTGATTAACAAGCTTAAAGTGCTATTGGTAAATTTATTTTTTTATTACTGTAATAAAAGCAAAGTTAAATTAAAAAGACTTAGCTACTCAAAATACAGAATTAATTTCCTTAAATAATTTTTATCTAATTTTCGTTAATTGTACAAAACTTAGAAAATGAATTTTAACTTTAAGGGTTGATCAACTAATTATATTTTTGTTATAATTAGTTAAAAATTATTAATTTGTTTTTTTAAAACAAATTAATAATTGTTTTTATTTATAAAAGTTATTGATAATATAAATAAATTTTATTTAATTAAACGGAGGCAAAAAGTGATTAAAAATAAACCAACATATATATCATTATTTTCCTCGGCCGGAATTGGATGTTATGGATTTAAAATGGAGGATTTTGAGTGTATCGCTACAAATGAACTAATAAATAAAAGATTGCAAATTCAAAGGATAAATAATAAATGTAAATATGAATCTGGTTATATAAGTGGAGATATCACTATTGAACAAACAAAAAAGAAAATTTATGATGAAATAAATTTATGAAAAAGAAAAGGAAACGATAGAGTTGATGTTGTTATAGCCACTCCCCCGTGTCAAGGAATGAGTGTAGCGAATCACAAGAAAAAAGATAACGAAATAAATAGAAATAGTCTTATAGTTGAAAGTGTAAAAATTACAAAAAAAATTCTTCCTAGATTTTTTGTTTTCGAAAATGTTTCTAGTTTCTGAAAAACAATGTGTAAATACAATGATAAAACTGTGTCTATTGGCGAAATGATAGAATCGGAATTGTCTTCTGAATTTTTAATTGAAAAAAAGGTTTTAAATTTTAAAAATTATGGTTCTAATTCTTCGAGAACAAGAACACTTGTCATTGGTGTTCACAAATCCGAAAGCGAGAATATTATACCGTTAGAATTATTTCCAAATTTCAGAAAAGAAAAAACCTTAAGAGAAGTCATTGGTAATATGTCAATACTTAATTGAGGTGAATATGATAAAAACAATTTTTATCATAGTTTTCGAGAGTACCCAATTCACATGAGAGACTGAATAAGTGGTATAAAAGAAGGTCAAAGTGCATTCGATAATATTGAAGATTGAAGAAAACCTCACAAAATTTTAAATGGACAAATATTAATTAATAAATCTAAAAACGGGGACAAATATACAAGACAATGTTTTGACAGAGTTGCACCTTGTGTTCACACAAGGAGTGATCAAATAGCAAGTCAAAATACAATTCACCCGACACAGGATAGAGTTTTTTCTATCAGTGAACTAATGAAAATGATGACAATTCCAGAGAAATTTAAATGATTAGATTTATCTTTAGAAGAATTAAATTCCAAATCGAATGATGAAAAGAAAAAAATATCAAAAAAAGAAGAATTAAACATTAGACAAAGTATAGGTGAAGCTGTACCGACAGAAGTTTTTAGACAAATAGCAGAAAACATAAAAATATACTTAAATAAAGAAAAAATAAGTATAAAAAATATAAAGAAATTAATTCAAGATGAAGAATTATATAAAATTAGTAATTTAAAAAAATTTGTTAAAAATAATAAGAAAAAAATTTTGTTTAATAATTTAACTAGAATTATTGAATTATCGAACACAAAAAGACAATTTAATTCTGCGTTTTATACACCAAAAAAAGTATTAAACAATATAGCATCTTATCTTCCTGATTTTAAAGAAAAAGAAATCTCAATCCTGGAACCATCTGTAGGTTCAGGGAATTTTTTACCAATTATCTTTAAAAAATATTCGCATATAGAAAAAGTTAAAGTTGTTGTTGTTGATATCGATTCAGATATAATTGATATTTTAAAAATAATATTCGATAAAGGTGTTGTGCCTGATAATTTTGAAATCGAATATGTTAACAAAGATTATCTAATGACTAATTTTGAAAATAAATTTGATTTAATAATAGGAAATCCACCTTTTACAAAAATGAAATTAGATCAACTCAAAAACTATAAAAAGACATTTAATTACAGCAATAAACTTTTTAATTTGGCTGGTCTGTTTTTAGAAAAGGCGTTAAACGATTCTGAAAATATATCATTAATATTACCTAAAAATTTATTGAACACTGCAGAATATACAGAAACGAGAGATAAATTAAAAAAAAGAAATATAAAATCTATAATTGATTTTGGTGAATTAGGTTTTAAAGGTGTGCTAATTGAAACAGTTAATATAATTATTACGTCTAAAAAAACAGAAAATATAGTTATAAAATCAATTACTAAAAATATTGAAATAAACCAGAAAAAAAACTATATTTTTTCAAATGAACTTCCTTATTGGGTGATTTACAGAAACAACTTTTTTGATAACGTTTATAAAAAATTTATATTTAATGTTTTCTCTGTTTTTAGAGATCGACAAATTACAAATAAGATTCTAGTAAATAAAAAACAAAAGAATCAAATAAGAGTAATAAAGTCTAAAAACATAAGTGATGATGGTTCTCAAATTATAAATATTCCCGATTATGATTGCTATGTAGATGAAGAAATAGCTAAAAAATTAACAACTTATAAATTCATAAATGAAAAAAATGTTTATTTAGCTCCTAATATGACTTACTATCCAAGACTTTTAAAAAAGGAAATTGGTTATATTACAAATGGTTCGGTAGCGATATTACAAAAGAAATATGATTTTGTATTGAACGAAAGACAAAGAAAATATATTTCTAGTAATGAATTTAGACAATTTTATTCAATTGCCACGAACTTTCAAACACGATCACTTAACATAGATAATATGAGTGTTTATTGATTTGGAATTAATAAGGAATTGTAATAATATGAATATATTTAGTGATTTTTTAAATCAACATGATTATGATGTTAGAAAAACTAAAGACGCAAGGTGAATAGATCAAAAATGCACCTTTGATGTTCTAACTATAATTGCCGATTGTATAATTGAATATACAGAGAAAAATGACACTGAATTTTGTATTTCAGACATATGATATAGCGAATATTCAAGAAGTAATGTTATAGAAATTTTTTCTAAACCTGATCCAAAGTTGAAAGCATCTAATGAATATGATAAATATTTTGGTCAACCAATCAAATTATTGTCATATAGCAAAATATTATTAACAAGAAAAGAAAACAATAGATATTACTACAAAATTCATAATAGAGAGCTATTATACTTTATCTCCTTAAAACCTATAAATGCACTAAACTTTTTGTGTGAATATATAACTAAAGTTTTGAAAGATAGTGATTTGTACAAATATTTTGAAGACTTTTTTCAATTACAAAATAAGGAATCTTATAAAGAATTAAGAAATAAATTTATTCAATTTACAATAGAAAATACAAAAATTAACAAAGAAACAGAATGTGGAAGAATATTTACAAAAATTATTAATCCTTTGTCTTTTAAATTAAAGAAATTGGGTACCGAAAGAGGTAGAATATCATCTAAAATTATTACATTAAGTGATTTACAATATAATAGATTTAATTGAAGAGATGAATTAAGCGGAAAAGGTAAATCGTTAACCAGAGAGGAATATGAACCTTCGATAAATCAAATTAAATCATGAGCTCTTTCTAAATATGCAGTCAATAAAGCTAAAAAGGTTGTTAAAAAATACAACGAAAAGTATTATCGCTCTCTTTCAGAAGTAGCACAAAAAACAGAATTTCTTGAAGCTACTCAAACTCATCACATTTTTCCTCAATCTATTTATCCGGAAATAGCAGATTATGTTGAAAATCTTATTTCGATAACCCCTAATCAACATTATTCTATGGCTCATCCTAATAATAATACACAATATATAGATAAAGAATTTCAATATATCTGTATATTAGCAAAAACCAAAAGAATAATGGAAAATTTGTCCTCTAATTTTCTTCCTAAAATTTATGATTTTGATGATTATAAACATGTTTTAAATATAGGTTTGGATACTAACGAATTTTCAGAGGTGAAATTTTTAGACTTTCCGACTATAATAAATAAAATTGATTATTTTTTCAGTAAATTTATTGATGATAATAAATATAAATATCTTATAAATGATAATTCTATTCCGAGAATAAAATAGATACTTTTAAATTAATAAACCTGGACACACCCCAATTTGCATGTCCAGGTTTAAATGTAAAAAAAATATTCTGTATAATTAAAATAAAGTGTTTTAGACACAGGAAAACCTAAAAAAATACCTGGTTCTTAATTAGAAAATAAAGGAAATATATGTTGAAATTTTTTGATTTTTGTTCAGGAATTGGTGGAGGAAGAATCGGGCTTGAAAAGAGCGGATTAATTTGTGTTGGACATAGTGAAATAGATAAAGTAACTGCTCAAACATACCAACTTTTCTTTGATGATAATCAAAATTATGGTGATGTTACTAAATTGGATATTAGTCAACTTCCTGATTTTGATTTTATGATTGCGGGTTTTCCTTGTCAAAGTTTTTCAATTGCAGGAAAACGTACTGGTTTTAATGATGAACGTGGTTTAATAATATATTCATTAATTGAAATTTTAAAACAAAAGAATATAAAATATTTCATCCTAGAAAATGTTAAGGGACTTGAAAATCATGATAAAGGAAGAACATTTAAAATAATTAAATCTAAACTTGAGGAGATTGGTTACAATGTTTATGCAAAAGTTTTAAATAGTCTTAATTTTGGTGTTCCTCAAATGAGAGAAAGAATTTATTTGGTTGGTTTTAAAAAAGAATATGATAATGGAAGATTTACATTTCCAATTAAACATTCTTCCGATAAACCGTTTAATTATTTTATAGATCAAAATAATGATTTAGAATTAGACATTAACAACCCCACTTTTCAAAAATATTTAGCAAATAAATATAATCAAAATAAATATACTAATGAGCAGATTTTAAACTTAGAAAACTATGTTATTGATTGGCGCCAATCAGATTTAAGGTTTTATGAAAAAGTTTTTCCAACACTAAGAAATGGTCGTCATGGTTTACTATATATTAAAGATAACAAACTAATAAAAGTTAATGGATATGAAGCACTATTATTACAAGGTTTTCCTAAAAAAATTGCTCAAAAAGTCAAAAAACATCAATTAAACAACAATAAAATATTGTCTCAAGCAGGTAATGCAATGACTGTTACTGTTATTGAAAGTATTGCTAAAGCAATGCTGAAAAATATAAACAGATAGGTGAATATGGATAAAATTAGTTTGGGTTCTAAAACTGCAAAAGAAGGTTTTAAAAATGAAAAATACATTGTCGAAAAGTTCAATAATTGACAAAACGATAAACAAGCTCAAAATTGATTGTCGATAATGCAATATCAATTAGATAAAATTAAATATTTAAAAGCGATTGTGATTAACAATGGATATAAGGTAGATATAAATATAAGAATTCAAATGTTTTCCGAGAAAATCCTAAAATATGAAAATATCCAAGTTAAATTAGTGAGCAATAAAAAAGGTTTTAATCAAGTTGATAAAAGATGATTGAAAAGCTATCGAGAATTGTGAAATATTCCTTTAAATGTATATCAAATATTACAATACTTTACTGGTGAATTACCACCTTATAAGCTAGATACAAGAGACAAAAGAAGGATGTTTATTGATGAATTTTCTCAGAGCGAAAGAAGCTTATTATTAGATTGATTGAACAACAATAAATTGCTAATAATATCAGATATATTGAAAGGAAGAGGAGAATTATCAGCAGAATGAGTTTTGGTTGCACAAAAAGTAAATCAGGATTTTAAATGAGCTTTAAAAGATATAAATCAGGTAATTAATAACTATCTATCTGATGGAAAAGTTAAAATCAGTCCTAAAGGTTCTGTAAAAATTGGAAAAGTCACAATGCAGAGAAAAGGTGGAGATAACGGTAGACCTACAGCGAATATGCTTCAATTTAAAATTGATCCGACAGAGCTTTTAAATATTTAATGTTTAATTTATTAAACTTGTATTTATTTTTTAATACAAGTTTAATAAGCATCATTATCTTGATAAATAAGTATAATTAAACTATGAATAACGTGAATTTATCTCGTAAAGAATCTCAAGTCATGCAACTAGTTGCTGATATTTTAGCTCGTGATATTAATAATGTCAATGTGGTTGATCCAGTGGTGGTGGATGCAAAGCTTTCTGCTGATTTATCGCACCTAAAAGTATTTGTTTCGCTAGCTAAAAGCACTAAAAAAGGAATTCAAGCACTCAATAATGCTTCTGGATTTGTTCGTTCCATGTTAGCTAAAAGTTTAACATGACGTAAAGTTCCTGTAATTACTTTTGAGCTTGATCAAGTCACTAACCATGGAATGAAAATTGATGCTATTTTAAATCAACTCAAACAAGAAAAATAGTTCAATTAAAAGATATAAAAAAAACTGAATTAGTTACTAATTCAGTTTTTTAAATATTATTTAATTTTTATTACTTACTAAATACTTGGTTCAATTCTTTACGTATTTAATTCCAAAAATTTCACATTGTTCTTTTACAATTTGATCTCATCTTTGAATTGTTTTAGTTTGAAACAACATTCCATCATTTGGGTTAGTGAATCCTGCCATGACAATTATGTAATGCAATAAACAATGTTCTTCAAAAGAAACAATTAATGATAAACCTTGGTGATATCATTCTTCATTTTGAATAATTATCGCTCCACTAACAACAAATTCATGAATATGATGACGCTGATATTTTCAAACACCTAATTCATCAATCTTTTCGTTCTGAACATAATCTTTAATATGCAATTCACTATAATTTTCAAAATTAGTTAACCCATATTTACTTTTAAGTTTATTTAATAATTCTACGTAAGTAGATATTCAAGGATTTATTAAATCAAGGGTACGACCTAATTCGAAAAAATAAGTTCATTTTTTATTTAATTTTTGAATTTCTTGTTCTTGGGCTTGAACGTAATCATTTAATTCTTTGATTGTTGTCTCTTTGCTTAATAATAAAGATTCATGCTCTTGGATTATTGTTTCTCGCTGAGCTAATCATTCTTCAAGTTGTAAAATTCTTCTTGTTTTTCTACCTCACATACTTAAATTATAAAACCAATTAACTAATAAGTGATAAATTATCAAACAAAAACAGGATTGCTCCTGTTTTTGTGATTGTATGTTTTTAGTTTACTTTATTTTAAGATTTCAGCATGACGATTTTTAGCTTTATTAGCAACAATAAATCTTCAATCATTTCATCTTCAGGTTTTGGTTAATTGCACTAATTGACCATCTTTATTGTAGTAACTTTCCGGTAAGGTACGAATAATAAAGACTACGCTAGCACACACAAGAATGAATAGTGTTAATCCAATGGTAGCTCCAACATAATGTCTATGTGGGTCTTTTAGTGGAAGAGCTGAGTTTTTACCAAGATCATAAATAACAGTATTACTTGCGTCAAAAATAGTGTAAATTAAATATCCAAATCCTCAGATAAATCCAAAGATTAAAGCAATATAACGTTTGTCAATTTCTTTAGATTCATGTGGGAGTACAAGAGTAATTCCTGAAGCACCTCAAGCAAATCCACCACCAATAAAGGTAAATAAAGCAATTAAAACCATTCCAGTAGTACTTGATGTTCCTAAAGTAGCAGCAGTAATAACTACTAAAACAAGGAAAAAGACACTTGCTGAATAAGTTAAAGTTAAAAATGCTTTTCGTTTGTAAATGGTTTTAGCAAAGGCGGCAATACAGCTAAATCCAAATAATAATCCTAACACTCACACTAAACCTAAAAAGGCCGCATTAAAGGTGAAAGGTCCACCTTCTAATTCACCTTCAAATCCAAGAGGACTAATTTGTTTTAATGCATTTCAGTATGTTCCTGTTAAAGGAATAACAACAAGAATTAATCAAATTCCAAACATTGAGATATATTTTCAAGTTGTTTTTTTAGATAATAATCCCTTAATATCAAGTTTTTCATCACTATCTTTTTTAGCTTGTGGTCAAAGGTGTTGAATTGGTCTTGATAAAAAGAAGAATACTACTAAGTTGGTGAAGATTAAAATTAAGGTTCCTAACACAAATGCTAATCAATAGGTTTGTGCAAAAGTAGTAAACGAAAGAAAAAGGAATGGAAGAAAGGTAACAATAACCCCCCCATTAAATCCTCATTGGTTTGAGTTATTTAATAATGATTTGGTTCGATCAGATTTCATAGTTGCAATAATTGGTTGCGAGTATGCAATCAAGGTGGTTCCACCTACAGCTACAAAGGTTCTGAAAATGATAAATAATGAGTATCCTGCAATTGAAGAAGAAGTTCCAATTACTTTTCCATCAAGTCCAACTACAGCTTTAGCAATACTTCCATCAGCAAGCATTAAAGTCCCATCTTGTAAGTCTTTAACTGGTCCGAGTAAATCACCAGCTTTAGCTCCAGTTAATGTCACACCAGCTTTTGCTACTTCGCTTGGATTATAAGCACGAACTAGTGTTAATTGGTTCGAACCACCAAGTGGTGTTCCGATAAATAAAATTGGAAATGATAGTAACATAACAGCAATCATAAAGATAACTGCTTTACGGTGTCCCCATTTTACAACTAAAATCCCTGAAAGGATTGAACCGACTACCCTTAATAAAGTAATTGTCCAATTAGTTGCTCCATTAGCAATTTGCCCAGCTGATTCAACAAAAAAGCTCGAGCTTCATCCAGGATTTAGAGCAGCTGATCCAATTGCAGTTGGTTTTCCACCTACCTTAGCAATAATAAATCAGTCTACAACGAATAAAAGATATCCAAGCATAACAATCATCCACAGGATGATTGATTGTTTTGAATAATCTTTGGTTTTGGTTTGTTCTAAGTTATTCAATTTATATAACCTCTTTTTAATTTTTATATTAATTACCCAATACTTTAATTAGATTAATTAATATACTAAAATTATACTTAAGTTTTATGCTTTTCCCTGTTTTTAACGCTGAAATATCAAAACATTTCCACATTTTGCTTATTATTATTGGTTTTTTGTTTCTAAAGCTAGTATATTGCTGAAATTATTAGTCAAAAAAAACAAGAACAAAACCTTTTGTTCTTGTTTAGAAATGGTTATTAACGAATTTTAAATCAGAATTTATTGATTAAAGCTGAATATAATGAGTTTCGAGCTGAAGCTTTAACTAATTGATTTCCTGTGTTTGCAAAATCACGTGTAGGAACTGGTCTTAAGATAGTAGTAGATGGATTATTTGGATCAGTTCGATACACAGTACTTTGTCCACCTGAAATAGCATACACTGGATTTCCTCCTAGAGCTGTATTTCTCGAAGTTGGAAGTCAATGGTCTGCATTAGAATTGTCAAAAATATTACCATTAAATGAGGTGAAAATTGAATAAGCTTTTGATAATTCTTCAGGTGTTGGACGATAATTAGCTGGATTATTCCCAAAACTATTTGCTAGATTAGTTAAAAATGTACGGTCAGAAGCTCTTAAATTATTATTGTTTTTGTATTGATTTACAGCATTTAAAAATTCTTGTTTACTAATCACAAAGAGTGCATTTTCAATTCACGAATTATAGAAATACACTTTTCTTGTGCTTGGATCATAATCGATATTAAATGAATATAAGTTTAAATTAATTCCAGTTGGAAGATGATCAGGGGCAGTTTCTCATCATCTATTTCCATTATTGTAAATGTTAGCAAACCCCGATCCACTACCACGTAGAATAGCATCATATCATTCAGGTTTATTAGTTAAACTAGGGTCAGATTTACCAGCTCCAGGAAGTCCGGTTACAAATCCACCGTTTAATTGTAGGAAAGTAAATCCTTTTTCATTATCAATAGGGAGAATATCTAAAACTTCATAATCTTTAGTTGAGGTCAGTGATAAATTATAAGTAATCGGAATTGATAATTGGTTTTCAAAATCAAATCCATATCTTCGATTAGCTAAATTACGATTATTTTTATCTAAATAAGCACTTAAACGAGCACGATTATTATTAGTGGTATATCTTACATTAGTAAGATTTGGGTCCTGGGTACTTGTTAAACTATTAATATAGTTATTATTTGGAGTGATTATATCAGTGTTTGGGGTTGTGTTTTGGCTATTTAATCCGAAAATAGCTGCTTTCATTTTGTTGTACACTTTGGTAATAACTTGCTGTTTAGTTTGGTTGTTTGTGGCAGCGTTATTTGAAGCTTGTGGAATATTTCATCCAGCTTCATCAACATCAATCACTTCAAGTCGAGCTCTTGTTCCAACTTTGTTGCCGTCAATAAAGATACTTGAAGTTTCACCTGGAATTTCAATAGTATCTAACGTTCTAAAGGTTATAACTACATCTTTAACAATTTCTAAAGGTCCAATATCAGTATTATTGGATTCATATGAATAAACAACTTTAGCTTTGAGTGATTGACGGTCAACTTCATCTTGAGTTTGTATAACTGATTCAAATCATCCATTTACACTGAATTTTTGAATATATACTTTTAATTTGAGTGGTGAAAAGATTGATTTAACATCACTAGCATCTTTGACATCTTTGTCGGTAAAAGCAAATTGATCAAACATTTCAAGGAATAAATTATTATTATCAATTTCGACTTTATTGAGTGGGGTTGCTCCACCACTTGCTCCAGGTCTTTGTGGAGCTGCTGATGCAACAATGTCATTAAATCTTTGTTCAAATTTCTTTCTAGTAAATTGAGCATTAGTACTAATAACTTTGTATTTTTTATCAAATTCAGCATCAAGAGTTGCATCAAGTGGTTTAAAGGTATTGATTTTGCTTGGATTTTGTTCTAATCCAGCATTTAATAACATTTTTTTATTACTTGGTTGTCTGATTCAATCTTTATATTCAGTTAATTTTTGAATCAATTGAGATATTTGACTTGGTAATTGAGAAATTGAATCAATGCTTGTAAAGTCAAAAGTAGCTGCATCAGTATTAAAACTATTAATGAAATTTCTCAGTTCAGTTTTGAAAGTTTCAAGAGCAGTCTTAATTGCACTAGTGAATGGAGAAGTTTGTGAAAAACGAATGTTTTGGTATAAATCAGCAAAGACATCTTCGAGTGGATTAAAGGTTAATGCTTTGGTTAAGGTGTTTTTAATGGCTGTTTCAAAAACCAATAATTCTTTATTTAATTTATCAACTAGAGTCGCAAAGTTAGCAAGTGATCCAGCATCGGTTTTTGATTTGATTAATTGATATTGGGCTAGCACACTTTGATACTCATTTTTAAAAGTATCATATTTATTTTCAAGTTCTTCAGCTTGATTGTATTCGTATAAGTTTTGAGTTCCACTGACTGAATTGGTTTTTAATTGGTCTAAAGTACTGAATAAATTAGTATAAAATCCTAACGGATTACCTTGATTTCCATCTCCAAATTTTTCTGCAAATTTATCTTGAAGACTAGTTGTAAATTCATTGAAAACATCCAGGTAATTTCCACTAATAATTCCAACTAATCCATCAATTTTGCTTGAATAATTGTTAATATTACTAAAATTAGCACTTAAAGCATTATCAATTAAGTCTTTCAGACCAACAATATTAGTATAAGAATCATTACTTAAATTTGAACCAGAACGAACTGCGGTTTGACCTGGAGCAAAAGCATTAACATAATCGTTAACAGTGGTTTGAATATTTTCAACTGCATTTTTTGCTTTATTATATAAATCAAAAATCTGTAAATTAGCTACTGATTTAGCATCAGCTAAATAAATATTTACTTCAGAATAAGTTAAATTATCCTTGTTATTATTAGCGGTTGTAAGTTGATCAATTCCTTTTTCTTGGAATCCTTCAACATATGTACTACCAGCAGCAATGCTTGGACTAGTTAAATCAAAGAATGTTTTAATTTCATTATTAGAATTTAATTGTTCAGTAATTTGATCCTTTTTAGCTTGAATTAATGCACTAATATTAGCTTTAAGTGAGCTAAGAAGTTGAATTTTATTTTCTTCATTATTGTTGGTTTGTGAAAGTTTAGTTAAAACACTATTAGCTCCAGTAGTTAAATTATTAATTTCATTAAATTTAGTGGTAACTGTAGCACTATCAAGATTTGCATCTTTTAACGCAATAAAAGTTAATGCACGATTATATTCTTTTTTCAGATTAATTGCATTTTCGAGTACATATTTAATCAATTTATTTTTAGCATCTGCAGTATCGCCTTGTTGAACAGTTCTGAAATAAGTGTTATATAAGTTGCGAGCATTTGAATTTGGGACATTAAATTCATTTTTAAAGGTATCTAATTTAGCTTGAATAACATTTTTTTCATTTTGTTCAAGAACAGTATCACTACCAAGTTGGTTTTTGACATTTTCATATTCTGAAAGTAATGTTAATTTAAAGTTTTGATCTTCAATTTGAGTACTAAGACTTGGAATAGAATCATTTCCGGTTTGATTCATTTTTTCAGTATTATTAAAGTAACTTTTAGCTTGAGTAATAAGTGCTTGAGCTTGGGTTTTAGCTTGAGTTACTAATGAATCATTGCTAATAACTTTATTAGCAGTATCATTTAATTGATATGCTTTTTCAGCTAGTGTTTTCAATTGATCTAATTTGCTATTTATTATGGTCACTTTAGCTCTAATCTGATTCAATTGACCTAGATTATTTGGAGCATCATTGAATGTTTTACTGTTATTATTTTGATTATCTAAAGTATCTAAGAATGATAGTAAATCATTTTTTAAATCATTATGCACCAATGCAGTAAATTGAGTTTGTTTGAGATTCTCGATTTGAGTATGAGTTTCTTTACGATATGTGTTTCGCATTAAAATACTTTGAGTTTGAGTGCGCACTTCTAGTGCGATTTTTTCAGCAAGAGCATTATATTCTTGAGCGTTTTTAGTATTAGCACTGGCTAAATCAAATAAATCATTAACTGAATAAGTATTCCCAGCTTGTTTTCCGAGTACAGAATTAGGATAAGGATTGGTTCTTGGAATACTATGTCACACTAATGAAAGAATATCATTTAAATCCACAATTGAAGTCGCTGAATTGCTTGTAGCTAGATTATTGGCTTGAGCAAGAGATTCATCATCAGCGTTAATAAGATCTTTAAACGAGACAGCTTTAGCACTAAGTAAAGTAATTTTATCTACAGCAGCTTGAGTATATTCATCATTATTTGCAACTGTTTCAAAACTCTCTAAATAAGCATTAATTTCAGCTCGTTTACTTGATCCGGGTTCATTATTAAGGTTTTGGAGATTAAATGTAGCTTTATTAAGAATAGTATTAATGTCGTTTAATTTATTAGCTAAATCACTTGAAGCGGTTAATTTTTTACCAGTAAAATCAATTTTGGTACTTAAATCAGTGTAAAAGGCAACATTATTTCCACCTTGAGTTGGTTGAGCTTTAAAGTAGCTATTTTTAGCTTGAGTATTAAAAGCTCTGAGTTTAGATGAATAAGCATTAACTAGATTTGAATTGTGAGTATTACTATTAGTGGTGAGAATATTTTGTGCACTAGCAACATTTTTAGCTAGACTTGCAAGTGCAGGAACTTCATCACGAACATGATCAACTTGAGTTGAAAGTTGGTTTAATTCATCTCTAGATGTGCTAGTTTTAGCTATGCTTTGAGCATTATCGAGATAGGTTTTTAGTTTAGCGTTAATATCAGTATCATATGTAGCACCGAGTGCATCAGTGAGTATTTGTTTAATACCCTTAATTCCAGTATTAGCACCATCACTATCAAGTTTATTGATAATCCGTTCTCTAATTTCTTGAATAGGTGCTTCATTATCAAAAGTAGTTTTTAAATGTTGGTATTTAGAATCAATTTCATCATAAGTATCAGAAATAGCAATTAATGAACTTTCAGTATCGTTTTTTAGTGTTTCAATTGAGGTTGTTAAATTAGTAATTCGACTTGGAGTTTGACTAACAAAATCAGCAATTTGTTTTTGTAAACTAAACAATTCTACAAAGCGATCAATTTTTCTTTGAATTTCTTTTACATCACTTAAGCTTAAATTGTTTGAAGCTAAAGAAGCTTTAAGTGAATTGTCAAAACTAGTAAGTGAAGATTTGATTTTATTGTGTAAATTGGTACTTCCAAAATTTGCTTGATTAGCAGTATTCTCAAGATCTTTAAGCTGATTTAGTATATTGTCTTTTTCAAAAGCAATTTCTAATTTACTTGCATATGTTTTAATATCATTAGTGTCAACAAAAGGTTTTTGATTGATAGTTTTAGCATTTGCATATTCATTTTTTGCAACATTATAATAAGTAGCAAAACTATAGTGTGGATGAACACTTGAAGACTTAGCAATATCAGCATCGATTGAAACTTGTTTAGCATCCACAGCATCAATTGCTTGATTAAATTCATTAAGTAAATTAATTTTTCTAGTTTCGTAAAGCTTTATTTTAGCTTCAAACTGAGTTTTGTGAGAATTAATTTGGTCAACAGTTAAATTGTTATCAAAAATAATTGTATCAATTTGTTGATTGGTAGTACTAATATCACTTTTAAGAGGTGAGTAAATTTTTCAATCTTTGTTAGTTTCAAAAATAGCTCTGAGTCTGCTTGCTACGTCTAAAAATTCTTTTTTAGCTTGAACAACATCCTTAACTTTACCTAAAGCTTTAGTTTTAGCACTAATTGTGCTATCTTCATCTCCAACTGATAAATCATTATTACTGAGAACTGAAGCAACATAATCAGCTAATGACTGAGTGGCATTAGTTCCATTATATTGATTATAAATATCCAATAATTGTGAAGACAGATCAGCTAAATCTCTTAAAAGCTCCATTTTTTGACCAGCTTGTTTAGCGAGTTCTAAATTAATTTGAGCTTTTTGAACATTAGCAAAATTGTTAACGTTTGAAAGTGAGTTATTATAAATAGCATTAGCTCCACCAGTTTGTGTTCTAGCACTTGCTTGAATATGCTCATTGATTTTTTCGATTTTTTCTTGCTCATAAACAAGTAAAATTTCATCTCCACGTTTAAAGAGTTCACCATTTTCAATTTCAAACGCTTGAGCATTTGGAATAATATCTCCACTGTTTAATCGAGCAACTAATTGATCGGCTTTAACAATTTCTGCTTGACCAACACTAATAGCTTGATTAGTTTTATTTCCAGTATATTGAGCTGAAGTTTTTTCAGCAATAATTTGTAATAAACGTTTTTTATTCAGTTCCATTTCATATAAATGTGGAACAATATCAATTAATTTATTAGCCAATGAAATTGAATTATTAGTACGTTCTTGGTCGGAAACATCTTGAGCATTTCGAACCAATTGATTGTATTTATCCAATAATGTGACTGCTCCAGGACTAGAAAGGTCATTGTGGTAATTATTATCAATTGCACTTTTTAATTGAGCAATTTTTTGCTCAAGTAAAATCTTAGCATCAGCTTCATTTAAGTCTTTGAGAGCTTTTGCTAAAACTTCATGTGCTTGAGCGATTTGTTCTTTGCTAGCTGATGGATTAGCGAATAATTCATCAAGCTGTGAACGAGCTCTTTCCACTTGGTCAATAAATGGTTGGAAGAAAATAGCGTTTGGATTCGTTTGTTTTTCTTTAATGGTTTGTTCAGCTTGTTTATCAAGTAATGAAAGCGTACGGAAATCACTGGCTGTATCAGTAAGACTTTGTAATTTACGAGCAATGCTTTCAATTTTTAATTCAAGTTCAGCATTGTCTTTTCCATTATTAATTTGTGCACGGAAATCATCGAGTTGTTTTTTATAAGAGTTGTATAAATCAATCCGTTTTTGCTCACGTTGGCTAAATACGTATGAAGGATCATTATTTGAAAAAGCTTCTTTCAAATAATCATTGGTGAATTTTGAATAATCTTCAGCACTACTTTGTTTATTTGCATTGATTAAATTTTGAACTTTAATATTGTAAAGTTGAATTTGTTTAATTAAATCAATCGAAGGAATTGGATTAAAATCTTCCACCATTGGTTGTGAAGCTTGATTTAATTTTTCAGCTTCGTCAATTACTATTGCATTAATTGGTTTATTTAAATTCTTAACAATTCGAATTTGAGTATCAAGTAAAGCAATTAATTGTTTTAAATTAGTTTTTAAAATGTTTCTTAACGCTTCGTTTAATTTATTTTTAACCGCAGTTAAAAAAGGAACAGTAACATTACTTGAGTAAGTTTTAATTACCTGGTTTTTGAGCTCATTGAGTTGATTTTTAATATCTTCATTACTAAATTTAAAGTTCTTAACTTGCTCAATTTGTGATTGAATTAGTTTTAATTCATTATTTAGATAGGTTAAATCTTCAAGCTCTTGAGTTTGAGTGTTGTAAAAAGCAAATAACTCATCAGCAAGCTGTTTGGTCGGTAAATTGCGGTCAATAATCGCTTGAATTTGTGAATTGATTAAAGTGGCCTTAGTTTTATTGATAATGTTATTTTCTAATGTCGAATTAGTTTTTTGAGTTAATTCTTGAATTAATTGATCCGTGAATTTTAAAGCATAAAATTGACTAAATAAATCACTTTTAGCAGAAATAAGTTCTTTTTTGTCGTTAATATTGGTTACCTGAGTGATTAATTGATTAATAACGTCTTTATTAAATTTTAATAATGGATTGAATTGATTAACATAATCACTTAATTCACGAATAACTTGCTTAATTTCTGAAACAGATTTTTGGGTATCTGAAATTTGTTGATAAAAGGTAATAACACTATCATGAATTTGTTGAATATTAGCTTTAGTTAAAGCTAAATCTAAGTTAATTTTAGTTGAATTAAGGAATTTTTTAACATTATCTTTTTCGGTTTGATTATAAGCAGTATTGTTTACATATGGTTCAATTTGTTTTAAATACTGATTGATTTCATCAATTTCTCGTTTTGAGGTATCAAGAATTTGATTTAGTTTAGACACTTCTTTATTAGTATCTTGTGAAGCAATTTCCACTTCGTTTAAACGAATATCAGCACTAATAATCCGTGAATATAAAGGATTTAATGATGAAACAACACCTTTTTTGAGTCCTTGAAATGGAAGAGTATCAATTTGATTTGAAGTTTCTTCAAGCAATTGAATAAATGGTTTTAATTTCTCGTTTTGTGAAACAACTAAATTACTAATCACACTAGAAAGATTTTTTAAATATTCTTGTTTTTGTGCATTATCAGCACTATAAAGAACATTAAAGAATTTTAAAGTTTGGTCTTTTTTGTGTTGAGTTAGTTGTTCTTGTAAGTCACGTTCACGAATTCTTGCTTCTTGATTAAGGATAATTTTCGATCAAAAAGTTGATGGTTCTTGGTCTTTAAATTCAAGTTGGTTGATGTAATCAATATAAAAATTAAAAGCAGTTTCTTGAGCTTTATCAAGGATAGCTAGTTTTTCCAGTAATCCTTTATCTCTTGAATTTCATTGTTCTTTAGCTTGTTTATAAGTATCAACGATTTGTTGTTTTTCTTCTTGAGAAGCATTAATAAATGGAGAATAAAGTCTGAAATTATTTTCACCTTCAAGGAAGTTTCCATATACTGTTAATCCATTGACCTGTTCCTTTGAGTGAATCATAAATAATGTCGCACCCAAACCCACTGCCGCTGGAGCTGTAATTAAGGATGAAATTAGAATTGCTTTTTTAATATTAGTTTTTTTAACTTTTATCATGATTATCTCCTTAAATTAGTGAAGTTTAATTTTAACATCAAATCATCCATTTTGTCCAATGGCATTGTAAAATTCTGGCGTTCCAATTCCACCTTTTCCAGAAAGATTATCCATTGTTTCAACATATGGATCAGGTCCTCATAAATTTGAATTACTCAAGTCTTTAAACGATAATCCTTCTAAATCCCTGAAACTAATTTTATTCATTGTATATTCGAAAAAGTCCTCGTTTTCTCTCTGACCAGTAAAATGTCGTCTTCCTGCACTGGTACGTTTGAAGAAAAAGACATGTCTTAAAGAATCGTCACTTCCTAGTGAAATTATCTGTTGGTTTGAAGTATTATTTTTATCAAATCTCATTAAGATTTTTCAACTAAGCACCATTAACACTATTTCACCGTTCGAATTTGGTAAAAACATTGGTACACCAATAACAAGCGGAAGAAATAGTAGATTTTTGTTTCGATCTTTTTGAGCATTAAAACGATATTGGTAGGTATTAGCTCAATTATATTGATTTTGATCTTTTTGAGAAATAAGTCCAGTGCTATAAGCAGGAGTGTTTTGATATTGAATTCCAGTATCTGAAACAAAGTTTGGATTTAAGGTTCTTCAAAAAATTTGAACTCCAATTTGTTGATATCCCTTATATAGATTAGAAAAATTAATTTTAACCCTAAAGTTTGGAGTAGAGTTAGTGTTTGCAGAAATTGGATCATCTATACCTTCGTTAATTTTCTCTACGTAAAATTTAGTATTATCTCCAATAGCTTTAACAAGTGAGTATTTGTTAAATGCACTTAGTATACGAGATGGTGCTTCAAGGTTGTTTCATCCAGCTTCTTCAGCTGTAAAAAGTTTTTGATCTAAATGAGCTGAATCACGAATGTCTTCTTTAGTGATTAATAAAGCATCTAAGGTATGAAATGAGATTCCAATGTTTTCAAATCTCACTCCAAAACCATCTGCATTACTAAAAGAACTATTAGCATCAGTAATATTATTAGGTTTGTGGAATTTGAAATAAAGTTGGATAAATCCTTTACGAACTTGAGGATCTGAAGTTAAACGTGAAGCAACATATTCAGCATTGGTAGTATTAGGTTTGATAATGTACACATCGACATTAGAAGTGTTAAAAATTGCACTGGTTCCTTTAAGAATGTTAAATCTGTCGAATAAATTACCAAGCATTCCAGTTCCGTTAGGATTAAATAAAGGATTGAGTTTTTTTCCTTTAAAAGTAGTTCCTTCAATATTAAGATTTTCTTCGGTAATGCTATTGTTGGTAATGACGTTTTTAAAGGCTTCTAAGGTTGTTTCCTCTTTAGCAAGTATGTTGGCATAATTAAATGTACCACTTACACTTTGAGTTAAAAAGTCAAAGAATAAATCTGTGTTTTCAGAATCGGTAGTTCATTCAAATAATCTTAATGCTAAGTCAAACCCTTTGGTAATTGCCCCAAAAATATCAATATCGCTAGCACTGTTTTTTTGCAGAGCATTTAATTCATTTTTACTTTGTACTGAAGGATTTGAGATTTTAGCATACTCGGTTTTAGCTGATCTAAATCGATCTTGGGCAGGAGCAATGTTGGGATTAGCTTGAGTTGGAGTGGCAAGATATTTCAACAGATTAGTTAAACTAGCACGACCATCGTAATTATTAGCTCCATCAAGGAATTTAGTGAGTACTTTTTGGAGAGTATTAGTATCTTGTGCATTAGTTCCAAAGACCAATTCCAGTAACTTGCTTTTAGCTTTTGCTAGAGCGATTACTAAGTTTTGGTAATGCATAAAGTAATTATTTCTTTGAGTAGTAATATTAGCTGGAGTTCCATTAGCATATGAAACGTTGGGTTCAAGAACTTCATCGCGAATATCTTGTTGAGCAGTATTTGAAATGCTATTCATTTCAGTTAAAAACTCATTGATTCGAGTAGCTAATGTTCCAGTTTCTGAATGAGTGGTTTTAAGTGATTTACGAACATTTTCCATTGCAGGATTTGGATTATCAGTTAATTCATCCTTAAACTTAGTTAAATTACTAAATTTAACTAAAATCGAAGGGATTGATTTAATTGAAATGTGATTTAAATAAAAGTTATACAACTCATCAGCAGCATTAACCACTTGTTCAATTACAGTGTTATCAACTTGAGTTTTAAGTCAGTTTTTAATATCATTTCTCATTCCGTTTGCTCGATTAACATTATCTCTAACTTGGGTTCGAATCGTATCTGAAACAAGAGGGTTAATTAAGCTATTGTATTGGTCTAATTCAGCTTGACTAATTCCAGTTACTTCAAGCACAAATTCTTTACTAGTTCCATTGCTAGTTCCAGTGTTGATAAAATCATAAAATTGGTTAAATTTATCTTTATATGAGTTATAACGATTAGCTTCTCATTTTAATAAATCTACCCGTTGGTCTTGATATTCTTCTTGTGCTTGGACTAGTTTAGTATTAAAAGTTTCTAATTTTTGTGCTGTTGAAATGTCAATACTTTCAAGTGGTTTTAGAGCATCCCTTTCGTAATTTGACCGTCTTGGAGAAATATTCGGGTCAGTAAAGTTATTGGTAATGTATTTATCAAGCGATAAATGAAGAGCATAAGCTTGTTTAGCTTTTTCGCGCTCAGCAGCAAAGATTTGATCCAAAATTCCATTGTTTGAATTATAAATCTCATTTGCTACTCTTAATTTATCTGTTTCATTATGTGCAGTATTATTTAAAATTGAAGTTGCTTCAGTGATCTTATTTGCTAAATTAGTGTATAAAGCTTTAATAGGAACTGTTTCATAATCATTATTACCATTATTACTTAAAGTATTATAAGAATTTAAATATTCTTGAGCTTTTTGAATATTTGATTGGAGAATTTTTGAGTTAATAAAGGCAATGCTATATGAAGTATCTGCTGAACCTGTGAGATATTTTTCCCGTAATTTATCGTAATTATCTTTGGTTTCTGGAATTGTGGTTAAATCAGTAAATGCTTGATTAATAATGCTTGCTAGCGGAGTCTTAGCTCCTTGACTTAAAAACTCACCATTTCCTGGAGTCGAAGGAAATGTGTTTAATTCTGCTTGCTTTTTAGCAGCTGCAATTGCTAAGTTTAAACGAGCTGTATATGTATCAAGTAAGAAAATGCTATTATCAAGATTTTGAGCGTTTTTAGATGTGTAATAATATCCTTGAGCTTTAGTAATTTCAGTATTCAGTTTATTAATTGAAGCAGTAACGTTTACATCAGAATTAAGATTTGTAGCAATACTATTTGTAGCTTGATTTGCAGTATCAATAAGCTCAGCTATGGTTTTATATTTTTCAAAGAAAACGTCAGTTTCAACTGCTTCTAAAATAGCAGCATCAATAGTTGAACGATCAGTTGCATCTTTCATTTTTTGTGCTTGAGTATGGAAGAAATCGTCAGCTTTTCCTTTTAAGGTTGCATACTTAGTCTCAACTTGACCCATATTGTTAATTAATTGATCAACTTCTTTAGTTTTAGTTCCTTTATCAGCTGGATTATTACCATTATTGTAGATAAAATCCAAAGCGTTTTTACGAGCTAAATATAAATCAAGTGCACTTTTAAATTGAGATGTTAAATTTGGATTTAATTGGGTTGAAATATCTGTAGCAGTTTTATTATTATCAGGAATGCTTGCTAAAATAGTATCCGCTAGTAATTTAGCATCGTGATCAAACCCATAATTAGCGGCTGTCGCTCCACTTTTATAGGTGAAATTATCATATTTATGTTCATTAGCAACTTGAGTATTAATAATATTGATTTTTTCCTCATGTAAGGTTAATAATTGTTGTGCAACATCTAAAGTATTTTGGACAGTAAATAATTTAGCTTGAGTAGTTGTTCCTTGATTTAATTGCTCAATTAAATGGTCTAAAAATCCAATCATTTTGGTGCGTCCAGCGGCAGCAGTACCTTGAGCTCCAGTACCTTCAACATATGTAACTGAGAAACTTTGTTTTGCACGATCAACTGAATCGTATACTTGAACAAATTTATTAAATAAAGCAATTTGATCTTCAAGTTCTTTTTCTTTAGTAACTAATTGATCTGAATTAAGATTTAAATAATTATTTGTGTACCCTGTGTAAGTATTACTAATTCCAGTCACAAGAGCTTGTTTACCGGTTTGAGTTTGTGGAATTGAATTATTCTTAGCAGTGAGGGTTTGAGCTTGTTTAGTTTTTTTAGCAAGAAGTTTTAAACTTTCTTCTTTAAACTGAATGTCACTGAGCATATCATCAATATTAGTCAATTGGTCTCTGGTTTGAACTGCATTAGTTTGAACAATTAAATCATCAAGCTTGTTATCAATTTGAGTTTTTAAAGCAGTATCTATATTATTTGCAATAATATTTAGTGCATCATCAATACTCATTTTGTAAGTTTTGATTTTAGTTAATTGTGAAGCTTTTGCTTCTTCGATTGAAACATTATCGAGATAAACGTTTCTTAATTCATTTCTAAGAGTAATGATACTAATTGGAGTTTGATTATATAAAATATCACTAGTAGCGCTTGTATATGTGCTAGTATCTTTAAGTTTAGCAAAGAGTGTGTTTCCTGGACGTTGAGTGGTTAAAACATCAATGTTCTTTTGACTTGGATCAGATAAAGAATTATTGTCAAAATAGTCAAAAATTTCTTTCAGTTGGACAATTAAGGCGTTTAAAGCTGAGATTTTTTGATAATCTCGCTTAATTTTGCTTAAATCTAAATCAACTGAATAATTATTAACAGTTTGAGTCAATGCACCTTGTCAAGTAGTAAGAATATTTTTTCAACTATCACTATAACCATTTTTAGTTTGGGTTGAATATGAATTAAACGGATTAAGATTAGTGCTAATTTGTTGAGCAGTATGGGTAAATGAATCTTGAGCATATGCTAGTTCAAGTTGGTTTAATTTAGCAAGTAGATTCATGGTTAAAGTAGTTTTTTTACCATTTGAATCAACTGCATTTGTTAAATTATCAAATTCATTAAAGACAGTATCTGTTTTGGGTGAATTAGTAATTCCATCAGTTTGTTTTAATTGATCGTATTCACCTTTTAAGCGATTTTTAGAAGCAATAGCATTATCTCAAGCTTGTTGAATTGCGTTTTTAGTGGTGATTTCTCGAGTGATGAAAAAATCAATTTCTTGACTTAAAGTAGTCAGGTTAGCCTTACTTGCATAAAATTGTCCTAATTGATTTTGATAATCAACTACTTTGGGATCAAAAGCTCGAATTGCATCATCAAAAATAGCGTGATTACGCTCGTTTGCTCCATAAATATTTTGTAAATTCTTTAATTTATTCTCAACTTGAATTCGAGTTGAATTTTTATCTAATTCAGCAGTTAAAATTCGAGTTTTAAAATCAATAGTATCAGGAAGATCACCAAACGCAATTAAACTATTAGCTGGTTCGTTAGCACCTCCATTATTAGGTTTATCAATAATTGAATCTTTTAGTGCTTTGTAAGCAATTGGATTGGTTGTTTGGTTAATAGTTGTTAATTTATCAGCACTAGCTTTGAGTGCTATAGCTAGCTTTGAGTAGCGCTTAATGGTATTTTCAAGTTCATCAACTTGAGCTTGAGTTCTATTTTGCATGTTCAATAAAGTATTAACTTGAGTATTAATACTTTCAATTGAAGCATTAATGCGATTGTAAGGTTCTTGATTGATTAAAGTTTGATCACTAATTTTGTTATCTTGAATTAATTTATTGGTTTTTTGTAACAAAGCACCAGAAATTTCTAGAGCAAGAGATAAATATTGATTAGTTAAACTTTGAATATAACTATTGATTTTAACTGAATCAAAATCAGGATTAAATAAATCAACTAAAAAGGTATCTACTTCTTGATTGAGTGCTTTAGCAAGATTAAAATATAAAGTAGGTTTAAAGGTTGCATAATCATTATTTTCAGTATTTTTAACCAGATTTTTTAAATCATTATTTTTAACTTCAAGGTCACGAGCTGAATTGACTACATCCATTAATTTGAGAATTTGATCATTAATTGAATCACGTTCAGTTTTAGTTAAGGTAGTTGAAGTGAGTGCTTTTTGATAAGAACCGAGTTTATCAAGCAGTTTTTGTTGCATTGAAGTTGGTTTCCCACCAAGCGAATAAGGAGCAAAGAGATCATTGATTCGTTTAAAGTAATCATTAAGAGCTTGACCACTTTGATATTCGGCTTGTTTATCTTTGTAATCTTTAATTGCTTGATCCATTTGATCAGATAAAGAATTTAAATCACTTACACTAGAAGGATCGTTTAAAGCTTGAAGAATCTTGGTTTTTATTTGAGTAATTGCTAAAGCTTCACGTTCTAAGTAAGCTTGTTCAGATTTTTTACCATTTGAAGATTCAATAGTTTGTTCTCCTAAAGCTACTTTAGCTTCAAGTTCTTTGAAAGTTTGAGCATTTTTCTCGATTTGATCTAATGAATTTTGAATATCAAGGAATCTTCTTTCTTTTTGAACTTGAGTTAAGTTTGGGTTTTGAGCAGTAATTTTTGCCTGTTTTGCCAGTTCTTGAGCTTGTTCAAACAATTTAGCACCAAAAACTGAATCAATTTGACCATTGGTTTGTTCTGGGAAAACTTTTAAAAGAGCTTGACGAGTATCACCGTATTTTGATAAGGTCTTTTGAAGACCCTCACTAATGTGAGATTTAGCAATTTCTTCACGGTATTGAGCAATTAAGATTTGTAAGTCTCCACGAATAGCGGCCTTTTCTGCAGGAAATTGTTTGCTTGCTTGAGTATTTAAAAATCTTAATTTTTCTTTAATGCTTGAATCAATTTCAAGATCAGTATTTAAAATTTGCTCAGCTAAGTTAAATCAATTTTTCAATTCAGTAAGATTAATATCTCTTAAACGATGACTTTCAACTCTAAGAGTATCATTAAGCTCTTTAACTGAAGGATTTGAGTTAAGTAGGTTTGAAATATTATTTGACATTTTGTTTAAAACATCTTTATTAACATTTAATCCTTTATCAAGTGCTTCAATTGCTTGGTCGTTAATCTTTTTGAGCGAGTTTTTAAAAACACTACCTAAAAGCACATTGTCATAAATGTTATTGTGCAATTGATTTAATTGAGTGAGATATTCGTTAGTATTATCAAATTTTGACTCAACAATATCGTTTAATTGTTTTTCAAACTTTTGTCCATCACTTTGAGCAAGGTTTTTTTCATTTAAGTATTGATTGATTTTAGTGTTAATGGTATCGATTAATTTTTCGATATTTTTAACAGTAATTGTTAAATCATTTACTTGAGCAATGCTGTTTAAAAGGTCAGTTGGAGTTTGAGTTGGGTTTGATTGAATTTTTTCAATTTGATTAGTTATTAAATTTTGAACCGCAGGAATAAAATTATTTGATTGGAGATTAGCTAAATCTTGTGAAAGTTTTACACGTAATTTATCTAAATCGGGGGTTTCTTGAATTAAAGCACTTAACGAATTGTTCACCAAACCGTTTAAATAAACAATTTCTTCAGCTTTGGTAATAGCTAATGTTGGCGAATCGTTTAAAGCAATTGCTTTAAAATTATCAATCCGTTCTAAAAAGTTGTTTTTAAGTGAATCATCAATTTTAAGTTCATTAACTTGTTTGCGAACTTGAATTACATTTTCAAGGAAATTGTTAAGTGATGTGTTTTCTTTTTCTTTGTTTAAAGATAACTTATTAATCATTTCTTCATAAATGTTGTTATATTCATCAATAGCATCACGTGAGTATGTTGGTTGATGAAGTAAGTATAAAATTTGTTCAATGGTTGAATTGAGTGCACTTTTTTCCTGAGCACTAAATTTGGTTGAAATATTTTTGACTGATTGTTCGTGATTAGTTCAAATTTTAGTTTCTAATTCAAATTGATAATCATTTTGCAGAGCAATAAACTTATCAATGGTTTGGAAAAAGGACTCAAGTGCTTGAGCTTTGTTTGATTGAGAAGAAAGTGCTTGAATTACTCTATCTTTGGCTCCTGAAGTCATATTTTGAAAATCAACATCTTTAACTAAAGAATAGTATTCATTAACAAGATTTTTTTCTTGTTCTATATCATTAACAACATCAAGCAGTGCTTTTGGAGTTTCTTGTTTAAGTTTGTTTCTTTGAATAAGCATCAAACCAATCGAAGAATTTTCATTAGCTAAAAGTTGGTTAGCATAATCAACATCAAGCGAAAGATTTTTAATATTTTCATTGCTTAATTGTTCTTGTGTGAGCGATTTTAATGATGACTGAGTTATTTCAACTTGATTCTTCAATTCCATAAAAAAGTATGTCTGTTTACGTTTAACATTGACTGAATTGTGTAAAGATAACAATGCTCCAGCAGATACTAAAGCTCCTCCTCCAGTTACACCGGCTGTAACAGCTAGAGAAGTTAGTACTTTTTTAGATTTTTTCATAATACACCTCATTTTTTTATATTAATCGCTATAAATAATTTATTATTTTTTATTATATAGTAAATATCATGTTTAGCACGTAAATCGAACGTTTTTAAACACCAATTTCCACTAATGTGGAAATTTTTGCAGAAAAAAAGCATCGAATTTTAAAGGTTGATGCTTTTTTCCATAAATGTGCTTTTTTCCTATGTATTTGTCCATTGGTTAACGGATTTTGAATCAGAACGAGTTAATTCAAGCAGCATATAATGATTGTCTTGCTGAAGCTTTAATAAGCTCATTTGTTTTTTGTTTATAATCAGCACTAGGCAATGGTTTTAAGGTTGCGGTTGTTGGATCATCTTTATTTGTTCGATATACTGTGCTTTCTCCACCAGTAATTGGTAAAATCGGATTTGCTCCAAGTGATTCATAAATAAAGGTTATTAATCAACGATTTGCATTTGAAATAACATTTTTAAACACTTGATCACTAAACGAGGCAAAAATTGAAAATGTTTTTGCTAATTCATCTGGGGTTGGACGATAATTCTTTGGTTGAGTTCCAAATTTATTTGATAAAGTCTGTAAGAATTGCTTTTCACTTTGCTTAAGAGAATTATTATTCATATAACTTTTAATTGAAGCTGCAAGTTTATCTTTATTAATCACTAGAAGAGTGTTTTCAGTCCATGAATTGTAGAAATAAACTTTTCTTGTAATTGGATCATAATCAATATTAAACGTATATAAGTTGAGATTAAGTCCAGTTGGAAGTTTGCTAATAGGAGTTGTTCATCATCAAGCATGGTCGTTATAAATGTTATAAACATCACCGCCATCACGTGCACGTAAAAAGTATTCATATGACTCAGGTTTTTCTTGCCCATTTCTCTTACCATATGTTGGAAACCCAGTAATAACACCACCATTGAGCTGTAAGAAAGCAAATCCTTTTTCTTTATCAAGTGGGATGATGTTTAAGATTTCATGGTCTTTAGTAGAAGTTAATGAAACATTATAAGTAATCGGGATTGATAATTGATTTTCAAAATCAAATCCATATTGAGCATTCTTATCTCGATTATTCTTATCTAAAAATGCACTCAATCTTGAATTTGTAGAATTTGTGGTATATCTAATATTTTGCTCAGTGTCCTTAAGCGAATTTTGATACTCTGGTTTAAATTGAACAATTTCTCCATCCTTTGTGGGATTGCTATTATTCTTGTTAATTCCAAAAATAGCACTTTTCATTTTGTTATAAACTTTGGTAATCACTTGCTCCTTTACTTTTTTAGCTTGCTCACTATTTGCATCAGTGACCTGAGCAATATTTCAACCAGCTTCATCAACATCAATTACTTCATATTTAGCATTAATTCCAACTTTTTCTTGGTCGCTTATGAAGATACTTGATGTTTCTCTTGGAATTGCAATAGTATCAAGAGTTTTAAAAGTTATTACTACTTCTTTTTCAACCTGTTCTTGACCTACATCAACATAATTAGTTTCGTATTTATACACAATTTTTGCTTTAAGAGACTGACGGTCTACTTCTTCTTTACTTGAAGGGATAAGATTAAATCAACCATTTGGATCATATTTTTTAATGTAAACTTTGAGTTTTAATGGTGAGAAAATTGATTTTAAATCACTTGCTTTTTCAATGTCCTTACTTGTAAAAGCAAATTGCTTAAACATTGCTAAGAAGCTATCATTATTATCAATTTCAACCAAGTCATTTGAGCTGTTATTTGCTAATTTTTCAAAAGTTTGAGTAAATTTCTTTCTGGTAATATTTTCATTAGCAATAATGACTTTATATTTTTGATCATATTTTTGATTCAATCCATCTTCACTTGGAGCAAGTGGATTGGTTATGCTTGGATTTGCTTCTAGTTGTTTGAATAATAAGCTATTGTTTTTATCTTTTTTAATCCAGTCATTATATTCATTTATTACTTGGATTAGCTCAAATAATTGTTGAGCTAAATTACTATTCTGATTTAGTGAACCAAAATCAAAATTATTTGATGTATCAATTTGCTCAATTTTTACTTGAATTGAGTTTTTAAACTCGTTAAATTGCTTTTTAATTTCATTAGTATCAGTTGATGTGGTTTGATACTTTATTTCTTGATAAAGATCAGCAAAAACACTTTCAAGTGGATTAAATGACATTGTTTTTGCAAGAGTGTTTTTAATTGCTTTTTGTAAATTTAAAAAGCTGAAGTTTAATTGATTAACTAGATTAGCAAAATTAGCTAATGATGATGCATTATTTTTAGATGCTAATAAAGCATAAATGTTATTAGCATTTTCAAACTCTTTCTTAAAACTATCATAGTGATTTTCAAGTTCTTCAACTTGATTATATTTGTATAAATTTTTTCCTTTTTGCTTGATATTTTGCTTTAATTGGTCTAATTTATTGATTAAATTCACATAAAAACCAGTTCCGTTTTTTGAATTAGCAGACACAAATTTTTGAGCAAATTGTTCTTTAACATACTTAATAAAATCATTAATAGTTTTTTGATAATCTCCTTCAATGAGGTTTATTAAAAGATCAACTTTACTTGAATAATTATTAATGTTGCTAAAATCTAAACTTAAAGCATATGCAATTTTTTCTTTTAGTGCTAAAAGCGGTTTATAAGCTGATAATTGTAAGTTCGCTCCACTTCAAATTGCTTTTTTATCAATTCTAAATTCATCAACATAATTAAGAACATTAGTTTGAATGTTTACTAGTTTTGCTTTAACTTTATTGTATAAATCAAAAATTTGTGCTTTGGTCACTGATTGAGCTGGTGATAAATAAGCATTTGCTTGCAAGTATGAAAGATCATTTAAACTTGAAGATATTGATTCTAAATCATTTATTCCTTTTTGAATAAACCCATCAATATAAGTAATTGTCGTATTTGGATTTACCTTGCTAACTATCTTATCAAAATAGCTTTTAAGTTCATTATTCAAGGTTAATGTTTCTTTAACTTGTTCACGTTTTGCATTAATTAATTGATCAATATTACTTTTAATAACGTTAAGTAAATGAACTTTAGCTTGTTCATTATTATTCACATTACCAAGAGTAGTCATAACACCATTTGCACCGTTAATCAATGCATTAAGTTGGTTAAACTTAATTGTTACAGCTGCATTATCCAGTTGAGCATCTTGGAAAGTAATATAATTTAAGGCTCGTTTGTACTCTGCTTTAAGTTTAATAGCATTATCTAATGCATATTCAATGAGTAAATTTTTCTCTTTATTTGAGTGAACTTGTTCTGCTGGTGCAAAGTAAGTATTAAATAATTGCTTTAAATTAGCATTTGGAGCATTGTATAAAGTAATAAATTGGTTTAGTTTAGTGTTAATAACTTGCTTTTCATTGTCGCTTAAAAGCTCGTTTGTTTCACATTTAGTTTTAACTTGATCATAAGTATTTAATAAGCTTAATCTCAAGTGAATATTTTCTAATTGTTCAAGGATTTTTTCAATTGAATTTTCACCTTCTAAGCTCATTTTATCAGTATTATCGTAATAAAGTTGAGCTCGTTGAATTAACTCAAGAGCTTGACTTTTAACATTATTTACTAATGTTTGATTAGTATTGATTTTCTTGATTAATTCATTAAGTTGATAAACCTTACTTGCTAGTGTTTTTAAAGTTGTTAACTTTTCCTGAACAAGATTAATTTTTTGACGAATAATATTTAACTCTCCACTTTGATTTGGAGCTATGGTCAAAGTATTTTGAATTTGGTTTTGCTTATATAGATTATCTAGAAATTTAGTTAAAGCAATTTTAAAATCATTGTGCACTAAAGGTTCAAACAAGTCTTCTTTCAAAGAGTTAATTTTAATTGCATTCTCATGTCGGTAAATGTTGCGACTTTTAATTAATGCTGTTTGAGCGTAAATATTTTTAACAATGTTTTGAGTTGCAGATTGATATTCTTGAGCACTTTGATGATTATCTTTTGGTAAACTATCTCAAACTATTTTAAGCACATCATCTAAATCTGTTTTTGAAATAGCAAAATTATTTACTGCTAAACTTGTGCCAAAAAGTAATGTTTCTTCATCTGCTTGAATGATATTTTTTAACTCGTTTACTTTAAATGTTAAGTCGTTAATTTTAGTAACTGCCTGGGAATTATATTCTTGGTTTAAAGCAGATTTTTCAAAATCATTTAAATAATCATTAAACTCTTTTAGTTTTTCTAAACCATTTTTACCATTTAAACTTCTTAAATTAAAGCTTGACTTATTGATAATATTTCTAATTTGACTAATTTTTGAGCTTAAAACATCAAAAGCGATTAACTTTTGAGTTGTAAAGTAAATTTGATTGCTTAGATTTTGGTAATACTCAATGTTGTTATCATGTGATTGAGTAAAATAATTTTCTCTTGCTTGGTTGATAAGTTCGTTAAGTTTTGATAAATATACATTGTTAGTGTTTATATTGATAAGAGTGTTTAGACTAATTCCTACCTTTATTGCTAATTGAGCAATTGAATAAATCTTATTTTTAACTGAAATAACTTGATTTAGTAATTCTTTAGATTGTTCTAAAGATGTGCTTGAATTAGCTAAAGTTTTGACACTATCTACATAACTATTCATCTTTGTAATAGACATAGGATCAAAGGTGCTCGCGATTTGATTGTAAAAACTTTTGACAATTCCGTATGCACCATTTCTTAAATCATCATTTTCTAAAATTGCAAGAATATTAGCTTTAATTTCATTTAACCCTGCTTGGCTAAGATAATTTTGGTTTAACGCTAAATATTGAGAATTAATATTGTCTAATTTACTTATATCCACAATTGAAGCATTAATAGCGTTTTGAAGAGTTTGAGATGATTGATTTTGATTTTGAGTAATAAAACTTAAAACTTGTTTTTGAAGTGATATTAAATTTAAAAATTGAGTAATCTTTTGATTTATGTGTTCAATTTCTTCCATTGTTAGATTAATTGATTCTAGTTTGCTCTTTACTCAATTATCAAACGATTTTTGAGCATTCTCAATTTTGTTTTTTAATTGCAAATTATTAGAATTAATTGAATTAACAATGCTTTGAATATCTTTAAGATTATTTAAAGCAAAATCTTTTAAATAACCAATTTCAAGCTTTGTTAAATAATTCTTAATGTCATTATTATCAACATTATTTCAGTGAATAGAGTTTTTATCACTTTCATACTGTTCTTTAACTTTTGGATAATAAGTGTTAAATTGATAATTTTCATTAGCACTAGTTAGTTTAATAATGTTATTATCTAAGTTAATTTGTTTGCTATCCACTAGACTAATAACTTGATTTAATGAGCTTAAAAGATTAATTTTTTGATTTTTATATAACTTAATTTTAGTTTCAAAATCAGTTTTTTCGGCTTGAATTTGCTCTATTGTTAAATCATCATTTTTGATAATTGAGTTGATTTTTTGTGATATTAAATCACTATCAACTTTAAGTTCTTTATAGATCTTCCAATCTTGATTTTCTTGTAAAATACTCTTTAATTTTTGAGCAACTTCTAAAAATGTCTTTTTAGCTTTAATAATTTGACAAGCTTGTTTAAGGTTTTTGATTTTAACAAGAATTTGTTCTCTTGTATCTTGACCAGATAGAAAATTATTTTCTAATAGTTTCAAAATATGTAGTGATAAATCTTTTGAATCATCGACATTATACAAATTATATAAAGCTAATAAGTTTGCTGAAACATTAGCAAGTTCTTTTAATATTTCCATTTTATCAGCTAATTCAGCTGATTTTTGATTGCTTAAATAATTATCAAGTTTAGTTAAGTTTTCTTGATAAATATCATTTGCTCCACCGCTTTGGGTTGGAGCACTCATTTGAATTTCTTGGTTAATTGTGCTAATTTTCTCTTGGTTATAAGTATTTCCAATCAAAACTTGAAGCTCAAGTAGTTTATTTTTGCTTTTTTGTAATTCTTGTAAACTCACAAGTTCAGGAGTTAAGTTGATTGAATTGATTATCTGGCTTGCTTTTTTAATCTCTTCTTTTGCAAAATTAATAATTCCCCTGGTTTTAGTTCCAGTATAAAGAGATGAATTTTTGAGCGAAATAATTTTAGATAATTCTTTTGAATTAACTTCAAGTTGATATAAATCAGGAATTAATGACACTAAATGATTAACTTTAGTTGGAATCTTTTGAATTGTATCTTGATTTAATGAATCTTGGATTTGATCAAGTAATTGAGTGTATTGGTTAAACAACATTTTTGCACCCAAACTTGAATAATTTTCTTGATAATTGATGTCAATTTCTGTTTTTAATTCTTCTACTTTAGCTTGGATTAAAATTTTAATATCAGCTTGGTTTAAATCTTTTAATGCTCGATCTAATTGCTGATGCAAGCTTAAAACTTGTTCTAAAGTAGTGTTTGGATTTTCGAATAAACCCTGTACTTGAGAACAAAGATTAACTGCATTATCTATGTAAGGTTTAATTAAGGTTGAAATTGCATGGGTTTGTTTTTGTTTTATCATTTGCTTAGCTGCTTGCTCAAGTTGTGATAATTTACGAAAATGTGTTCCAGTGTAAGTGAGATTATAGAGCTTTTGAGTAATATTTTCAAGCTCAATTTCTAAAGATAATTCACCTTTACCTTTGCTAATTTGGTCACGAATTTGATTTAGTTTATCTTTGTAAATATTGTATAAATCAATCCGTTTTTGTTCATTAATTGTAGGAATATAGTTAGCATTATTATTCGACAAGACTTCTTTTAAATAATCATTAGCAAAGTTTGCAAGATTTTGAACTTGAGCTTGCTTATAGACATTAACTAAGTTTTGTATTTTGTTATTGTAAAGAACAATTCTTTCAATTAGTCGACTTGAAGAGACTGGATTAAAATCACTCTTCATTTCAAGTGAATGAGTACTAAACTCTTGTGCTTGTTCTAAAAGTTCTTTGTTGTTGGCATTGTTTAAATCTCTGACCAATTTAACTTGAGTTTCAAACAAACTAATTAATTCCTTTAGGTTAGCTCTTAAGGTGTTTCTTAATTCTTCATTAAGTTGATTTTTAATTGCTTTTATAAATGAAACACTTACTATGTTTGAATAAGTTTTCACTACTTCATTATTGAGTTTATTTAACTTGCTTTTGATATGTTCACTGGTAAACTTCAGTCTATTAATCTGCAAAATTTGTGTTTGAATGAGTTTTAATTCTTTATTAACTACGGTTAATTCTTCAAACTCTTTAGTGAAAGAGTTGTAAAAGGTAAATAATTGATGAGAAAGCTTTTTAGTATTCATTCTTTGATTTACAATATTCTGAATTTGTCCATTTAATGAATTAAATTTACCTTTATTGATAATGTGATTGTCAAATGCTTGCTTAATTTTATGATTTAATTCATCAAGTAATTGACTTGAAAACTGAAGTGTGTAAAATTCACCGAACAAATCGCTTTTAGCTGAAATGAGTTGTTTTTTGTTGTTAATTAAAGCTGTTTTAATAATCAGTGAGTTAATTACTTGCTTATTATAATTAAGTAAAGGGTTGAATTGCGCAACATAATCACTAAGTTTTGATATGACTTGTTTAATTTCTGTAACACTTTTCTGTGTATCGGAAATTTGTTGATAAAAGGTAATAATATTGTTGTAAATTTGATTAATATCGGCTTTATTAGATGCAATATCTAATTGAATTTTAGTTGCGTTTAGAAAGTTTTGAACATTATCTTTTTCTTTTTGTGAATAAGCAAAATTATTGACAAAAGGTTGAATTAAATTTAAATATTGATTAATTTGATCGATCTCATTTTTAGAATTTAAAAGCATTTGCTCTAATTTAGTAACTTGATTATGTGTCTCTTGGGATGCAATTTCCACTTCATTTACACGAACATTTGAACTAATAATCCGTGAATATAATGGAATTAAAGTTGAATTTAATTCCTTCTTAAGTCCATTAAAAGGTAAATTGTCTAACTTGTTTGTTGAAGTCTCAAGAAGATTAATAAATGGATTTAAAATGTCATTTTGTGATGAAACTAATTGAGTAATTTGGTTTGAAAGTTTCTTTAAACAATCTTGTTTTGCTTGAATATTATTAGTATTTACTAGACTAAAAAAATGAGCTCGATTACTTTCTTTTTGGTTTGAAAATTGTTGCTTTAAATCTAATTCTCTAATCCGGGCTTCTTGGTTGGAAATGACTTTATTTCAAAATACCAAAGGTTCATGGTCTTGGATTTGAATCTTGTTGATATGATTAATATAAAAATCAAAAACAAGTTCTTGTGTTTTATCGAGAATATCTAATTTTTCAACTAATCTTTTCTCTTTTGATTTTCAATCATTTTTAGCTTGATTATAAGAATGTTCAATTTTCTCTTTTGCTTGTTTATCAGCTTTTATATATGGTGAATAAATTTTAAATATGCTTTCACTTTCAAGAAAGTTGCCATAAACTGTTGACTGAGACATATTTTCTTTTGAGTGAATTGTAAATAAAGTTGCACCTAAACTAGCAGTGGTTGCTGGTACTACTAAAAGTGCTGAATAAAGAAGAGATTTTTTAAGTTTACTATTTTTGTTTTTAACCATATTACTCCTTTAATACTTAATTAATGTAATTTAAATTTAATATTGAAGAAACCTTGTTCTCCAATTGCTTTATAAAAATCATTAGTTCCTGGACCACGATCTTTACCAGAAATATCTTCTTTCATTTCAATATTAGGATCTTGTGCTCATAGTCTTGAATTTCCACTTGTAAATTGACCGTCCATTTTTTTGAATGTTAAACCTTCAAGATCTCTATATTTAATTCTGCTCATTATATATGTGAATAAACCATCATCAGTATTAGTTTTATTGTAATTTCAACCATTAGGGTTTTTTCTTTTAAAGAAGAAAACACGCTTTAAAACTTGTTCATTACCGAGTGATATTTTTTGTGGATCCTTAGTAGCATTCTTATCAAAACGCATTAAAATTTGCCAAGAAATCACCATTAACACTCTTTCGGTTTCACCATCCCTCTTCATTGGTATTCCAATGATAAATGGTAAGAATAATAAATTTTTATCTTTGTCTTTAATTTGGTTATATTTGTATTGATAATTATCGTTTCAGTTATATAAATTTCTTTGATTTTTATTAATAAAACCTATTACGTAATTATCGCTATTTTGATATTGGAGACCACTATCAGACACAAAATTCGGATTTAGTGTTTTTCAATAGATTTTTTCTCCTCACTGTTTAAAATTTTGATAAGGAGCGGTTAATTTAACCTTAATTCTAAACTCAGGTGAGGAGGTTGTTGTATTAGATTTTTCAGCATTAATGTCTTCGTCTATCTTTTCGGTATAAAACTCAACATTATCATCGATTGCTTTAGCTAGTGAATATTTATTAAAAGCACTGAATATACGAGACGGTGCTTGAAGATTGTTCCACCCTGCTTCTTCAGCTGTGAAAAGAGTTTCCTCAAGACTTTGTTGATTCTTGATATTATCTTTAGTAATTACAAAGGTATCTAAAGTTTTAAATGAAATCCCTACATTTTCAAACTTAATTCCAAAACTTTCAACATTTGAAAAAGCACTATTTTGCTTAGTTAATGAACTTGGTTTAATATATCTAAAGTAAAGATTTATAAAACCTTTTTTAATTCTAGGATCAACAGTTAAACGTGAAGTGATATATTTATCATTACTATTAGTTGTTGATTTATAAACATATACCTCTATATTTTGTGAGTTAAAAATTAATTTAGTGTTTTTAAGACTGTTAAATTTTTTAAACAAATCACCAATTTTATTCGAACCATTTGCATTAATTTGTGAACTAATTTTCTTAGCTTTATATTCTTTTCCATCAATTTGAATAGTTTCTTCTTCAATATCATTATTTTCAAGTGTATCCCTAAATTTTTCTAATGTAGTACTTTCTTTGGCTACAATATCTTCAAAGTTAGCTTTTTGATTTTCTTTTTGTATGAGAAAATCAAAAAATAAACTAGTATTTCTTGAATTATTTGTCCATTCAAATAACTTGTATGCTAAATCATATCCTTTAGTAATTGAATTATAAATTTGTGCATCACTAGCAGTGTCTTTTGACAATGAATTTAACTCATTTACACTTTCTAAAGCTGGTTTAGCAAGTTTGTTGTATTCGGTTTTTACAACTTTGAATTTATCTTCTGGATCATTATCAATTTCTTTGATTTGTTCTGAATTAGCAATATTTTCAATCAAATGATTAAGATTTGCTCTACCTTTAAATTGCTCGGTTCCTTTTATATAATTAGTTAAAGCTTTTTGTAAGGTTGCTTTGTCTGATTCTGATTCTCCAAAGACTAAATTATGTAATTTTTCCTTTGCTTTAGCTAGAGATATCACAACATCTTTATATGTATTAAAGTATGTGCTTCTTCGATTTAAAATCTCTTGTGGAGTTGAAGAAGCAAATGAAATATTGTCTTGGAAAGAATTATTTTTTATGCTGTTTTGCTTATCTGTTGTGAACAAATCAAGTTCATTTATAAATTTATTAATTTTGTTTGCTAACTCATTAGTCTCAGAATTTGTGCTTTTAAGTGATTTGCGAATATTTATATTTCCATTATCACTTAATTGTTCTTTTATTCTATTCAAGTTACTGAAATTAATCAAAATCGAAGGAATTGATTTAATTGAAATAAGATTTGAATAATAATGAGCAAACTCATTTGCAACATTAGCAAGTACTTGAATTGGTTCATTTTGCTTAAAAGTTTTTAATCAAGCTTTAAGATTATTATCATTTTGACTAAGTCTTTGAGCATATGCTTTAGCATTATTATGGAGAGTATCTGATGATTCTGGATTTATTGCTCGATTAAATGAGTTTAATTCACTTTGAGTAATTCCACTTACTTCCAAAATTAACTTTTTATCCACGTTTGCTGTTGATGGATTATTTAAGAAATTATAAAATTGATTAAATTTATCTTTATATGAGTTATAACGATTAGCTTCTCATTTAAAGATCGCTAATATTTGATCATCATATTTATCTTGCGCTGACACTAAATCATTATTAAACGATTCTAATCTACTTGGACTAGAAACATCAATTGTTTGAATTGGATCTAAAGCAATAGTTTGATAATCGCTTAATATCACAGAATTATTGCTATTAGTAAAATTATGAGCAATAAATTGACTTAATTTTAAATGCTTTTGATAGATTGTTCTAGCTTTAGCTTGTTGAGCTTGAAGAATTAAGTCTAAAACACCATTATTGGTATTGTAAAGCTCGCTTGATAGTCTTAATTTTTCTGTTTCATCACCATTTGTACCGTGTAAAAAATTTAAAGCTTGAGTAATTTTACTTTCTAGCCTTGAATATAAAGTTTGAATATTTAAAGGTTCATAATTTGGGTTTGCTTTAATCTTAATTTTGTAAGAGTTTAAATATTGTTGAGCTTTATAAATGTTTGATTGAAGAATTTTTGAATTAATCAAGGCAATAGCATATGAATAATTCGAAACACCTTTAACGTATTTATCTAATAATAGTTGATAAGCTTGTTTATTTTCAAGACTTGGATTAGTTTTTAACTCTTGAAAAACTTGATTTAATATGTTTTTCAATGGAACTTTAGCTTGCTGACTTAAAAATTCGTTTTCTCCTTGTTTAGAATTAAAATTATCTAGTTGAGAAAGTTTTTGTGCAATTGTACTTGCTAATTCTAAACGTGCAATATACGTGTCTAAAAGTCAAATATTTTGTTCAAGTTCTTTGTTATTCTTGTTATTAAAGTAAGAACTTTTACCTTTATTAATTTGATCGTTTAATTTAGTTAATGTATCCTGAACATTTGCTTGATTTGAATGATTGCTAATAGCTTTCATTTTATTTTGTGCTATGTTAATGAGTTGGGCAATTTGCATATATTGATCAAAGAACAGATCAAACTCAGCTATATTTAAATTAATATTAGTTAATTCATTTATGCTATGTGCATTTGCAATTAATTGTGCTTGATCGTGGTAAAAGTCATCTAATTTTTCTTTTAGTTCTAAGAATTGTGGATTAATTTGATTATTCAAACTAAGTTTTCTAACTTGTTTAGTTTTAATTCCTGAATCAATAGCATTGTTCTTGTTTTTATAAATAAAATTAAGAGAATTTTTACGAGCAATATATAAGTTATGAATATTTTGAAATTGATTAACTAAAGTTGGATAAAGCACAGTGTCTATATCAGTTGCATTATTTTGATTATTCGGAATGCTCTTTAAAATTACTTGAGCAAGATTTTGAGCATCTTTAATAAATCCATAATTAAAGCTTTGTTTATTTTTGTATTTATAATTAGTGTATTCAGATTCATTTGATACATGATTTTGAATGTTTATTTTATCAACCTGAACAGTGATTAATTTATTTACTGAAACCAAAGAATTTTCAAAATTTAAAAGTTTAGCTTGAGTAATCAATCCGCTATTTAAGCTAGTGATTAAAAAGTCATAATATGTTTCAAGTTTAGTTTTTGCTTCTGGTATTTTGTCATAATCACTTGGAATTTTACTTTTTGCATCATTTACTTTTTCGTACACTTGAGTAAATTTTTCAAATAATGCTATTTTATCTTCAAGTTCTTTTGCTTTTGAACTTGTTTGTGAAGCCATTAGCTCTAAATAATTGCTTGAATAAGAGCTATATAAATTTGAAATTAAATTGATAATTGATTGTTTTCCGACTTGTTCAGAAGGAATATTTTGGTTTCGTTCAACTAATTTTTGAGCTTGATTAGTAACTATTGCAAGCTTTTTGAGTGCTTGATCATTAAATTGAATATTGCTTAATTCATAATCAATCTTACTTAAATCATTTTTAGTTTTAATTGACTTGGTTTTATTAATTAAATCCATTAATTTAGAATTAATTTGTTTTTGTAAATTTGAATCAATATTTCCACTTGCTAATGCAAGTTTTGCATTTATTGCTTGCTTATATTGATTAATTTTTGATTCTTGACCTGATTGAACATCTTGAATTGAAACATTATCAAAATATAAGTCTCTCAACTCATCTCTTAGTGCAATAATGCTCTGTGCGTTTTGGATGTATGAATCACCTGAATAATTATTTTTGTTTTTAAGTTTAGATAATAAAGAGTTTATAGGTTTTTGAGTCTTAAATTCTGAAAACTTATATGAATGAGAATTCAAATAATCAAAAATTACTTTTAACTGCATAATTAGTGCATTTAAAGATAATATTTTTTGATAATCCTGATTAATTTTTGCTATTTCTCAATTATCTTGATATTGAATTACTGTTTGTTTAATTGTCTTGTTTCAATTAGTTATTAATTCAGTCCAGACATTAATATAATTGCTTTTAATTTCACTTGAATAAGAATTTCATGATTTAAGTTGTTCATTTAACTGGTCTGAAACATTGACAAAACAATCTTTAGCATATGCAAGTTTTAGTTGATTAAGTTTATCTTGCAATTGCTGAGTTGAAGTGATATTTTTCCCATTTTTATCTTGCTTATCTTTTAAAGTATCAAACTCAGCAAAAATTGCATTTGTATAAATTGTGTCAGACAAACCATCAACTTTTTTAGCTTGCTCGTATTTATTTTTTAAATTTGTTTTAAGTGTTTGAACATCATCTCATTGTTTTTGGATCGCTTGTTTGTTTGCTGTTTCTATTTTAATGTAAAAATCAATTTCATCACGCAACATTAATAAACTAGCATTGCTTATGTAAAATTGTGATATTTGGTTTTTGTAATTATCGATCTTATCGTCAAACATTGTAATTGCATAATCAAAAATAACGTGGCTGCGTTGATTATCTAAATAAACTTTTTTCAGCGATTTTAGCTTGTTTTCAGCCTCAAGTCGTTCAGGAACTTTTGTTAATTCATCATTTAAAATTTGAGTTTTCAGTTTAATTACTTGTTCTGAATCTCCAAAATTAATCAAACTATTAGTTGGCTCATTTAATTCACCATAAATTGGTTTTTTAATAATTGAATTAACTAAACTAGTATAAGTAATTGGGTTTAGGTCTTGATCAATACTTATCAATTTACTTGCACTTGCTTTAAGAGCTTGAGCTAAAGGTAAATAACTTTTTATAGTTTTTGTTAGCTCATTCACTTCATCTTTAGTTTTATCAGGGTTATTAATTAAATTATTTGTTTGATTCTGAATTTCCACAATTGAAGCATTAATTTGGTTATATATACTTTTATTTTCATATTTACTATCGTTAATTTTGTTATCTTGAATTTCTTGGTTTGCTTTTTGTAAAAGTCCAATTGCAATAGCTAATGACAGTTTTTCATATTCATTATTAAGATTTTTTAATTTAATTTGAATTTGTTTTTTATCAAATTTAAAAGTAGAAAAATTATCTATTTCTTGATCTAATTGATTACTAAATTTTTTCACTTGGTTAAATTCTGCTTCTAGTTTGAATGAACCAAAATCTTTAGTTTCATTGTTGTTCACTAAATCTTTTAATTGATTGTGTTTCAACTCTAACTCTTTAGCTCAATTTAGCGATTTTATCAAGTCATCAACTTCTTGAACAATACTATTTCTGTCTTGAATGCTTAAAGTTTTTTGAGACAATTTTCGGTGATATATGTTAATTTGATCAATCATTTTTGACTGCATACGAGTAGGAGCTCCACCCAATGAATAAGGAAAGAAAACACGATTAATTTCTTTAATGTTTTCTTTTAAGAATTCTCCACCCTGATATTGAGCTTGTCTATTTTTATAATCTTCAATCGCATGATTTAGTTGAACAAATAAATCATTTAAATCATCAATATTTATTGTTTGTTCAATAGACTCGAGTATTTTATTTTTGACTTGTTCAAGTTCAAAAGTTTCTTGTTTTAAAATGTTTTGCTCTAATTTCTTATCACTTGAAGATGCTAATAATTGATCTGCGATTAAAATTTCTCCTTCAATATTTTTAAAAATTTGAGCAGTTTGTTGAATATTGTTAAGTTGATTTATAATTTTTGATAATTGTTCCTGTTTTTGTGTTGATAATAAATTAGGATTTTTAGACAGAATTTTAGCTTGTTTTTGTAATTCGTCAATTTGGTTAATAATTTGATTTCCAATTTTTGAATTAATATTTAAGTTTTGATTAGCAAACACTTTTATAACTTGTTCTTTTGCTTGAGTGTGTTTTAGCAAAATATTTGAAAGTTCTTTACTGATGTTGCTTTTTGCAAATTCTTCACGATATTGTTTAATTAAAACTTGCATTTCTTCTTTGATAGGAACTGAATTTTTTGAAATAAATGCAAGAGCTTTAGAATTTAGAAAATCAAATTTTTCTTTGATTTGAGAATCAACATCATTATCAGTGTTAAGGATCGAAAGTGCAAAATCATATCAATTCTTTAATTCAGCACGGTTGATTTTTCTAAATTGATTAATTTGAGTTCTTAAAGTATTATTTAATTCATTAATCGAAGGATTTGAATTAAGTAAGCGAGAAATATCAAAAGTCATTTGACTTAGAATTTTCTTATCTACATTAAATCCTTTATCAAGACATTGTAAAACTTGATCATTTAATTTAGTGAGAGAATTTTTAAATAGCGAAGTTAAAAGGACATTATCATTAATGTCATTGTAAAGTTTATTAAGTTTAAGCAAATATTCATCAATATTATTTAGTTTTAAATTTAAAATATCCTTTAATTGTGCATTAAAGATTTGAGCAGTTGCTTGATTAAGATTTTTGCTTTTTAAAGATTCGTGAATTTTATTTTGAATAGTTTTGTTTAAGTTTTCAATATTTGTCACTGCACTAATTAAATTAATCGAGTGTGAAATACTGTTTAAAACTTCAATATTGCTTTTATTTTTTCCCTTTAAAATTTTGTTCGCTTGCAAATTTACCAATTTTTGAACATTTGAACTCGAAGAAACCGATTTTAAATTCTCCAAACTTAAAAATAAAGTTTCTTTTAGTTTGTTAATATCCGGTGTTGCTTTGATTAAAATCTCTAATTGATTATTAAATAAATTATTTAAATAATCAATTTCTAAGACCTTATCAATCGCTAAGCTTGGAGTTGGGTTTAGAGCAATATCTTTATAATTATTAATTTGTTGAATGAAATTATCAAGAATTGAACGATCGATTGCTAAATCGTTTAATTCATTTTCAACTCTAATCACATTTTCTAAGAATTTATTAAGGGATTCATTCTCTTGTTCTTTGATAAGAGAAAGCTTATCAACCATTTGATCATAAACTTTTTCATACTCATTTAATGCATCTCGTGAGTATGTCGGTTGAGCTAATAAAGATAAAATTTGATCAATAGTTGATAAAAGAGCACTTTTTTCCTGAGTACTAAATTTACTAGAATTGTTTTTCATAAGCTCTTTATGATTAGTCCAAATTTTGGTTTCTAAACCAATTAAAAATTCGTTTTCTTGCAAAATTAGTGGATCAAGTGCCTGAAAAAATGAATTAAGAGCGTTTGATTTATTTTCTTGGAATGATATTTGGGTCATTACCTGATTTCTTGAAGTTAAAATAGCTTCTTGAAAATCCTCATCTTTAACTAATGAACAATATTCATCAACAAGATTTCTTGTTTGATTAAGATCATTTTCAACACTTAAAAGTGTTTTTATGGTTTCTGTTTTAAGTTTGTTTCTTTGTTCAAGCATTGATACAATGCTTGAGTTTTCGTTAGTTAAAAGTCGATTTGCATAATCAACTTCTGAGGAAAGTTTTGTGGTTTTGTCGTTATTTTGTTGTTTTTGTGAAAGTAATTTTAATGCATTTGAACTCTTTGTGATTTGTTTTTGGAGTTCCATAAAGTAGTAAGTTTGTTGGTGGGGTGCTTTATAAGAACTGTGTAATGATAACAATACACCTACAGATACCAAACTAGCACCTGCAGTTACCCCGGTTGTCACACTTAAGTAAGTGAGTACTTTTTTTGGATTTTTCATAATACACCTCAAAGTTATTTTTATGAGTTTTCGATGATTTTGGTAAATCAATAAAAATGAATTGTTAATTTTTATCAGTTTAGATATAAGAACGAAAATTTATAAAATCTAACGTTAGAGAATTATTTTCATAAAAAATTAAGAACAAAAATAAGAACGAAAAAAATATTTTAACACATATTTTAGGTTTGTGAAAAAAAGAACTTACTTTTTTTAAAGTAAGTTCTATGTTGACTTTTTGATATTTTTAACAAATAATATTTTACTTATGATAAGGAATATTGTGCTTAATGGTAAATGAGCGATATATCTGTTCAACTAACATAACTCGAAATAATTGGTGTGGAAAAGTCATTTTCGAAAAACAAATTTTATTTTTAAAGTGTTCTTCAATAACTCCATTTGAACCACCGATGATAAAAGTAATGTTATCAGTATCTAAGAAATAATTGCCAAATTCTTGTGAAGAAACTTGTTTACCTTGCAAGGAAAGACAAATAACTTGAGAATTTTTGGGTATTTTTTCTAAAATTAACTCAGTTTCTTTTGTAATTTTTTGAGTAATATTATCATTTTTTTGTTCTTTAATTTGGATTAAATTAATCTTAGCAAAAAATGAAATTTTCCTCACATAATCATTATACAAAACTTGAAATTCTTTACTTAAACTTCCAATAGCAATAATGTTAATTTTCATTATTTCTTACCGTAAATTGTCTGAATATGGAACATAAGCATTTGAATATCTGCTGGATTAATTCCGCTAATCCGCGATGCTTGACCAATAGTTAAAGGTTTAATTTGCTCAAGCTTTTGGCGAGCTTCAGTAGCTAGATTTTGTACTTTTGTATAATCAATGTCGCTTGGGATTTTAAAATTATCTAACTTGCTAATTTTATGAGCATGTGATTCTTGTTTTTTGATATATCCATCTAATCTAACTTTAGTGGTTAATTCTCCAATATATGGAAAATCACCTAAAATTAAACTTGGCTCCACATCTGGACGAGCAATTACTTTAAGTAATGAAACTCCGTTTAAAATACCATATTTTATCGCTACTGGGTCTTTTGATGAAATAAATTCCTTGCTTAATTGCTCTATTTTTTGATCAATTAATTGGTATTTATCAACAATTTTTTGATAATTTTCATTCGAAACCAACCCAACTTCGTTTCCGTGTTTAGCAAGTCTTAAATCTGGATTATCATTTCTTAATAATAAACGATATTCCGCACGAGATGTGAGCATACGATAAGGTTCTTTAGTTCCTTTAGTAACTAAATCATCGATTAAAACCCCAATATACGCTTCAGAACGAGATAAAATTAATGGGTCTTTTTCTTCCAAACTTAGAGCAGCGTTAATTCCAGCAATTAGTCCTTGACAAGCCGCTTCTTCATAACCACTAGTTCCATTAATTTGTCCAGCGGTATATAAACCTTTAATAATTTTAGTTTCTAATGTTGGAAGCAATTGTAATGGGTCAATTGCATCATATTCAATAGCATAGCCTCATTTTTGAATTCGAGCATTTTCAAGTCCAGGAACTGAACGAATCATTTGATCTTGAACATCAATTGGTAATGAAGTGCTTAATCCATTAACATAGATAATGGTTCCATCAGCAGTTTCAGGTTCAAAGAAAATTTGATGGCGTTCTTTATCTGGAAAACGCATAATTTTATCTTCTACACTAGGGCAATATCTTGGTCCAACTCCTTCGATTAATCCTGAGTACATTGCTGAACGATGAATGTTATCACGAATGATTTGATGAGTTTTCTCAGTGGTATAAGTTAAATAACAAGATACTTGTTTATCAAGTTTAACATTTGAACGATTTGAAAAATGCAATTGTGAATCATCAAGTTGTTCCTTTTCAACTTTGGAAAAATCAATTGAATCAGCATACACTCGACATGGAGTTCCGGTTTTTAACCGTTGAAGAACAAATCCAAGTTGTTCCATTGATTGACTTAATTTTGGGGTAGTTTTTAAATTATCTGGACCAGAAATTTTAACCTCTTCTCCGCGTAATATGCGTGAATTCATATAAGTTCCAGTGGTAACAATTCCTTTTAATCCTTTAATATTTCCAATAGTTTCAAGTTTAATTCCTTGAAATTGATTGTGTTTGTTAACTAAAATTTCAATTGCTGTATCTTCGATAATTTCTAAATTTGGATGAGCTTCAGCAGCTTTTAAAATTAGTTCAGAATATTTATCTTTATCAATTTGAGCACGAATTGCACGCACTGCTGGTCCTTTAGATTCATTGAGCATTTTTATTTGAATCATTGCTAAATCACTAAAGTATCCTTGAACTCCACCCAATGCATCAATTTCCCTGGTAATAATTCCTTTAGCTGGTCCTCCAATGGATGGATTGCAAGGCATCATTGCAATGCGAGTTTTATCAAAGATAATTAAAGCTGTTTTATGTCCTTTATTTGCACTAGCAAAAGCCGCTTCAACACCAGCATGCCCTCCACCAACAACAATAATTTCATATTCTTTTTCAAATGTCATAGTATTTTTATTTTAACAAAAAACTAATTTAAATATGTTTTTATTTGAAAGTGAGTTTTTTCTGTTTATTGTATAATAAAAAGACATGAAAAGTAAAATATCAATTGCATGTGAAAATTGTCGCAGAAAGAACTATGTGACCAATAAAAGCAACGGAAATGAGCAACGAGTTGTTTTAAAAAAATTTTGTCCAATCTGCAAAGAACACACATCTCATAAAGAAGAGGTTTAAAAAATGAATAAACTTTTTACCAATGAAGAAGAGGAAATCAAACCACCTAAACGGAAAAGATATTTCTTTCGAAAAATAGTTAAAGAAATAAAAAGAGTTAAATGACCTTCAAATAAAACTAATATTTCTTCATTTATCAAAATATTGATTTTTACTTTAGTTGTTACTGCTTTTGTCTTTCTCGTTTCATTTGTTTTTACTCAAATATGAACATCAAATAGTCTAATCTAAAGGAGAACCTGTGCAAAAATTTAATTGATATATGATTTCAACCATCACCGGAAAAGAAGATGTGGTTGTAGAAGCGTTAAAAAACAGAATTATCGCTGAGCAAGTTGCTCATAACTTTGATGCAAACGCTACCGAAGATGGTGCGTTTAAAATTTTTAAAAAACCAACTTTAACTAATAAAGAATTAGAAAAAAAACTAAGTGGTGAAGTATATAAAATTAAATGAGTGAACATGTATCCAGGGTATATTTTTATCAAAATGGATATGACTGATAAAGCTTGATATGTGATTAGAAACACTCAATACGTCACTGGGTTAGTTGGTTCTTCGGGTAAAGGAGCTAAACCAACTCCGGTAACTCAACGAGAAATTAAAAAATCGCTCATCAAGGAAAAAGAAGCTCTTGAACGCTTTGAAACTGACAGAAACTATTTTGCTCTAAAAGAAGGTGATGTGGTCGTATTTGAAAGCACAGCATACAAAGGAACTGAAGGAACTATTAAAAGTATTAGTTCAGATTCAAATCTAGCCGAGGTAATTGTGGAAACCTTTGGTCAAAACGTGATTGTTGAAACTAATATTGAAAACCTCCGTCCATATAATAGTAATGATAATTAAAACAAAAGCACTAAATTGTGCTTTTGTTTTGTTTCTATAAAATTGCTTTAAATCTTTTGATTAATTTGTTGTTAATACGTTTTAGTTTTCATTTGTTAAGTAAACCAACTGTTTTATCCAGGTTAAATTCACTATCAATTTTTAGCAATCCATTTAAATGATTATAACTAATAGTTCAGTGTGCAAAGATATTTGAACTTGTTCGATTACTTTTGGCTTTAATAGTTCACAAATATTCTTGATTTTGTAAATGATAATTAATCTGCTCTATACTTACAATATTTATTTTTTTACTAATCGGCCCATTTTTAGAGAGTATATTGTTTTTAACAATCTTTAATTGCTCTAGATTTATCTTTAAGCTTTTGCTAAGAAAAAGACTTTTAGCAAATTGCTCTTTCATTTTGAAAAGTTTTAAATTGAGTAAATTATTGTTTTGTTTATAACGAGAAAACATATCAATGAGTGCTAAGAGCATTAAAATATTGCTAAAGCGTAATAATTTTTGATGTTGACATAAATAAGTGTTGTTTTCAAACCCAAAAACTAATTCTCAAGTATGTGAATATGAATTAATTGGTACAGGTGTAAAATTGAATGATTCAATTAATTCAATCAGAATTTGTGGACATGCAATTGGAACTATAATTTTTTTAAAAAGTGATTTTCTTCAATTTAAAATTTCGTTTTTAATAAACAAATATGCTATTTGATTTTGGGTTAAGAGCCTAAATTTGTTCTTTTGCTTAATAAAAACTTTCAAACGATTATCAGCACTGATTAAAAAAATACTTTCATACTTTAAAAAGTTATCAAAAATAAACAAAGGCTTAAAAATTGATCTTTTAATTGAATTATAGTAATTAAATAAATATGAATTACTTGAAATTTTTGCTTTAATTTTACTTTGGTTAAGAAAGGATTTGATATATTTAGCTTCGTTAGCATTTTGTACTAAAATAACAGTTTTAAATTCTTCGTTCCTAAAAAATGAGCCTATTTGATTTGATTTATTAGCACTTTGATTTAGAAATAATAATTTTTCTAAATTAATATAAGTCGGAATATCATCATATCCAAAATTAATTATTTCTTGATCATTATAAAAACGATCAATTAAAATTTGCTGATCTAAGACACTTAATTCAGTTTCATCATGATAAATGGATATATAACTTTTTTGTGTTAAGATGTTTTTCTCAAAAAATAAATAACTCATTTCCATATCTTTAAAAGTTAACGTTTTGACAATATTAGGAGTTACTTCTTGATCTTCAAATACAAAAACATTGCATTTTTTAGCATTTAAATATAAAACTACTTTAGATCTAATATTTTGCTCAATACTAGAATCAAAATAAATTGCAATATTGGGAGAATTCTTACTCGAGAGATAAAATTCATAAAAAGCTTTGGTTAAGTAGACAATTGTAAAGTAATTTAAGTTACTATATCCGTATAAAGAATCTCCGTTAAATTCAATTCCTAAATGAGATGGTTTAGGTTTATGGAAAAATTTCTCATTATTTAAAATTGTGTTTGCATCAGAGTTTAAAAAAGAAAGGTCCAAATTTGCGTTTTTGTATAATGATTTCCAAATTTGAATTTGTTTTAATTCTTTTTTCATAGTTTAAATTATACTCGTAAAGAAAACTAATTTTGCTTTTATCTTCAAATTTCGCAGATAAAAAAGTAATTTTTTTTAGATTTTTTAAGATTTATTTTTTAAAATATTACATATAAAAAATCATACAGATAAGGAATGATGAAAAAACATAAGATTAACCTCACTTTAAAACGCAAAATTAAACAAATAATAATTGGTTTGATCTCTTTCACATCAATAATATCAATTGCAATTACAACTATAATATATAAACAAAAACACCCATTTTACCCTTCATTTTGAAATTATAAATCCTATATTAGTCCTACAAATCGCAAAACAATTGATAATGCTTTTGAATACAAAGAATTTGATGAGGTAGCTGAATTTTCACGTGCAATTATCAATAATAAAACTTACGCTGGAATTGGAAGTGATTTTCAAATTGCTTCATTGATTAAAAAAGATTTGCTTCAAAAAATTGACTTTAATAAATTGCTTGGATTAGATAAACCGATTCAAAATGAACAAGAACTAAAAACTATTTTGCAAACCATATATACTCCGAGTGCTTGACAACATTTGATTTCATATGATGAATATTTAAAGTACGATGAAAGCAATAAACCATTTAAAACACCTCGTCATTTGTGAGAATATATGGTTCCTTATTATATCCAAGATGTTGTCATTGGAATTAATCCGAGTAAAATCAACCAAAATGGTGAACTTTTTAAAGATGAGAACAAAGTTGATAAATTATTAGAGCAAAACAAAGAAAAATTATTCCAAAAAGAGCATAAAAATTTTAAAAAATATTCATTTTTTAATATTTTTAACACTTTATTTAACAATGGTTTTCAAAACTTAACTATTACTGACGCAGTGCGAAATAATGTTCTTTTTGGGTCGTCTTATTGAGAACATTCTAATAATTTTGAGCAAGATAATCAACAATTATATGGTCAGCCTGTTACTAAAAATAATTACAAAACTTTAATTAATAATTTTAACGAATTAGTTCAAAAATCAACAGGATATGGATTTGCAAATCCTGAGCATGTTAGTTTAAATCCAGATGGTCTTAAACTTTTAACCGATTTAATTTGACCGAAAAATGATGGAGCAAAACCAACCGATGTAGCTTTAATGTTCAATGGGGATGCTTTAGATGCTTGATATTCGAGCGATAATAATTCTAAAGTTGAAGATGGTACAATTTCCATTATTCGTCCTGAAGATAATTTAACATTGATTGATGGTGTAATTATTTCTAAAGCACTGAAAAAAGAACATACAGACCCAATTTATCGATTAATGCGGAAAACTTTTTATCCAAATTTAGGTCAAATAGTATCTCAATATAACAAACTAAACACTGATAATAAAACTCAATTTGATCCTCAAATTAAACAACAAGCATCCGTTGCAATTATCTCTAATTACTATAAAGAGTATTTACAAAATCTTTTTCTCGATCAACAAGACACTAACACTAAAGAGCAAATAATTAGTGCTTTAGTCCAAATTTATCAAAAGACTCTTTATAATGATGATAATTTGTATAACTTTAAAGAACTTTACACAAATTATCTTTCTAAAATCAATAACACTCAAAAGCAAATGCTTGTAAGTGTTTTGAATTTATACAATCAACGAAATGAAATTAATCAAACTGTTCAAGCTACAGCTCCATTAAATGAATATATTGATCAATTGATTTATCTTTTATCATTTATTAATTTTAGTGAGAAAAGATACAATGAGCAAATTTTTATAGTTAAATATCCTGATTTAGAAAATTTTAATTTTGTTAACTATACCCCAAGTAAGGAAGTAGAATTTGAATTAATCAAGCGGAATTATTTTGTTCTTGAAGATAATACAATCGATAAAAAAGCGATTGAAATATTTACTGTTAAAGATCAATGAAAACACGCTTTTGTATCTCATAAAGCCATTAATCCTGTTTCGGATCAATTGCGAACCTTTATTGATGATTACTATTATGGAAAATTTAAAAATTAATCCCTAAAGGGATTATTTTTTGTATAATATAGAAGATTTTTCAACATTTTAGAAAAAGGGAGGATTTAAATGGCAAACATTAAATCTAAAATCAAAAGCATTGCAAAAATGGAAGCTGCTCGGATAAAAAACTCAGCAATGAAATCAAGAGTTAAAACCGCTATTCGTAAAGCACGTGAAGCTGTTTTAGCTAATGATTCAAAAGCGACCGAATTAGTTGCTAAAGCTCATTCTGTAATTGCAAAAGCTGTGTCTAAAGGTGTTTTCCACCCTAACAAAGGAGCAAGAAAACGCTCACGTTTAGATGAATTTGTTAACAAAACAAAACAACAATAATGTACTTAGGTACATTTTTTATTGCGATTTTTGAGCTTAAAAATTTGATATAATAATTTTGCACTATGAACAAAGCAATGCTTTTAGGTCGGATTAGCTCAATGATTTTTTACGCCAAAACCATGAATCGTGTTGATCATGCTCGCTTTTGAATTGCTGTATCAAACAAAGGGCAAGAGACTAATTTCGTTCCAATTATTTGTTGAAACCAAACTGCATCATTTGTTCGTGATTATTTAACCAAGGGTTCTTTAGTGTATATTGAAGGGGAAATTATTCCGGTGAAATATTTTGCTGAATACAAGCAAAATATTAATAGTGCTTTTGTTATTCAAGCTCAAATTCTTAAAGCTTTTTCGTTCAAAAATCAAAATTCAATTCGACCAATCTTTTTAAATGTGGATGTTGTTGATCCACAATTGCACGACTTTTTTGATCTTCATTTGCAAAATAATCAAAATGAGCAACCTTTTATCATCCCGAATGATAAAAGGTAGAAAGGAACTATGGATCTAGTTATTTACATTGTCTTTAGTGTTTTATTTTTTCTTTTAGGGATTTTATTTATTTTTTATTACAAAATTTCATCGCTTAAAGCACTGAGAGCTTTTAAAGAAAAACAATTAAAACAATTTAGAGAAAACCATCCTGAAAAAAAACATTTTCGCTACGAAAACACTGGTTTATACATTCCTTCTTGAAACCGTTTAAAATATAACTCACCGATTTTCTTTTCTATTTGTTCATTTGTTATTAGCATCTCACTATTTATAAAAATTCTTACAAATTACTCATAAAAATGGAAATTGTTCCATTTTTTTCGTAAAAAAGAGTGCAAATATACCTATTTTAATCATTATTAATTATAATTAGAATTGAAATTAAAATAGAAAGGAAAAAAATGACTAATTCACTTAGTAATTTCTTTGATAAGTTTAAATCAATCTTTTCAAAGAAAAAAGAGAACAAGAATTTAGACAATAGTGGAAATAGTAATTTAAGAAAAACACTTGGTAAAATTTCTGGTGCTTTCATGTTACCTATTTCCATTATGGCTATTTCTGGTCTTTGGCTCGGTGTTGGGGCTGCTATAGCAAGTAATGCTGGTGAATACGAAGGTTTGAAAAAATTTGGATTATTTATTCAAAGTTTAGGTGATCCAATTTTTTCATTATTACCATTATTATTCGCTGCTGCTTTTGTTATAGCGTTTACTGACGAGGCCGGAGTTGGTGTCTTTGCAACGATTATTGGTTTTGGTGTATTCATAGCAATTCAATCTGTATTCATTACTCCAGTTAACACACCAGTTACTCAATCATTCGAAAACGGAAACTATAATGTTTATACGTTTTCAATACCAATATCTACTAACGGAACTGTTGACAACAAAAGTTTTGATGTGTTTATTAAAGATAATACAGTTTATGAAATACAAAAAAACGGAAACATAGTTCCTCTTGCGATTGATGGTACACCTGTTACTTCAATTCTTACAAACGAAGGAAAAAATTTGAACTTCTTCTACAAAGAAGTGTTAATAGAAGCAAAACAAAAAACAAACGAAGGATTTAATGTTCTATTCGGAGGAGCAGGAAGGGATCCGCAAGCTATTAAAAGTGCTGTGGGAACAACAATTGGTTTAAGATCATTACAAACTTCTGTTTTTGGTGGTTTAGCTGTTGGACTTTTAGTTCAATACCTTTACAATAAATTCCACACTGTTCAATTCCATCAAATTTTCTCGTTCTTTGCGGGTAAAAGATTCGTTGCTATTATTAGCGTTCCTGCCTGTGCTTTACTTGCTTTTGTCTTCTTAATCTTTTGACCATGAGTCGGTTTTGGGTTAAGTGTATTCGGAAACTCACTTGGAAAAGTACCTTATGGTTTTGAGTCGTTAATTTTTGGTGTTATAGAAAGAAGTTTGGTTCCTTTTGGACTTCACCACGCTTTCTATTCACCACTCTGATACTCAAATGCTGGAGGTGATTTAAACGCTGGTCTTAACAACTGACTTAAAGTACTTGAAGGACAAAAACAAGGAATTATTGCTGAAATTGCAAATGCCAATAAGGGTTCTGCGTATGAAAACTTAAACACACTAATTAGAGCTGTTTCAGCAGAACCAAACAAATACGTTGGTGATTCAACAATGTCTATTAATATTATTAAATTCAATTTTAATACAGTTGTTTATCCAATTTATAACGAACAAACAAAAGTATTTGATCATAGTGCTGCAACTCCTCTATTTGACTTTATGTCTAAAGAACTCGGAATTAAAGCAGGAAGATTTTTAGATGGTAAATTCTCGTTTATGATCTTAGGACTTCCGGCCGCAGCTGCTGCAATGATTTTTGCGGCCCCTAAAGAAAATAGAAAAGTAGCTATTAGTGCCGTAGTACCTAGTGCGGTTACAACTCTTTTAACAGGAGTGACCGAACCAATCGAATTTACATTCTTATTCTTATCACCATTCTTGTTCTGAGGATTTCATGCATTCTTCTGTGGACTTTCATTTATGTTAGCAAATCTACTTAGCGTGCACATTCCTCAAGCATTCTCAGGTGGATTCTTAGACTTAATCATCTATGGAATGGTTCCGGTTCAAAAAGGAACTCACTTCTACTGAATATTTGTTGTTGGTTTAGCTTATATCCCAATTTACTTTGGATTCTTCTACTGATGAATCAAACGTAAAGACCTTAAAACTCCTGGTCGAGGAGAAACAGTAAGATTATTTACTAAAGCTGATTACCAAAGAAGTAAAGATGCTCAAAAAGGAATGTCTGAAATTGATCCACAAGTTTTAGGAATAGTTGAAGCATTTGGTGGACTTGATAATATTACAGCCTTTAATAACTGTGCTTCAAGATTAAGATATGACGTTAAAGATTCATCAATTGTTGACGAAGCAAAACTTAAACAATATGGAGCTGTAGCTATTAAACGTGAAGGACAAAAACAAGTTCAGGCTATTTTTGGACCTGTTGCTGAGCAATTAAATATTAAGATTAGAAATTCACGTGATGCAATTTCAAAACTAAAAATGGAAGAACTAAAAATGATGAGTAAAAAAGCTATGCAAATACATATGGAAACTCATCCTCATGAAAACCTTCCATTACTTGAAACTCCAGTAACTGTATCTTCGGTTACTAATGGAAAAGTAATGAATATAACTCAACTTAAAGACGGTGTCTTTTCAGAAAAATTAATGGGTGATGGATTTATTATTCAATTCTCAGATGAGCAAATTGGAAAAGTATATGCACCAGTTGATGGTACAATGAACGTTGTCTTTGATACAAAACACGCTTATGGTATTGAAACTGAACAAGGCGTTAAAATCTTAATCCATATTGGAATTGACACTGTTAACTTAAAAGGACAAGGATTTGAAAGCTTTGTTAAAGTTGGAGATGTTGTTAAAAAAGGTGATTTACTCGCTCAAGTTGATTTAAAACTTTTACAAGAACAAAACTTAAATAGCTCAGTAATTGTTGTTATATTAGACGAAAGCAAACACAAAACAATTGAATTTAAAGAATTAGATAAAGAAGTATCTCTACAAGATTCAATCTTAGAAGTTAGATAATTCGGTTAGATAAACAAAAAAATGAACTCAAAACGAGTTCATTTTTCTATTGAATTTCTTCTTTCGTTGCACCTTGAGCAAAAAAACCTGTATATTCTAAATAAAGTGCACCACCAATTTGAGAAGAATTAAATCTTGAATCATCAGGAGGAAATTTTTCTGCTGCATTTATCAAATCTGTTTTAATTTTTTCGAAATTATTTTTAAAGAAATTAATGGAATCATGTGAACCGTTTCGTGTAGGCATAGGTTCACTTGAATAAGCTAGATCAAATTTATCATCACCAATTAAATCATAAATAGAATATGTTTTGTTATTTTTTATTAAAAAGTTTTTTATTGTTTTTCTATTATCTTCAGTATCTTGTCGTGTGTAATTAACTGTTATTTTTAATTTAGGATCATAGTTTTTTGATTTAATAAATTCAAAAATTTTAATTAAACCATTAACAAAATCACTTTCTCCTTTTTCTTTATTCGACCTTTCCCTAGTGTCGAATGAAATATCAAAAGCATGATTATTGATATCTGTTCCAGGATTATTTGAGCTCCCAAAAGAACCAGTAGGTGGTTGGGGTGCTGGATTCTTGCTTTCAGGAGGATTCGAGGGTATTGAACCATCAGAACCAGGATTTTTCGGTTGGTTTTCATCTTTTGGATTTGAGGGAGTTTTTATCGGAATAGTAGGTTTTACTCCTGGGTTTTGTGGGTTTTGATCCGGTGGATTCTGGGGTGTCATATTGTTTGTTCCTCCACCTCCATTCATTGGATGACCTGGATCAGGTTGGGGTTTTGATGGATTTTGCACGGGGGTTTCTTGATTTGAACAAGATACTGATACAAAACCAGTAGTTAGTGAACTTAAGAGCAATAAACTTGATATTAATTTCTTTTTCATTTAAAACCTCTTTAAATTATCATAATAATTTAAATTATATTAAATTAGAGGTTTTAATCAATCAAATATAAATTTTTCAAATTTATTATTCTTAGAATTAAATTCTGGTAATTCGTGTAGCTCTAACGATCTTAAATCATAAGAGTTAAAAATTTGATTAATTTTACTTACAGCTTGTCCACAGAAAATATCCATGTTTTCATATTGTGAATACAAGCTTCGATTGTCCATATTTGTTGAACCGCTTCAAGCTATTTGTTCATCAACTAGACCCATTTTCGAATGCATAAAAACTTGATTATAAATTTTTATTATCAAACCATATTTTTTTAAGCTCGATAATTCTGCAAGAGAAATTTTGTGCACTCATTTATTATCTGGTAGACCAGGGAAATAAATAGTTACTTTTACTCCACTTTTTAAAGCTAAAATAATTGCTGTTTTTAAGGATTCAGAAATAGCAAAATATGGAGTTGCAATTTTAATGCTTTTTTTAGCGTTACTAATAAGCTTAATTCAATAATACTCAGCCACTGAATAATCTAAATTTGGTGAATCGCTTACCTGAATAACGTCGTTTTTATAAACAGAAATATCCTTTGTTTCTCTGTATAAACTTTCTTGTAAGTCTGGAATATCTTTTCCTGAAATAATTTTTCAAAACTTAGCAAAATGTAAATTATATTTATTAATAATTGGGCCACTAAGTTTGTAATTAATATCAACTCAATGAGCATATTTTTTTGATAAAGAAGCATATTCATCTGAAATGTTGTTTCCTCCAGTAAATACGCACTCAGAATCAATAATAAAGAGTTTTTCATGATTTCTTGAAAAGCTATTTGAATTAATTAGTGGGTAGTAAATTTTTCCTAAAATTTGAAATTCTAGACCTTTACTTTTAAGTCGTTTAATTCTGCGTTTTGGGAACACAGTTACTCCAAAATCATCTAAAATTCATTTAACTTTTACTTTCTGCTTGAGTTTTTGTTTAATGATTTTTTCTAATTGATCAAAGATTTCTGAACTTTTAATAATGTACGAAACAATATAAATGCTTTTTTTAGCATTTCTTAATGCTTGGAATAATTCTTCATAAAAATAATATCCTTCATCAAAAAATTCAATATCTCCAGGTAATGAAAAATTATTATCTAACTTTTCTAAATGAAATAATTCATTTGGATAGCGATGTAATGATTGTAAATCATTATTTTGTTGATAGTAACTAATTTGAAACTTAGGTTCTTTAGCAATTTTTTGTTCATTTTTATTTTTAAAAATTAATCCAAAGACTAAAAAAAGTAAATGACCCACAACAGGGAAAATTCAAATAAAATAGATTCAACTTAATTTAGCTCCAGTTGGTCTTCTTTGGGTATAAATAATAAACACTATTAAAGTGTTAAGTACATAAATAACTCCCACTAATAAATAAAAATATAAATAATTAACGTGTGAAATTAAGAAAATAACTGCACTAATAAAACCAGCAAATAGTGCAAAAAAGAAGATAAAAAACAAAATCCGAGAAAAGTTGAATCTAAGTTTTTTCATGTTAAAATTTTACAATATTTTATATTGTAAAAACATGTATTTCTTTTGCTGATTCAAAAATAAAAAATTAAGCATTTTTTATATGCTTAATTTTTGGTCTTTTTAAAGTAATAATCAGCAACTAAACTTCGTAATTGATTATCAATTGGTTTAATTGCAACACGATCAATTCCATCATTTACTTGGATATCATAAATCTTAATTGCGTTTTGGTCGATTTTATCAATATAATTAGCAAAATAATTTCGACGAATAAATTCATAATCCATATTTAAGGTTGGATCATAATTAATAAAATCATAGTTTTGAAGATTTTTTCATTTTTCTGATATTTGATTCGATAATTGATCTGAAGAAATATCTACAAGTGCGATTTTTCAAGCAACAATATCAATTAAAAATTCTTTTATTTGTTCAGCAGATTTTTTTGTTTTGTCGCTAAAACCTTCTGATTCAATTCAAGTTTTAAATTCATTAATTAAAATACTTAAAACAAAGTCAAATCCTGAAGAATTACTTAATTGTGATTTAAGTATTTTTAGGAATTCTTCATGATTTGTCGCATTATCACTTTGATAAAAGTTAGCAATTTTTGTTGATAAAGACTCAAATTGAGCATTAAATTGAGTCTTTAAATATTCACCAACAAAGAATGGATAAGGGTTAATTGCAAAATCTGAATCTTTGCTGGAGTTTGTATTATAAAATTGATTAAATTTATCAAGATTTTGTGAACTTGATAAATCAATATCTTTGTAAATATTTTGAATAAAGGTTTGCAGATTTTTTAACATATATTCTTCTGAATCTTTAAAGTATTGTTCAAAATATGTTTGTTGAAGATCTTTTCAGTAATTAGCAATGATTTTTTCTTGAACAATTTTAATGGTGTGTGAGTTAATTGTATCTAAAAAATGTGGGTTTTCTTTTTCTAATTCACGAATTATTTTTGCAATTTTTGGTAATTCTTGATAAATATTCCCTCTAAGATTTTTAATTACCTCTTGTGCTGATTGAGTGCTTATTTTAGAAGAAATGACTAACCCATCAACTAAGAGCAAATTTCCTTTTGGTCGCACAATTCGAATATTTCCATCTTCAACACCATCAATATTATCAGAACCATAGTATGAATCAATAGCATCACCATTGTACATAATTGCAACATTAGTTTTTAGTTTTGGATGAATTAAATTATTAACAATTGCTAATCCATCGCCTAAAAAGTTAATGTGTTCAGTATTATTAACTGAAAAACCAGTATTATCTTTTATTAACTCTACAAAAGAATCAATTAACTTAGCATAAGTTAATTCAGTTACTGCGCCTGAGTGTTTATTGATTCTTTCATCACCATTTTTATCCGGTGAGGTTCAATAAGTCGAACCATAGACCATGTTATCCCTGTTTGCATCGGTTATATTTCAATATTGAAAATTATTTTGACTAAGGATTTTTAATATTGTTGACATGTCAAAAAGTTTATCTTTGTATTGTTGTTGATATTTCGAAAAGTCAATTGCACCATCTTGAGTAACATTCTCAGGTTTAACTGGATTTTTAACAATATTATATGCAATAACAGAATCTTGCATAAAATAAGGAAAAAAGTATTCTCATAAGTGAATTTGTTCATCTTGAGTTTTAGTGTTTTGAATATCTTTATTTAAATATTCATCATAGCTATTTAAATGCTTTCAAACTATTGGATGAATCAGTAATTGCAAATATTTTTTAGTTCTTTGTTTGTTATTTTTTAAACTTGCGTCATCAAAGAGAACTGAATAATCAATAGTTGATAATCTCTTATTATTAATTAATTCAGCTGCTTGAAAATCACTTCCAATTCCAGCAATTGCTTTATTATCGATTAATGAACGAGTAAATTCTTGAAGCGAATCGAATTCTTTATATTCAAATTTTTTTCCAATATTTTTAATATTATCACTTGACATATATGATTTGTAATTATAAAAACTTGGTTTAAAGCTATTGTTATGTTTAAAGTATAAAATTGAGCCTAAAACAGCGGTTAGTGCAAAAGGAATGCTTGAAAATAATATTTTTTTTAATAATTTTATTCTCATCAATTATTTTCCTTTTTTAACCTTAAATGCTGTGTAAAAAATATTTCCAGCAATAACAAAGAATAAAATAATTGTTCCAAGCACTAATCCTCAAGGTTTAAATTCACCTTCATATATTTTAGTCCCAAGAGTTGAAACATTTGAAACTACGTGAGTGATAATATAATCATCAAAACTTAATACTACCGAAACTACAACAATTAAAACAATTGAAGGTATCATGTACATAAAGTAAGTTTTTAACCAAGCAAAAAATTTATTGTAACCTAAATCTTGTGCAGCTTCATATAAGTTATTATTGAACTTTTCGCTCCGTGGAATAGCAAGAGATAGTCCGTAAGGTAAAGTCATAACAGTATGTCCAACAATTACTCTAACTAACCCTTCTCTTTCAACTCCAATAATTCCAAAAAACAACCCAAAGACTAGCACTAACCCTAGAGCGGTCACATTATCAGGATTAACCAGCGGAATTTTTGAGGTTGAATTAACAAAAGATTTGATTAATTTATTTTTTTGTCGATACAAAGCATAAGAACTAACAATTGATAAAACAACAACTAAAAAAGAAACGATAATAGCAATTAATAAAGTATTAACAAAAGCTACATCTCTTCGTTCATCAAAAAGGGTTTTTCAACCTTCGTAAGTAAATCCAACTCAAACTGAATTATATTGACCTTTAATTGTTTTATTAAAACTAAAAATAGCTCCACATACCAATGGTACATAGACACAAAAAAGAATTAAATATACATAAAAACGTTTAACAAACGCAACCAATCTACTCATATTTAGCTCCTTTTTTGAAAAAGAAAATCATTCTTGGGACAATTAACACAAAAGCATAAATAGAAATAAAAATGCTACTAACTACAATAACTAAGGCTGAGCCTGACGAAAGATTAAAAGCATTCCCTGGGTTAATTTTTTCATTAATCACATCTCCGATTAATTGAAGTTGCGATGAGTTTGGAAGTAATTTTTTTGACACAATAAAAGTGGTTGCACTGGCAAGAAAAATAATTGCAAATCCACTTAAAATTGCTTTAGTTCCGTAAGGAATAATTACCCTAAAAAAGGTTTGTAAAGTATTATTTCCTAAATCACTACTTGCTTCAACAATGTTTTTAGGCATATCTCTAAACACAGTATATAAAGGCATAATCATTAAAGGAAGATTTAAATAAACCAATCCTAAAATGATAAATCAAAGCGAGTTAAGTGAATTAATATTACCAGCAAAAATAAGCTGAAATAAACTTCTAAGAGCATAAATACGAGCAATTGTGAAAATAATTAGGGGTGATACAATTAAACTAATTGCATAGGTTCTAAAGAGTATTGATTTACTTGTAGCTACAAAATATGCATATGGAAGTGCGATAATTAAACAAATGATTGATGCAAAAATTCCAATTAATAAACTTCTTCAAATAATATTTCAAGTATGTGGACTTGCTATAAGATTTCAATTATTAAATCCATCACCATTATTAGCAAAAGCCTTAGATAAAATTAAAATCATTGGTAATAAAATCAAAAATAAAGCTACTAAAAAATACGGAATTAACAAGAGAGTTTTTTTATTCAAGTTACTAAGATTCAGTTTATTGATTAAGTTAAAAAACATTTTTTTGGTAATCTCACTTACTGTCTTTTTTCATTAAATGAATTGAATCAATGGTTCAACTTAAATAAACGGTTTGTCCTTGTTCGAATTTATCAGCTGTTTCAACATAAATTTGAGTTTTATCTTGAGTTTGAACAGTGATGTAATAGTAACTTCCGCGATAAGTAATGTGCGAAATTTTTCCAATGATTTTATCTTGTGGATTTTTAGTTTCAGTTGTAATATTAATATCCTCTGGACGAATAAGTGCATCAAGGATTTGATTAGATTGAAAATCTTTTTGACGATGAATAGTTTTAAATACTTTACCTAGAAGTTTTACTTTATCTTCTTCCACAAATTTAGCGTCAAAAATGTTTGAATCTCCAATAAATTTAGCTACTCAAATATTAACTGGATAATCATAAATCATCTTTGGAGTATCGTATTGCTCGATTTTACCATCACGCATGACAGCAACACGATCTGAAAGCTCAAGTGCTTCATCTTGATCATGAGTTACAAAAACAAAGGTAATCCCAAGGTCTTTCTGAATACTTCTTAAAAGCACTTGCATTTTTTGTCTAATTTTAGCATCTAGAGCTGAAAGTGGTTCGTCTAAAAGCAAAATTTCAGGTTCAAGTACAAGTGAACGAGCAAGAGCAACACGTTGCTTCATCCCTCCGGATAATTGAGAAATTGCTTTTTCTTCGTTTCCTTTAAGTCCAACAACTTCAAGAATTTTACTAATTTTATCTTCAAGTTCTTGCCGAGTCATTTTACGTTTAAAATATTTGTTTTCAAAATTTAAACGCTTTTGTTGCACATAACTTTCTCAATATGAATAAGTAAAATCTGAATCATCAAGTCAGTCTTGAATCTTTTTCCATTTTTTAGTTCCTGGAATTAAAGTTTCAAGCTTTTGTTCGTACTCTAATTGTAATTGATCAAGTTTTTGCATTTTTTCTTGAGCAATTTTAGTTCACTTTTGAGTTTTTTGTTTTAAAAGTTCAATATATTTTTCATTAATAGTTTCTTTAGGAACTTTTTTAAGTTTAAGTCCAAAAGCAACATTTCCTCATACGTTTAAATGTGGAAATAATGCATAATCTTGAAAAATAGTTGATAAGTTTCGTTTGTGCGGAGGAAGATCTTTAATATCAAGTCCATTGAATTTGACTTCTCCACGTGTAGCTCATTCAAATCCCCCAAGAAGTCGTAAAATTGTGGTTTTCCCACTTCCACTCGGACCAAGCAAGGTAACAAATTCACCTTTTCTAATTTTTAAATTTACTTCTTGTAAAACGGTTTTTTCATCATATTCTTTAACAACATCAATTAATTCAACAATATTGTCACTTTTAGCACGATTTCTGGTTTTAAAATCGCCATTAGATTGTGGCGAATGTGCTTTATTTGTTTCCATTTATTATTATGTTTCCTTTCTATTCTTTTAATTAACTAACTAAAACAATAGGGGAGGCAGTATCAAAAATGTCATCACTATATTCAACAGTGATGAATCTTAAGTTAGGGTATTGCAAACAACAAAAATTTATTAACACAAATTTTGTTAATAATTTGATAATAAATTTGATTGAGTTTTTCATAGTATCAATTTTATTAAAAAGATGAATAATTAATTTAAAAAATATTAATTTTTAAATTTGATTTTTGTGCTCATTTATCGTGTAAAATAAACTCTCATATATTGATAATTTAACTATATTTTGATATAATAAAACATAAGCTAGATAGGAGAAAAAGTATGCTTAAAATGTTCAAGCTATTGCCGTTAAAAATTAAGATGTTATTTTTTTATGGTGTTTGTTGCATTTTAATTAATATTATTGGAACTATGATTATTCCGATTTTTCTTGCGCAATTTCTTGCTATTCTAACTCAAAGCGGAAAAAGTGGAGAATTCACTGTCAAGCTATTTAACACAACGATAATGCACAACTCAAGTCAAAGTGTTCTCTTAACTCAATTAACCGCTATAACATTAACTATTATCATTTTGACGGTATTAGCTAATATTGTGGCGGTTTTAATTACAACTTGAGCCGGTGAACAAGCTTCAATGTTTTATCGCAATGCATTATTTAAAAAGTACCAAAAATTAAGCTTAAAAGATATTTCTAACTTAACTAAAGAAAGTTTAATTAATCGGATTTCAAATGATATTGCTCAATATTGAGACTTTTTAATTAGTGCTACCAGTGCATTAATTAAGGCCCCTTTATTTATTATTATTGGTTTAATCTTTGCTCTTTTAACCGATTTAGAAATGTCTTCAGTAATTATTATTGCTATTCCAATTAATGCTGCTATATTAATTTTTATTTTTATTAAAAGTGGTAAATTAATTTCAAAAAACAGAATTAATTTAGATAATATTACTAAAGATGTTAGTGAAACAATCAATGGTGCTCGGGTAATTAAAGTATACAATTTACAAAGCAAACAAAGAGCTAAATTTGATTTATCAAATAATCGTTGATACAAGGTTGAAAGCAAAGTTTGAAAATATATTTCAATCGGAACTCCTGCTTTTTTTGTAATTATCAATGCCTTAATAGCACTAATTTACTTAATTGGTGGATATAGACTTTTGGAATTAAATAATAAACCAGATGAAATTCCTAACTTAATTGCTAAAATTAATATTTTTGTTGAATATGAAGTCTTGATTTCGCTTGGAATTATCGTTTTTGCACAATTCTTTGGAACAATGGTTAAAGCTAAAGTTTCAGCAAAACGTTATTTTGAAATCCATGATCATCATCACATTAATTTATTTGTCCAAAGGGGACATAAAATTAATCCAAATAATTTAACCATTGCATTTGAAAATGTTAATTTTAAATATTTTGATACCTCTAAAGAATACGCAATTGAAAATATTAATTTCACAATTCCATGACAAGGTTCTTTAGGAATTATCGGACCAACTGGTTCAGGTAAAAGTACTATTGCTAATTTAATTGTCAACAATATGCATCTCAAAGAGGGTAAAGTAACTTTATCTAATTTTCCAATTAATCAAATTAACACAAAAGATCTCCATCAAAATGTGGGAATTGTGTACCAAGAAGCATTACTTTACACTGGTACTGTTCGTGATAATTTATTATTTGCCAAACCAAATGCGAGCATGAAGGAAATTGATACTGCACTAAAAGCTTCGTGTGCTGCTGAATTTGTTTATGGATTTGAAAAAGGACTTGATCACGAAATTGTTCAAGGTGGCAAAAACCTTTCAGGTGGACAAAAGCAACGCCTTTCGATTGCTCGTACTTTGTTATTAAATCCTAAAGTGCTTATTTTAGATGATTCAACTTCAGCTTTAGATAACATTACTACTAAAAATCTCATTGAAAATATTAAAAAATATTATCAATGCACTACTATCATTATTTCGCAAAAAATTAATTCGATTAAACATGCTGATGAAATTATTGTCCTTGAAAAAGGTAAAATTATTGGACAAGGAACTCATAATCAATTACTTGAATCATGTAATTGATACAATCAAGTATTTTTAAACCAAACCATGCATTAAAAGGAGTTATAGATAAATGTCAAGTAAGAAAAAAATCAGTGACATTGATAAGTACTATGATACTTCCTTTTCAATGTTAAAAACACTAAAGACGATTTTTCACTATCTTAAAGCCGAAAAAAAACGTTTGATATTAGGAAATATTTTTGCTTTTTTCAATGCTGTTTTTTATGTTGCAGGGAGTGCCTTAATTGGGATTATTGTCCAAAAGTTTTTTGAACCTTATGCTAAAGGTCAACTGCAATTACAAGATTTTAATTGAACTTCCTTTTCACTTTATTTAAGTGCATTGGCTGGAGCTTTTATTGTCTACGGTGTTCTTAGGTATATTGAAAGCTATTTATATATTCGAGTGTGTTATGGACTTGGAACTAGACTCCGTGCACAAATTATGCACAAACTTTCCAAAACACCAATTAAATATTATGACCAGCAACAAGTTGGAAATCTTATTTCTATTATCATTAATGATATTAATAGTGTTAATGACACTTTGTTTCAAATTACCACGCAATTATTTACTAACTTTTGAAACATTCTCTTAAGCATTATTGCTATGCTCTTTGTTTCTTCAGTGCTCACAATTATTGTGGTTCCTGTGTCATTATTTCTCTTTTTTGTCTCATTTATTGTGGTAGGAAAATCACAAAAATACTTTGTAGCTAATCAAAATGCATTCGGAAAAATGAATGGATACGTTGAAGAAATGCTAACTAACACTAAAGTAACTAATTCATTTGATCGTCAAGAACAAGTGTATAAAGGTCTTAAACAAATTACTAAAGAAATTCGTAATATTGCTTTTAAAGGTGATACATCAGCTCGCTTTTTTGAGGTGTGATTTCAATTGGTTTCAAACTTGTTAGTTTTAGTTATTTCAGCAATAGCTGCTGTATTTTTTGTGAAAGGAATTAGTGTATATGGAATTGCCGGATTTGGATCTAATTCGGATGGAACTGCATCTGCGGCCTTGATTGTTACTTTTGTCTCGTTAAATTGAAACTTTATTACTCCATTTAACGGAATCTTAAACATTGTCTTCTCGCTTCAAGTTGGAACAGCTTCTTCAAATCGGGTATTCAAATTAAGTGAACTTAATTTTAAACCACGTGAACCCGAAAATATTGAAATTGATAATATTAAAGGTGAAGTGGAGTTTAAAAATGTTTATTTTAAATATTTAGATGATTCATCAACCTATCAACTTAAGAATGCTTCTTTTAAAGTTAAACCTGGTCAAGTTGTGGCTTTTGTTGGACCAACTGGAGCTGGAAAAACCACTATTATCAACTTATTAAGCAAGTTTTACGATTACAATGAAGGATCAATTTTAATCGATGGAAATGAATTGCGTAACATTAAAACTAGCATGTTACGTGAACATATGACTGTTGTGCTTCAGGATTCGTTCCTATTTAATGAAACTATTTATGACAATTTAACGCTCGGAAACCATAATGTCTCAAGGGAGCAAGTCATTCAAGCGGCTAAACTCACTAATATTCATCACTTTATTATGACTCTTCCTAATGATTATGATACTGTAGTCGAAAATAATGGTCAAAATATCTCACAAGGTGAACGTCAACTTATTTCACTCACTCGTGCTATTTTAAGTAATAAAAACCTGCTCATTTTAGATGAAGCTACCTCAAGTATTGACTCGCGGACTGAAATTATTGTTCAAAATTCAATTCGTCATTTAACTCAAAATAAAACCTCTTTTATTATCGCTCATCGTTTATCAACAATTAAAAACGCTGATGTCATTATGGTAGTTAATAATGGTGAAATTGTTGAAAGTGGCAATCATCAACAATTATTGGATAAAAAAGGATTTTATTTTGAGTTATACCACTCTCAATACAAATAACAAAAACCCCTTCAAGGGGTTTTTGTTATTAATTAATAATTTGAATATTAGTTGAAATTTGTTGGTCTGGCTTTGTTGGTCTAATAAAGGCTTTTGCATATTGTTCTTTGGTGAGTGAAATATAAAAATCATATGATATATCTTCTGGGGACACTCTATTTTTAGTAATAAAGTAACCTCAAATAGGTTTAACTGCATCTAAACCAAAATAAAATTCCGGTTCTTTAAAAACTTTAAAATCTTTATCAACAAGTTGAAAACGCAAATCCAATTGTCCATCTTTAGATACTTGTGGAACAAATTGAAATTGAGCAAGCGTTTTAATTACAATATCTTTTAAGATTTCAGGATTTTTTTGTTTAAATTGGTCTATAAGTTTTTTATTTAACTCATCATACAACCAGCTATTGGCCTTTCCGAGACGTTCTAAATATGCAGAGTTTAAATTAATTCTAATTAAATAATCACCATTATATTGATTTAAAACATCACTAAGTTTATGAGTATAATTTGCATCATCTTCATCATCAAAATCAAAAACTGGATATTTTCCGTTTTCTTTTTTGTAGATTCAACCAGAATGTTCGCTTTTAAACGATACTCCATTTACTTCGTTAGGGAGTGTAAATTTAAATGGAGTATCTGGTTTAATGTCATCTAAATAAGTATGATTACCAAGGAAATTTTCTTCTTTAGATTGCAATTGTATGAATTTTCTTAATTCATCAGCATTATTACCAAAAATACGTTGAATATTTTCTTCTATAGTCTCTGAATTAGGATTTTTATTGGTTGATGTTTGTAAGGTTTTAGGTTTTTCATATTCGTTTTCTGGGCTAAAAAACTCAGCTCGAGTAAAACGTGGTAAGGCAAATGAACTTTTTACTGTTTGAGCTCGGGCTATATTTCCTTTAACAGCTAATTCTGAAAATGTTTTTAAATATTCTTCTCTCTTATCAGATGCTTGATTTAATGGTTTATTGAAATTTTCATCATCATTAAGTGGTTTAATTTCTTTACTATCATCTATACGATTTTCTAAAAAATAGGTTTTAGCAGCTCTGTAATCTTTAACGATTTGGTCTAAAATGTTTTTTGAATCTAACAGTTTATCCTTTTTTTCTTTAGTTAGTGAATTTTTTTGAATTGCTTCATCAATAATAGGAAAAGTAAGGGTTTTTAATCAATCCAATTGGTTTTTTTGTAGCAAAAAGAGAGTATTAATATAATTTTTTGAAATTATTTCAAAGTTTTTCGAATAATTAGTTTTTTCAAATTTTCCACTGGATGATATTTTCTTAGCTATTTCTTGAACTTTATCATAATTATCCAAAAACTCAACAACAGAAGAAACAAGTGATCGATTTAATCCAAAGAAATTATCTTTATTTATTAGACTTAAAATAATCTCAGCACTCTTATATAAGTTTTCAGCTTCATTGACAAAATTTGTATCAGCAATATTAAATGCCTGTTTTTCCTGAGTATTAGTTTTATTTGTAAAACTAAACGATAAAGGTATAAATGATTCAAGACTTTCTTTTAAATTAGTTAAAGCATCTTTAAAAGGGGTATTTTCTGTAACTGGAGGAATAAGGTCATACGCTTTTGCTTCCCTTTTTAATATTTCAGGTGTTTTTGAATTAGAACATGAAGAAACTATCAAAGGAACAAACGATAAGTTAAGTGCTCCGATTTTAAGTAATGATTTGGTTTTCATAAGCTCCTTTAAGCTAAAAATACGCTTTTTAAGGTATAATTATAACATTAATTAATATTATATGTTTTTTTAGAAAAAGCAGTGCTTTTTTCTTTTTTGGGGTGAGTATGAATAAAATATATGATCATAAAAAAGTTGAAGCCGGAATTGAACAAAAATGGGTTAAAAATAAATTTTTTATGACCCATGATTCAAGCAAAAAACCTTTTTCAATCCTCCTTCCTCCACCTAATGTTACTGGTAAATTACATCTTGGACACGCATTAGATGTGTATATTCAAGACACAATCATTCGTTATAAAAAACTTAAAGGGTTTGATGTGATGTGGCTTCCTGGAATGGATCATGCCGGAATTGCAACTCAAAGTAAAGTTGAAGATGTTCTCTATCAAACTAGCGGACTTACTCGACATGACTTAGGAAGGGAAAAGTTTATTGACAAAATTTGAGAATGAAAAGATGAATATGCTCAAGTTTTTCGTCAACAATGGTCTAAAGTTGGACTAGCTTTGGATTATTCGAAAGAACGCTTTACTTTAGATAAAGGTGCAAATCAAGCAGTTAATAAAGTTTTTATCGATTTATACAATAAAGGTTTTATTTATCGCGGTGTACGTGCAATTAATTGAGATATTAAGCTTCAAACTGCTCTTTCAAATATTGAAGTTAATAATCAACCCACTCCTCAAAAAATGTATTATATTAATTATCAGCTTGAAAATTCGAACAATTATTTAACTATTGCTACAGTTCGAACTGAAACATTACTAAGTGATGTGGCACTTGTTTTTAATCCTAAAGATAAACGATATTCACAATTTTTAGGACAAAACGTTATTCATCCACTGACAAATAAATTAATTCCTGTGCTAGCAAGCGATTATATTGATCCAAATTTTGGAACTGGAGTAATGAAACTTTCAGCTCACGCTGAAGCTGATATTGATATTATTCAAAAACTCAATTTGCAAATTGTTGAAACTATTGATAAAAATGGATTTATCAACGCTCCAGGTACTCTTTTTGATAAAATGGAGCGTTTCCAAGCTCGTGAAGCAATTGCAGAATACCTCCAAGATAATAATAAAATTTTAAAAATTGAAGATACTGTTTCAAATGTAGGATTAAGCGAACGTTCAAAAACACCAGTAGAAATTTTGGTTCTCCCACAATGATTTGTTAAAATGGATCATTTTGCAAAACTTATTTTAGATGAACTTGACACCAAACAAGCTGTTAAGTTTTATCCAAAACGCTTTAAAGCAACTCTAAAAAAATGAATTCAAAACGTCCATGATTGAAACATATCTCGTCAACTTTGATGAGGACATCAAATTCCTGCATGATATGACCAAAATGGGAATATTAAAGTTCAAGAAAAATCCCCTGGTAAAGGTTGAATACAAGACCCTGATGTTTTAGACACTTGATTTTCTTCAGGAATTGCTCCATTTAGCTTTTTAAATTGACCAAATCAAAATTCAGATTTAGCTCGATTCTATCCATTTTCGCTATTAGTCACTGGATATGATTTAATTTTCTTTTGAGTCGCTAGAATGTATTTATTCGGTAAAGAATTTATGCACAAAAAACCTTTTGAACACTTATTATTTCACGGATTAATCCGAGATCAATACGGACAAAAAATGTCTAAATCCCTGAATAATGGGGTCGATCCAATGGATATGATTCAAGAATATGGTTCAGATGCTTTAAGATGGTTTTTAATTACAAACACTTCACCTGGAATGGATATTAAGTTTTCAACCGAAAAAGTCCAAAGTGCTTGAAGGGTTAATAATAAATTATGAAATATTGCTAACTTTATTAATTCGTTAAATAATACAAATAAGGTTAAAAGTGATCCAGATTATTGAATTAATCATAAATTAGCTTTATTAAATAAAGAGATTAATAAAGCTATGAAAAATTATGATTTTGCTATTGTCGGAAGCAAAATTCAACATTATTTATTCAATGATTTAAGTGGGTGATATATAGAAATGATTAAAAATAATCCTTCCAAAAAACATGCACTGGAAGTGTTAAGAAAAACATTAATTATCTTACATCCATTTATGCCATTTATCACTGATCGAATTTATAGTGAACTTTTTGGTGCTGAATTACTGGATAATCAAATTCCAATAATTCGGAGTAGCAAACAAACTCAATACATTGATAACATTATTGAAATTGTCACTGAGATAAGAAAATACCGTGAATTAAATCAAATTTCTAAAAAAGAAATGATTAATTATCACACACAAAAACCTTTAGATCAAAACATGATCGAGATTATTAACTCAATGGCATATGCAAATAATGTTGAAAACACAGATTTTCTAATTTCATTAAGTGATAATAATTTATTTATTCAAATGCAAGCGAGTTTAAAAGAAAAGAATAAGCAACTATTGCTAGAAAAAATCAAATTTGTTCAAAGTGAAATTAAGCGAGCAAGCAATATTTTAAGCAATGTAAATTTTGTTAAGAAAGCCCCAAAAGACAAAGTGCAAGCTGAAAAAGATAAATTGCAAAAATATCAAGAACAATTAGCTAAATATCAGGAGGAATTAAAATGCAAATACTAAGTGGAAGAGAATTAGCCAAGAGAGAGTTAGATAAACTTAAAAAAGAACTAGCTGAATTAAGCTATCACCGTAAGCCACGTTTGGCCATTATTCAAGTCGGTGATAATCCTGCTTCAGATAAGTATGTTCAACAAAAGCTCTTAAAATGTGAATACATTGGAGTTGAAGGCCAATTATTTAAGTTTCCTGAAAAAATATCTCAAAATCGTTTATTACAAAAAATGGATGATATAAACGATTGGGCTGATGGGGTTATTGTCCAACTTCCACTTCCTCCTCATATTCCAGTACAAGTTATTTTAGATGCTGTTCCATATGATAAAGATGTTGATGGATTAAGCACTAAAAACGAATTTGCTTTATATAATGAAGCTGGTAAACATTTTGTTCCAGCAACAGCTCGTGCTGTTTTAGAACTCATGCACGAATATAATATTCAGGTTGAAAATAAAAAAGTTTGTGTAGTTGGTCGTAGTCACTTAGTGGGTAAACCACTTGCTCACATTATCAAACGTCGTGGTGCTAGTGTGGCAACTTTTGACGAAAACACAGGAATTAAGGGTATAGAAAACGCTGATATTTTAATTGTTGCTATTGGTGTGGCTCGCTATATTAAAAGTAACAACGTCAAAGAAGGGGTGATTGTAATTGATGTTGGAACCAACTTAGATGCAAAAATTCCTGATGAAATTTATGGTGATGTTGATTACGAATCAGTCAAAAATAAAGCTTCAGCAATGACTCCAGTTCCTGGTGGAGTTGGACCAATGACTGTAGTTTGTTTATTAAAAAACTTAATTGATAGTATTAAATAATAAAATAAGGAAAAATCAAATGAGAAAAATTGCTATTTTAACTTCGGGAGGTGATGCTCCTGGGATGAATTCTGCTGTAGTAGCAATAGCTAAAAGTGCTAAAGCAAATAATTTAGACCCTTATGTTGTCATTGAAGGATATAAAGGTCTATATCACAATCAAATCCACAAAGCTGATACTTTAAAACTTTCACAATACACTTCAAGAGGTGGGACAGCTATTTATTCAGCACGATTCCCTGAATTTAAGGATCCAAAAGTGCGAGAAGTGGCTATTGAAAATTTGAAAAAACACCAAATTGACTCATTAGTGGTTATTGGAGGTGATGGTAGTTATATGGGTGCACAAACACTCCATGAAGCTGGGGTAAAAACCATTGCATTGCCAGGAACTATTGATAATGACATTGCTTCATCAGATATTACTATTGGGTATGATACAGCTTTAAACACAATTGTTAGTGCAATTGATAAAATTCGTGATACTGCTACTTCACATAAAAGAATTATGATTGTTGAAGTAATGGGAAATCATTGTGGTGATTTAGCTCTTTATTCAGGTCTAGCTACTGGAGCTGAAATTATCGCAACAAGTGAGTATCGTCCTAGTGTACAAGAAATTGTTGCTAAAGCCAAAGAATTAGTTGAACAACCAGGTCGCAGAAGTGTTTTAATTGTTGTTTCTGAGAAATATTATGATTTAAAACAATTAGAAAGCGAATTGGAAAAAGCTACTGGTTGAGCAACTCGAATTAACCCACTGAACCATATTCAACGTGGTGGAGCTCCAAGTGCGCAAGAACGGATTACAGCCTCATTAATGGGAATTAAAGCGGTTGAATATTTAATTCAAGGTAAAAGTGGACTAGCAATCGGTATTTTAAATAACGATATTGTTGCAACCCCAATTTTACAAGCTTTAAGTATGAAAAACCCTTCTAAAAGCAAAGCAATTCCTAATGCACTTAAATTTAATAAAATTAATCAAGTGAATTAAAATAGCATCTATATTGATATGCACCCCAAAAGTTAGACAGCAAATGCTAACTTAAAAGGGGTGTATATCATACTTTATAGATGCTATTTTCGCTATAAATTGTTAAGAGAAATTTGAATGTTTCGAGGTTTTTTATCTATGAGTAATTTTACTGAATGTTCGATTAAATTAGTAATTTCTTCGACACAAGAATATAAATTATTAGAAGCCTTTTTAGTTACCTGTAGATCTAAATAAATGTCTACATTCGAATGTTGCTCATCAATGTTTAATTTAGGAGTTTTAAGCAATTTAAAATGTTTAAATTCACTAAAAACATTATTAATTGCATCTAAAATAGCACTCTCTTTAACTATATATTCTTGTTGGTGATTGTAAAACACATTAATTCAATTCATTATTTATTAGCTTTTCCTACGTATTTTCCAGTTTCAGTTGATACGGTGATAATATCATTTTCCTTAATAAACATTGGAGTGTCAAGTTCAAATCCTGTTTCTAAAACTACTTTCTTTTGTGGGTTAGTGGTAGTATTTCCTTTGACTGCATCAGGTGCTTCAACAACCTTAATATCCACATTTATTGGGAGTTCAATGTCAAGTACTTCATCTTGGAATTTACGAATTTGAACTTCACTATTTTCAATTAAAAAGTTTAATTCTCATTCAACATTTTTCACTGGAATTTCAACTTGTTCATAAGTTTCATTATCCATTAAAATAATATTGCTTCCGTCTGAATATAAATAGTTCATTTTACGTTTATCGATATGAGCACGTTTAACTTTATCACCACCAGTATAAGTTTTGATAGTAATTGACCCGCTTCTAAGATTCTTTACTTTAGCTTTTACATTGGCTTGTCCACGTCCTTGTTTTGAATGTTGAGCTTCTAGCACAACGTAAATTTCACTTTCATCTTGAAAAGTGATTCCTGGTTTAAATTCGTTTACGTTAATCATAATTTTCCTCTGTTATTTTTCATCTTTTATAAGAATTATTAATCTAATTATAATATAAAAGATATGTAAAAATTTAATTTTAATTTTTGCTCTAGTGGTATAATATTAATACACTTTACTGAGTTAAATAAAAAACATTTAAAAAATGCTTAATTTATTTAAAAAAGTGTATAATTGAAAAGCTACCAATACGAATAGGCCCAGGTGGCGGAATAGGTAGACGCAAGGGACTTAAAATCCCTCGGTCGAAAGACTGTGCTGGTTCAAGTCCAGTCCTGGGCACCAAACCTGCGTCCTTAGCTCAGCAGGTAGAGCAAATGGCTTTTAACCATTGGGTCAGAGGTTCGAATCCTCTAGGACGTACCATTTCAAAAGTGACCATTAAAAGCACCTTATAAAGGTGCTTTTTTCAATTTATTTTGGTAAAATATATACACTATGAAACCTTTGAAACAAATTCTATTAAAAACAAAAGAATTTATTAATAGGTTAAAATCCTTAGACCAAACTGCCGATGATGCAGATTTTATCGATAAAAAAGTTAATTTAGGAATTCAAAACGAAAATACTCTTACTAAAGAACTTAAGCACATTGAAGAAGAAAGTACTCAAGATAATTTAGATAAAGCTCAAGAAATAATCCAAAAGGTAGGAAACTTTAGCGATAAAGATATTAAAATTCACTTTAAAGAAAGATTGGGTTATGCACTCGGGGTGCTCTCTATTTTAGTTATTTTAGCTACACTAGTTACCTTAATCACTCTTCTTGCACTTGGGTTTTTTGGTTCTACTCGTATTTAGGTAATATTTTTAAAGTTTCAATTCCGTGCTCAATTAGCTCTTGTTCGAGCTGATTGAACATTTTTAATTCACCTTCTAATTGACTTGCGATTTGAATTGTTGGACGAGTTACTGGAGCTTTAGGAGCAAATAATTCGCAGGTTTCATTTGCTTTAATAATTGAAATATTATGAGTGTGAATTTGTTTAGATAAATCAATAATTTGATTTTTATCATATGTAATCAATGGTCTTAAAATCACTTTTTGAGTCACTGAACTAATCACGTTTAATGATTCAAGCGTTTGCGAAGCAACTTGACCTAAATTTTCACCATTGGAAATGCACAAAAGTTTTTTATTCATTGCAATTTGGTCAGCAATGCGATAAAAACTACGACGCATTAAATTGATTTTGTATGCTTCTTTAGAAACTAGAGAAATATAATTCATTAATTTCGAATAATCAGCAAAATGCAAGATACTTGAGCCTTGATATCTCGATAAAACACTAACCAAGTTCAAAATTTTATCTCGAGTTTTTTCATCAGTTTGTGGTGGAGTTAGAAAAGATAAAAATTCTAATTCTACCCCCCGTTTCATCATTAAATAAGCAGCAACCGGAGAATCAAACCCTCCGCTAATTAAATGTAAACCTTTCCCACTGCTCCCTGTTGGTAATCCACCCAGTCCAGCAAAATATTCACTAAAAATATAAGTTTCTTTGCTCCGAACTTCCACATAAATTGTTTGGTCTGGTGAATGTACATTCACTTTTAAATTAGTGTTTTTAAGAACATAAGAACCTAATAAATGGTTAATTTGATCTGAATTGTATTCAAACTGTTTGTAATTTCGACGAGCAGCTATTTTAAAAGTTTGGGTAAATGGTTTAATTAAAGATAATGCAATTTCTCTAAATTTTTGTACATTATTTTCTACAACTATAACTGGTGAATAAGAACTAATTCCAAAAACATATTCAAGTTTCTTCATTGATTCAAGTGAATAATCTAAATACATGCGATCAAACTCTACTCTTGGTTTTTGTCCGGTAATTTTGTGGATATTAGCACTTAATTGGTCTGTAAATTGTTTACGATTTTTCTTTTTAAGAACTAACTCCCCATAACGAATTAAAATTTTACTAAACATAAGGATCCTCCTTTTTATTTAAGAATTTGTTGTAACAATTTAAACGATTCTTTATATTGATGCTTTTGTTTTAAAAAGATAATCTGATGCTTTAACTCTTCATTAATTTGCAAAACGTTTTTATCACTTTGATTAATAAAGTCATAGGTTAAATCGAAAAAATACTCATATTGCTCATTAATTGCAATTTCTTCAACAAAATAACTAATCAATTCAATTCATCTATTTCAAACCTTTTCTACTTTAACAAAAGGGTGGTCAACAGTAAAATAATGTTCATAAATGTTCTTAAGTTGTTGAAGATTTTCTTGATATTCAGTGGCAAATAAATATTTATTTTGCATGATTTCAAAATATAAATTTAAGCTTGTATTAATTTCTTGTTCAAAATTATTTTCTAATATTTGTTCATAAGCTTTCTTAAATTCTATATTAATTATTTTTTCATTAATCGCTCAAAGAACTCTGACTACATGAATTCCTAAATCTATAAAATCATCAAATTCTTTTTGCTCTAATTTTTGTAAATTTATACTTGTTGATTTTAAATCTTTTTTAAGAATTTCATCATTTATATTAAGTTGATAAAAATTCTTTTCAACCTGAAAATGTAGATTTTGGACTTGCTCATACACTACGCTTTTTAAAAAATACAATGTTTTGGTTTTAAAATTATCAATCTCTAGTTCATGAAAATATCTATAAAAATTAATAATTTCTGTTTTAATCGCATCCACTTGGTATTGTGTGAATTTTTGTTGAACTTTATAAAAATATTTTTTCCTTGATGGAAAAATTTTGCTATTTCAATTATTGGGATCTTGAATTTTTTGTTCTTTGAAGAGTGTTGGTAAATCATGAAATAGTGAAAATTCGATAATTTTACAATTGTTTAAATATTCAAATAAATTTTCTAAATCTATCAGTAAATTTGAAATTGAGTTTCCCACATTTTCAAATTTAGCTTGATTATTTCATTGATTATCGATAAAACTAATTCTTTGGCTATATTGATCAATTTGAACTTTTATAAAGTCATAAGTATTTTTAAATATAAATTTATTTTTATTAAGATATTCTCTAGCTATAGATAATTTGTTTAAAATATCAGTGATATCTCCGTCATAATTATTTCAATTTGAGTTAACTTTTTGGATAATTTTTAGTGAGCTTGCTGTAGATTGAAGAAAAACACTTAAAGCTTGTTGAAATTGTTTAAACACTTTTTTAGCTGTAATAAGTTTTTTTAGCTTGATTAATTGATATATTTGATCATAGATTTTATCAATGTTTTCTTTTTGAATATTCACAACTTGTTCAAGTTCTAATAAAGATTGATAGCTCTGTTTATAGTTAGTATTTTGCTCTTTTAATGCTCGAAATCTCTTTAGCGAATTAAAGAAATTATTCTGCTCTCTGGACACAGTTAAATAATTATTTTCAAGCTTACTTACAAATCTTTTAATCGCTAAATTTGTAATTAAAAGTCCTAAAAGAATAAAAAAAACTAATATTGCTATTGCAATAATAGATAAATAAATAGTTTGTTGTGTTGTTAGCATTAATTATTTTTTTCCTTTTTGTGACACTAATCTTTTCAATTCAAAATCACTACGGTATAAATAATCATCAATAGCTTCAGCTAATCCATCTTGACTAACGTCTGAGGTATAAAATTTAGCACTTTTTTTAGTTAACGAGTCAGCATTATCCATTGCATATGAATAATTAGATACCTCTAACATGGAAATATCATTTGGAGAATCTCCAATACTCATGGCATCTTTAATATCCATGTTTAATACATTTTCGCAAACTCATTTCATTCCACTAGCCTTTGAAATTCCTTTTTTAGTAATTTCAATGTGAGTATTTAAGTTGATAATATTAAGATTAATATCTCTAGTTTGAGCAATTTTATAAAATCTTTCAACATCTTCAGGTTCACCGTATACCTCAATTTTATGGATATCTTCAACAATTTCTCCGTGGGTTTTAAAATCTTTGTATTCAGTAAAATCAACTAAAAAATCAAATCACTTTTTAGGCATATTTTTTACATAGTATTGATCAGTTCCGAAGTAATAAAGCATTGCGTTGATTTCTTCAGCAATTTGTCAGATTTTTTTCACTTCTTCAAGAGGCATTTTTTCGATAAAAATGGTCTTTTTATTTACATTATCAAAAACTAGAGCACCATTAGAAGAAACAATGTAGGGTGCATGAGTTTTATCTGCTAAAGTTTGAATTTTTTTGTATGGAGGATTCCCAGTATTTAAAATAAATGGAACTCCTTTCTCTTTTAATTCAATAATTTTATCTAGGGTAGTTTGAGTTAATTGTTTATCAGGGAACGAGTAAATTGTTCCGTCAACATCACTAAAAATGGCTCACTTATTCTTTGTCATAATATTGTTATATATTATAAACAATTATTTCAATCCCAAAATTGTAAAATAAAAAGAGATTTTTGGTTATCTCTTTTTTAAAGAGTATTGAACATATTATCAATTTCTTCGCGAGTAATTGGTTCGTTTGAGCTCATTTTAGCAAGAATTTGGGTTTTAATTTGAATATTATTACTGATTGAATCTTTTTGATCTTTAATACTTAAAAAAGTTTGTACTGAAGTTAAAAAAGCAATGACTACCGAAATGCATGATAATAAAATGAAATAAATCATGGTCTTTTCTGGGAAAGGATTATATCTTAAAGCAAATAAGTTTAAGATAATCGAAACAGCGGTGATAAAAATTAAAACAACATTTAAAATAACAAAAATATAATAGCTTTTTAAATATTTTTTATTGGCATTTTTAATAATGTCATCACATAATTCATGCTCATTGATTTTATTTTCTTTTTTGTTCATGTTTAACCTCTTTGTTAATTAACGATTCACGGTCATATTTGTCTTTTTTAGCTAAAAAACAGATTCGTTTATAAAATAAATATTCTCTTTCTTTGGTTGATAATTCTTTATAAAAAGAAACCTTATCTAAATATAATAAGTATTCAAGTTGAAGTTTTTGACGAATTGATTTTTGTTTTTTGTAATAATCATTAATTACAAAAAATGATAATAATCCCGAAATTAGTGAAATTACGGCATTAATAATGCTAGTGAGTAAAATATAATTAGCTCCTTTGGTTAAATTTGGAAACATTACTTTGTATGGATTGATTCCACTTTGATATTGATCATTAACTGAAGCAATGAAAATAACTCCAATTATCCCAATATAAAACACCAAGGTTATCGAAATAATATTAAGTGTATAGTAGAAAAAACCTGAAATAAGGAGTTTTAGATAATTTTCTCTCCTTATCTTTTCATGAATTTGAGTTACATTCATTATTTTGCTCCTGTCAGTTGTTTGGTGACTATATTTTTAACAATGATTTTTTCTTTTTTGTTCAATTTTTGGATTAATGCCTGTAAATAATTAATAAATTCTTCTTTGGTGATGACCTTGTATTTGTATTTAACGCTAAGATCAATAGCTGTTTGTTTGACTTTTTTATAACGTTTAAAATGACCATTAACCTTGTAAATAGCAATCACTAAAGTAAGTATAAACGAGGCAATAATGAATACTACTAGCGAAATTAGAATGTAAAATGAAGTTGTATCAGTGATTTTTTGAGTTTTAGATTGCAAACTAATAATTACTAAAGCTGTGATTGCTAATCCTAAAAACGATAAATTTAAAAGTAAAATTAAACCACTAAAAAGCTTGTCAAGTAATAAAACTAACTTAAGCTTTTTAGCATCTGAATTAATTTTGGATTTAATAGCTATTAAAAATTTACTCATATTTTTATATTATCAAAAAAAGTGATAAAAAATAACTAGCGAACTAGTTATTTGTGATATTGATTATAAATATCAATCCGATTAATTGCTTTTTTAAGTTTAACCTCAAATTTTTGAGTATCAGCTGAGGATGCTTGTTTAGCTTTTTGAATCGCCGCTTCATAAACAGCAAGATCTTTTTTGGCTCGTTCAAGATCAATATCATCAGCTTTAATAATATCGTCGGTAATAATATTAACTTTTTCTTTATCAGCATAAATTAAACCACTACCAATATAGCAATTAATTGAATTAGGATTATTTGAATATCCAATGGTTAATTTCCCAGTTTCAATACTTGAGAAAATAGGAGTAATATTAGGCATAATACCAATATAACCGTCAGCGATTTTTAAGGTCACAATTTCAGTTTCACCACTAAAGAAAATTTTATTAGGAGTAGTGATTGTTAAATAAGTTTTATTGGCCATTATTTAATCTTTTTTCATTTCTTTGGATTACATCATCAATGCTTCCGGCATATCTGAACAATTCTTCGGGATATTCGTCAAATTTTCCTGCTAAAATAAGTTTAAAACTACGAATGGTTTCCTTTAACGGAACATATTGTCCCTTAATTCCTGAGAATTTTTCAGCAACAGTAAATGGTTGTGATAAAAAGTTTCTAATTCTCCGAGCACGAGCGACAATTTTCTTATCTTCTTCAGAAAGTTCTCCCATCCCAAGGATGGCAATAATATCTTGGAGCTCTTTAAAACGTTGAAGAATATTAACCACTTCTTGAGCCACTTGATAATGCTCAATCCCCACAATTAATGGGTCAAGGAGTCTAGAAGAAGATTCGAGCGGATCAATAGCTGGATAAATCCCAAGCGAAGCAATTCCACGATCAAGCACAGTTTTAGCATCCAGGTGAGTAAAGGTGGTTGCTGGGGCTGGGTCAGTTAAATCATCAGCAGGAACATAAACAGCTTGCACAGAAGTAATTGACCCTCTTCTTGTTGAAGTGATTCGTTCTTGCAATTGTCCCATTTCAGTTGAAAGAGTTGGTTGATACCCAACAGCTGAGGGCATTCTTCCTAAAAGTGCAGAAACCTCTGAACCAGCTTGAGTAAATCTAAAAATGTTATCAATAAATAAAAGCACATCTTGATTTTGAACATCTCTAAAGTATTCAGCCATAGTTAACCCAGTTAAAGCTACACGCATTCTAGCTCCTGGAGGTTCATTCATTTGTCCAAAAACTAGAGCTGTTTTATCCAAAACACCAGCTGCTTTCATTTCGTAGTATAAGTCATTTCCTTCACGAGTACGTTCACCAACTCCAGCAAATACTGAAAGTCCATTATGCTCAGTAGCAATGTTATTAATTAACTCTTGCACAAGCACAGTTTTTCCAACTCCAGCTCCACCAAAGAGTCCAATTTTTCCACCTTTTGCATATGGAATTAACAAGTCAATGACCTTAATTCCTGTTTCTAGAATTTCGCTTGAGTTTTTTTGCTCTTCATATGAAGGAGCTGGAGCATGAATTGGAGAACGCTCTACATCTTTACTAATTTCTTGATCATCGATTGGATTTCCTAAAACGTCAAACATTCTTCCTAAAACATCATTCCCAACAGGAACGGAAATAGCATTCCCAGTATCAAGTACTTCCATTCCTCGTTGAAGACCATTGGTCGAAACCATTGAAATGGTTCTAACAGTATCATCACCAATATGTTGTGCGACTTCTAAAGTGAATAATTGATGTTCTTTTTCCACAATTAAAGCATTTAAAAGTTTTGGGAGTTTACCATTTGTAAAACGTACATCGACAACTGGCCCTAAAATCTGTACAATAACACCTTTGTTTTTTGACATGATTTCTCCTTTAATTAATTTTGAGTTGCATCTGCTCCAGAGACAATCTCGGTAATTTCTTGAGTAATTAAACTTTGACGTTTTCTATTAAATTCTAATCCTAATTCTTTAATTAGTTCATTAGCGTTTTCAGTAGCATTTTCCATGGCATTGCGTCTTGAGGCCATTTCTGAAATTTTGGAAATATTTCCAAATGAATAAATCATACTACTAATAAAAAGTGGAATTGAATTTTTTAAAATGGTTTCAGCATTTGGATAAAATTCAACATTTGCTGTGATTGAAGATTTATCTCCTTGGACAATAAACGGGAATAATTGAACAGTTTTTGCTTCTTGAATAATATTATTGACAAAATCAGTGTAAATGATGTTAATTGTTTTGATTTTTCCGGCAAAAAATAATTCAAGTGCATCCTTACTAATCGAATCAGCAAGAGCGTAATTAAAATTATCTCCATAAGCAAAGTATTTTTGCACAATGTTTTTACTTTTAACCAAAGAATGTGTGTATAAGTAAGCTTTAGCTCCAACAAAAATAACTAAATCTTCGCTGGTTAAATGCTGATTAATTTGAGTGTAAATATTTGAATTATACGAACCACAAAGTCCTAAATCTGATGAAATAATGATGAATAAGTTTTTTGAACTCTCGTTTTGAAAAGGAAAGATTTCATTTAATTCCTTGAGTGAAACATTCTTCATGAGCTCATTAAATGTGTCTTCAAGTAAATTTTTATAATTTCTAATATTTTCTAAATCTTTTTTTGATTTTTGTAATTTTGCAGTTGCTACTAATTGCATTGCTTTAGTAATTTTTTTAGTATTACCAACAACTGAAATACGATTTTTAAGTGCGTTTAAATTTGACATAATGCACCTTTAGTTTAAAAATTTACTTGGAATTGGTTTGTACATTTTAGCATCATAATTTGGAATGGTTTTAATAATATCTTTCACAACCTTGACTAAAGCTTTAGTGATAATTTCATAGTTTTCTGATGAAATGACTGTTGAGTCAACTATTTCTTTATAAGTAATGTTTAACAGTTTATTATTTTCAATTTCTTTAAGCACTAAATCACGGTATTCGTGAATTTTGTTTTTAGGAAGTGGGTTGATAATGCGTTCTTTGACTCCAACTAAAATAATTGCCTGAGCAGCTTGAGAAATTGGATGATATTGCTCTTGTTTGAGCAATTCATAAACTTTAGCTCCATGGTCTAAAATAGTTTTTGTTGAATCATCTAGATCTGAACCAAATTGAGCAAATGCAAGCATTTCATTATATTGAGCTAATTCTAATTTGAGTGAACCAACCACGCTTTTCATAGCTTTAGTTTGAGCTGCTGAACCTACCCGAGAAACACTAAAACCTACATCTACTGCAGGTCTTTGACCTGAATTAAACAATGCTTCACGAGTGAAAATTTGTCCATCAGTAATCGAAATAACATTGGTTGGAATGTAAGCTGAAATATCGCCTTGTTGGGTTTCAATAATTGGAAGAGCAGTAATCGAACCACCACCATAATGCATATTTAAACGAGCAGCACGTTCGAGTAATTGTGAGTGTAAGTAGAATACATCCCCTGGATACGCTTCACGTCCTGGAGGTCTTCTAAGTAAAAGAGATAAAGTACGATATGCTGTAGCGTGTTTTGATAAATCATCATAAACAATGAGCACATCTTTTCCTTTTGACATTCATTCTTCAGCAATGGTCACTCCTGTATATGGAGCAATATATTGTTGTGGTGCTAATTCACTCGCTCCAGCAACAACAATGGTAGTGTATTGAAGAGCTTCTGAATCAGAAAGCTTTTTCACAATTTGTGCTACTGTAGAGTTTTTTTGTCCAATTGCTACATACACACAATACACATCTTTTCCTTTTTGATTGATAATGGTATCTATTGCAATAGCAGTTTTTCCAGTTTGACGATCACCAATAATAAGTTCTCTTTGTCCTTTTCCAATTGGAATCATTGAATCAATTGCGATAATCCCGGTTTCAAGTGGTTGATTAACTTCTTTTCGAGACATAACTCCACTAGCGACTTTGAAAATTTCTCTGGTTTTGCTTACTTTAATTTCGCCTTTACCATCAATTGGTTGCCCAAGTGCATTAACCACTCTACCTAGTAATTCATCTCCTACTTCCACGGAAATAACTTTATTTGTACGCCGAACTACATCACCTTCAGAAACTGAGTTAGCTTCCCCAAATAAAGCAATTCCCACTACTTCTTCTTCAAGGTTTAAAGCTAATCCGTAAACTCCATTTTCAAAAACCACAATTTCTGAGTTCATCACTTTTTCAATTCCAGAAACCAGAGCAATTCCATCACCAATTGACACAACTTTCCCAATTTCAGATTGATCAATTTTCAAATCATAATTTTTAATACGATCTTTAATAATCACTGAGATATCATCAAGTTTAATAGCCATTATTTATCTCCTTTAGATTTTTTGTTAGTTATAGCTCCAAGTAGTTCATTTAAATCGTTTTGGTAATTACTTTGAATAATTTTGCTATCAAAAACAATTTTAAATCCTGAAATTAGTAAAGGATCTACAACATGTTTGATTTCAAAAGTTTTCTTATATTGGTTTTGTAATTTAGCTTTAATTCTTGCTAAATGATTACTAGAAATTGGTTTAGCTGTAATTACTTTGACAAATGAAATGTTTAGTGCTTGGTTAGATAATTTTAAATAATGAGTAATGATTTTTTTTAATCTACCAGTGCTTTTTCGTTCGATAATCACTTTAACACTATTAACAATTAATTGATCAAAATCAACCAGAATTTGATCAATTAATTCAATCTTATCTGATTTTTCGATTAAATCATTGTTTAAAAAAGGAATTAGCTCTGAATTGCTTTTGATAATAGCGAGTAATTGATTCATTTGTTGGTGAATTAATTCAAGTTTATTTGATTCTTTGACTAATTCGAAAATAGCAATTACATATCCTTTAACACTAGATTTATCGAGCATTATTCAAACCCTTTAAGATTGTCATCTTGTAAAAATGCTTCAATAATTTCTTCTTGGGTAGATTGAGAAATTTCTTTTTGCAAAATTTTTTCAGCTAATTGTTTGGCAGTTTGAGCCACAATTTCACGGGAATTTTGTTCGAATTCTTGTTGTTGCTTTGTAATATCTAAATGTGCTTCTTCGATTAATTGTTTAGAATCGTTTTTAGCTTTAGCAATGTAATTAAGCACAATTTGCTCAGCTTTTAATTTAGCTCGATTAATGATAACTTCAGCTTGCTTATTTGAATTTTCTAAATTCTCATTGGCTTGATTGAGTTTTGCAATCATATCTTCTTTAAATTTAATCGATTCATCAATATTGCTTTGGATAAATTCTTTTCGTTTTTTAAGCATTTGTTGCAATGGTTTACGTAAAAAGACATAGATAATGATTGAAATTGCAATAAATGCAATAATTGTTGCAATCATTAATGGAATACTTGGAAAGATTGCTTCAAATTTCTCTGCAATTCCTTGTTGAAGTGAAGTAGATTGATCAAATGAATTATTTTCAGCTAACAATTTAACTGCGTTTTGAATCATTGTGGATCCTTAAAATTATCTTCTTCCAAGGAAGAAGATTAAAAATGAAATAACTAAACAATAAATAGCAGCTGACTCTGTAATCCCAGCAGAAATAATAAACATTTTACGAACTTTAGATTCAGATTCTGGGTTTCTTGAAATGGCTTCAATGGTTTTCCCTCCAGCGAATCCTTGGCCAATAGCTGAACCAAATGCACCAATCATAGCAATCCCTGCACCTACAGCGACAAGACCAGCTTCAATTGAACCAAATCCAGAACTTTGGACATTTTGAGCTACATTGGTTGCAGTTTCTTTTGCAGTTTCAGTTGCTCCTGCAGTGGCATTATTAACTGCATTTGTAACAGCTCCGGTTGCTTCTTGTAAAAGTTTTGTAATGTTTGATAACATAATTTCTCCTAATAATTAATAAATTGCCTTTAATTTTTGGCTAACTTTAACACGTTTAAAACTATTTGTTTTATTTTTTACTGGTTGTGAAGCTTGTTCTTCCCCAACCTCGTTTGTTCAATAACTTAATGTTAAGATTGTGAACACGTACGTTTGGATTAATCCATCGAAAATATCAAAGTAAAAGTGAAAGACTGGAGTAATCACTGGGGCGATGAAATATCATTGGTGCCCACTTAAATTTGGTAATAATTCTCATAAATATCCAAACAATGAATAGAGTAAGAATAAGACCACTCCACCGCCAATTAAGTTTCCGTATAAACGAAATCCTAGCGAAATTAGTGGAGCAATAGCTCCAATTGCTTCAAAAGGATTAAGATATTTTTTTAAGTATCTGAGTTTTTGATAAATAAATCCAACCACAAAAATTCCTAATCATGTTGCAATACATAATGTAAGTGGAATTGAGTATGAAGTTGAAATTGGCTCTAGACCAAACAACGAAAGAAGGTTTCCAACTAAAAGCATTGTAAATAAAGTTACTATATAATGTCTAGCTCTAGGCATTTTATCTTCAATGCTTTCATCAATCATTTGGTCTAAGCTTGCTAAGTACATTTCTGTAATTAGTGCTGCACCTTTAGGAGCTTGATTAGGTTTTACTTTTTTAATTGATTTATATGCAACAATTGAAAAGATTAGCACAATTAAAACAGTAATAATAAGCGATAATAATTGAGGTTGATTTCAATTTCATAGTTTATCAGCGATATTATTCATTTCACCTCCTTATCAAATATTTTTCTATTATGTTCTCTAAAGTGTATATTGGAATAATAATCGAAGTTCCGATTAATAATGCAATAATATTGATCGGATTATTAACATATGCTCACTTAGAGATTGGTTTAGCTTGATTTTTCAAAACATAAATACCGTTAATTTGAATACTTAAATAAATAATTAATCCAATAATAAAAAAAAAGATAAAGTTTTTAAGTATGATCAATCTAATCGCATCTTGTCTTTTTGATCTAAAACTAAGCAAAAGCGAAATAATAGTATTTATTTTAGTTGATAAATAAGCAATTAAAGAACCAATAGCAAACCCAAAGAAACTTCCAATGTGTCAATAAGCTACAATAGCTAGAATTGTTCAGATTGGAAATAAAAAAAATAAAAAAGCCACATCCACAGTGTTTTTTCTAATAAACTGCTTCAAATGCGCCTCCTGTTGTTTGCTTATAAGATTTTATACCTTTTTGAGTTCTATTTTGAAAATTTTTTACATTTTTAAAAACAAGCTATTTTCACTAATCGTGCGACTTAAAGATTAGCAACTGTAATATAATTATAATAAATATAACCAAACCTGAAAGAAGGATTAAATGAGCTTAAAATATTTAAAATTAAATACTCACCATGCTTTAAAAAACGCTTTGAGTGAGTTAAGTTATTTACAAGCAAAAGTTTCGCAAATTCATCATGATGTTTTAAATAAAACTGTTGCTGAAAAAGATTGGTTGGGTTGGTATGATTTACCGCATAATTATGACCAAAAAGAAATGGAATTAATGCACCAAAAGGCTGAACAATGAGAAAAAGAAGGAGTTCAAGTAGTTGTAGTAATTGGAATTGGAGGTTCATATTTAGGTGCTAAAACTGGATATGATTTCATTTACGGACCTTATTCACTCAAAAAACCACGAATGGAACTGCTATTTGCTGGAAACGACCTTTCAGCGAGTGCATTAGTGTCTAAACTTAATTATGTTAGAGATAAAAAATTCGCAATTAATATCATTTCTAAATCCGGAACTACCCTAGAACCTTCAGTGGCTTTTAGAGAGTTTCGTATGTTGCTTGAATTGCAAATGAAGCAACAAAATCTCCCAATTGAGCAAGCAGCTAATTTTATTGTTGCTACTACTGATAAGGACAAGGGATTGCTTAATGAACTTGCAACTCAAAAAGGATACACCAAACTTATTGTTCCAGATGATGTGGGTGGACGTTTTTCAGTTCTCACTGCTGTTGGACTTTTTCCATTTATTTGTGCCGGGATTAATGTGCGTGAAATTCTTGAAGGAGCAGCAATTACCAACCAAGAATTAAGTAGTGACTTAATAAGTAAAAATCCAGCTTATTTATATGCTGCATTAAGATATTATTTACACGTAAAACAAAAATATATTGTTGAATTAATGGTTGCATATGAACCTAAAATGAAATATTTTGCTGAATGGTGGAAACAATTATTTGGTGAAAGCGAAGGAAAAGATGGTAAAGGTTTATGACCTTCTTCAGCACTATATTCAACTGATTTACACTCACTGGGACAAATGGTGCAAGATGGAAATAAAATCTTATTTGAAACGGTTTTATCAGTTGAACACCCTCACCAAAATATCACCTTGCAGCAAGATTATAACGATCCTGATAAACTTGGATATTTAAACGGAAAAGATTTACATAATGTGAACAATACTGTACTTAGTGCCACAATTAACGCACATAAAAATGTAGGAAACGTTCCAAATATTCATTTCACTATTAAAGATTTTAGCGAACAAACTTTAGGAGCTTTATTTATCTTTTTTGAACGAGCTGTCACCATGAGCGCTTATTTACTTGGAGTAAATCCATTTAATCAACCTGGTGTTGAAGTATACAAGAAAAACATGTTTGACTTACTCAAAAAATAATCCTAAATCAGAACTTGTTGTTCTGATTTTTAATTCCAATAATGAGTATTTAAATCAAAAATTATAAAAATAATCTAATTTAACAAATTATCCAAGAACCTATAATCTCAAAAAATGAGCTTATTTTTTGTAAAAGTTAAAAAATTTATATTTTTTAACTAAACAAGTGTTTTAACTCTCTTAACGAGAAACTTTTATATAATTTTAATGACAATAAAACTATGGTTGTCACTATCTTTTTTATTAATTTGTTCTATTTTAACAATTATTACTTTTATGTTTTCATTACTCCTTTTTTAATTTTCTAAAGAGTGTTATCTCTTTCATTTGATTTTAAAATTATTTTAAGTGCACGGTTCATCAAAGTTGATGTAATATTCTCCTTTCTTATTGATAAATTATAGATTATAGGATACCTCCTTCTTTTCTAAGTCCAAAATTTCGTATCAAATAGGTCCCCTGATCGTTTTTGGATCCTTTCTTAGGGTTTTTAGAGTATAAATTTTGTTTATTTCATTTTTTTAATTTCCTTTATATATTTATTGAATAGTTCATAAAATTTAATAATAAGTTAAAAAACATTCTCAAGCGTTCCCGGTCTCAAATTCTGTCTCGTTGAAATCCTTTCGTGGTATTAAAAGTATTATTTCGTACAATTCTCAAAAAATCAATCGTTATTTTAGCTCGTTCGCGTCTCATAAGGTTGAAAAGTAAAAAAGTTAAAGATTACAAGTTAATAAAAGTTAGTTAATTATTATCAAAATCGATTAACAAACAAAATATAAAGATTTAGTATAACTTAAATTTGAATATTTTCTGCTTATATGCAAATTTAAGATGATAAAATCAAATATATTTTTAGATAGGTTTAAAACACGTCTTAGGTACCAAGACGTGTTTTCTTTTTTCTTTTCAAAATTAAGATATCAATTAAAATAATATATTATGAAAAAATTATTCAAACACTTGATTATTCCATCTTCTTTGTTAAATAGTGCATTTTTAGCTATTTCTTGTGCTTCACAAGATAAGCAAGCTGAATTTGAACAAACTAATAAAATTGTGGAAATTTTAAAGGCAACTCCATTAAAAAATCAAGAACCAAAAGTAGAATTTTTAAAGCAAGGTGATACTTTAAAAGATTACACTTCAGAAGCTTTAGATTGTATGGGTAAACTAATCGGTGTGGAAATTAATAATCCAAGTCAAGGAATTACTTTAACATCTAGCGTTGCTGAAGTAATTCAAAATCCTGGTTCAGGGGTTGCTGATGTCAAGGTGCTTTGAAAAGTTAAAAATTCCAATCTATCAGCCAGTTATTCGACAACTTATCGTATGCGTGGATTTAAACCTATCCCTTTAAATCACATTCATTATGTTAAAACAAAAGAAAAAATTCCATGTCAGACCTGTCTGTTTAAATATAATGGTCAAATTACAATTAATCTTGAAGCAGTTTTAAAAACTCAAAACTTTTCAACACAATTAGTGCAATTAAACTCACAAAATATCACTCAAACAATTACCAAATTACAAGATCAATTTAAGTATAATGATAACCTTGAAACATTTATTAAAAGTAATTTTTATGAAGCAAATCAAGAATTAATTAAAGATAATGATTTTGTAAATAATAGTACAATCTCACAAGGTCAATTAGACCTAAAAATTCTTACAATGGTAGGAAGAATGCTTTATAATGCGATTCAAAATAGCACAAATGCAGCTCCGGTTTTAACTTCAGGATTTAAATTTATTAATCAATATCTAGATGAATTTAACATTGATTCACCAACTGATAAAGAACTTTTATATGCTCTATACATTAAGTTTTGAGCTAACTATGATTTAGAAATTAATTTTGGTCAATTTAGTGATAAACTCAAACAAATTTGAGTTTTAAATGAATCAATTAATTTATTTAAATTTATAAATAATACTGAGCAAGCACAAAAATTGCAAGAAAAATTAAATCAAATATTAGGAACTAATGAATAGGATTGAAAAAATCATTTCTCAAAACACTAATTACTCACGATCGCAAATTAAAAAGTTAATTACTCAAGCAAAAGTCCTTGTGAATAACCAAGTTGCAAAAATTGGTCAAAAGATTTCAATAAACGACCAAATTTGTATCAATAATCAACCTTTAAATGTAATTAAAGATATTTACATTATGTTAAACAAACCTTCTGGTTACTTGTGTGCTAATGTTGATGAGCATGAAAAAGTAATTTTAGATTTAATTGATGATCAGTTTCCTAAAAAAGAACTCAAAATTTGAGGACGTTTAGATAAAGATACACAAGGATTAATTATTTTATCTAATAATGGAGAGCTTGGTCATAAACTTTTAACCCCTAAAAACCACGTTGAAAAAACTTATTACGTTCAATTAAACACTTCATTAAAAGATATAAATCCTAAGATATTTGAACAAGGTGTTCAAATATCAAAAGATGTTTGAGTTACGGGCAAACTTTCTAAGATTAGTGAAAATACTTGTTTTCTAACAATATACCAAGGTAAGTTTCATCAAGTCAAACTAATGTTTAAAGCAATTGGAAAACAAGTTGTTTCCTTAAAGCGAGTTTCATTTGGTAGACTGAAATTAGATCCAAAGCTTAAAACTGGGGAATATCGATTATTAACTCCAAATGAAATTGATTTACTTAAGAATGCTAATAAATCAATAAAACTTAGAGAATAACTTGTCAAAAGGTTATTCTTTTCTTTTTTTAGTATTTTATTTGACAAACGTTATTATTACAGTGCTGAAATAGGTATAATTTTTACATAATTTTATGGAGGATAAATGAATAAATTAAAAGATTTGGTAAAAAGTTACCATGAAAAAGTTGATCAAATTGTCAAAAGTAACTTGAACAATGATCAAAAAGAACTAATCAAACAGATTTTAGTTGATGTTGCAAATAATAAAAATGCTAATGAATCAACAATTCAACAAGTATATCAATTGCTGATTCAAAGAGTTAAAATCGGATTTACTTTCGATGTAGCTCCAACAAGTAAAGTAGATACTATCTCGTACCTTACTAAAAACAAAGAGTTTTCTTTTAAAGGTGATGAAAACTCTACACAAAACACCCTCATTATTGGGGAAAATTTTGATGCTCTTAAAAATCTTATTTTTATAGAAGCAGAGAGAGAGAGAGAGAGAGAGAGAATAATTACGGTTATGATGTAATTTATATCGATCCTCCATACAATACTGAAAGATCTGCACTGGAAGGAAACGGAATTGCAGATGATAAAGAAAATATTGACGCTAAGAAATTTATATACCGTGATAAATTCAGTCGAAACGGTTGATTAAATATGCTTAAAGAGCGTTTAGAACTTGCTTATAAACTTCTTAGTGAACAAGGAGTTATTTTAATTTCAATTGATGATAATGAACAAGCATACCTAAAAGTACTAATGGACACAATTTTCGGTGAAGAAAACTTTGTTGCTAATTTTGTATTCGCAAGAGTAAAAGCACCTAAAAACAATGCAAAATTTATATCAACAAATCATGAATATGTTGTTGCATATGCTAAAAATCTTCAAAAAATTAATGTTAAATTAATCAAAAGAACAAAGGAGCAATTAGGACAATATAAAAATAGAGATAACGACCCTCGAGGTCCTTGAGATAGAGTTTCTCTAACAGCGCAAGCATATATTCCTGAAAAAGATTTTGAAATTGAATTTAAAGGTAAAATTTACAGACCAACTAAAGATAAGTCTTGAGCATTTACTAAAGAAGAAATATACGAAATGATCGCAGATAACAGAATATATTCAGAAGGTAAAATGCTTAGACGAAAATTATTTCTTTCTGAGGCTAAAGAAGGAGTGACTCCAATTTCTGTTATTTATAATGATAAATTAAATGAGGGAATAGATAATAATTGAGACACTGATATATTTGGTATATTCACTGGTAATTACTTAAATACACTTTTAATTGATAAAAAAGAACACGGAAACTCTCAAAATGGTACTGAAGCACTTGGGGCTATTTTAACCGGAAGACAGTTTGACTATCCAAAATCAGTAAAATTACTAATTCATTTAATCGATATTTTTTCAATTGAAAATTCAAGAATTTTAGATTTTTATGCTGGTTCAGGGACAACTGGACAAGCTGTTTTGGAATTAAATAGAAAAAAGGGTGGTAATAGAAGCTATACTCTTGTAACAAATAATCAGAATAAAATTGCTTATAAAATAACATACGAGCGACTTTATCGAATAAATAAGGGAAAAGGTCATAAAAGTAAAGAAAAGTTTAAATGAATAGATAAAAATAAATCATTCAATTCAAACTTAGATGTTTTTGAAGTTAAATATAAAAATATGGGTTTACAAAGTGAAGAAAAACTTGATAATTTGCTCCATGATGTAAATCAAATGCTTGTTGATTTTGGAATTAAAAACTTTTCTCTCTCAAGCGATAAAATCTTAACAAAATTAAGAGCTTTAAAAGCTATGGGAGAACAATAATGGACTTTCAGCTATCAGAAATTCAAAAAAGAGCAGTAAGTCAAATATTACATTTTTGAGAAAAAAGATTTTTAAACCCAAAGAACAAAAAGATAATTTTTAAAGCTCCAACTGGAAGTGGGAAAACTTTCATGATTGCAAATGTAATAGATGAAATTCTAAACAAGAAAACTATTGACAAGAAATTATTTTTCTTAATTGCAACCATTTCTTCTGCAAATTTACCTTTGCAATTTACTGATAAACTCAATCAATATCAATCTTCATTGGATAATAATAACTTAATTATCAAAAATGTCCAATCACCTTCTAGTGATAAAAAAAGTAGAAAAAGAGATTACAATCTTAATTTTACACATAAAGGTTGTGATGTTATGGTTGTTGGTAAATCATCATTTGGAAGTGGAAGAATTTTTACACAATATGAAATTATAAATGCTTTCTTTGAAGAAATTAAGAACGATAATTCCGTTGAACTTATTTACATTCGTGATGAAGCTCATATTGGTACTGACGAACGAGCTGTAAATGATCAAGGAATTGCTAATTTCGAAAAATTAGCCAATGATGTTGCTTCGTTTTCAATTCAAATGACTGCCACTCCCCATGATGATATAAATCTTGTTGAAATTACTGAAAACGACTTAGCTACAGATAAAACCAAGCAATTATTAAAAAAACAAGTTCACTTTAATGTTGATTTGCAGGACTTAGACTCTGTAGATGATGAACAAGTTTTACATGTGGCTTGTCAAAAATTTAAAGAAATTAAGCAACAATATGGTGATGATAACAATGAATATCTCAGAGGAATTAATCCAGCTATGTTAATTCAATTGAGAAATAGTAAGGGTTCAGGTAATTCAAAAGCTGATTTACAATTAGAAGAAGATATTCGGAAATACATTGAAATTATTGAACAAAACGGTTTAACTTGAGCTAAGTATTTTAGTGAACAAAAAACTTCAACCAATACTAGAGAGCAAATTACTTTAAAAAAATTATCAGCTAATAATTCTGGTATTGATGTTATTTTCTTTAAAGTTGGACCAGCAACCGGATGAGATATTCCTCGTGCTTGTATGTTAGTTCAGTTAAGAAGAGTTTACTCAAAAATTCTCAATATACAAACAATCGGAAGAATTAAACGTAATCCAAATCCTAACAAAATTCTAGAACATGATAGTATCGCAAATCAATGTTATATTTATTCAAATGTATCTGAAACAATTAATAATAGTGTAATTTCTTGAAAACTCAAGGACGAAATCAAAGAACTTAATTTTAAATTATTTACCGGAAAAATCAATGTTAAAAACAACCAAAAGAGTTTTGATAGAATAGCTTATCAAAATGAATTAGATTTTTTAATTAATAAATCTGACATAGAATCATTTCTTTTTGAATTTATAAAATATTATAAAGACAATGGGTTTTTAATCGGAGAGGAGAATATTTTTCAAAAATCTGAGAATGAGCAAAGTGTATATATTATTTCAAAATTATATAATAAAGTTGAATTACGTATTTTTGTTAACAAACACAGGGTTCTAAAGGAAAAATATTTTAATATTTTAGAACCAAATTATCTGCTTAAAAAATATGAACAAATATCAAAAAACATCAAATTTGATTATTTTGATCAAGATTGATTTGAGTATATTATTTATAAAAAATTAATCCATTTAATTGAAGAAAAGTATCATCAATATGTTAAAAATATACATATGGATCCTCAATATAATATTGATATTAAGGAAATTGCCCAGGATTATTCACAAATTTATGATCAATTCAATGAGAAACATATATACAAAATCACTAAAAACATCAAAGAAAAGTTCCCCTATGAAACAAATAAATATAATAAACTTTTTCTAGATTCCAATAGTGAAACCTTATTTTTACAACAATTAAATAGGGTTTTAAGATTAAAGAAAAAAGTACTTCAAAACATGACTCTATGAAATCGAAATCAGACATCTGGGGGAGTTTCATATGAGTATATAGAGGAAACAAATGATGATGTTCAAGTAAGAAAAAGTTTTCCTGATTTATATTTAATCCTAAAGAAAGTACATATTGTAATAATCGAAATTAAATCAGCTAAAAATGATATTGACCCACAAAAAACTGAGAGATTGCTCCATGCTTATGATCAATATGTTAAACGATTTAAACAACTACAAGAAGAAAAATTATTTACTACTAATAACGAAATTAGGACATTAACTATGCTAGTTTATAAACCAAAAGACAATTATTTTGGAAAAGTTCAAGGAAGTAGTTCGATTAAACAATTTCAAGAATTTTTAAATTCAATTCAAAGTAATGATGTTAGTTTAGAACAGATAATTGAACGAATTATGGAAAGCAATCAAAAATCAGGAAATTAAATTTCCTGATTTTTTTCTTCTTGGGTTTGCTCTAGTTCTTCTGATTTAATGACATCAACAGCAACTATTTCATCACCTTCTTTAAGGTTAATTATTTTGACTCCTTTGGTATTACGTGAAGTGAGTGAAATTTGATTAATTTTAATTCGAATAGTGTTACCACTAGTAGTAATAATGATTAATTCATCTGCTAGTGAAACAAAACGTGCAAAGACTAAATGACCAGCTTTATCTGAGTTAATTCCAGCTACTCCTTTGGCTCCACGATTAGTAATTCTAAATTCATCACTCTTAGTTAATTTACCGTATCCTTGACTTCCAAGTGAAAGAATGTACTCTCCATCTGAGCTTGATGAAGCTGAAATAACGTGTTGATCATCTTCAAGATGAATTGCTTTAACTCCGATCGCAACCCGACCAAGTGAACGAAGTGAATCGGCACGGAACACTACAATGCTTTTTTGATTATTAGCAATTAAAATATAATCATCATTTGAAGCAATAAATGCCCGAACTAATTCATCACCTTCATTAAGTTTAAAAGCGTTAAGTCCATTTCTTCGTACATTAATAAATGAAATAAGCGGGCTTTTCTTAATAATCCCTTTTTTAGTAACCGTTGTTAAATAAGTATTTTCGCTATAATCAGGAATATCAAGCATTGAAATAATTTTTTCTCCGTTTTGGACATCTAGATTTTGAATAATGTTAATAAACGGAATTCCTTTAGATTGTTTTGATCCTTGAGGAATTTGGTGAGCACGAATTTTGTACGCTTTTCCTTTGTTTGAAAATAATAATAAATCAGTATGTGTGCTGGTATGAATGATGGTATTAATATCATCATCATTATAAGTTTTCATACTAATTGAACCAACTCCACCACGATTTTGAGTGTTATATTCAGATAAAGAAACACGCTTTACATATCCATTCACACTGCTGGTAATGACAATTTGCTCTTCAGCAATAAGATCTTCATCGGAAATAACACCAACTGCTGAAGAATCGATTTTAGTTCTCCGTTCATCATTAAATTGCTCTTTGATTTGGTTCAATTCATCAATAATAAGTTGAATTAATTTTTCTTCAGATTCTAAAATTGATTGAAGGTAAGCAATCTCTTGACGTAATTGATCAATTTCTTGAGTCATTTTTTCATAATTAAGACCGGTTAGTCTTCTGAGTGACATATCCAAAATAGCTTTAGTTTGCTTTTCGCTTAATTCATAACGTTGTGCTAGACGTTCTTGTGCTTGAGCATCAGTTTTACTTGATTGAATAATGTCAACTACTTCACGAATGTTTTGAATAGCAATTTTTAAACCATCAAGAATATGAACTCTTTCTTGAGCTTTGTTTAAATCAAATTGTAAACGACGAGTAACCACTCTTTTTTGGTGTTGCAAGTAAACTTCAAGTGCATCTTTAAGATTTAATAATTTTGGCTCCCCGTTAACTAGAGCAACCATATTAACATTAAAATTGGTTTGTAAATATGACTTTTGATATAGTTTATTTAATAGAATGTGTGGATTAACTCCTTTTTTAACATCAATTACAATCCGAATTCCTTCACGGTTGGATTCGTCCCGTAAATCTGAAATTCCTTCAATGACTTTATCCTTGTGCAATTCAGAAATTTTTTGAACAATGGTTGATTTTTTAATGGCATATGGAATTTCTGTAACGATAATTTTGGATTTACCGTTTGAAAATTCTTGTACTTGACATTTTGAACGAACTGGAATTTTTCCTTTTCCAGTTTCATAAGAATCATAAATGCCTTTAGTTCCTAAAATAATAGCTCCAGTTGGAAAATCTGGTCCTTTGATATATTCCATTAATTCTTTAGTACTAATGTCTTTGTTTCTAGCATAAGCAATAGTAGCATCAATGGCTTCACCTAAATTATGTGGTGGAATTTCTGTGGCCATTCCAACAGCAATTCCAGTAGCTCCAGAAACTAGTAAATTCGGAAAACGAGAAGGTAAAATTTCAGGCTCTTTTTCGCTAGCATCGTAATTATCAACAAAATCAACAGTGTCTTTTTTAATTCCTTCAAGCATTTCAGCAGCTACTTTAGACATTCTTGCCTCAGTGTAACGCATAGCAGCAGCTTCATCACCATCGATTGAACCAAAATTACCATGACCATCAACTAGTGGATAACGCATTGAAAAGTCTTGCGCCATCCGCACCATAGCTTCATAGACTGAAGAATCACCGTGTGGGTGAAATTTCCCTAATACATCTCCAACAATACGAGCACTTTTACGATGTTGACTTGAAGGAGTGATTCCAAGTTCGCTCATATCAAATAAAATTCTACGATGCACTGGTTTTAGTCCATCACGGGCATCAGGTAAAGCACGTGATACAATAACGCTCATAGCATATTCTAAGAACGAAGTGTTCATTTCATTATCAATTGCAATTGGAGCAACACTTTCGGTTGCTTCTTCAATAATTTGGGGTTGAACTTGATATTGCTCTTTTAATTGAGGAATTTCCTCTTCAAATTCTTCTTGAATTAATTTTGCTGTTTTTTTTCTAAAAACAACTCGATTGTTTTCTTCGTATTCGTATTCTTTATCTTCTTCTAAAGATAATTTAATTTCTTCTTCGTTTTTATTTTTATTTTGAGCCATATTTAGTCCTTTATAATAAAATATTAATTTTATTATATCACTTTCCACATTTTTAGCGAATAAGTGATAAAATAAAAGACCTAATTATGTTATTAATTGTAAAAAAACAAATACTGCTTTGAGTATTTGTTAGTTGAATAAAAATTAATTAGCTAAAATACCTGAAATTTTTTTGTTTTTTAAATCAACACTTTCGATAATACAATTTAACACCATCCCTGGATAATAGAGGTCAATTGGAGATTGGTCTTTATTTAATTGTAATTTTGAGCTGTGGATAAATAAACTGGTTTTAATTCCAATGTATAAGAATACTCCAAAATCAGTAACATTAGAAACAGTTCCTTGAATGTGCATTTGAGGTTGAATATATTCATCATTGATAATAGAATCTTTTAAAATAAAACCATCTTTAGAATTACGGATTAATTTAGTTGGTGAACTGAGAGCATTTAAAATTAATTCAATTTGGTACACATTACTTGCATATAGATTAACCAATTCATCAATGTTTAAATGTGAAACATTGATTCCATTTTCATTTGGTTCAAGTCCACAATCGCTAATAATTTGCTTAGTGAGTGCATATGACTCTGGGTGAATAAAAGTTTTGTCTAAAAATTCTTTCGAATTGAAAATTCGCAAGAATCCAATTGCTTGCTCAAAGGTTTTTGCACCAATTCCTTTCACTTTTTTAAGTTCGTTTCGGTTATTAAAAACTCCATTTTCTTTTTTATATTCAACAATATTTTGAGCATGTTTATTTGATAAACCTGGGACATAAGTAAGAATTTCCTTAGTAGCTGTATTTAAATCCACTCCAATTGAAGAAACCACCTTTTGAACCTTAAAATCAAGATAACGTTGTAATTCTTTTTGATCTACATCGTGTTGATATTGTCCAACTCCAAGTGATTTAGGATCAATTTTAATCAGTTCGTTTAAAGGATCTAAATATTTACGTCCAATGTTAATAGCACTTCGTTGTTGCTCGTCTAAATGTGGAAATTCCTCACGAGCACTCTTGCTTGCTGAATATACACTTGCTCCTACTTCAGAAACAATTGCATATTTAACATTTAATTGATATTGAGCAATTAAATCGCTAATGAATTTTTCAGTTTCCCTAGAAGCAGTGCCATTTCCTATTACAATAATGCTAATATTATGTTTTTTAATTAAATTTAGAGTGATTTTTGTAGCATTATCCACATTTCTTGCAGATGTAAATTTGGCAGCAAAGGGAGGAAAAATTTTCACTACTTCATCTAAAAGCTCTCCGTTTTGATTTAAAGGAGCTAATTTACATCCATTTGCAAAAGCCGGATCAATCGCAATAATGTTATGTCCTGAAACAGAAGGTCCGTTTAATATCTTTTCAACTAAATTTGAAAATAAAATAATTGAATTGCTTTCAGCTTGAGCAAAAAGATCGTTAAAAATTTCTCTTTCTAAACTCGGTAAAATTAATCTTTTTAAAGCATCTTGAGCGGCTAATTCAACTAAAGTACGATTAATTTTGTATCGATCATATTTTCACAAAATATCGTCTAATAAGAATTCTTGCTTATATTCAAAGCTTAATTTAAGAATTTTATTCTCTACCCCTCGGTTAATTGCCATTACATTATGGTTTTTAATTAATTTAATTGGGATTTTATATGAATAATAGATTTTAAAAGTTTCATGTTCATCTTCAACTTTTGGATTTTTTAGGGTACTAATAAATCCATATTGAATAATTCGTTCTTTGAATTTTTTTCGTAATTCTAAATCTTCAGAAAAAATTTGAGCAATGATGTAATTAGCTAATTCAAGTGCTTGTTCAATTGAAGTTACTTTATCATTTAAATATTTTTGAGCTTCTTTTTGCGGAGAAAAATCTTTGTTTTTGTTATATAAAATCTTTTTAGCAAGAGGTTCAAGTCCTAATGCAATTGCTTCGCTAGCTTTGGTGATTTTACCTTCTTTATATGGCTGATATATTGCTTCAAGCTCAGCTTTACTTTGAGCTTGAAGAATGTTATTTTTTAACTCTTCACTTAATAAATTCTTCTCTTGCAAAATTTTTAAAATTGCTTCTTTACGCTTAAATAGTTCACTTTGGTATTTGTGTAAGTCTTCAATTTTATAAATTTGCTCATCACTAAGTCCCCCGGTGACATCTTTACGATAACGGGAAATAAAAGCTACTGTATCTCCACTTGAAAGCATATCTAAGACCACTTGTACTTGTTCTGGGGTAATATTAAGTTCACTTGCTACTATTTGAATTGCTGATTTTAAATTAGACATTTTTCTCCTTATTAATTATTTGCTTAAATTGATTATTTTCTATATGAGTTTTGATTTTAGCTATTTTTAGAGTATGAAGAATGACATCCTTTTTACCCTTGGGTGGTAATTGCTTGGCGCTTTTTTCTAAAGTAGCTAAATGATATTTAAGAGTTAATAAATTCGTTAAAATAACGTGTTTATCTAAATTAGACATTTTGATTTTTAAATCATTTGGAAACACAATTAATGAAGCTATTGGAATTTTGTTTCCAATTGTTTTCCATATATGTTGAATATGTTTTTCATTTTGTAAAACAGGATTTTTAAAGCTCATTCGTTTTCCACCACTTGAACTTAATTCGACATATTCACTTGCTCCATCACCAGTCATGGTTCCATTAAAAGCTTTATATTCTAAAACTACAATTAATGACTCGCTTACTAATAAACCATCAACTTCATACATTTTGGAATTATATTGATATAAAGCACCACTTACATGAGTAAATAAACTATGTTTGGTTAGTTTTTTAACCAAAGCATTGACTTTTTCTTCAAATTTAAATCCAATTTTTTTTCGTTTCTTTTGTCTTGTTTTTAAGATTAAATAAGCAAAAATAATACTTAAAAGCAAGAAACAAATCAGTACAATTGCAATAATTGTAGCTGTTATTCCATTGTCTATTCATGATGTTGAATGATCATTTTCTTGAAATATTTGATTAAGTTGGTCGGACATATTTTCTCTGTTTTTATATTATAACAAAGTCGTAAAAAAGAAGGTTCATAACCTTCTTTAAACGAGTTAACTTTTTTGTTCTTGTGATGAATCGGTAAGTTTTTTTAATTCATTATTTGAGATTAATGATTTAGTTTGAGTATTTTTAAATTTAATGATTTTATGAAGTAATGGATTGAAATAATGTTCATTAAATCCTTGTAAAAAGACATAAAATACACTTGCAAATAAATCAGCTAAAATCATGGTCACTGTTGCAATTGAAACACTATTAATAACTTGCTCAGCATGAGCATTCCCAGTGCTATATAAGAATAATGTTGGAAGTTGTTGAGCTAATCCGCGAGCTGGATTCATTGCAAAACTCCCACCACTTATTCCAAGTAACATTGACATTGAAATGATTACCAAAATCATGAAAATACGATATTTTTCTTTGATTATGGCTGAAAAATAGGCAAATAATAATAAACAACAAATCAATAATTCAGTTAAAAAAATCACTATAATCCCTAAGTTTAAACTTGGTTTAATGGTTTGAATTTCAACTAAAAAGATTTTTTGAGCTGCTGCGTATGTATCAATTGGTTGATTAGCTAATCCGTTTGCATTGGTGGATGTTCCGATTAAAAAGATAAAGCTTCCAGCAACAATTGAAGCGAGAAATTGGATAAATACTTTATATGAAGTGTATCATCCATTATGCATTCCTTTTAAATACCGAGTAATACTTACAATCGGATTCAGATCACAACTTCAGCGAATAAAAATTAATAAACAAAGACCTAAAACAATAAATCCAGTAAAAAAACCAACCAGTCCATTGTTTAATAAAGCTCATTTTTCAAGTGTATGACCAGAAATATTAATACTTAGTCCCGCAAGTCCAAAACAAAGTAATAAGGTTCCAAAAAATTCACTTAATCCGTGGGTAAGTCAAGTATAAATATCAATTGGAACCAGTGCATTAGCTTTTTGCTTGGAAGTGAGTTTAAAGTAAGAAAAGAGCTTTTTGAAAATTAATGATTTCATATTAACCGTTATGAACTTTACCATCTGGCATTAATTTTAATGTATTGGTAAAGTCTCCACGTTGAGCTGCATTAGCATTATCTAAAGTAATTTTAGCAATTTGACTAAGTGCTACATCGGTTAAATATGCATAATGTGGTGTGATAAGGACATTATCCATTTGAATTAGTTCTTTTCATTCTGGATCGAGTTTTTCAAACTCATCTTTATCAGCGGAATGATCAATGAAAAATCTTCCTTGTTCACGTTCAAGCACATCACAAGCTAGTCCACGAATTTTTCCGCTTTTTAGACCCGCTAATGCTGCACTAGTATCAATCATTTCTCCACGAGCAGTATTAACAATAATGACTCCATCTTTCATTTTACTTATCGCTTTAGCATTAATAATGTGTTTAGTTGAAGGGAGTAACGGAGCATGGAGCGAAATAAAATCACTTTGACTCAGCATTTGGTCAAAAGTGACAAATTCAAATCCTAATTTTTGAGCTAATTCAGGATTGCTTGCTTGAAGCGGTTCGTCAAATACCAAAATTTTCGCTCCCATTCCTTGCATAATTTTGATAAACGCTTGTCCAATTCTTCCGCTACCAATAACCCCAACAGTTGAATTATTAATACATTTCCCGAGTAGTCCAGTACTTGTAAAATTATAAGCAGAAACTCTTTTGTGGGCAATTAGTAAATTACGATTGAGTGTCATAAGCATTAAAACCGCCATTTCAGCAACACTTTCAGCTGAATAATTAGGAACTCGAAATACCTCAATTCCTAATTTATTAGTTGCTTCAAGATCGATATTGTCATATCCCATTGATCTTTGAAGTAAAAATTTAACTCCATTTTTATGTAATTGTTCTAAAAGTTCTTTATTAAATTTAGTGTTAACCGATCCACCAATTGCATCAAATCCTTTCACTTTATCAATGGTATCTAAAGTAAGATTTTCTTTAAAATATATAAATTCATGCTGATTATTGTTGAATTGATCTAAATATTTATTACGTTTTCCTTTTGCGTCAAAAAATGCAATTTTCATGATTTCTCCTTATATTGGTCTTTTAAGTATAGTTAAATTATATTAAATTCTGCTTAAGTCCAAATTTGCAAATGAATTTATCAAGCTGTTGAATCTACTGATAAAGTGTAAAAATATCGCTTTTGTTTATTATTTGAGTATTTTAACAAAATACTTATTGTTTTAATGAGGTTTTATGAATAAATTACTATTATATTTTGCTCACAAATTCAAAAGTGATACATATACTATTTACAAAAATATGCGAGAACCACTGAAAAATGTGGATGAAGAGATTGAGAAAATATCTAATTTATATCAAGAGTACCAAATTAGGTTTATTGATATGTATGATGATTTATTTCCAGATAGTTTGCTTTTTTATAAATATCCACCGATCGGATTTTTTGCTAAAGGAAATTTTGATTTGCTAGCTCACGAACAAAAGGTTTATTTGATTAGTGAAGAAGAAAATGATCTTTTTATGAGCTCAAATATTTTGAAAATTGTCCGTAATTGTGTGATTGTAACTAATTATTTTAATAGTGAAAAACCACTTATTGATAAGCTCAAAAAACTAGGAGCTAAAATTATTTACGTGCTTAAAAGTGATTTAAATAAAGTAGACCAAGAAAATATTACTGAAAATGAACTTTATATCACATTAACACCTTTTTTTGATCATCCACGAAGATCCAGTTTTAAAACTAGCAATCTATTTATTGCAGCTTTGTGTCAAAGATTAATTATTTTCTCAACGCAAAATAATACTAAAGCAGAAAATTTAATCTCAGCTTTTGCAAATTTAAATAAAGATGTTTTTTGCTTTCCGTCCCAAAAAATCAATGGATACAACAACCAATTGATTAAAAATGGTGTTCAATTAGTAACCATGATTAGTGAATGTATGATTCTTGAATAAAAAAACAAAATGTCAATTATGACATTTTGTTTTGCTTTTCAGGGTAAACTGAAACATATTTTCTGTTTCTTTTGCTTTCGTATTTTACATAACCAGTAATTTTAGTAAATAAGGTATCATCTCCACCACGTCCAACATTTACACCAGGGAATATTTTAGTTCCTCTTTGACGGTAAATGATTGAACCTGCACTTGCAAATTGTCCATCACCTAACTTAGCACCGAGTCTCTTGCTATGACTATCACGGCCGTTCTTAGTCGAACCACCGGCTTTTGTTTTTGCCATTTTCTAAGTCCTATCCTTGAATTGATGTAATTTTAATTCTTGTGTATGGTTGACGGTGTCCAAGTTTTCTCTTGTGAGTTGACTTTGCATTGTGACGATATACCACGATTTTCTTTGCTTTACCTTGTTTTTCGATTATACCTTGTACGATTGCGTTTGGAACATAAGGTTGACCAATTTTTGAATCAACAAGCAACACTTTATCAAATGAAACTGTTGCTCCTTCTTCTCCTTCTAGTTTTTCAACAAAGATGGTTTGACCTTCCTTAACCAATAATTGTTTACCACCTGTTTCGATAATTGCGATCATGCAAATACCTCCAAAGTTGGCTCGTCCTTAAGGTGGCTAAATGCACTTAAAACCTTTTTGGTACGGTTACTTAGAGTAACATTTGTAATTATACACTAAGAACTTAGAAACTAATGTATTTATTTAAACTATTTGAGCTTGATTTTTCAAGGCTTTTGGAATTATCTCATTTATATGAATTAGTTTTGTCTTTAATTTCTCCGCTAACTGAAAGTGAAGATTTAATCAATCCAACAATTGGAGCAATGGAATTAATAATTAATGGAATTGCAGTAAGTAAAGCTGTAATTGCAAATCCTGGAAAAATGTGCTGATATTGATTATATTCAAGTTTACTTAATTGATTGAGTTTCATTTTAACCCTCCTTTCTCATTAAGTAATAAATTTTTGGTTTAAAAAGTAAAATAAAAAAATAATAGCTCAAAAAGCTATTATTGCTCAACATATTGAGTGTCAAATTTTCCGACCACATTTCCAACTGGAATGGTTGAAATTCAAGCATTAGGATCGATTAATTTCAAATCACTAATTAAGTTTTTGGTTTCAAATAATAAAACGACTGTTTCTACTTTAGTTTTAGTTTGTCCATCATACCCTGATTTAAAGCTAACAAATTGATAACTGTGTCAGTAGTGAATGGTATTAAAGTATTCAACGATTTTATCAATTTCGCTTGAAACAATCACCATTTTAATTTTTTTGTATTTAGGATAAATTATTGAAACCACAATATTGCTAATTAAAATGTAAGTGAATGTTGATAATTCTCTCACTCCAAAAATAGTAGTGTATTTTTGGGTTTTAGCTACAATGTTGGGTTGGACAAATCCTCAAATAAGTAAAAAGATAGTTGCTGTAATAATTCCAAACAAACTTAATAATCCACCAATGGAACTTTTTCTTTTGGTCACAAAGTAATAAGCAATAATATCAGTTCCACCAGTTGAGCCACCAGCTTTTCATGCAAGTGAAACTGAAATCCCGACAAAGAAGGCTCCTAGAGCACAATAAAGTAAAAATGGTCAGGTGCGTCCTTCGCTGTATCATTGAATTTTTAATAAAGCAATTTTATCAGTGTAATGATCATTAATTCAAGCTTGTAAGTTTTCAGGTTTGAGATAATAAATTCCATCTTTAAATCCTTCACTAGCACTTGTTTGAATTCCGATTTTTTCTATTGCACTAGTTAAATTTGGATGAATTGCTCCACTAGTTGGATCTGAATAGAAAACATTAACATTAATATCATCTGGAACTAAGTTAATGATTGATGTAATAAATTCATAAATAATTGGTTGGGTGAAAATTAGGTTAGCTAAAATTTGTGAGACCATAAAGGTTAGGGTTAAATATAAAAAGCTTTTTTTGACTTTTTTCCAAAAAATAATAAATAATGGAATATTGACTGCTAAGAAAATTAACGCAAAATAAGGACGTAATTGACGAATTAAAATTTGAAGCAATGTCGGAATCCCTGTTCATCCTGAAGGAACTGTATCTCCGCGAGATAAGAAAATTTGAATCGCAAAGTTAAATAAAAAAGCTGATACAAGGACTAATAACACTCTTCACCAATAGCGTTGAAAAAGGACATTTAAAGTTAGTTTAACTGGCTTATGATGAGCTAAATATTCACCCATTTTGTAATCTGATAAGATTAAACTACACTTGGAATGATCTGTTTGGATAAAATTATTCTTGCTTAATACATCTGAGCTTGATTGGGTATTGTTTTGTTGTACTGAGTTGTTCATAATATCAATTGTTAAAATCAATTATATTAAAAAGTAGTAAAAAGTTAAATAAATAAAAAAGACCTTGTAATATTTTTTACTAGGTCTTTTGTGGTTATATGGTTTTTATTGATCCACGTATTGAGTATCAAATTTTCCAATAATTGAATTCACCGGTGTAAGTGAAATTCAAGCGTTTGGATCAACTAATTTGAGATCGTGAATTAAGTTTTTGCTTTCAAATAATAAGACAACCGTTTCAATTTTATATTTATTTTGTCCGTCATATCCTGACTTAAAGTCAACAATTTGGTAACTATGTCAGTATTCAATGGTTTTAAAGTATTGGACAATTTTATCAATTTGAGTTGAGACAATCACCATTTTAAGTTTTTTGTATTTTGGATAAACTATTGAAATGGTTGCACTAGCAACTAAGATGAATAAGAAGGTGGCTAATTCTCTAGCTCCAATAATAGTTCGATAATTAATTTGGTCTGCTGAAGCAATATTAGGTTGGAGAAAGGCTCAAACTACTAAGAACATAATTCCCATTGTTGTTGCGACAATACCAATGGCTGCTCCAACTGATTTTTTTCTTTTAGTTACATAGTAATAAGCAATAATATCAGTTCCAGCACTTGAAGCTCCTCCCATTCATGCAATACTTGCCGAAAGTCCTACAAAGAAAGCTCCAATCGCACAGTAAAGGAAGAATGGTCAGGTTTTACCTTCGTTATATCATTGAAGTTTAAGTAAATCAATTTTATTTTGGTATGAATCGTTCATGTATTCTTTAACTTTATCCAAACCATCAGTTGGAACACCAAAGTGTTCAAAACCTTGTTTTAGATTCTGTTTAATCACACCATTAGAGTCAAAAAATTCTTCAGGACGTAAGGTATCAGGAACTAAGTTAACAACAGAAGTAATGAATTCAACCACTTTGTCATTACTTAAAACAATATTAGCTAAAATTGAAAAGATTAAAAAGAGCATAGTTAGATATAAAAAGCTTTTCTTAATTTTTCTTCAAAAAATTGCAAATAAAGGTAAATTGACCCCAAAAAAGATTAATGCAAAATATGGACCAATTTTAGGATATAGAATAATTAGTAAGGTTGGAAAACCACTAAATCCGGTAGGAACTGTATCCCCTCGAGTAAGGAAAATTTGAATAGCAAAAACAAATAGAAATGATGAGAGTAAAACTAAAAGCACTTTTCATCAATAACGTTGAAAAATCTCTTTAAGATTTATTCTTTCAGATTTATTATTGAGTAAATACTCACCCATTTTGTAATCTAATAATTTTAAATCACTCGTTGAATCAGTATCTATAGAATGTTCATTTGTAGATATTGTTATAAATTTTTTTCTTTCATTTTTCATAGTGTTTACTTTTTAAATTCATATTTTTATTTTAAAGTGTGTTTGTGTCGAGAAATTTTGGTTTTTCGACGTGAGATTAAAAGTTTTTTGTTCCGACGGGTCGGTAAAATATGTTTGTTGGTTAAAAGATTTAATTCTTTTTGAGTTGCACTAATTTGAACAATCAATTTATTTTCTTCAAGTTCTTCTTCTTTTTCTTGTTTACTTTCTTTAACAAGATCAACAATAAAGCTAATGATTAGATACGCAATTAAAATAATCATTCCTAAAATAATGCATACATCAGCAAAATTAAAGGTACCTTTATCAAAAAAAGGAAAGTAAAAAATATCTTTCACATGATCAAGAAAAATATAACGATCAAGGGCATTACCAAATGCACCTGAAGCAATAATTGCTAAACAAGTAAAGAGCATTTTATGCTTTTTGTTTGTAAACAAAGGTAAATGTAATCCTAAAAGAAAGATAAGAACACTAATAATTTGAATAAGAGTAAAATTAGGATTTTTTACTAGAGTTACCCCATGGTGCCATACGCTTCGAAATCCAATTATTTTTCAATTAGTTCATAAACTTGGTTCGGATGGATAAATATCTTCAGGTCTTCCTATTTTACCATTAGGTAATATAAATTCTCCATTGCTATTTATAGCGTATACATTCCCGTGTTTGAAAATAAAAGTTTTGGTCAGTTGATCAATTAATAATAAAACAGTAAAAACACTCACAAAAAGAATAAAGTTATATAAAATAACTTTGCGATTGATTTTAATGTTCTTAATCCATTTAATCATTAATTGGTATGGAATTTTATAATTCATTTGCAGTTCCTAAGCTATTGATTGTTTTTGCACAACTAATGCAAATATCACCTTGCATTTGATTAGTATAAAAGTGATTTCAACATCTTAAACACTTATTTGAATCAAATTTTTCCACACTGAGTTTAGAACCGTATTGAACATCTCCTACTTGCATGAGCATTTTTAAATCAAGATTTTTAATAAATTCGCTCACATTTTCTGGAAGAATTAGTTTTAATTCATTTGAACGCTTTACTACTTGGTTTTGAATTGCTTGTTCAATGAGAATGTTAACTTGATCTTTGAGAGGGAAGAATTCATTTTTAAATAATTCAAGAATCTTAGTGTTAATGTTTTCTTGTTTAGTGAAAAAGCTTTCAAAAAAGACTGATTCGTGTTTGTTTTCTTTTTCAAAAAAATCATACGCTTCTTCAGCGGTAGTTGGAAGAATTGGAGCTAAAGATGTGATTAGAAATTCATTAATCAAGTATAAATTATGTAACACCATGGCTCTTTGAGGGTCATTAAGTGATTTTACATATAAAATATCTTTAATAATTGATAAATAAAAGGCTGATAATTCAACTACATAATGATTAATTAACTTAATCACATTGATAAATTTATAGTCATCATATGCTTTGATTACTTTATTTTTAATTTTTTTCAATTGTTCATTAATGTAGAGATGAATTCCTTGGAGCTCAATCTTTCCTTGGAATTTGTATCCTTGTAAATTAGCAAGCATAAAACGAATAGTATTGCGTAATTTACGATAAATTTCGCTGTTTTGATTAAGAATATCTTTTGAAATTGAAACATCATTTGAATATTCGCTATTAGCAACTCATAAACGCAAAATGTCTGCACCTGATTGAGCAACTACATCCATTGGAGAGATGGTATTGCCCTTAGATTTAGACATTTTATCACCCTTAGCATCAAGAACAAATCCGTGTGAAATTAAGTTTTTATATGGGGTTTTCCCATTTCAAGCAACTGCGTTAATAATTGATGAATTAAATCATCCACGATATTGATCACTTCCTTCTAAATACACATCATATGGAGTGGTTTGATTATCAATATTTACTGCAAGTGAAGAAACACCTGAATCAAACCACACGTCCATAATATCCATTTCGCGAGTAAAGTTTTTACCTTTGTATTGTTCTGGTAAAAGCTCTTCGGTTATTCAATTAAATCACACATCAGTTCCGTGTTGTTTAACTAAATTAATAACATGATCGAATAATTGTTCGTCTAAAACAGGATTTTTGTCTGCATCATAGAAAATAATAATTGGCACACCCCATGAGCGTTGACGTGAAATAGTTCAATCTGAACGGTTCTCAATCATTGAAAGTAATCGTTTTTTACCTCAATCTGGATATGAAGTAATTTGAGTGTTAATTTGTTCAATGATTTGATTTTTGATTTTATCAATTGAAACAAACCATTGTGGAGTACCACGGAAAATAATTGGTTTGTGAGTACGCCAATCATGCGGATATGAGTGTTTCATGCGAGCAAATGCAAGCATTTTATCACCTAAAAATTCTGAAATTGACTTATTAGCATCATGATAGAACATTCCGTCAAATTGAGTGTTTGTGTTTTCAATGTGACCATCATCAGAAATGTGCATAATCATATTGAGATTATGTTTTTTACCAATTAAAAAGTCATCTTCACCAAATAAAGGAGCAATGTGAACTAAGCCAGTTCCTGCATCTGTAACCACGTGGTGTCCCAATACAAGGGGAGCAATATTATCTAAAATTGGTGTTTTATATTGCACATTGCTAATATCTTTTCCTAAGAATGAGTTAATTACCTGGTAATTTTCCCAATTAAGAACTTGAACAACTTTTTCAAGCAATTCACTAGCAATAATATAATTATTATTTTTCACAGAAACTTTAACATATTCAATATTTTCTCCCAGTGCAACAGCAGCATTAGCAATTAAAGTTCAAGGAGTAGTAGTTCAAATAATGACATAATCTCCAGGATTAATGATTTCAAAATCAGAGTGAACAATTTCAAAAGCCACATAAATTGAAGGTGATACCACATCTTGGTATTCAACTTCAGCTTCAGCAAGAGCACTTTGTGATGAAGGTGACCAATACACTGGTTTAAGTCCTTTATACACTAACCCGTCCATGACCATTTTTTTGAATAATTCTAATTGTTTAGCTTCATATTCTTTATCTAAAGTGATATAAATGTTTTCTAAATCACTTAGTAAAGATAATTGTTTAAATTGCTCTTTTTGAATTTGAACTTGTTCTAAAGCATATTGAGTTGCTTTAGCACGTAATTGCGAGACTGATAATTCGTGTTGGTTTAAATTAGCTTCATTAAGCATTCTGTGCTCAATTGGTAATCCGTGAGTATCCCATCCAGCAATAAATGGTGAATAAAATCCACTCATAGTTTTATAACGAACAATAATATCTTTTAAAATTTTGTTGAGAGCATGACCTAAATGTAAATTTCCATTTGCGTATGGGGGCCCATCATGTAAGATAAATGTTTGATTTGCTTTATTACGTTGTAAGAGCTTTTGATAAATTTGCTTATCAATCCACATTTGACGATATTTAGGTTCTTTAATAGTTAAATTTGCTCTCATTTCGAAAGCAGTTTTAGGCATATTTAAAGTTTGTTTATAATCGATCATTTTATGCTCCTGTTTGTCCATTATATTTGTTTAAACACTCTTGATTTGAAATGTGAATTTGATCGGTTCGAATATAATGTTTATGATTAATTGGGATAGGTTTAAAACCACTAATGTTAAAGGTTTTTGGATAACTAATAATATTAGGTAATTCATCAATAGTTCAACGAGTTTTAATCTCAGCACTATCACTCGCTACGTTTTGAAAAACGCTAATTACTTCTGAACGATAAGTATAACCATTACTCTTAAATGAGTTTCCTTGAATAAAACGCATGCAATCAAGTGCTTCGGCAGTGTAATTGTTTAAATCTTTATCCTTATCAGGAATATAAATAATAGGTCTTATTTGATAATAAGGAGTTTGAGCTAGAGTACTAGCAATTTGCTCTTGAATTTGAAATTGTTGACTTTGAGTACACGAAATTAAAAAAAACGAAGAAGCAGGAATTATCGCACTATTAAAGAATAATAGCTTTTTAAATAATCGTTTCACTGCTCCCTCCTTAAGTACTAAATTTAATTTAAATTATACCAAAAAAGCAAAAATGATATACACTCGTTAAATTAGTTTTATGTTAACTATTTGCATGAATAGAAAAATCCTCTTTTTTAATTACTAAATCAATTAGCAAGTAAAAAAGAGGATTTTAAATGGTGGCCCCGGCAGGAATCGAACCAGCGACACACAGAGCTTCAATCTGTTGCTCTACCAACTGAGCTACAGGGCCATAAATGGCGGTCCAGACGGGGATCGAACCCGCGTTCTCCTCCGTGACAGGGAGGCGTATTAACCACTTTACCACTGGACCATAATGGTTGCGGAGACAGGATTCGAACCTATGACCTTCGGGTTATGAGCCCGACGAGCTACCAACTGCTCCACTCCGCGATATTAAATTTAAACAAAGAACAAATGGCGGGTGATGAGGGATTCGAACCCCCGCGGGCCGTGAAGCCCCTGCTAGTTTTCAAGACTAGTCCCTTCAGCCAGACTTGGGTAATCACCCACATGGTGGACCCAACAGGACTCGAACCTGTAACCGACCGGTTATGAGCCGGTTGCTCTAACCATTGAGCTATAGGTCCAAAATACAGCGTTGGTTTTTTGGTAGCACCGATGAGAGTCGAACTCATGACCTTCCGGGTATGAACCGGATGCTCTAACCAACTGAGCTACAGTGCCATAAATGGTGGAGAGTATGGGATTCGAACCCACCACCTCCTGCGTGCAAGGCAGGCGCTCTAGCCAAATGAGCTAACCCCCCATAAATGGTGAAGAAGACAGGATTTGAACCTGCGACCACTACGTCCCAAACGTAGCGCTCTGCCAAGCTGAGCTACTTCTCCACTTATCACTTTAATAAGTGCATATTTATTATATCTAAAAATATTATTTTGTAAAACATTTTTATTAAAAATATTTTAGCTCGTTTGCTTGTCTTTTAATTATAGCATAAACATTTTAACTTAGAAAATTTTTATTAATGTTCTAAATACTTATTATGTTGTAAAAAAGTTATAAACTGACATTTTTAGGGGTAAAAAGCATAAAAAAATGCGTCCTATGACGCGTATGCTCTCTCAAAACTGAATAGTAATTTGGCATAATAACTTATTAAAATGACTTTGAATTCATCTTAACTTTTAAACCGATCAATTTATTAGTAATGGTCAGCTGAATGTATTACTACACTTACACTTCCATCCTATCAACCTCATAGTCTATAAGGAATTTCAAGGGAATACTTATCTTTGAGGAGGCTTCCCACTTAGATGCTTTCAGCGGTTATCCTTTCCGTACTTAGCTACCCAGCTATGCTTTTGGCAAAACAACTGGAACACCAGCGGTACGTCCACTCCGGTCCTCTCGTACTAAGAGCAGCTCTCATCAATATTCCAACGCCCACATCAGATAGGGACCGAACTGTCTCACGACGTTCTGAACCCAGCTCGCGTACCGCTTTAATTGGCGAACAGCCAAACCCTTGGAACCGACTCCAGCTCCAGGATGCGATGAGCCGACATCGAGGTGCCAAACCTTGCCGTCGATGTGATCTCTTGGGCAAGATAAGCCTGTTATCCCCAGGGTAACTTTTATCCGTTGAGCGACTGCCGTTCCATGACGTACAGCCGGATCACTAAGTCCTGCTTTCGCACCTGCTCGACTTGTAGGTCTCGCAGTCAAGCACACTTTTACCTTTGCGCTCTACATATGGTTTCTGACCATATTGAGTGTACCTTTGAACGCCTCCGTTACCTTTTAGGAGGCGACCGCCCCAGTCAAACTACCCACCACGCACTGTCCCCCTACTGGATTACAGTAGCAGGTTAGAAACTCAACATACCAAGGGTGGTATTTCAAGGATGACTCCATTAAAACTAGCGTTTTAATCTCACAAAAGCATAAAAAATGCGTCCTATGACGCGTATGCTCTCTCAAAACTGAATAGTAATTTGGCGATAATAACTTATTAAAATGACTTTGAATTCATCTTAACTTTTAAACCGATCAATTTATTAGTAATGGTCAGCTGAATGTATTACTACACTTACACTTCCATCCTATCAACCTCATAGTCTATAAGGAATTTCAAGGGAATACTTATCTTTGAGGAGGCTTCCACTTAGATGCTTTCAGCGGTTATCCTTTCCGTACTTAGCTACCCAGCTATGCTTTTAAGAAACAACTGGAACACCAGCGGTACGTCCACTCCGGTCCTCTCGTACTAAGAGCAGATCTCATCAATATCCCAACGCCCACATCAGATAGGGACCGAACTGTCTCACGACGTTCTGAACCCAGCTCGCGTACCGCTTTAATTGGCGAACAGTACCAAACCCTTGGAACCGACTCCAGCTCCAGGATGCGATGAGTCGACATCGAGGTCGCCAAACCTCGCTGTCGATGCGATCTCTTAAGCAAGATAGTCCTGTTATCCCCAGGGTAACTTTTATCCGTTGAGCGACCGCTAGTTCCATGACGTACAGTATGGATCACTAAGTCCTGCTTTCGCACCTGCTCGACTTGTAGGTCTCGCAGTCAAGCACACTTTTACCTTTGCGCTCTACATATGGTTTCTGACCATATTGAGTGTACCTTTGAACGCCTCCAGTTACCTTTTAGGAGGCTGACCGCCCCAGTCAAACTACTCCACCACGCACTGTCCCCCTACTGGATTACAGTAGCAGGTTAGAAACTCAACATACCAAGGGTGGTATTTCAAGGATGACTCCATTAAAACTAGCGTTTTAATCTCACAGTCTCCCACCTATCCTACACATGTTAGGTACAAGTTTCAATACGAAGTTGTAGTAAAGCTCCATGGGGTCTTTTCGTCTTGATGCGGGTATCCAGCGTTTTCACTGGAACCATAATTTCACCGAGTCTAGTGTTGAGACAGTTGAGAGATCATTGCGCCTTTCGTGCAGGTCAGTATTTAAGTAGACAAGGAATTTCGCTACCTTAGGACTAGTTATAGTCATACTAGCTGTTCACCCGGACTTCACTTCAACGCTTTGCATTAAGCTAACGCATCCGCTTAACCTTCAAGACTGGACAGAGCTTCACCCCTATACTTCACCTTGCGGTTTAGCAGAGAGCTGTGTTTTTGATAAACAGTCGCCCTCACAATTTACTGTGCAGTTTATTAAATATAAGCACCCTTCTCATGAACTTACGGGGTTATTTTGCAGAGTTCCTTAACACTAGTTTTCTCGCTCGCCTTAGAATACTCATCTTGGGAACGTGTGTCCGTTCTCGGTACAGGTATCTGCAACTTTATAACGCTTAGAAGCTTTTCTAGGAAGCATGAAATCACACAATTAAACTCTTTTACGAGTTCATGCATTACTCCTTTTGGTTATAGAACACGCATTTAACTATGTTCACCAATTAAAGCTTACCCCAAATCCATTAATGGGTAGTGCTATCCTTCTCCGTCACTCCATCACTTGTTGCAGAAAGTACAGGAATATTAACCTGTTGTCCATCAGATACGCTTTTCACCTCTCCTTAGGTCCTGACTAACCCTGGGTGGACGAACCTCGCTCAGGAAACCTCTCCCAATAGGCGTCGTAGATTCTCACTACAGAATCGTTACTCATACCTAGCATTCTCACTTCTAAACGCTCCACCAGTGCTCACGCTCTGACTTCACTGCGTTTAGAACGCTCCTCTAACGTACATAAATGTACCCGTGAGCTTCGGTATTGTGTTTACTCCCGTTACATTATTGACGCAGGGTCTCTTGACTAGTGAGCTATTACGCACTCTTTAAAGGATTACTGCTTCTAGCTCAACCTCCTAGTTGTTTATGAAACCCCACAACCTTTCTGACTTAACACAATTTTGGGATCTAACTGACGATCTGGGTTGTTACCCTCGCGAGCTCGGGACGTTAGCACCCCGGTTCCGACTGCATGATAATACACAATGGTATTCGGAGTTTGATTATAGTCAGTACCGCTAGGCGCGGTACTATTCCATATTCAGTGCTCTACCACCAAAGTTTAACATCACACGCTAACTCTAAAGCTATTTCGAGGAGAACCAGCTATCTCCAAGTTCGATTGGAATTTCTCCGCTATTCACAAGTCATCCAGGCGCTTTTCAGCGTACTACGGTCTCGACCCTCCACTTGGGATTACCAAGCTTCCAGTCTGCTCATGAATCGATCGCCTGGTTTCGGGTATATGTCATCATACTAATGCGCCCTATTCAGACTCGATTTCTCTACTGACCCGCTTTTGTCCACTTAACCTCGCATGATAACATAACTCGCCATCCATACTGCAAGATGTACGCCATCACCCATTAACGGGCTCTGACTAATTGTAAGTAAGTGGTTTCAGAATCTCTTTCACTCCCCTCCCGGGGTTCTTTTCACCTTTCCCTCACGGTACTAGTTCGCTATCGGTGTCTGGTTAGTATTTAATCTTACCGGATGATCCTACTAATTCAGACAGGGTTTCACGCTCCCACCCTACTCAGGATGCTATCAGAAGATTTTGTCATTTCGCATACGGGAGTTTCACCCTCTGTGCTTTAGTTTCCCAACTAATTTTGCTATGACAAAATTTTGTAACTTCATGTAGATAGTCCTACAACCCCAACATATGTTGGTTTGAGAACTTTCCATTTTCGCTCATCACTACTAGTGGAATCATTATTTATTTTCTTTTCCTGTTGCTACTAAGATGTTTCAGTTCACAACGTCTCTCGTCAAAAGCAACTATATATTCATTGCTTAGCAATTAGACTTTACTCTAATTAGGTTTCCCCATTCGGACATCCCCGTATCGTAGCGTATATCCAGCTCCACGAGGCTTTCGCAGGTAATCACGTCCTTCATCGACTTCCAGACCCAAAGCATCCACCACAAACTCTTACTTATTTAAAAGTTATGTATTTTCCTATTGTTGATGTATTCAAAGACATTTTAATAAATTATTATTGCTAATAATTCTCAACTCGGTATCACAAAACAAATTGACTAAAAAATGTTTTTTTGATGTCGTTGTTATATTAATTAATATCTTTACTATTCAGTTTTCAAAGAACATATGAGAGTAAGCTCTCTCAAAACTAGATATATCATTGGACTATTGACAATGTACATAACGGTATTTAAAATAGTCTTATTCAGGTAAATAATTCTTCAACGAATTATCTTTGTACTCCGTAGAAAGGAGGCGATCCATCCCCACGTTCTCGTAGGGATACCTTGTTACGACTTAACCCCAGTCACCAGTCCTGCTTGTAGGCGGTTGTCTCCGTAGTTAACAAAACCGACTTCAGGCATTACCAGCTCCCGTGGTTTGACGGGCGGTGTGTACAAGACCCGAGAACGTATTCACCGTAGCGTAGCTGATCCATGATTACTAGCGATTCCGACTTCATGAAGTCGAGTTGCAGACTTCAATCCGAACTGAGAATAGTTTTTTGAGATTTGCTCCATGTCGCCATCTTGCTTCTCTTTGTACTATCCATTGTAGCACGTGTGTTGCTTACACTCGTAAGAGGCGTGATGATTTGACGTCATCCCCACCTTCCTCCCAGTTACCTGGGCAGTCTCCTTAGATCATGTAACTAAGAATAAGGGTTGCGCTCGTTGCAGGACTTAACCGAACATCTCACGACACGAGCTGACGACAACCATGCACCATCTGTCATTTTGTTAACCTCAACTATATCTCTATAGCGTTGCAAAAGATGTCAAGAGTGGGTAAGGTTCTACGCGTATCTTCAAATTAAACCACATGCTCCACCGCTTGTGCGGATCCCCGTCAATTCCTTTAAGTTTCACTCTTGCGAGCATACTACTCAGGCGGATGATTTAATGCGTTAGCTGCGCTAATGGTGTCCATCAGCTAATCATCATCGTTTACGGCGTGGACTACCAGGGTATCTAATCCTGTTTGCTCCCCACGCTTTCGTCTCTCAGTGTCAGTATATTCCCAGTTAATTGCCTTCGCCATATTGGTGTTCTTCCTTATATCTACGCATTCCACCGCTTCACAAGGAATTCCATTAACCTCTAAATAACTCTAGTCTATCAGTATCCAACGCGATTTGGGGTTGAGCCCCAAGTTTTGACGCCAGACTTAATAAACAACCTACAGACGCTTTACGCCCAATAATTCCGGATAACGCTTGCAACCTATGTATTACCGCGGCTGCTGGCACATAGTTAGCCGTTGCTTTCTGACAAGGTACCGTCAAGATAATAGCATTTCCTCTATTATTTTTTCTTCCCTTATAACAGCAGTTTACAACCCGAAGGCCTTCATCCTGCACGCTGTGTCGCTCCATCAAGCTTTCGCTCATTGTGGAAAATTCCCTACTGCTGCCTCCCGTAGGAGTCTGGGCCGTATCTCAGTCCCAGTGTGGCGGTTCAGTCTCTCAACCCCGCTAAACATCATCGCCTTGGTAAGCTTTTACCTTACCAACTAGCTAATGTTCCGCACCCCGATCCTTTAGTGAAGCATTCGCTCCTTTGATATTACTAACATGCGTTAATAATAAGTATCCGGCATTAGCGCTAATTTCTCAGCGTTATTCCAATCTAAAGGGCACGTTAAGTACGTGTTACTCACCCATTCGCCGCTAAGTTTATAAATAAACTCCGCTCGACATGCATGTATTAGGCACACAGCCAGCGTTCATCCTGAGCCAGGATCAAACTCTCGAAAAAATTGACTGTCATGTATTGTTATATATCTAGTTTTCAAAGAACTTTTTTGCTATTGTAGCTTTTTAATTATACATATAAAAAATTTTTACAAAAACATTTTTTTGAAAAAATGGATAAAAAAATTAGCTAAGCTAATACATTTCTCAAATTGATAGTTTTAATCTTATTTTTTTGTTTATTAGTGTTTAAAGTTAAAAGAACAGCATTGAGTTGGGTTGGGTTGGGACTTACCTCAAACCGTTGTTTTGAATTAAAGCGCATCTTATTATATACTTGCTCATAATTAGCTCCAATGGCACTATCTTGCGGTCCACACATTCCTACATCAGTGATAAATAGCGTTCCTTTAGGTAATTTTCTAGCATCGCTAGTTTGCACATGGGTATGGGTTCCACAAATTGCATGCGCAATTCCATCTGCATATAATCCAAAGACATTCTTCTCGCTGGTAGTTTCACCATGAAAATCAACAAAGATATAATCATATTCATGCTTTTGAATTTCAGCATCAAAAGCATCAAAAAAATTATTAGCGGTTTCTTGTTTTCAAGGTGCATACAAGGGATTAAATGTAATTCCCATCAGTGAAATAATTAAAAGTTTTTTGTTTTTAATCTTAAAAACTTTTGCTCCAACACCAGGGTATCCTTGATTAATATTCAAGGGTCGAATAATATCACTGTGTTCAATAAAAGAAAAAATTTCTTCATTAGCTCAAACATGATTTCCCATGGTAATTGCATTAACTCCAAGTTCTTTGAGTTTTTGATAATCGTTTAAATTCAGGCCCTTGCGACCTGAAACATTTTCTCCTTGTGCGATAATAAAATCAGGTTGATATTGTTCTTTTAATTCTGGTAATGTTGCCTGAAGAGTATTGATTCCTGGTTGTCCAAAAACATCACCGAAAAATAGTATTTTAAGCTCTGCCATAGTTATTTTAATTATAAAACATAAACTAGTAAATGAATTAAGTAAGCTTAAATTAAGAGGACAAAATTTAAAAAATATAAAGCAAAATGAGACTAATACGTTAATTTTCTCTTTTTTGATTTTTTAAAAAAGTTTTTATTAAATTAATATGAAAATAATTGTTTAAAATTTAAATATATAAGGTTTTAAGCTTTAATATTAATTAAAAACTAATGTAAAAGGAGTTTTATGAACAACAAGAATAAAAAAGCTAATTATATAACTTATGAAATGTTTTTAGAAAATGCAAAAAGACAAAATGAAGCATTTGAAAAACATCCAGCTAAAGAAGTTTATGCTCAGGTGATTAAAAACCTTGGGAAAATGTAATTATAAATTCATATCTTTTTTAAAATATGCACAAACAACCTATTAAATGAAAAAACTTAGTTGTTTATTTAAACGAAAAATCATTGAATGCTCAAAAAGAATTGTATTTATCAAATAATTTTCAAACAAATAAAATTAGGTTTTTCAAGCAATCTGGAGGTAATAAAATTTATTATTCTTTAAGCGGTTATAATAACGCTTTAATCGAAATGTCTTTTGGGTACTTAGACGAGGAAACATTTGACAAATTATTAGAATATACAATTATAAACGCATTTGAATTTGCGAGTCAATTATCTGATGAACCGTTTGATAAATTATCAATGAATAAATTTTTAACTTCTGTTCTAGGAGCATATAATGCTTATGTTTCCTATGTACAACAAGATCAAACTAAACAAAATACTATCGATTTATTAGTATACATTATCTGAACCTTAGTTCAAAAACATGAATTAAGAAACGGTAACAAAAGAGCTATTTTCTCTTTTACTGTTTATTTTTTAAGATTCTTTTGTGGTCTTTACTTAAAATGAACGGATGATAAATATTTAGATCAATCAGGTCTTGAAATCAAAAAATATTTTAACGAAAATTACTCACTAACAATCGCTAAATGAGTAGAACAAAACAAAGAAGTCGATTTAAAAGATAAAATTAAGGAATTTATAATTAACAATAGCATAATTTCAATTAATCAATCAAAATAACGAAATTTTAATTTTCTTAAAAAAGAGCGGAAAATAATTTTCCGCTCTTTTTGTTTTAAAAGGAAAATACTTAGAAAACATCAGGCTTTTATTTAATAAAAAATTAAATACTCTTAAAGTTGGGTGATTAAACTAACTTTAAGAGTATTTATAAATGTTAAGTTAGTTTAGTTTTTGCTTGCGAACTAAAGACTATCAGGTAAATCTTGATATTCATATTCTTTGGGATTTTGATAAAGCATTATCGTTGTTTCATAAGAGTCTATATCAAGTTTATATTGATTCATTCACTCAGAACTACGTTCTAAAAATAAATCAGTGTCATCATTGAGTTCGTATGTGTTGTGATAGGTCTCTATTTTATCTCAATTGGTTAAATCGATTATTTTTCATCTACCATCGATAAACACTTCATTTCAAGCATGTCCACCATCTGCAACTGTTGACAAGGGATCTCCAAAATATCCTCCGGTCATAATTCTGACCGGAATATTTAAAATGGTAAGTGCAGCGGCCACATTCATTGAATATCCAACACATTGAATTTCTGGGTCATTAGTGAAAATTTGAGCAGGATTATAAAATCCATACCCATTGTAGTTAAATCGCTTTTTCATTGGAGATAAATAGGTTGTATTTGTAGCAATATAATAAGCTATTGCCTTAATCTTAGTTTTAGTATCTCAATTTTTATTAATGATATTAGGTAAAACTTCTTTTCAATGATTAAATCATTTTTTGTATTCTGGAATTGGATTAATTCAAACATCTTTGTCAAGATCTTTTGCTTCTTGATCGGTTAATCGAAACGAAAAATCTACTTTCAAATCTTGTTCTTGTACTCTTTCGTGCTTTGGGTTAATTAATTCAGTATCTATTAATCGATATAATCCATCAGAAAATAAATTAGGTTTTTTTCACAATAAATTATTGTAAGGAACTTTATTTTCTACAAAATCTGGTTCTTTTCTATATTTAACAAATTTTTCATAATCAATCCCTTTCATTGAAACAAATTCTGAATATTCTTTATTCCCTATTTGAATAAATGTATAATCGTCTTTATTGGTAAAGTTATATTTTGATTTTATCTGATTAAGATGTGCAGGTATTTCTTCTTTTTGCTTTTGGTATTCTTTGTAATTTTCAGAATTATAAAGCATGTCAAAATTATCAGCAAATTTTTTGGATTGCTTATAATCAACATTTTCAGGGTGTTTTAAATCAATTCGTAAAGCTCCTTTATATCTTTCTGGTTGAAAATTGATTTGTCTTTTGATATATTCAATCAGAATTGGATCATCTTTAAAATCTGGATTTATTTGTAAAGCTTGAATATCTTGATCTTGAATTTTAGTGATTTTATCTTTGTCTTTGACAAAAATTCAATTTCAACGATGGTAGTATTTAATTCAATTAAGAATAAATTCATTATCAAGAAAAGTAAAAGTATATCCACCACTATAGTACTTGCTTGGATCTAAGGAAAAATTGTTATTTTCATCAATTCCTCATTGAAATTTAACAATGTCATGATAATGATTTTGATAATAAGATAAGAGTTTTTTTAATCTTACAAGGGGTTGCAGATAGTATGGATGTTTTTCATATAAATTAATTAGTTGTTTGAGTTTATAAATGTAAAAATCATTTTTTATGTCTTCATACCCATATACAGTTGAAATTTTTTTAGATATATTTCTAAAGGCCTTTATTCATTCTTGCTTATCTTGATTGCTAGAAACTAATTCATTTGGTTTTAAAAACTCTTCTTTAAAAACTCTTCTTTAAAAACTCTGTAATGTTCTAAGAAATCATCTGGATTTATGTTTTTTAATAAGGTTCAATCACCATCTAACTTTGCTCGCTTTATAAAGCTAACAAATTTGTTTATTGATTCAAAAAATTCTTGTGATAAAGGAATGGTTTTAGCATCTAAGCTTATTTTATCTAATTTAGTTTTTCACTTTTTTAACTGATTTATTTGAGTTTGATTTAAACGCGGTGAAATTCATTCTATGTTTCTTGTTGGTCTAGCTATTCTAGGTTTTTCTGGGATTGAAATAATTGGTGCATTGTCGCTCTTTTCCTTTGGAATTTCAAGAACTGGTTGATTTGGTTTATTTTTTGGATCTTTTGGTTGGTTTTCTTGAGAGAATATTGGATTTGGGTCTAATGGGGTGGGTTTTTCAGAAATAGGAATATTATCACTGATTTGAATTGAATTTGTTACATTGCAAGCTATTAAACTGATTGGTAAAAAAGAACTAAAAACAAGTAGCATTTTCTTAATCTTAAGCATAATCTTAAAATTATTATAACTCAAGGTTAAGCTGAAATGTCAAACTTTTAAATCTTTATATTATCGAGTAAGATTATTTAAATAAAAAACCAAATTCGTTGAATTTGGTTTAATCATATTATTTAACATGTGCAACTTGCACAAATTCTGGGTCAATAGTATAACCACTTGGTAATTGAGTGTATAATTCATTCTCTGGAACGTAGCTAAATGGCGAATCTTTTTGATATGATAAATACCCTTTGTAAAGATCAACCATGTATCATTGATTAGTTTTTTTATCAAAAAATTCTAATCAATAAGTTACACGTGGTTCAGTATCGTTAGGGTATTGGTGAGTACCCTTGATAATTTGAACTTTATAGGTTCCTAGAGTGAACAAAAAGTAAGCATAAAGCTCTACAAAGTGATGAATATTGGTTCGAGCAGTTTCAGTTCCATTTGAAAGAATATCTCTTGCTTTTTGAATATCATCAAGAAAAGGTTTTTTTAACTCTTCAACTCTAGCTTGGTCTTGAGCAATTTGTGATTGTGGGGCATTTTGTTCTTGAGCGAGTTTAAGATTCTTATAAGCAGTTAAAAAATTATCTAATTTACTTTGCAATTCAATGGCTTCATTTGAAAATTTATTATATAAAGTTCTTAAAGTGGGTATAACAGATGGGTCTTTATTTGTTTCAATGTTATTCTTAGTGTCTTTGACTTTACGTAAAATATCATCAAGTGAACTATAATTAATCAACTCTAAATGCGAATCAAAGAATTTATCTGGGTCTGCGAAAAATTCTTTTCTTAATTTTTCAGCTTGAGGAGTTAAAGCATTAATATTTGATTGATCTGAAAATAATTTAAAACTATCTGATTTTTCACCATCAGTAGGATTTGTTCCTTCTAGTAAAAATGTAGGTTCAAATCCAATTCCCATACCATACGATGCTTTATCATCAATCGTAAAATGTTGTTCTTTCATGTATTCAAACACTTTTAAATATGCTCCAATTGAATCTTGCAACTCTACAGCATTAAAATTAGGTTTAATTATTTTAGCAACATCAAGAAAGCGATTATACGGAATTGAATTGTACGGAATTTTATTTTTGTTATACAAAAATGAAATGTTAACTATTTCATTTAATTTATTTCGTTCAACTTTAAACATTGACTCAGAATCATTAGATGGAATTTTTTTATTTTCTAAATATACTGAATAAAATGGAGTATCTTTTAAATAATTTTCTACAACCTCTCTAACTTTTGCTTCAGTAGCAATTTTATTTTCATCCCGAACATCAAAAAAAGCAAAATCTTTTATTGATGTATATTTATCATAAATTTCTTTTTCTTCATCACTATATTTACCTTTATTTTTATCAAGGCTATAATTAATCAATAATAGATCTTTTAAACTTTTAGCTCCTGAAGTTTGTTGATATTTATCTAATAATTGGGTTAATTCATCAAATTCTTGATTAAAGAATTGTAAAATTTGAGGTTTGGTAATTTGTTTTATTGCTTGTGGATTTTTTTCAAAATGATTATCACTCACTATAACTGCGTTTTTAATAGTTTTTTGCAATTCTTCGTTACTAATAGTATAAGTACCTTCAAAGAGGTAATTAACATCTTTTAAGAATAAAAACAAATTGGGTTTATTAAATAAATCATTTTCAAATTTAATTAACGAGTTGTTTCCATATTTAGAAGCAATACGTGGTTTTTTAAGAAAAGGATTATTGTAGGCATATGACTTTGCAAAAATAACAGTTGGGTGCGATTCATAAAGACACGAAACCGTGCTAATTGAGGCAACACTAACACTAAACGCTGCAATTAGGGTTTTAAAAATATTTTTCTTTTTCATACTTTAAAACATTTCTGAATATTTTCATGATCTAATTCCAGCATACGAAATGATTGAACCAATCACAAAAATAATACAAAAGAATGACAACCCCCCTATTGAGTAAGCTATAACCAGATTGTATGTTGATAAAATCGATAAATCTAATTTAACTTTGGCTGTAGCATTTAAAGTAGCTTGACTAAAATTAATCACATATGAAAGCACACATATCATGATTAAAGAAAATATTGACAAAATTGTTCAAATAATAACTTTTCGCTTGTAATTTTTCATACTTATCCTTTAATTGTTGATCCTTGTCTTGACACAGCTCTCATAATTCATTTTTTAGCAAATAAGTAAACTATGAACATTGGTAAAATAGCTATTAAGCTAGCAGCTAATTTAACATTAATTGAGACATGTGGTTGAGCAACATTAGTGTCTTCAGGATCTAATCCAGCTTTAAATAATCACACTGAAATAACCTCATAACTAGTACCATCAATATTAGAAATAATTAATGGTCATAAATATGCATTTCACGAAGCTAAAGCAGTAAGAATGATAACGGTAATTGTGGTTGGTAATACCATTGGAAGAGCAATTTTAAAAAAGTATTTAACTCCTGAAGAACCATCAATGAGCGAAACTTCTTTAATTCTACCCGGAATTGCTTCAAAGGCATTTTTATACATAACAGTATTAAAAACACTAGCAGCAAAAGGAGCAGCAACTCCAATGACAAACAAGAAGAAGTTTTTAAATAAACCTGTTTTTAAAATAACATAGTATTGCCCTGAAAGAAGTGCAACTTCGGGTAGGACAAGAAGTGCAAGTGCAACAAATCAAAGCACTCCCTTTCCTTTTCAATTTCTAATTGAAAAGGCATATCCCATTAATGATGTGACAAATATTTTTAAAAAGACTGAAACAAGCACATTGGCTGTAGTAAGAATGAAAGCACTTCAGTACCCACTACTTAATGCTCTATTATAAGTATTTTTAGCAATGTCAGCTCAATCCTTAATTTCAATCCCATGACTAGGAATATAAGTTGAACCTTTCGAAAACGAAGGAATTAAGGTAAACGAAATTTGAAGTGAGTCTGCTTCTGAATCGTTCATAAACGAAACTAAAATCATAAACACAAACGGGAAAATAATTAAAACCCCAAAAAAACAAAGAACAAGTAATTTAGCAATACTAGATAAAATTACTGCATAAAGATTTTTTTCACGAACTTGAGAAGAAACTCGTTCTTGGTTTTTACTAAGTTTCTTATTAATAAAATATTGTTTAGCTCTTAGTCTTAACTCAAACATTTCTTTCTCCTAAGTTATTTAATGTAACTTGTGTTAATAAGAAACCACCACGAATAATTGATGAAAACGTTACACCAATAATAAACAATGCAATACTTGCAGCTCCGGATAATTGTGTTTCTCCTAATTTAGTGAGTAGGTACACAAACAACAAGATTGAAGCTCCACCGTTATTAAAGGCTTGATTTGCGTTATTATCAAATAATGCTAATGGAAACACTTTTAATCCACCAATAATTCCTAAAGTCACAATAAAATTGATAGTTCCACGAATTGAAGGAAGAGTAATTGCAAAGAACTGTTTAACTTCTGAACAGCCATCAATTGAAGCTGAACGGTATAAGTTTTTATCTACCGAAAGCATAGCGGTAGTATAAATAAGGATATTAAAAGCTAATCCATTTCAAATTCCATTTATCATAATAGCAATTAAAGCTTCAAATCCCCCTTGTTCACCCGATTCAAGTCAAGGAGTTTTGATCCCTAAAATTGAGTTTAACATCCCGTTTGGACTAAAGAATTGAATGAACATAAGCGAAATGGCTACACCATTAGTGACATATGGCATAAAGAAGATTGTTTGTCAAAATCCGCGTGCGTATTTGCGATATAGTTTAGCAATAATCGATGAAATTACCAGTGAAATTACCATAATTATCGGAAGAGTAAAAATACCGTAAATAAAGGAGTTTCTAACTCCAATAGCAAACCGAGAATCGGTTAAAATAGTTGCATAATTTTGAAAAGTAAAATTACCATCTTTATCAGTTAGTGAATTATAAATATTTAGTCCCATTGGAATGATAGTGAAACCTAAAAGAAGAATAATTCCAGGTGATAAAAGTAATAAAGGAACAGCTATATTAGTTTTTTTGTCTAAAATCGAATAAGATAAAGTTCCCTTGAGCAAAGACATTTTCTTTAATACCCATTTATAAGAAAATGGTACTTTTTGGGCTATTTTAGACAATGACTGAGGATTAATTAAACTCATATTCTATTCTCTCCTCAGTTAATGCATCAAAAATATGCAGTTTTTTTAGTGGAATATCAAAGTAAATTGAATCACCGATCTGATAATTGTCATTATTATCAATTAAAAAGTTAATTTGTCCAATATTTTCAATCTCAATAACTAATTTACTTTCTTTCCCAAAGTTTTCTTTAACTAAAACAGTTCCAGTAAAATCATATTTGTCTTTTTTAGTTTTAATGACAAAGTCTTCTGAACGAACACCAACATTTAATAAAGCTTGATCTTTGTTTGCTATTTTAACGCCTTTAATATGTTTTGAAGCAACATAAAGTTTTCCGTCTTTATATTCTGAGGGGAAAAGTCCCATTTCAGGCATTCCTAAGAAGCGTGCTACAAATTGGTTTTTTGGTTTATTATAAAGTTCCATTGGTGAACCTAATTGTTGCACTTTAGCTGTCGACATGCACACTATAATATCTGAAATTGACATAGCTTCTTCTTGGTCGTGTGTCACAAATACAGTCGTAATTCCAAGTGATTGTTGAATTTGTCTAATTCATTGACGAGTCGAGATTCTCAACTTAGCATCAAGGTTTGAAAGCGGTTCGTCCATAAGGAGAATTTGTGGTTTTTTAACAATTGCTCGAGCAATTGACACCCTTTGTTGTTGCCCTCCTGAAAGACGGGTTGGTTTTTTCTGGAGAATTTTAACAATCTCAACCCGATTAGCCACTTCCATAACTTCATTATGAATTGCTTTACGTAAAGGAATATCATTTTTAGCCAACTCTTTAACTTGTTCACGTTCAGTTTCAGATAAAATGCTTTTGCCTAAAGCTTTTTCTTCTTTGAGTTTTTCTTTATAAGAATACTTAGTTTCAATTTGATTGATTAAATTAATGAAACGCTTTTGAGCATAATATCTAAGATTTTTATTTAAATCGACTAATTTTAGGTATTCTTGATCTTCTTTAAGTGCATTTTTAAAAGCACTCTTTGCTTCTCTGTTGGCTATATCTGTTTCTTGTTTGAGAATTTTATATTTTTCAAGAATTTTCTTTGATTTAACTTCGTAATTATATCTAGAGATTAGATTCTGAATTTTTTCTTCTAATTTAATAATTGAAATTCGATGTTGTAATGTGACTTTACTTAAATCTTCAATTAAAAGTTTTGTCTTAGCTTCTAGCAGTTGAGCTTCTAGCTCTTTTGCTTTGTCTTCATCTAAGTTTTTTTGAAATTTTAAAAGAGATTGATCAAAACTTTCTACAACTTGAGAAGGAACTAATTCTGATTCAATTAGTTCATTATTAGCAAGTGCATATTTATATTGCTCTTTAATTTCTCTAATTTTATTTTTAGTATCATTGCGAATATCTTCATGAATTTTTAACACATTCTTTGATAATAAAGATAATTCAGAGATTTCGTGAACACGAACAACTTTATACTCAGTATTAGCTTTTTCGTATTCAGCAACTAATTGAGCATATTTTTCATCTAATTTTGTAGTAGCAACTTTTTGAGCAATTCTTCAATCAAGGTATGCATCTTGAAGTTGTGCAATTTCCTGTTCACTTGCTCCTAAAGCTTTTAGATAAATGCAACGAATGTCGTTTCGAGCTTTCATCCGTTTCATAAATGTTTTATATTGTCATTCGGTATCGTTTTTAAGCGGAAAGGCAATATTCGCATATACACTCATATGCGGATAAAGAGCATAGTTTTGAAACACAAAACCAATTTTCCTCTTTTGTGGAGTAAAATCGGTAACATCTTTACCACGGAAGAGAATTTTTCCTGATGTAGCAGTTAAAAGACCCGCAATAGCATTTAAAGTTGTTGTCTTACCACTTCCACTTGGTCCTAAAAGGGTTACTAATTTACCTTCTGGAATTTTGAATGAAACATTATCTACAGCTAATGTTTCACCAAAATCAATATTAAGATTTTTAAGCTCAATTGCTGGAATTTTCTCTTGATTTGTTTTTGAATATTGCTGCTTATATTCATCCAGTACTTGTTGATAATCTTGCGAATCTTTAACTGTTAAAAGACCGATATAGTCTTTAATTCTATTTATAATTTTCATATTCTATTTAATTTTAGTTCCTTATTTTACTGGTGTTTTTCTAAGAAATCTACAACTCTACCAGATGGAGAATCTGGTTCGGTTTTTGATCAAAAAGGTCTTCATTTTCCGTTTGTTTTAATTCTATAGACAAAGTTTTGGACATCATTTGGGGAGTTAAAGAACTCAAAAAATCCTTTTTTATCATCAATAGCTTGATTGAAATACTTATAAATTGATGGGAATAATAAATTTGCATAAGTATTTGTCTCGTTGATATTATTTTTTCATTCATCAGTATTTACATATGGTAATGTATATCCTTGAGCTACAATTGATAAGTTGTATGAGTATTCATAATTGTCACCAAAAAACACATCACCTAAGACTCTATCAAAAGCATCTATACCACCATAAAATGCTAATCTTACCTTATCACCAACTTTAGCTCCACTTTTTAATTCAGTGTTATTTAATTTATTAGCAAACTGAGTTGAAATCTCTGCAAATGCTTTTTCAAATGGTGAAGCGATTGTTTTTCCTTGGTCAAGTGCCTTTTCAGGTGTATCAATTCCCGAAAGTCTAATTTTTACTTTTTTTCCAACTTTAATTCCTAAATTGTTGTCTTTATCATCAGTAACTTCAATAGTCAAAGTGTCTCCATCAGCTACAGAAACAATTTTTCCATCAAAATAATTATTTTTAATTCCTGGAGCTTCTCAATTAATATTAACTTTAGGTAATTCATCTAAGTTAATATTTAAATTTTTGTATACATCTCCTAATTTTTTGGTTAATTGTGTTTGGAATTGATGAGGAACTGTAATTGACATATCCTGAATTTCTTTATCATCCACAAATAAAGAATATTGCAAATTAACTTCAATTGGAATTTCAGTATCTTGTTGAAGTTGAGATACTAATTTATCCGACTCTGTTTCTGTTTTACTTTTTTCAACGTATTCTTTTTTATTAATTGAATAAGAGAAATTTTTAAATTTTCATGTTGCAGTTTTTCCTAAAAATTGTTCATCTAAAGATGGAATTAAATTATTAAATTGGTCACTATTCAATGAAAAATTTTTCAATGCTGTTTTAACACTTAAGTTTGGTGATAATTTATTTTTACTTCTTTTTTTAAAATCATCTGTATACTGTTCAAACGCTTCTTGTCATGCTCTAATGTATTCTTCTCTTCTTTGGTTTTGTTGATTCGCAGGACCTTGTTTTATATATTGATTAATTTTTTGTTTATCATAATCAAAATAATATAGCGAACCATTAGGTAAAAGAGAATAATCAAATTTAACATCTTGTTTACTATCTTGGAAACTTGGTAAATCTACTGGTTTAGTGTCTTGTGTACTATTTAATGAGTTTGAGCACGAAATTAGCATAGAAACTGGTAATGATGTACCTAAAAAACAAAGCCAAGAACGAGATAATTTTTTCAAAATTTTCATAATTTTTCCTATTTTACAAAAAATAAAATTTATCTAAGTAAATTTTATTTTTTGTTGAATTTAACCCAATATATTAATTTTGTTTAGGGAAATTGATTTTTGCGATAAAGTTACTGTAATCAAGTGCTGTACTATTGTTGTTGTTAGCTGCTTTTTGAATCGAAGCAAAGGCAGCGTTAACGCTATCTCTGAACGCTTGACCTCTAGATGAAGCTGGTTCTTCATAAACCTTAAAGTCTTTTGAAGTTGATGCTTCTTTGTATAATCCAGCAGCCATTTCAAGGAATTTATTTTCACCAGCAAATAATTGATCAGCATTGCTCAAATCTTTAGTTGCTGTTAAATATGAGGCTTTTTTATCAAACACTTCAATAGGAGTGCCATTGATTACTTCCTTTTTACCATTAGGATCATAGGTGAAGTTGTATTTTTTGCTTGTAGTTAATCATTTAACAAATGCTTTGGTAGCACGATCTCCACTACGGTTTGTGTGTATTCCCATAAGAAAAGGTCCTTGTCCAAAAACGATTTTGTATTTATTTTCTTTTTTTCATTTTAACGGTTCTCTTAAAGTGATTAATTCAGTTTTGTTTAATTGATCTTGTTGACCTTCTTTAGTAAATCCTATTTTATTAAGTATGTCCTTTAATATATTATCTTTGTATGTTACTTTTACAGATTCTTTATTGTTTTTATCTGTGACTTTTTGTATATTAGCTCCACCTTTAATATAAAGTAACAAGAATTTTGGAGCTTTATCTTTATCTAAAAGTGCGGTTCGAGCAATTCCGGCATAAGCTTTTTCAGTTTTTGCTTTTTCTATGATACTTTTGAATTCGCTATTATCCTTATTATAGTTGCTAATTTTAACAAGCAAATCACCTTCTTGTCAATTAGAAATTGCATTATTAAAATCTGTTAAATCTTGTTCAGTATCAAGAATTAAATTATATTTTTCATCACCAGGTTCGGATTTTTTAGTTTCTTTGTTAAATGCTTTAGGTTGATAGTTTGGTTTGTAAATTAAATTGTTAAATTTACCAAATTTTACTAATTTATCTCCATTTGAATTGCTTTCTTTTGAATTTATAGAAATAATATCTCCATTATTAGTCGAATCATCTACAACCCTTAATGTTCCACCGTTAATAAAAGCTGAGACACCATCTCTAACATAGTTATGTTCAAAACCTGAAGTTGAACCAGTTGAAAATGCTACATTGTGTTGAATTTGTTGATCAGATGGATATTGTCCGTCAGGTCATATTTTAACTGCACCAGTTTTTACTGCATCTACAAGTTCATTGTAAATTCCGTTAAACTTTGCATTAGCTGGTCCATTACCTTGTAATCCAGTAAATCTAGTCTTAATTACTCCACCTACTCTTGTTGAATACGAAATTGAATCTTCATCTTTTGCACCAACTTCTGAATAAACTGTTTCTTGCATAAAAGAAACAGGATCTGTCATACCAAAAACGTGTGGTGATGCATCAACAGCTTTACCATTGTTATATGATTTTTCAAATAATTTTTGAGCTTCTTTAGCAAAATTTAAAAGATCTTTATAGTTTTCAAATGTTGCTTTTGAGATTTCTAGATTGGTAATAGCAACTCCAGTTCTTGGACTTCCTCATTTTTTAATAACACCTGGTTTGTCGCCTTCACCTTTTGTTTTTAATTCAGCAATAAAGTCTTTTGTTGCTTGATCAGTTGCAAGTTTAGCTCCTGCTTTAACCATTTCATCAATTAAATAATTAAGTACAGGTGCATTTACTGCAAAAGCATGTGTACTTTTAGCGAATGGAATCACGTATGTTGATTGATTTTTAACGTTTTCAATTTGATCATTTGATTTTGAGAAAAGATCTGAGAATTGAGAAATATCAGTATTGTATTCTGGGAGTTCATCATTAAAACTTAAAAGCATATTATATTGAGCTAAAAGTGAAGCAATAGGGGGATAATTAAAAATTAAATTATAAAGATTTTCATTTTTAGTGTTAAGATCAATAAGTAATTTATCATCAGCTGCCGAATATCCAGAACCTAATGATTGGATTTCTACTTCTTTAGCATCTTTAGCAACATCAGCAGATTTATTTTTTACTAAATCATTGTATACATTAATAATTGCTTCAAGCGCCTTTTTTTGTGGTCTACCATCAGATCAAGTAATACCAATTTTAATTTTGTCTGATTCCTTTGCATCAAAACGTTTACTATTGTTATCTGGGTTGGCTCCTAATTTTGAATTAACTTGTCTTTCAGTAAGATTTGATGAAAATTCATTACCAGAACCTCCTTCATTAGATGATGGTGTTGTTGAACATCCTGCTGAGAGCATAAAACTTGAACTAGCAAGAACTGATGAAGCTCCTAAAATAAGTTTTTTAAATTTTGAAGTCATTAAATTTCTCCTTGTCTTGTGAATTTGTGTCTTTTGTATTTATGTTTTTTCTAGTCTATTTTTTATATACTCATTATATCAATAAGAATTTTTTTAAAATCTAAATTGTGGATTTTATTTTCCATTATTTCCATATCTTTTCCACAAATTTATAAGTACCAAATTTTAGAACGTGCTTAAGTGCTTTTAAAAAGTAAACTAACACAATAAAATAATAAAAATAGCTAGCAAAATGATTCACCCTGAAAGTGATGCTAGCTATTTATGATACTGTGTCAACTTGGTAAAGAACAACAACATCTTTTGACATTTTTTCTAAGGTTGAAAGTTCTTTTGAATACTCTTGAGTTTTAATGTGATTCTGGTATTCTAAAAAACTAGTTCATCTTTCGAATAGAACAATATCCTTGCCATTAAAACCATATTCAAATGATAAATTATTTGATAACATACGGGTCTTCTTGGTTAAAATGTAAATATAATCAATAAAACCCTTAAGTTTTTCCTCTTTAACTTGATAAAGAGTTGCTTTAGCAAAGATCATTTAATGCTCCTTTGTTTAGATGTTACTCATAAAAATATTTGTAGCAATTCAATGCCACTTTTATTTTATCAAAATTTAAATTTAAATTTGACTATTTTTAAATAAAAAAGCTTTTGGTAAATAAGCATTTTTGATGTTATAATTATAATCAAAATTAGCATTAAGAGTACGGTAGCTTGACAGCATTGACCGTTGCCAACCTTTTAAGTAAGGTGGATAGTCAGGGAGAAATCCAACATGCTTTCTTCTAATCTCTCCTGCTAATTTTAAACAAATTTAATAAGGAGATTTTTTTATGCAAAAATTATTTACAAGTGAATCGGTTGGAAGAGGTCACCCAGACAAAGTGTGTGATCAAATTTCTGATGCCATTTTAGACTCATATTTAACCTTAGATCCACATGCTAAAGTAGCGATAGAAACTTTAGCATCAGGAAATATGATTGTGATTGCTGGTGAGGTCAAATCTAAAGTTGATGTTGACGTGATTGAAATAGCTAAAAACATTTTACGTGAATTGGGTTATTACTCATATAAAACCAGCATTATTGTTGATATTAAAGAACAATCAAGTGATATTAACCAAGGGGTTGAACTTAGCAAACAAGAAGATGGAGAGCTTGGTGCTGGAGACCAAGGGATTATGTTTGGGTATGCTACTAATGAAACCCCTCAATATATGCCACTTGCAATTATGCTAGCTAATGAAATTGTCAAAATCGCTGATAAATATCGTGTGAGTGGACAATTTAAATGAGCTAAAGCCGATATGAAATCGCAAGTAACTTTAGATTATACTGATCCTGAGCAAACTAAAATTGATACTATTTTATTTAGTATCCAACACTCAGCTAAATATAATAAAGAACAATTTGAAGATTTTATTAAAAATCAAGTTCTGACTCAAGCTGTTCAAAAATATAATTTATCTCTACCTGAGAAATTATTAATCAATCCAACAGGGAATTTTGTTATCGGTGGTCCATTAGGAGATACTGGATTAACTGGAAGAAAAATTATTGTGGATACTTACGGAGGAGCAGCTCGGCATGGTGGAGGAGCATTCTCGGGTAAAGACGCTACTAAAATGGATCGGTCAGGGGCTTATGCTGCTCGTTGAATTGCTAAGAATATTGTTGCTGCTGGTTTAGCTGATCGGGTTGAAATTCAAATTGCATATTCAATCGGAGTAGCTCAAGTAGTTTCAATTATGGTTGAATGCTTTGGAACTAATAAGGTCGATGTAAGTTTAATTGAACAGGCTGTGGAACAATTGTTCGACTTAACTCCTAAAGGAATTATCAATGCACTTGATTTACGCAAACCAAAATTCTTTGAAACATCGTATTATGGACATTTTGGACGTGATGATGTTGATTTTACTTGAGAACGTTTAAATAAAGTTAATGAACTTAAACAATTTGTTGCTCAACATCAAGCAAAATAATTTAAAAAATAGTATTGGTTTTTAACCAATACTATTTTTGCTCTTAAAATCAATTTGATCCATAGCAATTTTTAATTTATTTATCCACATTTAATAGATATTAATGTTTTTTTAACACCTGTAACTGGGAAACATTATCAAAATCCTATTTCAATAGGATTTTGATAAATTTGATTAAAACTTTTGTGCTTTAACGGCTAATTGTTCTTTTTGACTTAAAGCATATTCAGCTGGTTTTAAACTTTTAATTGGTTCAATTTTAGTTCCGGCAATTTCAATAGTATCAATGGTGTGAGCTCCAAGGAATTTTCATGTCCCTTTTAATCATTCAATGTGGCTACCTCATAAGTACCAATCTCTTGGTGCTCCTTGAGAAGCAACAATCATTACTGAAAGATGATCAAGTAATCCAATCGCTTCACCTTTTTTTGAATATTTGTACGAGAAGGTTTTATCAGCTAATGCAATTCCGTCAATAAAGTTTTTTACCACGGAATTTGGTCCAAAGTTAGTCATTGAACATGAAATAACTAACTTATCAATTTCTTTTAATTTGCTAATCCATTTGTCAGCATTTACTTCAGTTCAAAAAGTTGGAAAATTACTTAAGTGCAAGAAAGTTTTTGCAAATTCAGTGTCATTTAAATTAATCATTTCCAACTCATCTTGTGGATGAGCTTGTGCATATTGGTTTTTGAATTCGTAAAGCATTTGTGAAGAATATGAAACTTCGCTTTTACTAAGGTTTCCTTCTAAAAATAAAACTTTTGCCATAATGATACTCCTATGTTTGTTGTTGATATAATTATTATAACTTTATCAAGCGTGATTCTGTCAAAATGTTACATTAAAAATGCAATTTTGCATTTTTAATATCCTTTTTTCTCGTCTTTTCCGTTCATGATTGCTACTGAGCGTGAAGTTCCAAAACGGGATGCTCCAGCATTGTGCATAGCAATAAGATCGTTCATATTACTAATTCCACCAGCTGCTTTAATGAATACTTTATCTCCGACAATACTTTTCATGATTTGAATATCTTCAAGAGTAGCACCACGGTAACTAAATCCAGTTGAGGTTTTAATAAACTCAGCTCCAGATTTTAGGACAATTTCGCTGGCTTTTTTAATTTCTGCACTAGTAAGTAATGCTGTTTCGATAATTACTTTAAGAATCTTGTTTCCACAAGCTTCTTTAACTTTTTTAATATCATTAAGAACATATTCATAATCACCGTCTTTAAAGCGACCAATATTAATTACCATATCTATTTCATCAGCACCATGATCAATAGCTAGTTTAGCTTCAAAAGCTTTGGCTTGAGTAATCATTGCTCCAAGCGGAAAACCAACTACTGCTGTAATTCCGATTGATGAATTAGCTAATTTTTCTTTCACATATTTAACGTTTGCTGAATTCACACAAACGGTTTTAAAGTTATATTCTTTGGCTTGATTAATTAATTTATCAAGGTCTTTGCTTGTGGCTTCAGCTTTAAGCAAAGTATGATCGATCATTTGATTGTAATTCATTATTATCCTTTATTGTAGTTTTTCTAAAATAATTTGGTTTGGAATTGGTGCAGGATTAAATTTATATCCGCTTTTAAGTTCATCAAGTAGTTGTAAATGAATTGGATTTGAAGAATAAAGAGTAAATAAAAGATCCCCAACTTGAACATATTCATTAGTTTTTTTGTTCAAGGTAATTCCAGCTTCAAAGTCAATACTTGCTTCTTTAGTAGCTCGACCGGCTCCTAGTTTCATTGAAACAATCCCAAAAGTCAGAGCATTAAAAATTTCTAAATATCCTGATTGATGTGCAAAAACTTGTAATTTATACTTAGGATTCCAAAATTGCTCACTTTTGAGTACATTTACATCTCCACCTTGAAGCTCAATGAACTGATAGAACTTTTCAAGAGCTTGACCATTATTCATGACTTCTTGAACCATTTTTTGTGCTTTATGATAATTATTGGTCACTTTGGCTTGCATTAAAATAGTTGCGCAGGACGAATAAACTAACTCAACAAAATCACTTGATCCGTTTCCTTGTAAGGTTCTAATTGCCTCGAGAACTTCATTTTTATTTCCAATTTCACATCCAATTGGTCGAGACATGTTAGTGATTTCAGCACGAACATCAACACCGAGCTCTTTTCCAATATTAATCATGGTTTGAGCAAGTTCACGGGCTGAAGAAAGGTCTTTCATAAATGCTCCATTCCCGCATTTTACATCAAGTAAAATTGCATTTGCTCCGGTTGCAAGCTTTTTGCTCATAATACTTGAAGCAATTAACGGGATTGATTCTACTGTAGCTGTTACATCTCTCAGAGCATATAGTTTTTTATCAGCTGGAACTAATTGTTTACTTTGTCCTATAATAGCAATCGAATAATACTTGACTTGTTGTAAAAATTCTTGTTCACTTAATTCAACGTGAAATCCAGGAATGGATTCGAGTTTATCAATGGTACCACCAGTATGACCAAGTCCTCTACCAGACATTTTAGCTACTGGAACACCTAAAGCTGCTACAATTGGAGCAACAGCTAAAGTGGTTTTATCACCAATTCCTCCAGTAGAATGTTTGTCAACCTTAATCCCTGGAATCGAACTTAAATCAAGTGTATCACCGGAATGAATCATATATTTAGTCATATAAGCAATTTCTTTGCTACTCATTGAATTAAATACAACCGCCATTAAAAAAGCACTCATTTGATAATCCGGGACACTTCCTTGAACATATGAATTAATCAAGAATTTAATTTCATCCTCATTAAGTTCTTGATTGAGACGCTTTTTGTCAATAATGTCAACTACACGCATTTTATTTAGCTAAATTTAAAGCAATCTCCATCATTTTGGTAAACGCTGTTTGCCGTTCGTTAGCACTTGTTTCTTCTTTAGTGATTAAATTATCAGAAATAGTTAATAAACAAGCGGCCTTTTTACCAGTTAATTCTGCATTGGTAAACAGTGCATATGATTCCATTTCAACAGCAATTGATTTAGATAATTCAATTCTTTTTGCAAGCGGAATTACTGAGTAAAAGACATCAGAAGAATGAACTCTTCCTAAGTTAAGTTTAATATCTAAATCTTGAGCTATTTTTTGAATTTGCTTGTTAATTTTTTGTGAAGGATATGCAATATTACCTTCTTTTCCAAGTGCAAGTCTTCTGAATGCATCTGAATCTGCATATGCTTCGGTAGCTAAAACCAATTCATATAAACCAAGCTCTTTTAAATATGAACCAGCTGATCCAATTCTAATAATTGTATCAACATCATAAAATTTAAACAATTCGTATGAGTAAATTCCAATCGAAGGGCAGCCCATTCCACTTCCAGCAATAGTGACTGGTTTTCCTTTGTATGTTCCAGTGAATATGAGCATATTACGCACTGAATTAACTAATTTATACCCAGGATCTAAGTAATTTTGAGCAATAAATTCGGCTCTTTTGGGGTCTCCAGGCATAATCACTAATTTAGCGATTTCTCCTTTTTGTGCACTAATGTGTGGTGTCATTGTTGCTCCTTTGTAATTTGTTCAATTACGACATATCTATTTTAAATATAGATTGTAATTATATTTTACCAGTTTTAAATCTTTATTGGATTAATTGAAAAAATACCAATTCATTGGTATTAAAATGAGTTCTCATTTTCGACTGGATTTGATTTATTTTCCTTGAAATCACTGGGTAAAAATCTACGAATAAGCGGTTTGCGTTTTGAAAAATTGGTTAATTCAAATTCCAAGTTTTCAAAAAAGCTTGAAAGATTTTCATCAATAAATTTATCCAACTTGATATTAATTGATTGTTCTTGGAAATTGGTAAAGTTTTTTTGAACGTCAATTTGCGAATTTTGTCATTTTTTGTAATTACCATATTTACTGTAAATATAATGGTAATTGCTGCGATCTGGGGTGATTAATTCATTAAAAATATAATCTTCCAAAATATTATTTAGTGAATTGTTTTTAGTTGCGGTTTTGTTAATAATTTTTTTAGTAAGTGGATGTAAAGGATTTTGTAAAATACTTTTAATGTTCCCACCTTCAATTGCTGTATTGTTGTAAAAAATGTGAACATGTTCAAAATTTTCAAACAAAAATGGTGCATCTTCAGTGAGAAAAATATAATTAATATCATTGTCCTGAGCAATGTTTTTAAAGACTCTGAAAAACTCGTTTTTAATGTTATGGTTTTTAATGTCAGGATCATCTTCAATGAAAATAATTTTGTTTTCATTGAGATAATATTTAACCAATTCTAACTTGGCTACTTCTAAAAAGTTGAGTTCTTTGAATGGATAAAATAAGTTAATGCTATTGACTGATAAATATTTAATCGATTTAACAAATTTAGAAACTCCTAAAAAATAATTAATAAATTTGTTGCTATCTTTGTTTTTGTTTAAACTAAAGTTACTAAGTAAAATAATAAAGTCATTAAAGATTTCTATATCGATATATTGTGTGAAAAAGTTTTCAAAGTTAATATATTCTTGGTCAGATAAAATATCATTTTTATCATGATGTATGTGAATTAGTTCACTGATATATTTAAAAAATGCTATAGAACCTTTAAGAGTTTTCTTTACACTTGTCATTAAATGTTTGATTTTTAAATTTTTAGTTTTTAATTTGCTTTTGTATAACCTAAGTTCGGATGATTTATTTCACCTTAAATCAGCTTGAGCTAATTTAATTTTCTCTTCAAGTGATTTAATTTTAGCTACATTGCGTTTAAGTGGAGTTTGTTCGAAATGACTTTTAGTGAGTTTAGACAACTTTCTTTGCAAATTATTAATTTTGTCTTGAATTTGAGTTTGGCTGTTTTCTGAAATTTCATAAATCGGTTGAGCAAGTTTGTTAAAATCATTTTCAATGGTCTTGTAAGTAAAATATTTTTTAAGAATTGAAGCATGATAAATATTTTTAGTACTTACAACATTAAAAAACAATCTCTCATTCATAATCATTTTATCAAGTTGGGTGATTTGCTCATTTGAAGCAAATTTAATTTTGTGTTCATAAGCATTTCATAATTTTAAAACTGACTTGATATAAAAGTGATTTCGATATAAATGAGTTTTAGCAAAAAGGTCACTTCCATATCTCTTTGGATGATTTTTTAAAGTTTGCAGTTGATTTTTTAAATGTTTTTTAATAACTTTAATTTGATTGGTTCCTTGTCAAGAAATGTTATTTTTATATTTTTTATAAAAATCAATTTCAATTAAGGTATTTCTTATTTTTAAGTCATTATAAACTTTTTGAATTGAAGAACGAGAAATGTCATTCAAATATTTGAGTTGAATTTGATAATCTTTAATTTCTCGTTCTTGATTTGTTTTATTTTCTAACCATTCGTTTTGTTCATATATATTTAAGTGCGAAATTAATTCGTCAAAAATTTCAAAATATTGATTAAATAATTCATTTTGAATGAGAATAATTTTTTTATTAAAACTTTCTATTAATTCTAATAAATGTTTTTTAGTAAGGGTTGTTTCTTTGGTTTTAATATTGTTTTGCAAAAACTGCATGGTTCGAATTATTTCAGAATTTGAATTGATAATATTTTCAGATTTTTGAAATAAAATGCTATAAAAAGCGTTTTTAATCGGAATTTCAAAAAGAGTAAAAATCTTTTTGAGCTCAACTTTTACACTTAGGTCATTATTGTAATCTTTAAGACAATCTTTTCAGATTTTGTAAATAGGTAAATGGTTTTCTTGCTCTTGAATGATATTTTTGAGTTTGAAATAGCTGACATATTTTTTGATTTCTTCTTTTTTAAATAAAACATTTTGGGTTTTGTTTTCAGTTTCTTGAAATCAAAACGAAATAGTATTGTTAGTTTTTTTAATAAAATTTTCTCAAAAGAATGAATAAGAAAAATTGTTATATGTTGAATCAATATAAAAAGCTGTTGGAGTGTTTTTATAAATATCAATTCGAGGAATATTCAAAAAACGGTTCATTCCGTTTTGAGTTGAATAATCAAACATATTTCAAATTGTTAAAATTAAATTTTCTTTTTCCATATTTTTTAATGCTAATTGTAAGTGTTATCTTTGTTTTTGTTTACTAATCTATAAATGACTGAATATGAAAAGTAAATAACAAAAATGTTAAATCAAATTTTAATCGGACTAAAAACAGTTCGGCTGATAATTCAGAATAATAATTCATTGGTTCCATTACCTAATCCAAGCGAATCAGCTAGTGCTAAAATCGGAAGGTTAACAAACTCTAAAATTGACGAAAAGACAATAATTGGTGCAAAAACAAAATATTTGGTTGCACCAATGTAATATTTCCCAATAATTACAAATAAACACATTACGCTATAACCTGTAATCATAAAAGTTAAAACAGGAATTTTTCCTTTAATTACAGGAATATTTTTGAACGATTCATCAGGAATTTGTAATCCAATAGTAATGACAGAAACCATGATACTAATAATAATTACTGTTGAAATAATCATATAAATAGTTTTTAATCTTTCGCTAATTCCATAACGTAAAACAAAATCTCTTAAATTACGATATTTAATAATTTGAGCTGAAATTTTTTGAATTTTTTTATCGTCTTTAGTTTGTATTACTAAATTTAGCTTAATACTTAATCTTCAAATTTTATATTCATAATTACGGGCTTTAATTTTCTTATTAAAAACATAATTTAAAAAACGAATAAAGAATCAACCAACAATTCCTGCAATTAAACCATTCATTGCAGTTGCTAGTGTATATAAAACATGATAAGTTACTGGAGGGACAAATAAAAGTGATAATAAATCAGCAATTAATCCCACAAAAAAACCAATAATAGGTCCAAAAATGAACCCTGTGATTTTTACTGGTAACCCAATAAAAGCAATTTTAAAACTTGGAATTGAAGCAATTGGAACAATTTGTGAAGAAATAATGGTAAATGCTACTGAAATAGCGATTAGCATTGCTACAACAACCATTTTTTTAATTGATCAACGTTGAAAAAGACCAAGATCACGAAACTTTGGTCCAAATAAATAATAGTATCGTTTTGGTTTATTAAATAAACTAAGTTTATCTTTTAACATTAATATAAATTGTATTCTTTTTTTGTAAAAACAAAAGGTTCTAAGCTTTACAAATTAAGCTTCAAAACAATTATTTTTGAGTTCATTTCTTATAAAACACTTCTTTAACCAAGTGGGTTCAAAATCCCTTTTTATGCTCTTTTGCATTGCTTTGAGCTTGTAAAATTTGCGATAAAAATTCTCTTTGAAAATCGTTTTTAACATTATATTGTGAACATTTGCTTGAGCAAATATAAGCAACACGAGCTAGACCCTGTTCGACCAGTTTATAATTTAGTGATTCTTTTATATTCTTAGGATTAGGGTTAGTATATAAAATTGCAATTGTACGTTTATATTTACCAATCCCTTCCTTGCTGAAATAAATATTTGAATTAATTGAAATTAAACTTTGTAAATACTTAGTTGCTTTTTGGGCATAAAAATCTTCATATTGAGCTAATTTCTGCTCAGCATAATCTTTAAAAGTCTCTGGTGTATCAATCCCGTAAAAACGTAATGAAACGGTATCATTATCAGTTTTCACTAAGATTGTATCTCCATCGTAAATTTGGAGTACTTGACCTTTGTTTAGTTTAGTTTGTTCATTAAAAGGGACTGAAACTTTTGTTTCAGGTGTAATATAAATATGTGCACTAGCACATGAAACACTTAGTAAGGTTAATAATAAACTTTTAATAAAGAGAATTGTCTTTCACATCTATTAAATAATAATAAATTTTACATAAAGGTAACAAAAAAGCACAAATTGTGCTTTTGTCTCATTATTTGCTTAGTTTCTAGCTAAATCAACTAGTGTTTTGAATGTATCTGGTTGATCAATTGCTAATTCAGAAAGCATTTTACGGTTGATGTTAACATTTGCTTTTTTCAATCCATTAATAAATTGTGAATAGCTCATTCCGTGCATTCTGGTTGCTGCATTAATCCGTGCAATTCATAATTTTCTAAAGTTTCTTTTAACTTGTTTACGGTCTCTAAAAGCGTATGTCCATGATTTAACAACGGCTTGTTTGGCAACTTTATAACCAATTGATTTGTGTCCAAAGTACCCTTTAGCTAACTTTAATCATTTTTTACGTCTTGCTCTTGTAACTGTTCCACCTTTAACTCTTGCCATAATTATTTCCTTTCTATGTATGATTTTTTAAATTCATATGTGATTAAAAATAAATAAAACAATCAAAATTAGAACATTTGTTTAAATCTTTTAAGGTCGCTTTTTGACATTAGAACCGATTTTCTTGCATGACGTTTTTGTTTTGTTGATTTATTTTGTGCTAAATGTGAACGGTAAGCTTGTTCTCTTAAAACTTTACCAGTCCCAGTGACTTTAATACGCTTTTTAAGAGCACTTTTAGTTTTCATCTTTGGCATTATTTTCTCCTTCTTTAGCTTCGTTTTGCTTATTAGAATTTAATTCTTTAAGATATTTAGCGATTTTTTGTTTATTTGGTTGGAGATTCATGTCTAAGAAACGATCGTTAACTAGTTTAGCTTCTTTAGTGATTTCAGCAATATCTTCAAGTGTTTTGAAAAACTTATCTAAGGTTGCTAACCCTAAATCTTTTCTTCCGATTTCGCGTCCTCTTAATTTCAGTGAAACTTTAATCCGATCGCCTTTAAGCAGGAATTCGCGAGCTTTTTTACTCTTAACCATTAAATCATTATCACCGATAAAAGGAGTGAGACGAACTTCGCGATTTTGAACATTAGTTTGCTTTTCTTTAACTTCTTTTTGTTTCTTTTTACGGTCGTATTTGAATTTGCCGTAATCTAAAATCCTTGCAATTGGTTTTGGCTCAGTTGCAATTAAAACTAAGTTTTTACGCTCGTCTTTTGCTTTTTCAATAGCATCTACTGTATAGTAAACACCTAATTGTTCACCATTTGAACCAATTAAAAATACTTGTTTAAATGGAATAGCACGGTCAACGTAGTGCTCGGCAGTAGGTCTTTTTTGTTTTCTTTGACTTTGAATAATTACTCCTTAAAAATAAAATAAAGTGGTTCCCCACTTCTCTACTAAAAAAGGTATCAAAAAACTTTTGACCATTTGTTGATACATTTAATTGTAGCAAAACCCAAGGCTATTGGCCATCAGGTGAGAAGTGAATTCTACTTTCTGCAATTAAAATGTTTATTGCTTTTTTATTTTATCATCTTTGTTTAAAAAACATAGTAAATAATCTAAATACATTTTGTTTATAATTAAGTGAATATGACTAGAACATACGAAGATGTACTTAACTTTTTAAAAGTTCATAAAATAACAAAAAAAAGAATTTGAGAATTCAAATCTTTTCAAGATTTTAATTGATAATTTTAAACTACAAGCACAAGAAATATTATATGTTAACATTCAATCAATGAGTAATAGCAAAACACCAAATAAAACCAGAATTAGAAGTGATTCGTTTTTAAATTTGGCAAAAAGTGGGAAGAGATGTTTATTAATTTCTGGTTTAAAAATTCAAAATATATATAAATATTTAATTTTTTCTTCAAATTCGTTCAAGGATTATCCGCATTCAACAAATTCTAGTAATAGTTTTATAAATTTTGATTTTAGCGAATTAATGAGCTTTTGGAAAAACCCTGGATTGCAAGCAAAGAAAACCCAAAAATCAAAAACTAACCAGGCTAGAGAAAAATTCTACTTTATTTCTGTTTTAGATAATCATCTTGATGTAAATTTTTTAATCGAAATGTTAAATTTTATTGAAAAAATAGACCCTAAAAGTTATAATACATACACTAACATTCAAAGGTTTGATCCACCTATTCAAAGAGAAGATAAAGAGGATTTAATAAAATATTTTAACAATTCTTGTTTAATACACAATTTTAATAAAGATTTGTGTCGAATGAAAATAAATTGAATTGCTACAAAAGAAGCTTTAAAAGGAACTAATTTGAATTTACCATTAGATATCCATCATTTAGTTCCTCGCAAATATTTTAAAATGAATTTTAAAGAATATTTAGATTGAGAGATTATTCACAACAAAATTAACCTGTTCCCTCTTTGTCAAATATGTCATAATAGCATTCATGATTCTGATAAAGCTTTAAGTAGAGAAACAATTATTAATATCTTTAACTCGCTTAACGAACAACAAAAGGAACAGTTTAATAATTATTTAAAAACCAATACTAAATTAAAAAGTATTGATGATTTAATTAACTTTTACCATAACGAAATGAGATAATATGAAGAAATTAGTGGTTTGAGACCTCTTTGGTGGGGGTCAAAATAGTGTATACAATGCTCTAAAAGAAAATAATCTTTTAGAGCTTTTCGATGTACATACTTTTGACGTAACTGAACCCACTCGTCCAAATCACTATCAATTTGATTTATCGCAAGATAATATTGTCCAGATATTCAAACAGTATCCTAAGCCGGATATTATCGTTGCAAGTCCTTTGTGTCAATCGTTTAGCTGTGTGTTAAATATGAAACATGGTGGAACTTGTTTTTGAAAATATAAAGACGGAACTCGAACAGAATTAACTGAACGAAGCATTGAAGAATTCGAAGAATTAAAGGGTGGATTCACCAAAAATCTCAAAGCTGAGGTACAGCTTTTTATTAAAAGATTAGGTGAGCGTTGTATTAATAATACCATTGAATTAATTAAATATTATAAACCCAAAGTGTGATACATTGAAAACCCTAAACACTCACTAATGTGAAAGTACATTAAATACAATCGCAAGGATTTTTACAATCCTAAAACTTGTTTTATTAATGAAGCTTCATTAGGAAAATACGGATTTTTCACATCAAAACCAACTAATTTTATTTCAAATGTCAAAATGAGTCTGAAAAAAGGTAGAATTGAGCCTCCTTATGAAATCAGAGAGATTGATGGAGTAAAATATTATGTTTTAAAGGATGATCCTGATATTAAAGTACCTCGTTCATTAGATAGTCGCATGATCGGACTTGCTTCGTTACGAAAAATGATTAAAGCTCGAAATGTAAATTCTGGAATGGGTGGAATGGATTTTGTGATGCGAAGTGAAAAAGTTTACAATCAAAGAAATAAAATGGTTAATGAACAACTTTCTGAAGCTGGTCCAGCAAGTGCAATTCCACACGATTTAATTAAAGAAATTTTTGATTATTTTTTAGATGAGCTCAAGTCTGATTAATATTTTAAGTTTGTTGAGACTTAAAAATTGTGTTTATAAGTTAAATAATTTATAATTTAAGCTATGAAATGAAAAAGAATATTTCCGATTGTTGCTTTAGTTTTTGCAACCACACTTGTTGGAGTTGGAATTATTACTTATACTGTTGTTTTAAGACAAAAATATAACAAAAATAACAATGACCAACCACAAACAGAACAATTTCCTAAATATAATTCAGCTAATATTCAAGAATTAATCAATGATTCAAATTTCTTTTCTTCATCGTTAACTAATAAATATCAAAACGAATTATCAGCTATTGGGATAAATGATTCCACTCAAATAGCTGAAGAAAAATTTCAAAAATTATTTAAACAAGTTAAATTGCTTATTAACCTGAAAAAAGAAGCAATTCAGTTAAATAATACTGGTTCGCAACCAGAAAAAGATACTTATAAAACCAGAATTTTAGACGCAAATATTGAAGAAATAAATCAAATTATTCAAGAACTAAAAAGCAAACAAACTTAATTGTTTGTTTGCTTTTTGACATCATTAATTATTGTTTTATTAGTTTGCTTCTTGTGCTCTTAGTGCTCTTCTTTTTTCACGTGCCAATTCAAGTGCAAGTTTATGGGCGCGTTTTTCAGCACGTTCTTTGTTTTTTCTTCTAACAACTTTACGCATATTATTCCTTTTTGGATTGATTAATAAATTAATTAAATAGTAAATATATTTTAGCAAAATTTTACAAAATTAATAAATTAAGAGTCAGAAAATATCAGTTTAATCCTTTATTAAGTATAATTAGAACATGACTAATTTTTTAGAAAAAAGATTACAAAAAAGTTTAGCTAAGCTTTCGAAAAAAGTGCAACTAAACGAGCAAGATGTTTTAGAAGTAATTCGCGAAGTGAAAATGTCACTGCTTGAAGCTGATGTTAACTTAAAAGTAGTAAAAGAGTTTATTAATAATGTTAAAGAAAAAGCTCTAAATCAAGGTGAGGTCATAGGTAAATTAAACTCGTACCAAACAATGGTAAAAATCTTTCACTCAGAATTATTGCATATATTAGGTGATAAAGTTCAAGAAATTCAAATTAATAAAAAACCCTACATTATTATGATGTGTGGGTTGCAAGGTTCAGGAAAAACCACTGCAAGTGCTAAATTAGCTTTCTTTTTAAGAAAGAAAAAATATGTTCAAAAACCACTAGTAGTAGCTGCTGATATTTATCGTCCGGCTGCTGTTGATCAATTAGTAACTTTAGCTAAAAGTATTGATGTAGATTATTTTGAACAAGGAACTAACACCCCAGTAGAACAAATTGTAACTAATGCACTTGAGCATGCTAGAGAGAACCAAAACGATCTTATTATTATTGATACTGCTGGTCGATTGTCAATTGATGAAAAATTAATGCAAGAATTAGTGCAAGTTAAAAAAATCGCTTCACCAAGCGAAATTTTCTTTGTAGCTGATGCTCTTTCAGGACAGGATATTATTAATGTTGCAACCACATTTAATGAACATTTAAAGTTAACAGGTTCAATTATTACTAAACTTGATTCAGATGCACGTGGAGGGGCAGCATTATCACTCAGACAAGTGCTTAATCTTCCGATTAGATTTATCGGAACTGGAGAAAAAGTATCCAATTTAGATTTATTCTACCCAGACCGTATGGCTGATCGAATTTTAGGAATGGGTGATGTGTTAAGTTTGATTGAAAAAGTGGAAAGCTCAATTGATGTTGATAAGGCAAGTAATATGATGGAGCGAATGTTTAAAGGGAGTTTTAATTTAAACGATTTACTTGATCAAATTAATGAAATTAAAAAATTAGGTAAGTTTTCAAAAATACTTAAAATGCTTCCAGGACAATTTGCTAATAGAATAAAAGAGGAAGAACTCGAAGGAGCTGAAAAGAAACTAGAAGTATACAAAGTGTTAATGAGCTCAATGACTGCTCAAGAGCGTAATAATCCTAAGTTGCTTCGAAACGCTTCACGTAAGGAAAGAATTCTCAAAGGAAGTGGAAGAAGTGCTCAAGAGTTTAATAAATTACTCTCAGATTTTGATGCTATGTCTAAACGGATGGTTGAAATGCGTTCAAAATTAAAATCTGGTGGTTTTGGTGGGTTGTTTTAACTAATCAACAATCATACAAAAAGGAACAGTGAGAACTGTTCCTTTTTGGTTACATTATTATTTAAGAATTTTGGTAACTGATCCCGCACCAACAGTACGTCCACCTTCACGAATAGAGAATTTAGTTCCCTCTTCAACGGCAATAGGAGCAATAAGTTTAACTTTAAGGTTAACATTTTCTCCAGGCATAACCATTTCACGTCCAGGTTCAAATTCTACTCCTCCAGTAACATCAGTTGTACGGAAGTAGAATTGTGGTTTATAGTTTTTAAAGAATGGAGTGTGACGTCCACCTTCTTCTTTTTTAAGCACGTAGATTGCAGCTTCAAATTCAGTGTGAGGAACGATTGATCCTGGTTTAGCAAGAACTTGTCCACGTTCAACATCATCACGGTTTACTCCACGAAGTAAAAGACCTGCATTGTCTCCAGCCATAGCTTCTTTAAGGTTTTTACGGAACATTTCAATCCCAGTAACAACTGTTTTTTTGGTAGCTTTAAGACCAACAATTTCAACTTCTTCGTTAAGTGTTAATTTTCCACGTTCTACACGTCCAGTAGCAACAGTTCCACGTCCGGTAATAGTAAATACGTCTTCAACAGCCATTAAGAATGGTTTTTCAAATTCTTTAACTGGTGTTTCAATGTAAGTATCTACAGCATCCATAAGTTCCATAATTTTTTCTTCGTATTTTGCATCACCTTCAAGTGCTTTAAGTGCTGATCCACGAATAATAGGTGCATTGTCTCCGTCAAATCCGTAATCTGAAAGAAGTCCACGAATTTCAAGTTCAACAAGCTCAATCATTTCTTCATCACCTTCAAGCATATCGCATTTGTTTAAGAAAACAACAATACGAGGAACACCAACTTGTTTTGATAAAAGAATGTGTTCACGTGTTTGAGGCATAGGACCATCTGTTGCAGCAACAACTAAGATAGCTCCGTCCATTTGAGCGGCTCCTGTAATCATGTTTTTAACATAATCGGCGTGTCCAGGACAGTCTACGTGTGCATAGTGACGTTTTTCAGTTTCATATTCAATGTGAGCAGTGTTAATGGTAATTCCACGCGCTCTTTCTTCAGGTGCATTATCAATAGAAGCATAATCACGTGCTTCTGAAAGCCCTTTCTTAGATAAAACAGTTGCAATCGCAGCTGTTAATGTAGTTTTCCCGTGGTCAACGTGTCCAATAGTACCAACATTAACGTGTTCTTTACTACGATCAAACTCTAGTTTTGCCATAATAATATCCTTTCTATTTTATTTATTTGTTAATAAAATTTTATGATTGTATAAATAATTTCGTAATATGTTTTTTTCAAAATAAACGTGTTGTCAAATTACGATTGTTTTAGCGCTAAAACCACCATAGTCTAGTCTTTCAACTAGAACCTGTCCGTTTGAAATTAGCATTTAAATTTTACCATATTAAAGAAAAATTCAGAACATGATATAGATAAAGTTTCAGAATAATTCTTCCTTAATTTTCAATTATATTTTTATACACGGAAACGAAACATCCCAAAAATACGGGATGTATTGATTATTTTTTCATTAATGAACTTAATAAACCAACAAATAAAGGATGTGGTTTAAGTGGTTTAGATAAAAACTCTGGGTGGAATTGACACGCAATGAAAAATGGATGGTTTTTTAATTCAATTAAAGATTCTGCTCCAGCACTATTAATTCCTGAAAAAACAAAATTTCCATCGTTGAATTGTTTTAAATATTGTGGATTAAAGTCATATCTATGACGGTAACGTTCAACGATATTTAGAGCTTGATAAACCTTGCTTGCTAAGGTATTTGGTTTAATGGTAACTTGAGAACTTCCTAAAGATAAGGTACCACCAAAACGATTGGTGTTATGAAAAGTTGGTTGAATAGTAAAGAGTGGGTGTGGCGTTTGAACGTCAAATTCAGTTGAATTAGCTTGAGCAAGATTTAATACATTTCGAGCATATTCAATTACAGCTAATTGCATTCCTAAACAAATTCCTAAAAATGGGACTTTATGCTCCCTTGCATATTGAATGGCAAACATTTTTCCTTCAATTCCTCGACTTCCAAAACCATATGGAACACAAATCCCATCATAAGAACCAAGCATTTCTTGTGCTTGCTTATATGATTCAATCTTAGTAGCATCAATTAAAGTTAATTTAAGATCAATTCCTAAATGATAGCTGGCAAGGTTAAATGATTCGATAATCGATAAATATGAATCTGCTAATTGAACGTATTTTCCAACAAGAGCCACATTATAGGTATTTTTTTTAGGTTTAACAATGCTATCAGTAAAGGTTAGTCATGATGATAAATCGTTCTTAGTTCTTGGATCATCTAATTTAAAAAATTCAAATATTTTAGTGTGAATTTTTTGCTCGTACAACAATTGAGGTAATAGATAAATATTGTCAACATCTTGTGAATAGAAAATTTTGTCATTATCAATGTTGCAATATAAAGCAATTTTTTCATGTAATTGTTGATCAAATGGATAACTGGTACGTAAAATTAAAATGTTTGGGATGATTCCGTGTTCTCTTAGTTTCATAACTGAATGTTGAGTTGGTTTGGTTTTAATTTCATTTCCAATATTTAACCTAATCAACGGAGAAACGTGGATAAAACAAATTTGACGAGATGAATCGTAAAACTTATATGAACGCAAAGCTTCAATAAATGGTGAAGATTCAATATCACCAACAGTTCCACCTAATTCAATAAGTAAGAAATCTAAATCAGGATCACTATCAATAATTTTGTTAATTCGTTCATGAATTTCATTTGTAAAGTGTGGTACGATTTGAATTGTTTTTCCTAAATAAGTACCTTCGCGTTCTTTAGTTAATACTTGGTGATAAATTTGCCCAGCTGATAGTGAAGATGTTTTTGAAATTGGATAATCTAAAAAACGTTCATAATGACCTAAATCTAAATCTGCTTCCATTCCATCATGAGTAACAAAAATTTCACCGTGTTGAACTGGAGACATAGTTCCAGGATCAATATTTAAATAAGGGTCAAGCTTTAAGGTAGCGACTTTAAATTTTTGAGTATGTAAAATCCTACCAATCGAAGCTAAAACAAGTCCCTTCCCCAAGGACGAAAAAACTCCACCAGTTAGAGCAATAATCTTAGTTTTGGACATATATAAAAAATAACCTTTCTCTTAAATAATTGTACAAATAACTTAAATCAAATTATTTGTACAATTCTGAATGTATAAAAATAAATCTGTTTTAAACTAAAAATTAACAAATTAAGAATAAATTGGTTAAATAAATCAAAAAATATATTATCTTTTCAAAGCAAAAAAATACTATTAAAACAAAAAAACCCAAAAAATTGGGATCAAATATATTTTTTAAAATAAAATTTTATATCTTAATTATTTAAAAAATGATTTTTAGTGCTAAAATAACCTTTTCTAGCTATTTAACTAGAATTATGTATTTAAAATTAGCACTTAAATTTTATCATAAAAAAAGAAAAACCATAGTGGTATTAATTCCATACCATATTGGTTTTATTCTTCGTTTGCTAGTTTTGTTTTTGTATTATTAAGTTTAATATTTGCTAATTGAGCACTTTTTTGAATTAATTTTTCTAATTTTTCAGTTTGTACCATAGTTGATTTAATAAATTCGTTTTCACTTTGTGCTAACGAAGTTGAAAATTCTTTTTTAAGATTTTCTAAACCAACAGATAATTCTTGAATTTCAGTATCAATTTTATGGTTTTGATCTAAACTTTTATTGTAGTTTTTAAGTTGTTCAATTAATTCGGTTATTGAAACTTTTTCAACTAAAATTTGAGCTGATTGATAAAAATCAAACATTAAATTAGCTAAAGCATGTGAGTGTGAGTGACTTTCTTCATCAGTTTCATGTTCGTGTTCATGATCGTGATCGTGCGAGTGTTTTTTCATGACATCTTCTTCAGAATCAATGGTTTCTGGGTTAGGTGGAAGATTAATATCTTCATGAATTTGAGTTTCTATTTTTTCAGTAAAGTTTTTAAGTTTATCTGAAAAAGAACCGGTTTTTTTGTATTCATTAAGTTGAGTTAATAAATGTTTTGCTTCGAACTTTGGTTGATTTGATTTTTTAACATTATCATTTTCATCATGATTTTCTCCCTGTTCATGGTCGTGTTTATCTTCTTTTGTGTCAGATGAAAAATCTTTTTCTAAGATTGAATCAGGGGTTCTATTTTTTTGGGTTTCGTCAAAATAATGTTCGTCAAAGTAAACATTAGCAATTTCTTGATTAAGTTCATTTAAAACATTACTTAAATACTGATTTGAAGGAAGATTACCTTCACTAGCATATTGAATTTCTGATTTATTGTCAGATTTTTGAATCACATATTGCGCTAATTTTATTAAACTTTCCTCCATTTTGTCTTTAGGATATTCTCCAAAAACTTCTCTTAAATCAGCAGTTAAATCTTCAAGTTTATTAAATACAACATGTTCAAAAGTTTTGTTAATTTGACTTAGTGCTTCTTTACCTTCCTTGAGGTTTGGTTTAATTTTTGAAGCAATTTTTTGGGTAATTTTAATAATAGAATTTTCATTATTCTTTCCATCAACTAAATTAAAGACTTCTCCAAGTTTTCCAGTTAATGAATCTGGTTCATTTTTAGTGATTTTGGTATATGTATCAATTAATTGATCATTATCTTTTAATAATTCGATTAAAGAATTAATTACTTTTTTATCATTTTCTGGTAATCCGTTAATTTTAGAATTTGAAAATTGAGAACTTAATTGATTTAATTTACTTGATTTGTAAACGTTTTCTGATACTGTAGTACCTGGTTTTGGTTGTGTTTGCGACTGTGAATTACAACTTATAGCAACAAAAATCGGTGCTAATGAGATTGAACCAAGTGACAGTCACTTAATTTTTTTATTCATTTTTCTCCTTATATTACTATTTAGTAATATGTTTATTATATACCTTTTTGGTAATATAAGAAAAAAATAAAACTTACTCATGCAAGTTTTATTGAGAAATTTTGATTAAATAGAATTGTTTTTTACCAATATTTAAAAAAGCGTATTGATTATCAAAAAACTTAGAATTGAGATGATAATCCTCACTAATTGGTTCTAAGTTAACTCTTAACGATTTAACTTGAATAAATTCACGTGCTTCGCGTTTTGATTTAAGAATTTGATTTGCAATTAAATACTCAACTAAATTAGTATTAGAAGGGATGATAAGAGTTTTTAAATCATTTTCAATGCTTTTAATATCACTCAATGTAAAATTGTTTAAATTCAAATTTTTATTAAATAAGATTTCACTAATGTTAACACTATTTTTAGCATCTTGCTCACTATGAATATCTTTAATAACCTCGTACGCTAAACGTTTTTGAGCTAACTTTAAAGAGGGTTGTTCAAAATGTTTTTGCATAATTTGCTCAATTTGATCACTCTCAATAAAAGTTAATCAGTTTAATAATTTTTGCACTTCTGAATCTGGTTGATTAACTAAAAATTGATATAAATCATATGGTTTAGTTTTTTCTCGGTCTAATCAATTATTTCCACCACCAGTTGATTTTCCAAATTTTTGTCCATTTTGGTCAGTTAAAAGTTGTGATGTGAGAGCGATTGCTTGATGATTTGAACCGAATAATGTAGAAATCATATCAAGTCCAGTGGTTATGTTTCCTCATTGATCCGACCCACCAAATTGTATTTTAACATTATGGTTTTTATAAACCTGAACAAAATCCCAACCTTGAATTAATTGATATGAAAACTCGGTAAAACTCAATCCTCTTTCAATCCGTGAAGCGATGGAATCTTTTGACATAATGTAAGCAATATTAACTAATTTACCAACATCTCTCAAAAAGTCAATAATACTCATATCTTTGTAAAATTCATAATTATCAACCACGGTAAAACCAAATTTTTCAAGCTGACGTTTAATTTTTGCTTTATTATGATTAATTTGTTGCTCATTAAGTAAAACTCTTTCAGAGTCTCTAAACGATGGATCTCCAATCATTCCGGTTGCTCCACCTAAAATAGCAATGATTTTATATCCATATTTTTTAAATCTTAACAGATTAATTATTTGAATGTAATTTCCTAAATGCAAACTTTCTGCAGTGGGGTCAAATCCTACATAAACTCCACTATTTTCAGGTAGATTAAGAAATTTATCGTAATTAGAAATTTGTTTAAAAACACCACGCTTTTGTAAATCTTCAATAATATTCATAATTTAAAAAATGACTTCTTCTCCTATGTTTTCCTTTTTAGTAAAAAGCAACCCTTCACCTGGTAATCCTAAACTTGAATATCCAACGAGCATTCCCTCACTCTTAACATCAAGCATTGTACCTGCTACAATTTCTAATCCACTTGCATTAATTGAACCTGGAAGTGCTACAGCAAGAATTTTATCTTGTGTCGAATTAAGAGTATTGGTTACAACTTGAAACTCTTTTGTACCATCAAATAAAGTTAAAACAAATAGTTTTTCGCTTTTTGGATGTGACTCACGTTTGATTATTTGAGCATAAACAAACTTTTTCTCATCATTAACAATAAGGTTAAGCCTGCTTGCTATTTGTTTAATTTTTTGACTTATATGCTCATTTAAAGCGAAAAAACTTTTTTCACTCGAATTAAGTAATTCTTTATCATCAAAAACATTAATTGAATTAACTTGATTATTGTTATTGACAAAAAAGACATAATTTTCATGCTTAATTTGCTTGGTTGGTTTAATTCGTGTATCAATAGTTACAATTGCACAATTATTAAATTGATCACTTAATTTATGGACTAAAATCATAATATTATATTTTACATTAAATCTTTTATAATTAATGAACATATGAAAAAGATAGCTATTGTTGTAAGTTCTTCGTGTGGACTCACAGAAGAGCAAGCTAAACAGCGTGGATGATTTTATCTTCCACTAAACATTCAAATTGATGGTAAAAATTATCTTGATGGAATTGATATAACCAGCAAGAATCTTTTTAATGTTTTCTCTAAAGATTCAAGTGGAGCTAAAACAAGTTCAACTAACATTGGGTATGTGATTGACTTGTTTAAGAGACTTTCGCAAGAATATCAAGCGGTAGTAGTATTTCCACTTTCAGAACATTTATCAGGGGAATATCAAAATTTGATTAATTTTTCTAGTGATTTTCAAAACGTTTATATAATCAAATCACTATATGTTGCTCAGTTAATTAGCTTAAAAGTGATTGAGTTTGAAGAATTAATTGAACGTGGTTTTGAAGTTGAAAAAGCAATTAAAATAATTGAGAACAATCAAAATCCAGCTTCAGTCACCTTAATTCCTAAATATAATCATTTTTTAGTCAAGGGTGGCCGTTTAACCGCTAGTGCAGCAGCTGTTGCAACATTATTAAAAATTGTTCCGATAATTAAATTTGAAAATGGTAAGTTAGAAAAAGAAGGAATTGGTCGCGTTTTTTTAAGAACTGTAATTAATTCAATTGAATCTAAATTGGATAATTTAAACCAAGAACAAATAAATAACACTCAATTAATTATTTTGCATTCACAAAATAAAGAAATCAATACTTTTATTAACCACATTACCCAAAAATATCACATTGAACCACTAATTTCGGATATCCCACCAGTTATTTCAATCCACACTGGTCCTGAAGCAATTGTTATTATCAAGTACAATAAACTATCCGATAAACAAAAAGCCTTATTTAAATAAAGCAAAAAGAAAAGCAGCTGGGCTGCTTTTTGATTATTTATTCACTTTTTTTAAAAATCAAAAGACACAATTTCTTTAGATAATCGTTTATAAAACCTTATAGAAAGAAGGGCGATATTTATTTAAACTTGGTGATAATTTAGTTTAATAAAAGGTTTTATAAATAAGAATGTGCTTTTTGAAAATAACGACTAATGAAATAAAAATTGTTGTGATTTTAAACCTAAAAAACAAACTTATTTTTGCTGCCTATTGCTTAAGACAATAAACAGCGATAAAATTATACAATCATTTGTTTGTTTTTCGTCTATTTTGTATAAAAATGTTTAAAATTTAAATAAGAATTTTGCAAAGGAGAATTAATGCCAAAATTTAAAAGAATTTTCATGATTATTACTGATGGTTTGGGAATTGGTAGTGACAAAGATCAAAAATCATTTGGTGATAGTGGAGCCAATACCATTCGTTCGGCATCAATGGCTGATGAGTTTAAAATTGAGACATGGAAGAAATTAGGAATTGGAAATATTAGCGATTTACAAGGTAATTATCATGTTAAAAATCCGCTTGCTTATGTAGCTAAAGTGCAAGAAGTTTCAAATGCTAAAGACACTTTAGCTGGACACTGAGAAATGATGGGATTTAAGACACTAGAACCTTTCCCTACTTTTACTGAAAATGGATTTCCACAAGAACTTATTAATGAACTTGAAAAAGCTTTTGATGGACGTAAAATCATAGGAAATAAAGCAGCTAGTGGAACAGACATTATTAACGAACTAGCTCAACAAGAGAAAGACAATGGTTCAATTATTGTATATACATCAATGGATTCAGTGCTCCAAATTTGTGCTCATGAAGAATGAACTGGATTAGATAATTTATACAGATACGCTAAGGCTGCTCGTGAAATTTGCTCATCTAGACCTGAATGAAATGTTGGTCGAATTATTGCTCGTCCATATGTTGGTCAAGCCGGTAATTATACTCGTACCTTTAATCGTCATGATTATGCTAATAAACCTCCTAAATTAATCTTAAACAGATTGGTTGAAAAGGGGGTTGAAGTTATTTCAGTTGGTAAAATTAATGATATTTTTGTGGGCCAAGGAATTTCTAGACACATTCCTAGCGGAAGCGATGCGGTTGGAATGGATAAAACTATTGAGCTTGTTTTAGAGCAAAGTGAAAATAAATTTATCTTTACTAATTTAGTACAATTTGATTCACACTTTGGACACAGACGTAATGTGCACGGATTTGCACAAAATATTGCTGATTTTGACGTTAAACTGACTAAACTTATTAACTGTTTAAAAGAAGATGATTTATTAATTATTACTAGTGATCACGGAAATGATCCACTTTATCCTGGATTTAATCACACTAGAGAATTTTTGCCAGCAACTATTTATTCAAAATCATTTACATCTCCAAAAGTATTAGATACTTTTAATGGACTTGGAACATTAGGAAATATTGTGGCTCGAAACTTTGGAGTTGATATTGTACTTGAAACTGGTGATGATATCTTTGATAAACTTATTTAAACAAATTTCGCATAAAAAAACATTCTCGTGAATGTTTTTTTAATCTTTAAAATAAATTTTATTGTTTATATCCACTAATCATTACTTCTCTAGCAAAAGAAACAACTTGACCATTTGAAAGAGTTTTAGAAAGGCTAACTAAGAATTTAGCTTCGTTTCCTTCTGAAGAAACAAGAGTAATTTTCTTATTAATTTCTTTTGAAAAATCTGAAAATAGACTTCCAAATTCAAGGTAAACATCATCGCTTGAAGCTTGATCTGATGTTTTGTCTTTAATTGAATTTTTCGAAAGAACAAGAACTCCTTCTGACATTCTTAATAGTTTTTCACTGGTTGAAACTGTTTCTTTAATTAAAGATATTTTAGCTAGTTCTTCTGCAGGAAGTGTTAAAACTGGTTGATTTTGTTCTGGTTGAGTGACTGGAGTTGTACTTGTTGCTTGTGTGGTTGTGATTTTTGTTGCTGGACTAAACGATACAGCAAGAGATAAAGGAGCAATTACTCCACCAAAAAACGATAAGAATAAAGCTAATTTTCTTTTCATATTTTTCCTAACTAAATTAATAAAATTAATAATTATATTTTCGATTATAACAAATTTAAGAGTATTTTCCTTTATATTGTTGAAAAATATGACTTTAGATTACATATCTAATTCATCAATTCTTTGTTGGTGTCTTCCACCTTCGTATTGAGTCGCTATATATTCATCAATGATTTTTTGAGCTTGTTGTGTAGAAATTTGACGACCCCCAAAGACCAAAACATTGGCATTGTTATGAAGTTTAGCAAGTTTTGCATCCTCAATCGAAACAACTCTAGCTGCTCGGATGTGTTTGTGCCGATTTAAAGCATACGAAATTCCCAATCCAGTTCCGCAAATCCCAATTCCAAAATCAGGTTTTTTGGTATCAATATATTCAGCAAGTTCTTTTCCTTGAGTTGCGTAACTGACCGGAACTTGGTCAGTTTTAGGACCTAAATCAACTATTTCATATCCTAATGACTCAAGATACTTAATTAATTCTTGCTTTAGCTTAAAACCAGCATGATCGCTTGCAAATGCAACTACTTTTTTCATAAATTACCTCTTAAGTGTGCTATTAAAATTATAAACTTTTTTATGCAAATTTTGAAGATAGAAAAAACTCGTTATTTTCTTTTTTTACAAATTTTTGGATTTAAATTTATTTTATAAAAGCTATGGAATATCAAAAAGATTCTCGAGATTGTTCTTTGGTGGTTGCTCAATACTTTATCGAACTAATTCATGGTCAAAAAGTTCCCCTAGATGAACTGAAAATTAATGCAACTTATCAAAATAATGGTATCTCACTTGAGAGCTTGCAAAGACTAATTAATCAATACTCACTAAGTATTGAAGTTTTGAATTGCGATATTGAGACACTAACAAAATTAAATTCTGAAGAATTCCCGTTTGCAACAATCATAAACAAAGATAATAATCAACACATGATTATTATTCAAAAGTGTACTAATTCCCATATTTTTTACATAGATCCTGCTCAAGGAAAGATAAAAATGAGTTTAGAAGAATTTAAAAAAATTTTCTTAAATATTATTGTAGCTTTTTCAGCTATTAAAGTTCATAATAGTTCAAAAAATGAACAAATTCAGAATTATTCATCACTAAAAAATAGCTTTAATGCTACAAAAATGCAAGTGTTTAACTTCTTAAGCAAGTTGTTAGAATTGTTTGTTATTTTACTTATTCCATTGATGACAAAATATATTTTTTCCGAAATCATTCCCTATAATTTAGAGATATATTTGTATTTTTGTGCAGTTTTTGTTTTGTGAATCTTAATTGTTCAACAAACGTTTAAATATTTAACGAATAAATGATCTTTAACTAAAATTACCAATTATTCAAATGATCAAAAATTAGAGCTATTAAAAAGTTTGAAAAGTAAATATTATAAAGAAATAAGTAAATTAAACTCAAGTGAATTTTTAAACAGAATTTCTGCTATTGACACAATTTGAGCTTATAAAAGTTCCTTTATATCTTCAGTTATTGCCAATTTAATATATTTACTTGTTGGTTCATTGATGATTTATACAATTAATTTAATATTGCTTTACACTTTGATTATTTATTGTTTGATAAACTTTTTTATCAGTTTATTTATGCAAAATTGGTATAACAATTCTTACAAAAAGATATTAGAGCAAAATATTGCTCTTTCATCAAATATCGAAGAATATTACAATTATGTCAATTCTATTAATGTTATTGAGATAGAAAATAAGCTTTATAAAAATATACAAACACAATTTTCGCAAATGCAAGACTATTATTTAAAAACGAATTATCTTTCTGAAACTGTATTTTCTATCTCTTCAATTATTGAAACTCTGGGTCCTTTTATTGTTTTATTTTTGGGTTCATTTGAAATTTGAAAAGGAAATATAACTTTAGTGGATTTAATCTTTGTGCTAACAGCAGCTAGTTTACTAACTAAATCAACTCAAAACTTTTGACCTTTATTTAATTTGCATATTAAATATAAAACAGCTAAAATATTGCTTCGTTTTTTCAAACCAAAAATCAATTCTCAAATTCAAGATTTATCAAATGAATTTACTCATATTAAAAAAATAGAATTATCTTATGTTGATTTTCAATATGAACAAAATAATAATGCTCTAAATATTCAACGTTTAGTAATTGACCAAAATACTCATTTAAAGGGGATAAACGGTATTGGTAAAACAACACTTTTAGCAATACTAAGTGGAAATTTAAATCCAAGCAATGGAATAATTAAGATTAATAATGTTCAAACAAATATTTTTGATAATATAGCTGTAAAAAGTAACATTATTTACATTGGAAATAAGAGTCCTTTATCTCAAACTTTTATAAATGAGTATCTTGATTTTTCGAACATAAACAAACTATTGAATGAATTTTCGGATGAATTGATAAATAAAATTAACTCCATTAAAAACAAAAGATTTTGTGAACTTTCAAGTGGTGAAGTTCAAGTTGTTAATTTTCTAAAAATTATTAGCAAAAATTATTTACTTTATCTGTTTGATGAAGCCTTTGATAATTTAAGCGATTCATTTTTTAATGAAATAAAAATTTATTTAAATAACAAAATTAATCAATCACTAATTATCGAAATAAGTCATAACAATAAATTTATATTTGAAAATTCAAAAGAGGTGTATCTTGAGAAAAACCACGTCTCAATATAGTCTTGTTATCTTTATACTATTATTGTTATTGGTAATTTTTGTTTTTATGTCTTATGTTTCTTTCACTTATCAAATAAATTCTTATAAAAAGGTCTATATCAGAAGAGAATATGATGATATTTTCTTAAATGGAGTTAAAGCTGACGAAATTATTTCTAATCCAGAATTAAATATTCAATTGAAAAATGAATTATCTACATATCAATTCAGTTATGTTTTGAATGAGAATCAAATCAAAATCACATCTCCTTCGCTACTTTTAAAAATGAAAGAAAATAATATTTTTGAAATTTATTGCACCTATAATTCTGGTAAAACAACATTTTGACAGTATATTTTAAAACACATTTTCCCTAAATAAGTTTATAATTTCAACATGAAGAAACCTATTCATGAAATTTCTTTTGATAATAGAACTAGACACAATATTGATTTTGATTATGAAATGAATGAGATTCTTAAAAATTTTGCTAAATACTTCAAAATTAACAAACAAATATTTCTAGATGTAAAAGTCGTTTCTAAAAGAAGAATTAAACTCTTAAACAAAGAATATCGGAATAAAGATTATGTTACCGATATTCTTTCGTTTGGATATTATGATCGTCCTCTTTATGACCAATTGCCATTTGTTTTATTGGGTGAATTATTTATTTGTTATGACAAAATGGTTGAACAATCAATTGAATTTAACCATTCAATAAAAAGAGAGTTTTGTTATTTATTTACACATGGTTTGGTACATTTAGCTGGTTATGACCACGAAGATGAAAAAGAAAGAATTGAAATGAACAAAATTGTTGACAAAATTTTTAAACCACTAAAAATTGGTAGAGAGTAAAAAATGGAGATTAAAAAATTAAAAGAGTTGTTAAAAAGAGCGTATGCTCCTTATTCAAATTTTCAGGTTGCTGCATGTGCAATTGATGAAAACGGGAATGAATACTATGGGGTTAATGTTGAAAATGTTGCATACCCTTCAGGGATTTGTGCAGAAAGAAGTGCATTATTTGGATCAGTTGCATACGGAGCAAAAGTTGGTACTTTTAAGGAAATTCATATTATTAGTAAAAAAGAAGGAATTATCAGTCCGTGTGCGGGCTGCAGACAAGTTATGACTGAATTTATGCTGCCTCAAGCAAAAGTTTATCAATACTCAAACGATACAACAAAAGTAAGAGTTAATACAGTAGCTGAATTAGTTCCTTTCAGTATTGTGGAAAGTGATATTAAATAATGAAAATTTGCTTTGTTTCAATTATTGGTCGTCCAAATGTGGGTAAAAGTACTTTAGTAAATGCTATTGTGGGTTATGATGTAGCAATTGTAACAGATGTCGCACAAACAACAAGAGATCAAATCACTGGTATTTATAATGATGATGAATATCAAATTATCTTTACAGATACTCCAGGAATTCATAAACCTGAAAATAAATTAGGTGAAATTTTAAATAAAAACGCTTTTAGTACCACCAAAGATATTGATCTTCTCTTATTTCTTACTCCTGCTGATGAAAAAATTGGAGTTGGGGATAAAATGATTTTAGAAAAAATTTCTAAAGTCCCACACAAAATTGCAGTAATTACTAAAATTGATAAGATTAGCAAAAATCCACAATTATTGGTAGAAAAAATCAAAGAAATCGAGGAATATAACTTTGAACACATTCTTTCTACTTCGAAAAATGATTTGAAATCGATTGATTCATTAATCAAAATGATTAAATCTTATACATATGAAGGCCATGCTCAATATGATGCTGATTATGTTACAGATAAAAGTATGCGTTTTTTAGCAAAAGAAATCATTCGTGAATCTGCAATTAACTCTCTATATGAAGAATTGCCACATTCAATCGCAATTGAAGTTATTGAGTTTGAAGAATTAGATGATTTAATTCAAATTGAAGCAATTATTTATGTTAAAAAAGCATCTCAAAAAGGTATGGTTATTGGTGCTAAAGGATCAAAAATTAAAGAAATAGGTCAAAATGCTCGATACAAAATGATGCATCAATTCCAAAGTAAGGTAATATTAAATCTAAAAGTTAAAATCGCTGATAAATGAAATAATAACGAAAAAGAATTAGCTAAATTGGGTTATAAATAAACAAAAATGCACGAAAAAATTGTGCATTTTTGTTTATTATGTTTTATTTAACTTTATGACATTGACGACATCTGGCTTCATATTCTGAATCCCCTAGAAGATGTCTTTCTTTTGATTTAACTTTACGATACGAAAGAGAAGCTTGTTCAAAACACTTCATACATACTGCTTTAAGCTTAGACACATAATCAGCTTGAGCTAAGAGCTCAGAGGTTATTGAAAAGGATTTTCCCGCAAAATCCATATCAAGACCTGAAACGATAACTCTCACACCCTTTGAAATTAATCGATTAATAACTTGAAAAATATTTTCGTCAAAGAAGTGAGCTTCGTCAAAAGCAACCGCCTTAACATTATCATCTCAATATTTTCAAACATCATTAGCATTTGCTATAGAAATTGCTTTAACATTTGATCCGGTTCGACTTACAATTACATCATCACCGAATCTAGTGTCAAAATCTGGTTTAAAAACTAAGAATTTAACTTGAGCAATCTTTAAAATTGTTAGACGTTTAATTAATTCAGCACTTTTACCAGCAAACATTGGGCCAGTAATAACTTCTAAAGAACCCTTAGTGTCTTTTCAGTACATCAATTTTATCTACTTTCTTTTTGTAAGTATTTTTGAACTTCTAAAACGCAATCATTAATAACTGATTCAACTTCATCTCATGAATTTAAAACACAACCTGAAGCTTTTAAGTGACCTCCGCCACCATATTTAAGAGCAACATTTCTTACAATTGGGCCATTTGATCTGAGTTCAACACGAATTCTTTTATCTGATCCTTCGATAAATTGTGCTCAAATAGGGTGTCCTTCAATACTTGCGATTAAATTAGGACGAGATGATTGTTCAGGTGTTTTACCTCTATCAATGGTGTCTTGATAGGTATTTTGAATATAAGCAACACCTTGACGAGTTTTTAAACTTGATGTTAATCAAGCGTTAAATTTGATATCTTCTATACTTGTTTTATAAACATTAACATGCACATAATCTGGTTCAAGTCCATGTTCATATAAAAAGGCCGCTAATCTTAAAGTTCTTGCACTTGTGTTGCTAAACAAAAATCTTCCTGAATCAGTAATAATCCCAAGATATAAGAATTTAGCTGCTCTTGGAGTAATTTTCCAGTTTGAGTCATGTCCAATTTGAGCAATCATTTCATCAGCGGCAATGTATGAACTATCAACTCATCTAGTTACATTATCACCTAAATCATCTTCATTTGGGTGGTGATCGATTCGTAAAACCCGAGCAAAAATATTTTTATCAAGCAATTCACGACTGTGAATTCTTTCTTTATAGTTAGCATCAACAATCACTGCTAATGATTTTTTAAGGATTTCATCACTAGGATATTCATCCATTTGAATGTTTAAAAAAGGGAATAAACCATTGGCATCTCCAACACAATACACCTTTTTTTCAGGGAAATTAGTTTTTAACATTTCTCCAAGTCCGTGTTGCGAACCTAAGCAATCTCCATCTGGTTGAATGTGATGAAAAATCACAATCGAATCATATTTTAATAATTCACTAACTGCTTCTTTTAATGAACCTATTTGCATTATTTTGTCTCACTTTCATATCTAATAATTTCTTTGTTTAATTGTTCTAAAACTTCTTGGACTTGTTCTCAAGAATCTAAAGTAATTCCAGCGGCATTATCATGTCCACCGCCTTTAAAATCTTTAGCAACCTTATTTACCAATGGTCCATTTGATCTCAAACGACCACGAACAGTTCCATCTTCTAATTGAATAAATAAAGCTCAACATGAATTGTCTTCAATATTGGCTAGTTCATTCACATAAATAGCTGCCTCAAGTGAATTGAAATCATGTTTTTTTAAAATTTCTTGGGTAATTTCGTAGTAAAGTACTCTTCCTGATTTTTTAAATCCGGTAAGAATTTCACCAATAAATTTAATTCCTTTAAAAGTTCTTTTTGAGAGCTCCTTAAGAATTTTTTTTGGATGAAATCCATTTTCCATTAAAAAGGCTACTAATTTGTAGGTACGAGCGCTGGTATCTGGATATAAAAATCTCCCTGAATCAGTATTAATTCCTAAATAAATGTATTCAGAAGCTTTAATTGATATCTTCCAATTTGATTCATATGCTAACATTGCAATCATTTCAGCAGCAGCTACATAATGTTCATCAACTCAAAGATAGTCATACTTAATATCACTATCGTTAGGGTGGTGATCAATTCGTAATTTTGCTGTAGTTTTATTTTCATATAACAATTGAGCTTTTTCGATTCGATCACCAGATGATGCATCAACTACAATTCCAAGTGAGTTGGTAAAATCAATTTGTGATTCGTCAGTAAAGTTATATTGCATAAAATCTAAAACACCAACGTCATCTCCAATGCAATACACTTTCTTTTCGGGATAATTGGTTTTAATTAGCTCAGCTAAACCGTGTTGGGAACCTAAACAATCACCATCAGGTCGGATATGATGAAAAATGATAATTGAATCATATTTTTCAATTGCTTGTTTAGCAACTTGTGAATTTCCTATAAGCATTTTTTCTCCTTTTACTAAATTTATTAAACAAGTATATATAACAATTTAATTGTACTATTACTGCTCTTAGAAAACTGAAAAAACTAATAAAATTAATGCAAAAAGTATTCCAATTACATGATTAGATCAAAAAGCAACTGCTCATGCAGTTGCTTAATTTTTTAAAGATTGTTTTCTTTGTAAAGGTAGATAACATCATCGTTAACTTGAATTAAATTTTTCTTAATTAAGTTATCAATAGCTCTTAAAATAAGGTCTTTTGATACAGGAGTGACTGTATTAAATCCACAATATTTACTAAAAGTCATCATAATTTCATTTAAGCTTAAATTATTAGCTGCGTGAATGAAAGTTTTTAAAAAGTGTTCAACCTCACTTAAGTGAATCCGAGAAAAATCACGTTTAGATGAATTTTTATCATACTCTCTAAATTCAATGGTTTGGTCTTTTGCTACGATAAAATCAGCTTCAAAGTCAATTAAGTCTTTTTGTGATAATTCATTTAACATTGCATCAAGCTCTTCTTTAAGAATAGCAGTAAAAGTTTTTCGTCCAAAAATTCGTGGAACGAATTTTTTTAACTCATCATAGTGGACTGGACTCAATTCACTAATCAAAGCTCACATAAAATCGGTTCTGGTTTGAGGGTTAGATTTTTGAATTTGAGCAAATAATTCATCATAATTTGGATAGTGATTAAATTGGATTTTTTGAATTTCTTTTTGTTTAATTTCAACTGGGACATTGATTTTAAGAGCATCTATATCATTTGATATAGATTTAGTAGTTTTATTTTTGATTAATTGATCAATATACTTATTCAATCTTTCGACTTGTTTGTTTTTATTTTTGTATCAATCAGCTGATCAAATACGATAAACATTTCATTTTCTACCTTCAAGCACTCTTTGTCTAAGAATTTCTCGATCTCTACTTGAACGTGAAGTTTTGTAAACTGAACCATCACATTCGATTCCTAGAATATAATGTCCAGGTTTTTTAGGGTCTAAAATCGCTAAATCAATTTTGTAACTTGAAGCACCAATCCGTTTAACTACATTATAACCAAGATCTTTTAGTTCATTGTACACATCATCTTCAAATGGTGAGTCAAATTCAGATACATATTGTTGAGTTTCTTCGATTTGCTTATTATTTGAAGAAGCATAACGAATGTAATTTTTCAAGAATTTAGCTCCACGCGAATTGGTTCTGGATAAATCAATATCATTTTCTAAGAATGATGAAACAACAATTACAGCTGTTTTTGCACGAGTTACAGCAACATTTAGTCGACGATATCCGTTTTGTTGGTTCAATGGACCAAAGTTCATGGTCATAATTCCTTTAGCATTAGGTCCATAACCAACAGAAAGAATAATAATATCTCTTTCATCCCCTTGCACTGTTTCAATGTTTTTAACAAAGAATTTTTCAATTTCTCAAGCATTAAAGAAATGCTCAAATTCAGTTGTTTTACGTCTGAGTAAGTTAATTTTCCGTTCAATTAAATCTCTTTGTTGAGTGTTAAAGGTAACTACTCCTATAGTTCTTCTAGTTCCGTATTTTCTTATAATCTCAATCACTAATTCAACAACTCTATCAGCTTCAACTTGGTTAACTGAATCGATAAACTGACCACGAACATGTTCGTGTGAAACCCCTTCAAATTTACCAGGAATTTTTGAAGCTGGGAAGGTAATTAGTTCATTATAAATTTCTTTATTAGAAGGATGAATTAATTCATCAAACTTACTACGGTAGTGTCATTTAAGTTTAATAGTTGGTAAGACAATATTGGCTACTTCTAAAATTGAATCAAAAGCAGTAGTGTCCCATGAATTGTCATCTAATGAATCATCTTCGTCAAAATGAGCAAAGAAATCTGTTGGCGGAAGTTGTTCCTTATCTCCTGAAATAATGAACTGTTTAGCTCTTGACAAAGCACCAATAGCATTTTCGGGGCGTACCTGTGAGGCCTCATCAAAAATAACTACATCAAACTCTAAGTTTGAGTTTTTAAGTAAAGATGAAACTGAAAGTGGTGACATCATTAAACATGGTTTAAGTTTAGTGATTAAATTTGGAATTTTATCAAACAATAATCTGAACGGAATAATTCTTCTTGATTTATTGGCTTCGGTTCTTAGAATTGAGACTTCTGAATTGAGCCCTTCAATACTATTGTAATTTGGAATTTTTTCAATAATTGACATTTCCACTTTAGTTTTGGCCATTGATTGAATAATGGCATCTGATTGAGCAAAAGTTTTGCGAATCGAGTCCATGACTTCACCATTAAAGTCTGGGAATAATTCGCTTTGGTATTTATCAATCAATAGTAAATAAAATCTTCTAAGATAAATTGCAAAGTAATCTTCTCTAATATTTCTTTGAATTAATGCATCAGCATATTCTTGTAAATGATTTTCTTTCATTAATTTATAAACACGATTAAACTCTAAAATTGTGGTTAAATGTTCATGATTATGAATGGCTTTATCTAATTTTTTATCAAGTGTTTCAAAGGTATATGAATCAATATCAAAAAATTCAGTATTAAAGTCTTGTTTAAAGATATTAATGTGTTCTTGTAGTTTTTGATAAATCTTGTTGTATTCTGTTGCTAAGTCAATTGCTTTGTCTTTATGTAAAAGAGCAAATGCAAAAAGATGATAAATATCTTTAGAATCCCATTCTAGATAATTTGATAACTGTTTAAAGGTATTAAATCAATCAATGTGTTCATGGGTGCTTTTTAAGAACGAAAATTCATTCAAGGGCACACGATAACTAACAAGTTTGCTAATATCGTTAAATTCTTTTTCTTTTTCTTGAATTTCTTCAATAATGTTGAAAAGGTTAATTAATTCAGTATATGTTAATTTTTCATCACTTAATTTGTAGGTATAAATTCTGTTTTTGATTTTTTTATACCCTGGATAAAAGAATCTTTTTGAAGATGTACTAAAAAAAGATAGTTGGTTTTTGTAATTTACCGCATCTAAATTAATTACTTCGAGATTATATTTATGTTTAATCCGAGATTTTAATTCCTCAATTTGTCCGCGAATTTGAACTAACGAATTATAATGTTCAACATCTACTTCAATGTTAGGGTTTGAAATAATAGTTGAATTAATTGACGAAATTTTAGTTAAATGATTAAGTACGTCCTTATAAATTGAAGCACTCTTTAAGAAGATATCTTTTTTAATTCTTAAGAATGGATATTGGTTCGCAAAAGCAATCGCATTATGCATGGTTTCTCTAAATTGAATTAAGTTGTCACCGGTTTTTTCCCTCATTTTTAGTGACATTTCTTCGTAAATTAATCCATATCAATCGTTTTTTGAAATATCAAAATCATTAATGTTTAAGGCATTATGGAATGAATCGATTAACTTTCTGCGTTTTAATAATTCTTTTTCAGAAACCTTCTCAACATCCTGAATGTCAAACACAATTTCAGGGTGTTTAGCATATTTAAAATAAGCTCCATAAAGTTGATAAATTGATTTGTTAATTGGTTGAAAAATATTTTGTAAACCTTGTGGATAATTTAATAATTCATGGTGTGAAATAGTAAATTTATTAACTGCATCTTTATGAAAATTATCTTCAATCGAAATGTTATGTTGACCTTTTTCAAGAGTTGAAGCAAGCTCATGTAAAACAATTTTTTTATCTAATTTAGTATTATGAATTGGTAAAACATAATCGTTTAATCCAATTCTCTTTAAATTATTGTAAACTACTTCAAGAGCTGCTTGTTTTTCGGCAACGAATAAAACTTTTTTATCTCGAGCAATTAATTCGGTAATAATATTGGTAATGGTTTGTGATTTTCCAGTTCCTGGTGGCCCTTGAAGAACAAAGCTTTTCCCAGCAATAGCTGCTTGAATAGCGATTTCTTGAGATGAATCGGCATTATAAGTATGAAAATATTGTGAAGGATCCACAACATCATCAATGTCTTTTTCGGTAAATTGAATGTTTTCAACTGGATCATTAAGACCTGAAATTAGTTTAACAAACTGATTATTAATTACTTTTTCAGTATTTTCTTCAAGGTCTTTAACCATGTTAATTCTAGAGAAAGAAAAAATTCCTAAATCAATTTCTTCAATAATTTTTCATCTCTTGTCATTGAGCTTTTGAATTTGTTCAAGAATAAAGTTTTTATAATCCACAAAAAGCTCGTAATTTGATTTTTCAGCTTCGAATTTAAAGTTTAAATTAATGTTGTAATCATTAATTAATTTTTGAATAAATGATTCATTAAGTAAGAATTCATCATCGAGAAAATTGACTCTATAAGGTGAATTATATGCATCTTTTGACAACTCAACTGGTATAAATAAAATTGGTGCTAAGTGTTTATCATCAGATTCTTTATTTTCGTATCATTCTAAAAAACCAACAGCAAAATATAAAACATTTATCCCGTTTTCTTCTTTAAATAAATTAGACTTTTTCATCAAATTAGAAAGGTTTCTATTTTGAGCACCATCATAAAGATTTGAACATAAATAGTTTCCTTTGTATTTTTTCTGAAAAGCTGAAATTAAAGGTAATATTTCATTTTTGAAATATTTATCTTTTTGTTCAAGTTCAATTCCAAACGAAACACGCTTCCCTTTAACTCTTCTAACTCCGATTTCTTCTTCATCTTCATTGGGTACATTTCCAAATAAATTGGCAAATTGAAGATTTTTCAGTCCATAATATTTGTTTAAAAAAGTCTCAATACTTGGACTGAGAATTTCAACAGTTTGTGATTTTGTTTTTCGGTAATTAATCGATTGGTTTTTCATGCTCAAATCAAGCAGTCTATTTTTTCAAACCTCAATATTTTTTAGGATGTTCTTACGTTCTTTTTGAGTCACTTTATCTCCCTATGCTTGATAAATTTTTGATATTATTTTAATTATAAATTAATAAACTACATACTACATTTAGAAAGTTGATTTTTTATTGAAAATTTGTCCTTAAATGAATAAATTTTCAAAAATTTTCAATAAATTAAATTAGCAAAGGAGGTGGTAATTTGCTAAATTTATTTTCTTATTTTTTTAAAATCGGTATAATTAAGATAACATGATATTGCTTAAAGTTCAATATAAAGAAAGAATTGATAAATATATTAGTGATCATAGTCAAATTTCGCGTAATGATATTAAAGAATTAATCCAACAACGAGCAGTTTATGTTAATGATAATAATGTAATTAAACCTAAATACATTGTCCGTGAAGGACAAGAGATTAAAATAGTTAAGCTTTTAGACAAAGAAATTAAACTTGAACCGCAAAAAATGGACATTGATATTGTTTATGAAGATGAACATTTATTTGTGATTAATAAACCTTCAGGGTTAATTGTCCATCCAGCACCAGGTCATTTAGATCAAACATTAGTTAATGGGTTGCTTTATCATTTTAAAAACAATTTATCAAATACTAATGGATTGCTCAGACCTGGAATTGTCCATCGAATAGATAAAGATACTAGTGGACTATTAATTATTGCTAAAAACAATCACATTCATCAATTACTATCAAGCGATTTTAAGAATCATGATATTAGTCGAGAATATGTTGCGATTGTTGATGGAATTTTAGAAGAGAAAAAATTAAAATTAAACTTACCAATTGGTAGAAATATTAAAAACCGTCAAATGATGTGCGTAACCAACAATAATGCTAAAGAAGCAATTACTCATGTAGAAACTTTAAATACCTTTTATATTGATAATTTACCTAAAACATTGGTTAAATGCACACTTGAAACTGGAAGAACCCATCAAATCAGAGTTCATTTATCATATATTAAAAATCCAGTTTATGGGGATCCGGTATACGGAAGAAAGGTTGATGATTTTAATCAAAGATTACATGCCTATAAATTATCTTTTGTACATCCAATTACAAAAGATAAAATTGTTTTATATGCAAAACCACCAAGAGAATTTGATGTAGCAAACTTTGATTTTACACAACTATTTAGTTAGGGGAAAAATGTTTGGTATTTACGATACAAAATTTAAAGAACTAAATTCTATTAAAGAATTATGGAATAAAGAAAGTCAATTTAGAAAATTTATCATCCTAAATGGAATTGCGATTTTTATTTTATTCCTATTAAATGTGGTTATAAACATTTTAATAGTAGTATATAAGAATGATATTATTAACAAGTTTTTTGAAATAGCATCTGCAGTTTCACCAAATAATGCAAAAATTGAAACAAGTGCTGGAGAATGAAATTCACTATTTTTATCTAATATATTTCCAACAATAATTTTACTGATAGCAAACGTATTGTTTGTTCGCTCTGTATATATTGGTTATAGAGAACAAAATTTTATGAGACTGCACACTAGCAATATCTTTATTTTCGTTACTTCATGTTGATCTTTTGGTTGAGTTAGTAGATTTGCGAGTTTAGGGAGTATAGCTACTCAAGAACCATTTGTTGCTATTTTAGCATTAATGATTACTAATTTCTTATCATCAATTATTACCATTATTATTGTTTCAGCTCATTTATACACAATTAAAATTGCATTTGTTAGAGCTTTTAGACTAGAACAATTAAAGAAACATTATGAACAGTTTACAAAATTCTCGCAACAAAGTCCATTTGGATTTGATTTCCCTTTTAATCAAGATAACTTTAATTCAAATACACAAAATCCAGAACAATGAAATAATGCAAACTCTAGTGCAACAAATCAAAATACAAAAAGTGCTTTTGAATTAGAAAAAGAAAAAGAAATTAATAAGCTCCTTGGACTTAAAACAAAGCAATTGCACGAAATGGCTAAATTATTAGGAATTTATGGATATGAAGAACTTTCTAAAGAAGAACTAGTCGAAAAAATTTACAATTATACCCGTAAAAAGAATGTAAACAATTAATTTAATCTCTCTAAGAACTATCATTCATCTCAGAATTGAGATGATTTTTTTATACTAAGGATAAATAAAAACACAGCAAGCTGTGTTTAATGAAATTGAATGTAATTATAATTCTTGAACTTGTCCACCAGCAGCAATAATTGCTTCTTGCGCTGATTTTGAAACTCGATGAACACGAACAATTAATTTTTTACTTAAAGTTCCATTCCCTAAAACTTTAATTGGTAAGGTTCTTTTAATAAGGTTGTTTGCAAATAATGATTCAATAGTTACTTCTTGACCATCTTGGTATTTAGCTTCTAAATCTTTTAAATTAACTACTTGGAATTCTAAATGATTCACGTTAGTAAATCCACGTTTTCCGATTCTACGGAATCAAGGAGTTTGACCCCCTTCAAATCCTAATCTGTGTCCTTTACGTTTGTTTTGACCTGACTGTCCTTTACCAGCTTGTTTTCCTTTTCCAGCGGCATGTCCACGACCTTTACGGTGTTTTTCTTTCCGTGAACCTTCGGTTGCTTTTAATGTATGTAATTTAATTGACATATTAGATTAAGTCCTTTACATCTTTATTTCTAATTTCAGCAATTTGCTCAACTGTTCTAAGTTGTGATAGAGCTTTTAGAGTTGCTTTAACAGTGTTTGCTTTTGAACGCGAACCATATGTTTTAGTCACAATATCAGTATATCCAGCTAATTCAGTAACTGCACGCACTGTTCCTGAAGCGATTAACCCTTTTCCTTTTGAAGCAGGTTTAAGCATTACTCTTGAAGCAAGGAATTTAGCTTGAATTTCATGTGGAACAGTTCCATTAACAAGTGGTACGTCAATAAGGTTATTTTGAGCGTCTTTAATGGCTTTTTTAATTGCATCAGGAACTTCATTAGCTTTTCCGTGTCCTAATCCAACACTACCTTTTTTGTTTCCAACTACTACAAAGGCACTAAAGCTAAATCTTCTTCCGCCTTTAACAACTTTGGTAACTCTAGCTATATCAATAACTTTTTCTGAGTATTCTGAAACTGGTTGTTCAAATCCACGGGTTCTTCTTGGACGGTCATCTTTGTTAGGACGTTTATCGGTTTTAACTTTAGGATTTCTAAAGTTTCTTCTTTCTTCAACTGGAGGGGTTGTTGGTTTAGCAGGTTTTGGATGTGGTGATTTAACCTCTTTAGTTCCAACAACTGGTTTGGTTGCTTGTTTTTGATTTTCCATTAGAATTTAACTCCTTTTTCGCGAACGGCTTCAGCAAATGCTTTGACTCTTCCATGGTACAGATAACCTGAACGGTCAAAAACAAGTTCTTTAATTCCAAGAGCTAGAACAGCTTGACCCATTTTAGCTCCAAGTTCTTTAGCAGCTTGAATGTTTCCTGAGTAGTTTGAATCTTTAAGAGTTGAAATGCTAGTTAGTGTAACTCCTTTTGAATCATCAATTAATTGTGCATAAAAGTTTTGGTGTGATTTATAGACGCTTAAACGTGGTTTATCTGAAGTTCCGCTAAGTGTTTGACGAATGCGAATGTGTTTAGCTTTGCGAGCTTTATTTCTTGATAATTTTGCCATGTTATTCACCTAACTTGCTTCTTATTTAGAAGAAGTTTTCCCTTCTTTACGTCTAATTTTTTCGCCTTTGTACGAAATTCCTTTACCTGAATACACACTTGGTTTACGCACACTACGCACAATAGCAGCAAATGAAGTTACGCTTTGTTTATCAATTCCAAACAAGGTAATTTCAGTTGGTTTAGCTAAAGTAGCTTTGACATTGGCAGGAACTTCTAAGGTAACTTCGTGACTGTATCCAGCTGAAATAACTAATTGAGTTCCTTTTAATGTAGCTTTATACCCAACCCCTTTAATTTCAAGTTCTTTGGTAAAACCTTGTGAAACACCAGTAATCATATTGGCAATATGAGCATTGGTGGTTCCGTGTAATTGTTTAGTAGTTTTTTCTTCGTTTGCTCGAACTGTGGTAACTTGGTTGTCTTGAACTGAAACAGCAATTTTTGAACTAAATTCTCTACTAAGAGTTCCTAATTTTCCTGAAACGGTTACTTTAGTCCCATCAACAGTAACACTAGTTCCAGCAGGAATTGTTAAAATACGATTTCCAACACGTGACATAACACTTCCCTTCTATCAAATGTAGGCAACGACTTCGCCACCAACATTTTCTTTCTTAGCTTCTTTTCCAGTCATTAGTCCTTTTGAAGTAGACATAATCACTGTTCCATATCCTGATAAAACAGTAGGAATTTCTGATGACTTAACATAAACTTTAAGTCCAGGTTTTGAAACTCTTTTAATTCCAATAATTGCTGATTGAGAACCTTTATATTTAAGGGTAAGAACTAATTTTTTATTAATTCCTTCACCTTCAACTGAATAAGAATGAATGTAACCTTCTGATTGAATTAATTTGACAATTGCTTCTTTTTTATTTGAGAATGGAATTTCTACGGTTTTGTGCTTTCTTGCGTTAGCGTTTTTAATACGCACGATTAAATCTGAAATTGGATCTGTAATAAACATAATTATCAGCTCGCTTTCTTCATACCTGGGATTTTACCTTCGTGTGCAAGGTTTCTAAAGCAGATACGACATACTTTGTATTTTCTTAAAACCGCATGTGGACGACCACATAATTCGCAACGTGTGTACGCACGAGATGAGAATTTAGGGTGGCGTTTTGCTTTTTCAATAAGTGCTTTTCTAGCCATTATTTATCTCCTTTTTTCTCAAATGGAACACCAATTAATTCAAGTAATGTTCTAGCTTCTTTATTAGTTTTTGCGGTGGTGACAATAATCACATCAAGTCCTTTGATCCGACGGATTTTGTCAAATTCAATTTCTGGGAAAATGATTTCTTCTTTAATTCCTAAAGCAAAGGTACCTCTACCATCAAATGATTTAGGATTTGCACCACGGAAATCACGAATACGTGGCATTGCAACGTTGATAAGTTTGTCTAAAAATTCTCACATACGCTCTCTACGAAGGGTAACTTTCCCTCCCATAGGCATTCCTTCACGAAGTTTTCATGAAGCGTTTGATTTTTTAGCTTTGGTTTGAAATGGTTTTTGTCCAGCGATTAAAGTAAGTTCATTTAAAACTTCTTCAATCGCTTTTGAGTTTGAAACTTCTTTTCCAGCTGTCATATTAAGTACCACTTTTTCAATTCGTGGAACTTGCATTGGTGAAGAGTAATTAAATTTTTCTTTAAGTGCAGGAACTGCTTTTTCTAAATAAATATTCTTGAGCATAATTAAATTTCCTTCTTAGTTTTTCTAACTACTCTAACTTTTTTGCCTTCCTTGGTAAATTTGTAACCAAGTTTACTATATTGTGCTGGTTTGTCTTTAGTTTCTTTTTTAACAAGATATGCTACATTTGAAGCGTGAATTGGAGCTTCTTTGGTGGTAATAGTTCCATCTTGGTTTTGTTGTGAAGGTTTGTTATGTTTGGTGACAATGTTAAGATCTTTAACAATAACTGCGTTTTTGTCGTGTAATACTTTTAAAACGGTTCCTGTTTTCCCTTTTTCTTTTCCTGCAATTACAATAACTTCGTCGTTTTTCTTGAATTTAACTTTCATAAAAATTCCTTAATTATAAAACTTCAGGTGCAAGAGAAACAATTTTTGGATATTTTTCACGAATTTCACGAGCCACTGGCCCAAAAACACGTGTTCCTCTTGGAGTTCCATCTTCTTTTAAAAGTACTACAGCATTTTCATCAAACCGAATATATGATCCATTTTCTCTCGAAATTCCGTAACGTGAGCGTACCACAACTGCTTTAACTACTTGTTTTTGTTTAACTCCACCATTAGGAATGGCTTTTTTGACTGAACACATAACCACATCACCAATTTTGGCCACTTTTTTATTTGAACCAAGAATTCTAAAGATTCCAACTTCTTTGGCTCCTGAATTATCAGCAACATTTGCTCTAGATAGTTCTAATAGCATTATTTGCTCCCTTCATTAGACTGTTTAATTGAAACAAGTCGAAAGTGTTTGGTTTTTGAAAGTGGACGTGTTTCCATAATCACAACTGAATCGTTTAATTTAGCAAGGTGATTTTCGTCATGAACAGCAAAACGTTTAGTTGATTTGAAACGTTTTGAATAAAGTGGGTGTTTTTTATAAGTGTCAACAGCAACAATAATGGTTTTAGGTGTTTTGTGAGCTGAAACGACTGTACCAACTAATGTTTTTCTTGTATTTCTTTCAATCATTATTTAGCTCCTTTTTCACTTAAGGCTGTGAGTGCTCTAGCAATATCTTTTTTAATAAGATCAATTTTGTGGGTTTGATCAAGAGAACCGGTGGTGTTTTGGAATCTTAATGTTCAAAGTTCAGCTTTAAGATCTCTTACTAATGTTTGGAGTTCTGAGACTGATTTGTTTAATAAATCTTTATATAGCATTAGTTATTCCCTTCGTGTTCTCTTGTAATAATTTTTCATTTCACCGGTAATTTATGTCCTGCAAGTCTTAAAGCTTCACGAGCTATTTCTTCTGAAACTCCTGATACTTCAAACATAACAGTATCAACTTTAACAGCAGTATATCATTTTTCAGGTGCACCTTTTCCTGATCCCATCCGAACCCCGATTGGTTTAGAAGTTTTTGAAAAATGCGGGAAGATCCGAATGATAACACTTCCTTCACGACCCATATGTCTAGTAGCAGCAATACGGGCTGATTCAATTTGACGTGCATCAACTCAAGCACTAGTTACAGCTTGAAGACCAAATTCCCCAAAAGCAACAGTGTTTCCTTTAGTAGCTCTACGTTTGTCGTGTTTTACTAGAAATGGTTTTCTATATTTGGTTCTTTTTGGTTGAAGCATTTTATTTATCTCCTTCCAAAATTTCACCTAATGAAACCCAAACTTTAACTCCAATAGCTCCATAAGTGGTACGAGCTGTAGCAGTAGCATAATCAACGTTTTGTCTAAGGGTGTGAAGTTTCATTTCTCCTTCTGAATATCCTTCAGTACGAGCCATGTCAACACCATTTAAACGACCTGAAACGGCAGTTTTAATTCCTTTAGCTCCATTACGCATTGCACTACGAATAGCAATTTTTTGAGCGGTACGGAATCTTTCACGGTTTTCAAGTTTTTGAGCAATCATTTCAGCTAGTAATCTAGCATTAAGATCTGGGTTTTTAAGTTCAATAACTTGTAAATTAACATCAAGGTGTTTGTTTTTTAAATATTTTTTTAGTTTAAGAGTTAATTCTTGAATGTTTTTTCCTTCTGAACCTAAAATTACTCCAGGTTTAGCAGAATGTAAAACAACATTAACTCTATTTTTTTGGTTTCTTTGAACATTTACTTTACCAATTTGGTATTCACGTACATATTTATCAAAAAACTTATAGATTTTAGCATCTTCAACTAATTTGTTTCCAAATTGTGCTTTTTCAGCAAATCAGATTGAATTGTGTGTTTTGGTAATTCCAAAACGGAATCCATTTGGATTGACCTTTTGTCCCATTAGTTTCTCTCCTCTAAAACAATTGATAAGTTTGATGTACGTTTAAAAATTGAATAAGCACGACCTTGGCTTCTTGGTTGAAATCTTTTTAAGGTTGGACCTTCATTAACATAAACTTCTTTAACGAATAATTTTGATGCGTCCATTCCATGATTATTGGTAGCGTTTGCAATCGCTGAATTAAGTAATTTAATGAAAATACGAGCAGATTTTTTTGAGGTATTGTGTAATAAAGAAAGTGCTATTTTCACATCTTTCCCACGGAAAAGATTAGCGACAAGTTTAGCTTTTGAAACACTAACTCTTTGTAGTTTAACGTGTGCTTTGGCTTGTTGCATTATTTTTTCTTACCTTTATCTGCACCATGACCTGAGAATGTTCTGGTTGGTGAAAATTCACCAAGTTTGTGTCCGACCATATCATCGGTTACATATACTTCATTAAATACTTTTCCGTTGTGTACTGCAAAAGTCAAACCAACAAAACTTGGGAAGATAGTTGAACGTCTTGATCAAGTTTTGATTGGTTTTTTAGGTGCTTTTCCTTCAAGAATGGCATCTACTTTTTTGAGTAAATGGTCATCAGCGAATGGACCTTTTTTCAGACTACGTGCCATTATTTAGCATCCTTTCTTCTTCTTATAATCAGTTTATTTGAAGATTTCTTAGTTTTTCTAGTTTTCACTCCAAGAGCTTTTTTACCTCAAGGGGTAAGAGGGGCTTTACGACCAACAGGTTGTTTCCCTTCCCCTCCCCCATGTGGGTGATCCACAGGGTTCATAACTGAACCACGAACGGTAGGTCTAATTCCTTTGTGTCTGTTAATTCCGGCTTTCCCGACATTAACCAGTAAATGTTCTTCGTTTCCAACAGTACCAATTGTTGCACGACAACGAGCTAAAATACGACGTGTTTCACCTGATTTAAGTTTTAATACAACGTATTTTCCATTGTCATCTTTCCCAAGAATTTGGGCAGCAGTTCCAGCTGAACGAGCAATAATTGCTCCTCCTCCTGGTTGCATTTCAATGTTGTGTACAAATGTACCATCAGGAATATTTGCTAATGGTAAGGCATTACCAACAACAATATCAACATTTTCTCCTGAAATCACTTTTTGACCTAATTTAATTCCTTTAGGTGCAATAATGTATCTTTTTTCTCCATCTGCATATGCAAGTAAACAAATGTTTGCTGATCTATTTGGATCATATTCAATTGTTTTAACCACAGCTGGAATATTATCTTTATTACGTTTAAAGTCTACAATTCTGTAGAATCTTTTAACACGTCCTCCGTGATGTCGAACAGTAATTTTACCTTGGTTATTACGACCTGCATTATTTTTCAAAATCACAAGGAGTGATTTTTCAGGTGCATGACCAGATAAATTTTGTTTAAAATCAAGAGAAGACATGTTTCTTCTACCATTAGTAGTTGGCTTATGATATTTAATAGCCATAAATGTCTTTTCTCCTTTGCTTAAAAATAGTTGCGGATCTTTCTTTTAAGCAAGCATATTTCCGCTTTGTTTAATTATTTGTATGGTTTTGAATAAGCAAAATTATTCTCCACCCCCAACTTTACGATGCATTGATGGTTTAGAGCTGGTTGTTTTTGCTTTATTTTTCATTGTTGTTTGTTTTTTTGAAGCAAGTTTAGCTGCTACACGTCTTTCTACATCTGAAGCTAATGTTTTTTTCTCCTCTTTATCTTTTTGCTCTTTTTCTTTGGTTGGATTAACATCTTCATTAGGGAAGAAGTTAATTTCTTGTCCAGGAGCTAGAGTTACCATAGCTTTTTTATATCTATTGGTAAATCCGTGGAAACGTCCTACGTTTTTGGGTTTTTTATCAACTTTAATAGTGTTAACTTTTTCAACTTTAACTTTGAAAATTTTCTCAACTGCATTAGCAATTTGAAATTTATTTGCGTGATAATCAGCTTTAAAGGTATAAACTCCATTTGACATTTGTTGATATGTTTTTTCAGTTAACACAGGAGCTTGAAGAACTTTTGTTAATTCCATTATCTAGCCTTCCCTTCTAAAATTGATAAACTTTCGTGTGAAATAATCATCACATCGGCTCCAACAAGTGATTCAACACTAAGTGAATGAGCTTTTGAAGTTTGAACATTAGGTAAGTTGTTCGCTGATTTAAACACATTGTAATCTTCAGTAACAACTAATACATGTTTTAAGTGAGCTAATTTTAATTCTTTAAGTTTAATGTTTAATGCTTTAGTTGAAATGGTTTGTAATTTTAAATCATCTACAAGCACTGCTTTATCTTGTGCAAGTAAAGTAAGTGCTGAAATAAAAGCATTATATCTCACTTTTTTATTAACTTTAAGTGAGTAATTTTTCTCTGATTGAGGACCAAACGCTCTCCCTCCACCAACTCAAATTGGTGAACGCATTGAGCTATGACGTGCTCGACCGGTTCCTTTTTGTCTTCAAGGTTTTTTCCCTGAACCAGAAACTTCAGCACGGTTTTTAACTTGGTGAGTTCCTTGTCTACGTGAAGCTCTTTCTGAAAGAATAGTGTCAAAAATAGCTTGTTCATAAATTTTTTCGCTGGCAAATAAACTTGCTGGAAGTTTTGCATCAAATTGAACTTTTTCCATTGTTGCATCATTAGCAACTGCTACTGGAGTAGAAGAAACTTTAGCTTTAGATTTTGTTTGAGCCATCTTATTTTTCTCCTTCTTCTTTAGCTTCAGCATCAGCGATTAATTGTGCAAGCTCATTTGAATGCATCCCAACGGTAACTTCAATGTGGTATTTTTTTGCTTTTTCAACTAATTCGTTCATCAATAGAACTTCTTTAATATCAACAAGTTTAATAGCTTCTTTGTTTGGTAATCCTTTAACTGCTTGTTTAACAACAACAAGTGATTTTTTTGGTCCTGGAATTGATCCTTTAATTAAAAGTAATCCATTTTCCATGTCCACTTTAACCACTTCAAGGTTTTGAACAGTGGTTTTAACATGTCCAAGGTGCCCAGGCATAGTCATTCCTTTGTAAACACGGTTCCCTGAAATATCTCCAAGTGATCCGGTTTGTCTAACAGGCTGACTTCCACCTCCGCCCCCGTGTGATTTAGGACCAATGTGTTGGTTATGTCTTTTAATAGTTCCAGCAAATCCTTTTCCTTTTGAAGTTCCTGTTACATCAACAAGTTCTCCAGCTTGGAAAATGTCAGCTGATACTGTTTGTCCAAGTTCATAACCTGACATATTACGAACTTCTTTTACGTAGCGCTTAGGTGTTGTATTAGCTTTTTTAAACTGACCAGCATCAGGTTTATTAACACGTGATGGTTTTTTATCAACTGTAGCAAGTTGAGTAGCCACGTAACCGTCTTTTTCTTGAGTCAAGACTTTTGATACAACATTTGGTTGAACTTCGATTACAGTGACTGGAATTGAATATCCTTGGTCAGTGTAAATCTGGGTCATTCCAACTTTACGGCCTAAGATTCCTTTCATATGTTCTCCTTAATTTTAATTATTTTGAAGTTTTTACTTGAACTGCAACACCATATGGAAGTTCAAGTCTGTTTAATTTATCAGTAAATTCTTGAGTAGCTTCATCAACCACAATTAATCTTTGGTGAGTTCTACTTTCGAACTGTTCACGTGATTTTTTGTTAACGTGAACTGATCTAAGAATTGTGATTTCATCTCTTTTAGTAGGAAGCGGAATTGGACCACTAACTTTTAGATTAGCAGCTTTAGCAGTGTGATACACCTTTTTAGCAGCACTATCTACAAGTGCATGATCAAATCCTTTTACCTTGACGTTTAATTTGTTCATGTTGTCTCCTTTGTTCGTTTTTGAACTTAACTCCCTATAAAAACTTAATGAGTCCTTGACAACTTATGGCTCATTAACAACCTTATAGTTCATAGTTATAGTTGCTTTTTAATTATAAGGTAAAAGACAAAAAAGATAAGCAAAAAAATAGGGTTTTTAAAATTTACCCCATATTTTGTTGTATCATAGTATTTTTTCTATATATTAAATGCGCTGAAAGCCTAAAAAGTAGAGGAAATTCGTTTCTCAATTCATTCAATTAAAACTTCTTCAGGAATGTATTCATATCCTTTTTCGACAATCTTATTCCCTTTAAGTAACACAAATGTTGGAACTTTTAAAACCTCTCATTTAGTGTTAGGATCTCTTAATAAATTTGCTTCTTCAGCGTCAACTTCAATGAATGAAAGTTGTTTGTATTGAGCATATTTTGATGATAAGCGATTAATAACTGGTTTCATCATTTTGCAATCTCCACACCATTCAACTGTAAATGCTAAAAAAATTAAATTATTGTTGTTTGCTTCAATAAGTTTTTGTGCTTGTTTTCAAAGTAATTTTTTCATGATTTTCCTTTCATTATTAAGTTAAAATGTTTAAATTTCGTTTATTCAAATTCTTGTTTATTAAACATTAATTTGAGTTTTGTTTATGTATCTTCTTGCTTTAATTGTGATTTAACGTTTAAAAATGTTAAATCATTTATATTTTGTCTTTTCAAAGTCTTTAGAATTAATTTTTCAACTTTCAAAAACGATAAATTTCAATATTCAATTTTAAAAATCTTGCTTGCATTAAATAAAAAATCAATATAAACCTGAAAATTGGGTGTATTACAAATGATTTCTGTGTGACTTTGAACCTTTTGCGAATATTCTCTTAGATTTAACTGATTAAGTTTTTGAATTGGTCTTTTGAATAAAGATACATAATAAATATCTAATCCAAAAAGCACGATTAATACGATTAAAAAGACCAAAACACTAATTCAGGAAAAACCAATTAAATAAAGTAAATTAATTAAGGGTTCGATAATAAATCCAATATGTCGAAAATCAAAAGTTGCATATTTACTAAGTGCTACATGCTTTCAAAAACCATTCTCAAATAATATTTGTACACTTTTTATGGTGTATTTCATTTCAAATTCTTTATCAGTATTATTAAGAAAATATAAAATTAAATAATCGCTAATAGCAATAACTATAAATAAATACCACAAAAACTTGCAGATAATTTGCTTGAATGTTTCGTAAGAAATCTTTTGGTGTTTGTTTAATCAAGCAAATGTATCTTGATAGTATTTATGTTCAAGCAACAGCACGATTCATCAAATAAAAAGCAAAATGATAAGAGGATAAATAAGATTACCAAACGTAAGATTCAGCGAATACTTATAAATAATATTTAAAATTGAATTATTCACAAATGTTGCTGTAATTGTGAGCAAAAGAAAAATTACATTAACAAACAAAAGTGATATTATCAAGATTTTTCTTTTGGTAGTGACTGTAAAAAGAGTTTTGTTAGCTTCTTTTTCAATTAAAGATAAATTTAATAAATTATTAAGCTTTCGTTTTGTCATACTTTTTAAATGTTATTAATCCCCAAAACCACCATTGGATCTTTTTCGGTTACTTTATAAATTTTCTTACGAATTGCTTTACGGATTTTTTCGTTTAAATCCTTCATTGAAGTAAATTCTTTAGTTTCAATAACATTAATTAAGACTGTTTTGATGAGTTCATTAACTTCGCTTTTATCTTTTTCATCAATAACTCCAATGTAATCAATAAACAATTCGCTAGCAATTCGTTTTTGTTTTGTTGAATATAGTAAATTAATAATAATCACTCCTTCACGGCCTAGTGATTCACGCTCTGCGATTACTTCTGAAGATATATCACCAATTCCAAATCCATCGATAATAGTATCTCCAATTTCGCTAACTTTTCCATTCTGACTGAAAAGTTTTTCATCGGTAAAATGTGCAATTCTACCATTTAACAGCACAATGGTTTTGGTGTGCTTTGATAAAATTTCATCACTATTGATAAAATTAGCAGCATCCACTAAATAACGATATAAACCTTGTGCTGGTAATAAATATTTGGGTTTGAGTGCTCGCACTAAATTAGCAATATCTTGTTTGCTTGGGTGATGTTTATAAAATTGGCTTTCTGAAATGTCGTAAATTTTAGATGTAATTTTAGCAATTTCATCTAATGTAGCGGCCGCAAATGATTCAAGTCCATTCACAGGATGAGCCATTATAATTACATTATCAGTATTTTTAAGTTTTAAATACACATCACGTTTAGCAGTAATACGGACAAATCTTAGGAATAAACGTTCAATTGAGCCAGTAACTAAAACAATAGCATTTTTATATTTATTGATTTGACGATAGTCAAACATTTCAGGAAGCGGAAAATCTTTTGAAATTTTGCTAATTAAATAAATAAATTGACCATATGTTTTTCCATACGCACACACAGGTCTTTTGGTGATTAAGGCCATATTAAGAATTTGTTGGAGTTGCACCATATCTTCATCGTAAGCTCCAACAATAATTCTTTCTTCATTACTAGCTTTTAAAAACACTTGTTTAATAAAATCAGGGAGTTCTAGTTTTTCAATTGCACGACCTAAAGCATTGCTTCTTCCTGCATCACAAATAAGTGCATTAATTGAATTTTTTGAAAGATTTTTACCAAGCTCTTGAAAGTTTAAATTTCCGTAAAGACCTAAATTTCCTTCAACAAAATTAAACATGAACACATAAGAACCGGTTGGAGTAGTGAAATTAAAACCTAGCGATTCAGGAATGCTCCCGGCCACTTTAATTGGACTAACGATTAAATCATCAAATTTAATGTCAGTGTTAATAACTTGGATTTGATAACTTTTTTCATCAATTTTGTACTTTTTGAGTCTATCAATAATGATAATTTTGTTAAACGCACTAGTATAAATTTTAATTCCAGGAATTTTCATTACTAACCAAGGAAGTGCACTAAAGCTTTCATTTTTTATATCAGTGATAAAAATACCTTTAATTCTCTTTTTATTTTTTTCTAAATAAGTAAAATCTGGAATCAATGCATCGACTCCATTACTTGAATTAATAGGAATTTTAACCCCCGAATTAACAATGTAAATATTGTTGTTATGTTCAAAAATATAGCAATTTTTGCCATTTTCATCTTGCCCACCAAGGGCAAATATATTAACTTGCTGCATTGTTCTCCTTATGCAAAATTATTAAATTGAACGCTAAAATAATAATGAGATTGATATTTTTTAATTATAACAAAAAGACACTAATAGCTTATTATTTGTGCGAAAATAACGCTTTATTTAACCTAATTTTGTGGGTTTGAGTAAATTGTTGGAATTTTGTTGTTTTTTAGTATAATTTTTTTACTTATTTAAACCGTATATAATTAGCTAATTAGAAAGGAAAAATTATGGCAAGAAGAGATGTCCTTACCGGTAAAGGTCCTATGTCAGGAAATACTCGTTCACACGCAATGAACGCTTCAAAACGTAAGTTCAATGTTAATTTACAAAAAATTAAAGTTAATATTGGTGGACGTAAGCAAACTCTTAGAGTTTCAGCTAAAACTATTAAAACCCTTAAAAACAAAGGTTTAGTTTAAAATAATACAAATCAGTCTGATCAGCTGATTTTTATTTTCGAAAAATGGAATAAAACAAAAAGCAGATTTTTTCTCTGCTTTTTGTTTTTGAATTATTTGATTAAAAGTGTCTTCATAAGATTCCGTGGAATCTTTGAGCTTTTGTTAATAAAAGACCATCGAATTCAGTATCTTTGTAAATAAAGAAATCAGCTAAATATGCAATGAAAACTGAAAGTAAAACAAGTGAAACAATACAAAAGATTCATAATAAAATTTTTGCTGTTTTGCTTCATTCTTTAGATTCATATTGTTCTTCGTTTTCAATCGCTGAACCAAACATTAAGTTTCTTAGTTTTTTGATAAGACTAATTCTTACGGCTTTATCCATAATTTTATTCTTAACTTTTCGTTTACTATAATGCTCATAGGCATTGCTGTATTTTTGTAATTTTTCATTCATAAACAGCTCCTAACATAAAAGTTGTTTTGTATAGACATAATTATACTAAATCTTAAAAATTATAACAAATTAAATTAAATCCGTAATTTTATGAATTGTTTATTTATTTTTTAATTTTTGATGTTCTTGGACAACTTTTTTAAGTTTTCGGTTTCAATGATTTAGTCCCGCTTTGGTGATGAAAATATTATGTTCATCTTCAAGAATTTCCACAATATACCGAAGCGAAAGTCCAGGATTTTCTAAACGTAAACGATGAAAAACTAGTTCATTTTCATTAAATTTACTTTCTAAATTATATTTGTAAACATAATTGATCAATTCAACATAGTTAATTGAGCTTGAAGCAACTTTTTTTAAGTTAGCAAAATCTAAGTTGTTAATGCGATTAATCATATTTTTCATATCACGCTTAATTTTAAGATCTAAATACTCAAAATAAGCTTTTTTTGCTTCTATTGCTGATAAAAATTCAATGATTCTATCAATACTCCGAATATAAATAGTGTGTTTATTATTTTTAAATTGATATCTAAAATTAAATTCATACATGTTCAGTATTTCGAGCACATTCATTAAATTATCTTTATTTTCTGCACTGAGATATAAAAAATATGATTTGGATTCAATATTTGAAATAGTACCTCCAGCAAAGAAAACACCACCAAAAAATTGTGTTAAATCAAGTAACCGAAGTGAAATAACATCATAAAGATTTTGCTCAAAAAAAGGATCGTCAGTGTTAATGATAATTTTTTTACCTGAATTTTGTGGTAATGTGTATGGTACTTTTAATTTTGAAAGTAACTTTATAATCTCATTTTTAAATTCTTGAGTAGTATATTTAACTTCAATTTGCTTGCTGTGTTGATTTAAAGGAGCAAAAACAATTAAAAGACCTAATAAAAAGGGGTCAATATCTTTAGTTTTTTTACCCTTAATAATTTCTCTTTTAATTTGAGTTGTGAAACTATTTCTCATACACTAAATTATAAACAAAATAGGCCATAGCCTATTTGTTCAATGTCTGTTCTAACAATTCAATTACTTGACTTTCAGTGTCTAAATCAATTGCTTTATTTGCTAATTGTTTCATTTCTTGGTAGCTTAAGTTTCTTGAAAGTTCTCTACTTCTAAGTACACTTGAAGCTGACATTGAAAATTCATCAAGTCCAAGACCTAATAAAAGAGGAAGGGCTTTAGGGTCTCCAGCCATTTCTCCACACATACCTGCTCATTTACCATGCTTGTGAGCTCCATCAATTATCATTTTAATGAGTCTTAAAATTGAAGGGCTTAATGGTTGATATAAGTACGAAATATTTTCGTTCATGCGGTCAGCGGCCATTGAATATTGAATTAAGTCATTTGTACCAATTGACACAAAATCTGCATATTTACAGAATTGATCTGATAAGACTGCTGCCGCTGGAGTTTCCATCATTAATCCGACTTGAATTTTATCTTTTGGAGCAATGTTTTTGTTGTTCGAGTACACTTCTTCATATGCTTGAAAGTACATTTCTTTTGCATCTAAAAACTCTTTAACATTAGTAATCATTGGGAACATAATTGCAACATTACCAAATTCACTTGCTCGAATTAAAGCTCTAAGCTGAGTTTTGAAAATTTCAGGATTTTGTAAACAAAATCTAATTGCTCTATACCCTAAAAATGGGTTCATTTCAGTTGGAAATTTAAAATATTTAAGAGTTTTATCTCCACCAATATCAAGAGTTCTAATGACAACTCTTTTTCCTTTCATTCCTTCCACAACAGTTTTATAAGCTTGGAATTGTTCTTCTTCAGAAGGTCAATTATCATTATCCATGTATAAAAATTCTGATCTAAATAACCCAATTCCTTCGGCATCATTGCTTAAAGTTGATTCTAAATCTTTAGGAGTTCCAATATTTGCAGCTATTTCAATGTGGTGTCCATCTACAGTTACTGATGGTTGGCCTTTTAATTTTGTTAATCTCTCAAGATAAAGTTTGTATTTTTTTTCTTCTCTCTTAAAATGTTCAATTTCTTCTTCATTTGGAGAAACAACAACTGTTCCTGTACTTCCATCTAAAGCTAAAATGTCTCCATTATTAACTTTTTCCATAATCACATTAGTTCCTACTACTGAAGGGATCCCTAAGCTACGAGCCATAATTGCTGTATGAGAAGTGGTTCCACCAATGTTAGTTACAAACCCTTTCACAAATTGTTTGTCTAATTGCACAGTTTGTGAGGGTGAAAGATCTTCAGCGACAATAATAACCTCTTCATTAATACCAGTTAAATCGCGTTCTTCAATCCCTAGAATAGCTTGAATAAGTTTTTTTGAGACATCATAAACATCCGCAACTCTTTCACGCATGTATTCATCTAAACCTGAAAGCATTTCAGCAAATTGTTTATAAAAACTTTCAATAGCAAATTCAGATGAGTAATTTTCATTTTGAATAAAATCAGTAATACTGCTAATTGCGTATTCATCGGTCACAAAATTTAAGTGAGCATCAAAAATAGCAGCATGTTCTGGATCTTTAGCAAGTTCCTTTGATTTTTTAATTTTTTCAATCACTGTGTTTCGTGCATTATTATATTTTTTAAGTGAAGCTTCAGGATTTGTTGTTGATTTGTTGTAGCTTAGTTCAATTTCTTCAATTTTGAAAACTTTAGCTATTGCAACACCTTGTGAAGCACCAATACCTTTTATTGTCATTTTTTACTCCTGTAAATTAAATATATAAATATGTTATTAATATTATAAAGTTCTTAAACAATTAAATGTATATAATTTTAAATTTTTCAACATATGAAAAAGAATTTTTTTAATTTTTAAATTTTTTATGTTAATATTATAAAGCAACGAATGACGGGCGTTGTGCATTATTGAAAATATTATTTAAATATTTATAAAAAATAAATTTCTTGTTATAATTTAAAAGCTAAACACACTTGCCGATTTAGCTCAGCGGTAGAGCAGCTGGCTGTTAACCAGTTGGTCGTTGGTTCAATCCCAATAATCGGCGCCATTATGGTCTGTTGGTGAAGAGGTTAACACACATGGTTTTCATCCATGCACGCACGGGTTCGATCCCCGTACAGACTGCCATTTTTGGAGAATTAGCTCAGTTGGGAGAGCGTCGCCCTTACAAGGCGAATGTCATGGGTTCGAGTCCCTTATTCTCCACCATGCCGTCTTAGCTCAGTTGGTAGAGCAACTGACTTGTAATCAGTAGGTCGTAGGTTCGAGCCCTATAGACGGCACCAGGCAATTGAATGCCTTTTTTTTAACTTTTTGCAACTTTTATGTTGTGTCTGCGCGGGTGGTGAAATTGGCAGACACGCTAGATTTAGGCTCTAGTGCCTCCGGCATGAGGGTTCGAGTCCCTCCTCGCGCACCATATGATGCTGTAAGGCATCTTTTTTTATGCACGATTTAAGGTATTATTCTAATATTGTTGCTATAATATTACTATAAAGGAATATATGAAATTTAAAAAGTTTTTGTTTGCTAGCTTATCAATAAATAGTGCACTACTTTTTAGTGTTTCGTGTTCAAATTCTCAACAAGAAAATAAGGAATATAACCCGAAATTGTTTGATTGAATATTTAATAAAGAACAATTAAATTATTTAATTAAAAATAATTTAATTTTTAAGGAAAGTAAATCAAACAATAGCATTCAAATTGAGCATTTAAGAAAGCAAAAAGAAGAAGTCTTTTTAAAAGATTTAAACCAAAATCTTGCTTTACTTTATCAAAATAATAATATTAATGCTCAAGAGTTAAGAATTTTTTCCTCAGTAAATTCTTTAAATACGGTGAAAAAAGAACAATTTGATAACTTATCCTTTTTTCCAAATCTTCAATATGCTATTTTTGATATTATCGCAAATAAAAATTTATTTAAACTTGCACTCCCTAATTGAATAAGTTTAGCCAATATTAGGTTTGAAGCTTTTTTACAAAATCCAGAACAACAAGAATATTTTGAAAAAATTTTCACTTTTTATCTAAAAGCATTTAATATCAAAGAATTAGATTATGTAAAAATGATTTTTAACAATGATAAAACAGTCTTAATATCCTTAAAAAATAAACAAAATCAAGATTTATATCCTAATTGAAAACAAGTGAAATTTTTTCTCCCTAATTTTCGTGATTTTAATCAAAGAAAAACTTGAAATCGAAACTTTGATTTAACAATTAATGACTCTCAAGTTTTATTAAATGAAAAATATAATGATATTGATCTTTTGTTTAAAAATAATCCTTTACTAATCGATTCTTATGAAACAATTATTGAAAATACTTCGATATTAAGAAAAATTTCTTCTAAAGGACTTTTAGTATTGCTCAAATACTTGAAGGATTATCTTAATATCTCTTCTCCTAATTTAAAAGAAAAATTGTCAATAGATTTGGATAAATCCTTCCAAATTCCTGATCATTTACCTTTAAATAATTCATCATTAGTTTTTCCGGTTCAAGTTCATGATTCTAAAGAACAAGCTTATAAGTGATATTCAATTGATTTCAGTAAACATCACCACATTTTAAGCGGTTATTATACAACTGATAATTTAAATTTTGAAGACATTCCTGATTATTCATTGAACAATTTTGCTCAATTTGCTGTTGATAATGAAATGAAAATAAATTCATCTTTAGATTTAGAAAAGTTTTCTGAACAAAAAGTTCAAAAAATATTTGACTATTTTTTATATCTTAATAAAGATAATGCTAGTATTTGAAACGGAAATAAAATGAAGGATTTTGAACCAAGTCAATTTGGTGATAATTTATTAAGGCAAGATCCATTATATTGAATAGTTGCTCAAGTAGCTGTAATTTTAAATTCTTATTTATTTAATTTTGAAAACTCTCAAGGATACACTCCACTTTATCTTGAAATAAAAAGTATTCAAACCGACCAGGAACATTTAGGTCAAGTTAAATTAATTTTAGACATGATTGATTTAAGAAAAAATAAGAAAATATTGACCTTAAATAATATAAAAATTGGTGGTTTAAAGGGCTTTGATTATTCTTTAATTAATCAATTTAATAATGAAAACAATTCGTTTAATTTAGACTTATATCCACAATTTTACAAATAAAAAATGGTCCTACCATTTTTTATTTAAAATTTTTCGGTTGGTAAATAAATATAACCATCAATACTTGAAACCTCTGAAATAGCAACAAAAGCATCCGGATCATATTGGTGAATTTTCTTAAGAATTCTTGGTACTTGTCTAAATAATGTAACCGTTTTTAAAACATGTGTAAATTCTTGATCTTTGTCTGATTGGGTTACAAATGAGGTTAATTTAATAACAATCTTTCGATCGTTGGAAATTTTTGTTTCGAGTAAATCATATTTTTTTGAAAAAATTTCAACCTTAACAAGTTTGAATTTAGGGTAAATTTTATTTAAAACAATAATGTAAGCTATATTAGTAATAAATGTAGCAATAAAGTTAGGAGATAAATAAAACTCAAAACTTCAAGCTCTTGTTTTTAAGAATTCAAGGGTTTGGATTGATTGTGCTGATAATATTGCTCCATTTGAGAATTTGGAAATTTCTTGAATATATAATGAACCTGGCAATCAAGAACCGACAGCAACAGAAATAAAAATAATTACTATGTTTAAGTACCCTGAAATAACACCAAATGATTTTTGAGTTTTATTTGAATATCATTCCCCAATAATTCCTGTAACTCCTGCAGTTCCACCAATAATTTGAATTAGTGCGAAAATTCAAGCTAAAATAACTCCATATCCAATAGCTATGATGATTAAAGCGATAATATTCCCGCCTTCTTGTCAACTGAGAGGTAAAAGAGGGGAGAGCTTTAATAAGCTTTCTGAAATTGGATTATTCGGTTTTTGAGTACTAATTTCTTTAATTAAGTCTTTAACATTTTGATTAGCAAAATCTCCAATTAAATAAACATCATTTGATCCGTCTATAAAACCAATCCCAAACGAAACAAGCGAAGAAACAACAAGAAAAATAACAGTTAAATCTCCAAATAATTTTCCGATTTTTCGATATCCAAGCACAAAAATCGGAATACTTAGGATTATGTATGCTAATCAAAAAACCAATTGATCAATTGCATTAGATAAAGCAGGTGAAACACTACCAGCAATTTTAACAACAATTAATCGAGCAATAGCTTGTCCAAAGGCAGCTAATCCAAAATTATAAATTCCAACATTTTTAACAAAAAACACACTAATTACACCAAAGAAAATTGCAGTTACTACTGTAATTGCTATTAATTTTCACATTGGTAAGTATGAATAAAAGTAATTTAACTTTAAACCAAAATTAGACATTTTGGTTTTTCGATAAACAGTGTTGGCTTTTTCGATTATTCGAGGTTTTTCTGATTCTGAATCTTGATCTTTTTTATTAAAAAACAAATCAACCTCCTCTATAAAAAATTAAAAACCCTTTTAAAAATGGGTCTTCTATAATTACACCACTTTTTATGGTAAATTGAATAAATAAATTGAAAATGTAAAAATGTTGTTTAATTTATCGAATTAAGCAAACTATAAAAATAGTATATTATATAATTTATATACTTTCTTTTTAAGGAGACATATGAAAAAAATTAGAACTAGATATGCACCAAGTCCAACCGGTTATTTACACATTGGCGGGGCTAGAACTGCTCTTTTTAATTATTTATTTGCTAAACATTTTGATGGTGAATTTATCTTTCGTCTTGAAGATACGGATGTAAAAAGAAACGTAATTGGAGGCGAAGAATCACAATTAAACAATCTAGAGTGGCTTGGAATTATCCCTGATGAAAGTCCATTAAATCCAAATCCAAAATACAAACCATATAGACAAAGTGAAAAATTAAATCGTTATAACGAAATTGCTCAATTATTAATTAATCAAGGGTTTGCTTATAAAGCTTATGATACAGCACAAGAACTCGAGAAACAAAAAGAAGAATCGGATAAAAAAGGGTTTTCTTCATTTAGATATAATCCAAATTGATTGCAAATTAGTGACCAAGAAAAACAAAATCGAGAAGCAAATGGACAATATTCAATTCGTTTGAAAATGCCAAAAGATCAAAAGCTTACTTGGAATGATATTGTTCGAGGAGAAATTTCATTTGATTCAAGCGAGATAGCTGATTGGGTTATTGTTAAATCGGATGGATACCCAACATATAATTTTGCAGTAGTAATTGATGATCATGATATGGAAATCACTCACGTTTTACGTGGAGAAGAGCACATTGGAAATACTCCTAAGCAACTCGTTGTTTATCAATATTTAAATTGAGAAACTCCACAATTTGGACATTTAACTATCATCACTAATATGGAAGGTAAAAAACTTTCAAAAAGAGACACAAGTCTTAAACAATTTATTGAAGATTACAAAAAAGAAGGTTATATGTCTCAAGGAATTTTTAATTTCTTATCCCTTTTAGGTTGAACTTCTGCTGATGCTCAAGAACTAATGTCTCAACAAGAACTGATTAAAAAATTTGATCCTGAAAGACTTTCAAAGTCTCCTTCTAAATTTGATATTAATAAAATGAACTGATTTTCAAAACAATATTTAAAACAGCTTGAAACTTCAGTTATTGTTCCTTATTTAAACTCAAACGAACATTCACTAGAATGACTAAATCTTTTTGTTAATACTTTCAAAGAAAGCTGTTCCACTTTAAATGAATTAAAAGTACATTTGCATAATTATCAAAATGTTCAAGTTCAAAAGAATGAATTTGACTCTGAGCAATTGTTAGTAATTCAAACATTTTTTAAACTCGTTAAAGAGAATTTAAGTGAATTTTCGGTTGAAAATATTCAGAAAACAATTGACCAAACTTCACAATTATTAAAGGTAAAAGGTAAAAAATTATTCATGCCTATTCGAATTGCAACCACCAATGCAGAACACGGACCAGAATTAGCAAAAGCAATTTACTTATTTGGTAAAGAAATAATTTTTAAAAGGTTAAATCAATATGAAAATTAAATTTAAATCAGTTGTATTTCAAAATGATAATGAAAAAGAAATTGAATTTAGTGCTCCATTAGAAATCACACAAGATGGAGAATTTGAGGTGCTTTCTTTCTATGAACCGAGTCATAATATAGCTAATCGGATTGAGATTTCAAATCAAATAATTAATATTTTTGCCGGTCCTACAACACTTTATATTATGTTAGACCCAAACCAAAGTGCTTTGAATATTTTTGAGTTAAAAACTCCTGAAGGGATTGGTAGAGAAATGGATTTTTACACTCAAATTATTCAACATAAATTTGATTATGGAAAAGAATATTTCTTTGAATATGAATTATTTCAAAAAAAACAAGACAAAAAAGAGGTTTTTGGGAACTTTAAAATATACTTAACAATCGAAAAATAAACCTGGACAAGTTTTTTGGAATCTTTTAAATATTTATAGTTTCACCTCAAACTTCTTGAGGTGTTTTTCATTTTAATATTGATTGATATCGTTCAGTGTTATATCAATTGATGTAATTTTCTATTTCATTTTTAAGTTCTTGATAATTTATTTTGCTGTAATTTAATTTATTCAAACATTCGCTTTTAATGTTTGAAAAGAAATATTCTACCTCTCGGTTGTCTAATGAATTTCAGACTCTACCCATTGATATTATTCCGTTATTTTCTTTAATTGTATCAACAAAGAGTTTAGAAGAATATTGAACCCCATGGTCAGAATGGATGATTCATTTATCATTAAATTTAATGTTTTTAATATGAGACAATACTAAGTTAACATCGTTTGTTTTAGCAATTTGTCAATTGATAATTTTTTAGTTCGATGATGAATAGCTACAGATAAATAAACGTGATTTTCATTCACGTCATTTGGCGCTTTGATATATGTTACATCAGTACTATTATATTTGCATTTTTACCGTTATAATCTCTTTTTACTAAATCTGGATATTGTACATTTGTATTTTTGATTTCTAGTTTTCTTCTTGCTTTTCTAATTTGACAAATAAGAGTTAATTTTTTCATGATTCAGCCGATTTTTCTGGGTTCTATGTAAATATTGTATCTTCTTTTAATATAAACAGATAATCTTTCTCTTCCATAATTTTCTTTGTTTTCAAAGAAAGATTTAGTAATAATTTCTTCTATTTGCAATTGTTTTGTGTTGTGCTTGATTGGTTTTTGCTTATTCTTAATTTGATAATAATAAGTTGACGAACTAATTCTAAATTGGTTAAATGCAAGCTTTTTGCAAATTCCTTCTTTTCTATTTTACTAATGTCAACATTTATATTGTTTTCCTCGAAAGTTTCTTCGTAAATTTCAAGAATTTTAATTATCTGATCCATAGGGACTTTGGTTCAATCGATTTTTGTTTTTTCTTTGGTCTCCCACTACCTTTACCTTTTTTGGTGACTTACCAGTTTTACTATAAATCACATCATTGTTTTTTAAAAAATCATTGTATTTACGATTGAAATATCTTCTTATCTGATCATCTTGAAAGTTCTTATTAAATTCCTTTATAGAGATAAACTTAAATTCACTTTTTGATATTTCGTTATTTTGATACTTTTCATAATATTCAAACCACTTTAATCATTGTTCAGGTTTCAATTGACTCATAATATACCTCGTTTTAATTATAAATTAAAAAGACACGCTCTCCAATTTGCGTGTCCAGGTTTAAATAAAAGTGCTGAGCACTTTTTTATATCTCATTTAACTTAAAAATGTGTTTTTTCTATATAATAAAAATATGCTGAATATAGGGGTGGATATAGCAAAAATTTCACGTTTTAAGGACGCAAAATTATCTTTAGTTAAAAAAATCTTATCTCAAGCAGAAATATTCCAATATCAAAACACACCACTCGAACAGCAACCTTTATTTTTAGCAAGAAGTTGAGCCATTAAAGAAGCTATTTTTAAAAGTGATAATAGTTATGATCAATTTTCTAAAATTAATCTCATTAAAATTAATAGTAAATGAACTTTTAACAACTTTAGTATTAGTATTTCACATGAAGATGATTACGTGATTGCTATGGTTGTTAAAAATAAGGAAAAGTATGAAGAAAATAGCATTTAGTCGAACCTTAAAAAAGATTTTTACTTTTTTACCTTGATTGCACCGAATAAGAAAAATCTCTTCAATGTACAGAAAATATAAAAAAGACGACCAGTCAGTCAGTGCTCAGGCTCGAAATGATTATTTATTAAAACTCTCTAAAAAAGTTTTAAAACTTAATAACATTGATTTAGAAATTGTTGGGTTTGAAAATGTTCCTAAAAGTGGTGGTACATTAATTGCAGCTAATCATAAATCAAATATGGATCCAGTTGCTCTTTTAGCGGCTCTTGAAAAACAGGATTTTGAGTCAGGAAGTAAAAATAGAATTGTTAACTTTTTAGCTAAAAAGGAGCTTGAGAAAAAGTTTCTCGTCAAAAGATTGCTGTATCTTACTGATTCAACTGTAATTGATCGAGATAATTTTAGAGAATCCTTGCAAAAATTAAATGAATTTGGTGAATTTATTAAAATTAATAAAACTATTGGTGTGGTTTTTCCTGAAGGAACTCGAGTTCAACAAGAAACATTAGGAGAGTTTAAATCAGGGGCTTTTAAAGTTGCTGGTAGCAATTATTTAACCATTGTTCCGGTTGCTATTATCAACTCTTTAAACGCTCAAAATAAAAAAAGAAGAGGAAGATTAAAAATTACAGTTTCTTTCTTAAAACCAATTAAACCAGCAAATTACTTAACCCAAGATGCTAAAGCAATAGCTCAAAGAATTAAAAACTTAATTCAAGAAGAAATGAATAAATACAATGAACAATAGTGTCCAAGAATATACTTTTAAAATTAATCAATTTGATGGTCCTTTAGATCTTTTACTTGCTTTAATCAAAGATAAAAAGATGAGTATTTTTGATGTTGATGTTGCTGAATTAGCAACTCAATATTTACAAATTATTAAGCAACTTGAAGAAAATGAAATTGATATTGCCGGTGATTACTTGCTTATGGCCGCAACTTTAATCGATCTAAAAGCTAAAACAGTGCTTAAAGAACCTGAACATGTTGAAGAAATTCAACAAGAAAAAGAAAATCTAATTAATCAGCTTGTCGAATATCAACAATTTAAAGAAGTAAAAGAAGCATTAAAAAGTTTTCGTGTTCAGCGTGAAGAAATTTTTATTAAAAAACCAAGTAATATTGAAGATTTTATCGCTGATTCTGATGATTCGCGTTTGGATGGTTATTCAAATCCAACCAAACTAATCACGGTATTAAGAAAAATGTTTGAGCGTGTTTATGCACAAAAATTGCGTCAAACCACTCTAGAAACTATTAAATTAACTCCTGCAGATCAATTTCGTTTTATTAAAAATTTACTCAAAGAAAATGAAACAGTCACTTTTGAAATGGTCTTTACTCAACCAACAATTGGTCATTTTGTCATTACTCTATTAGCAATTTTAGACTTAGCTCGTCAGCAACAATTAATCATTATACAAGAACATCAATTTGGAGATCTTATAATTAAAAAAGGAAGTGAATTTAATGAAAAATAAAATACTAGAAGCTTTATTATATATTCAAGGTGATGATGGTTTAAATCTTGAACAAGTGAAAGAAATTTTTTCTTTAAACACAATTGCTGAGGCTAAAAAGGTAATGGACGATTTTCATAAGGATTTTAATTCACAAGACAGAGGGCTAAAGGTTGTTTCTTTTAATGAGATTTATAAACTAGCAACTCGCGAAACAGTTAAAGATTATGTTTCAAAAATGGTTAATGTTGTTAAAAAACAAAGACTCTCTAATTCAGCGATTGAAGTTGCTGGGATTGTTGCTTATAAACAACCAATTACTAAAAGTCAAATTAATAGTATTAGAGGACTTGCTTCAGAACAAGTGGTTAATACACTCGTTGCAAAAGGAATTATTGAAGAGGTTGGAATTTCTCCAACACCAGGAAATCCTGTTTTGTATGGAGTAACTAATAAATTTTTTGATCATTTTCGTATTAAAACCATGCGTGATTTACCAAAAATGAATGACTTCAATTACGTTGATGATTTAGAAAGTGAAAACTCTGATTTTGATTTATTTACAAGCCAAAGAGAAGACTAAAAATCTCGGGTGCTTTTTTTATTTAATTAAACAAGAAAGAGAGGTAAAATGATTGAATTTGTAGCAACAAAAAACGATTCAACACGGACAATTTTTAAAGTCTTACAAAAATATTTTTCCAATTTACCAATAAGTAAAATTGAAAAAATATTTCGTAAAAAAGACATAAAAATTAACGGAAATCGTAAGATTGATAAAAACTATAAGGTTAATGAGGGCGATATTATCACTGTTTACCAAATCTACGACCCACAAAAATCAGATGAATTAGACTTAAATCACTTTAACGAACAATTAGACATTATTTATGAAGACGCAAATATCTTAATTCTTAATAAACCAAGTGGAATTAGCGTTCACGGAGATGGAAATTGTCTTGATAAACAAGTTTTAGCGTATTTAAATTTTCAAAAAATTGATAGTTTTACCCCTAGTCATGTTGGAAGATTAGATAAAGAAACTAGCGGGATTATTCTTTATGCTAAGAATTATCAAAGTGTTAAAATACTAAATCAAATGCACCATAAGTTTATTAAAAAATACCAATTTATGTCTGATTTTATTCCGAATAAACAAACGATTAAACTCTACTTTTACAAAGATGTTCAAACTCAAAAAAGTAAAATTTCAAATAGACCAAGAGAAAATTCAAAAGAAGGAATTACTCAATTTTACTTTGAGGGTAATCGCAAAATTGCTCAGATTTTAACTGGTCGCAAACATCAGATTAGATTAACACTTAAATACCTAAATGCTCCAATTTACGGAGATAAAAAGTACGGTGGTAAAAAAGCTAATCGCTTAATGTTGCATTCTTGATATTTAAAATTTCAAGATTTACCTGGTGAATTAAGCTATTTAAACAATCAAGAGTTTTGATCACCAATTAAATGATAGGAGAATGATGAAACAAATTACTAAAGAAAAATTAAAAGAAATTGTTGCTTCTTTAATGATCGAACCAACTGAACAAGTTTTAGATAAAATTATTGAAAATTGAAATAATATTCAGAATGAATTAAAGAAATTTGACAAGCTTAATTTAGATAATGTGGCACCACTTTCGCATATTAATGAAACTCCTCTTGTTGATTTTTTAAGAGAAGATTGTGTTGATAATAGTTTTTCAATTTCTAAAGAAGATATTTTAAAAAATGCTAAAGACAAAGACCAAGATTTTATCATTACTTCAAAGGTGGTGAAATAATGAATCTCAAATTAAAAGTTTTAGGAGATTTTAAAAAGGCTTCTTTAGAATTACAAAAAGACACAAATAATGCAGTAATAAAGGTTTTTGAAAAAGAAAAATTAGGAACTGGTTTGCTTGATAATGCTGTTTTTACTTTGAAAGATGTCTATGCAACCAAAACTGGATTTGTTCGTTCTTCTTCAAAAATTCTAGAAAATTTTCAACCTTCATATAATGCAACAATTGTTGAAAAATTATTAAAAAATGGCGCTTTATTAGTTGCAACTGTTAACAATGATGAACTAGCTTTAGGTGGAACTGGAACCTATAGTGCTTTTGGATTAATTACCAATCCAAAAGACCATACAAGATTATCAGGAGGTAGTTCTTCTGGTTCAGTTGCTACTTTTAGTAAAAATATTTCATTTGCAATAGGAAGCGATACAGGTGATAGTGTGAGACTTCCAGCTTCATATAATGGAATTATTGGTTTTAAACCTTCGTACGGAGCTATTTCTCGGTATGGATTATTTGCTTACGCTTCATCGCTTGATACAGTGGCTTATTTTGCTCATAATGTTAATGATATTTATTTAGTTTCTAAAACTTTATACGGTGTTGATTCTAAAGATATGACCACAGTACAAGTGAAATTAAATGAACTTGTAGAAACAAAACCATCAAAAATTGTAGCCTTAGACTTTTCTGAATTTTGTGACCCTGAGGTTAATCAAGCATTTGATAAATTAATTAGTAAACTTCAAAAAGAAAACATTCAAGTTGAGTTAGTTAAACCAAATTTAGATATTCTCAGATGTATTAAACCTGTTTATCAAGTGATTAGTTTTTCAGAAGCTTCTTCAAATTTAGCTAATTTAACTGGAATTAGCTTTGGAAATAAAATTAACGGACAGGATTATATTGAAATTATGACCAAAACCAGAAGTCAAAACTTTGGAATTATGGTGAGCGAGCGTTTGGTACTAGGAAGTTACTTCTTATACAGTGAAAATCAAGAAGAAATTTTTATTAAAGCAATGCGAGTGCGTAGAGTAATTAGAGATTATTTAAAATCACTTCATCAAATGGGCGATGTACTTATTTACCCTTCGTTTGCTTCAATTTCTCCATTAATTGAGGATAAAAAGTCATATGATGTCATGGATTATATTTTAACTGGTGCAAATTTAGCTGGGAATCCCTCTCTATCAATTCCACTCGGCACTAAAGATGCAATGCCATTTAATTTAACTATTGATGCAGCTTTGTATGAAGATAATAAATTATTAAATTATGCTTTATATATTGAAAAAACATTAGGAGAAACAAATGAATAATTTTGAAACAATTATTGGAATTGAAATTCATATTGAACTTAAAACTCAAACCAAAATGTTCTCTCCGGCTAAAGTAGATTTTAACCTGTCTCCAAATACTTGTGCTAATCAAATTGATTTAGGATATCCTGGTACTTTACCAATGGTCAATAAACAAGCAGTTAAATTTGCTCTTGCTTTTGCTAAAGCATTAAACATGGAAATTGATGATGAACTTCACTTTGATCGTAAAAATTACTTTTACCCTGATTTACCAAAGGGGTATCAAATCACTCAGTTTTTCAGACCAATTGGAAAAAATGGAAAAATTTCAATTAAAACCCCAAATGGATTAAAAGAAATTTTGATTGAACGTATCCATTTGGAAGAAGATACAGCTAAACAAATTCACGATCACGAAGGAACTAAACTTGATTACAATCGAGCTGGAACTCCATTAATTGAAATAGTAACTTATCCGGTAATACAAAATGCTGATGAAGCGGTAGCGTATATTGATATGATTCGTAAAACTGTTAATGCCCTAGAAATATCAGACGGAAAACTCGAAGAAGGTTCATTAAGAGCAGATATTAATATTTCGCTGCGTCCTTATGGAAGCAAAGTATTTGGAACTAAAGTTGAAATCAAAAATATGAATTCACTGTCAAATGTGAAAAAAGCAATTGAATATGAAATTAAGTTACAAACACAAAAATTACTTGCAAACGAAACTATTTTACAACAAACCAAGAGATTTAACGACCAAAATAATACTAACGTAGTAATGCGTACTAAAACCGGAACAGTTGAATATAAATACTTTCCTGAACCAAATATTCCATTTATTAAACTTTCAAAAGAATTTGTTGATTCAGTAATTGTTCCTGAATTACCTTTACAAAAAGAACAAAGATACTTAAACGCACAATTAAACGATATTTATGTAAAAAGTTTAGTGGATGATATTGAACTATCAAAATATTTTGATTCAATTAAATACCCAGATAAAGAAAAGCTCTCAAAGGTTTTCTTTGCTGAAATTGTGTCTTTAGCTAATTCTAAAGACTTGCATCCAACTAAACTTAATATTCAACCAGAGCACATTAAACAAACTTTAGAATTGCTCGATCAACAAATTATTTCAGGTAAATCAATTAAAAAACTAATTCCATTATTGTGCAATTTTACCGAACAATCAATTAACTCTCTTTTAGAAAAACATAATCTTAAACAAATTTCGGATCCTGCTCAAATTAAACAAATCCTTGAGCAAATTATCCAAAACAATCTTGAATTAGTCAATGAATACCCTGCTCGACCTGAAAGGGTGTTAAAGTTTGTTCTTGGAAACTTAATGAAAAAAACAAACGGACAAGTTAATCCGATCTTAAGTGATCAATTAGTAAAAGAGATTTTAGATGATAAATTTAAAGACTAAGAATCCATATAAAAAAATATTATCTTTTAAACGAAGAAGTCGTAAATATATATATTGGTCAACGAATTTAATTTGAGATGATAAATATAAATATATTGCATTATGATTTGAATATATTTTAAAACTAATCATCACAATTTTCGCTTGATTCTTAACATTTCCAGGATTTAGATATTTGAAATTTTTGATTTTTCGTCAAAAACACAGTTTTGAAGAAATCCAAAAGATTAATCAATTACATCGTAAGCGAAGAGGGGTTGTTGATATTGTTTTTGTCAAATTTATATCCAAAGAGTTTAATTTTACTTGACTAACAATTGCTTTTTATTTCTTAATTTCATTTATTCCTGTTATATACATTATTTTAAATTTAAATATCTTACTAGGAATTATTATTTATGGAAACACTCCTGAACAATCAGTATTTAGAGATCGATTTATTAACGGCACTTTAGGAAACTTTTTTCCAGATGTACCAAATTATGTTGGTTCAGTTATTGTTTTTAATACTAGCGATGGTTCATTGGATCTTTCAGCTATCCTTACTCATTCTTTATTCTTTGTCACTACATCCCTTTTTGCTTCAAATGGATACGGTAAATTAGTTGCAGCTGTTAATTATATGTATGATCATAAAAAAGTAGGAACTTATTTAGGAAATCGTGCTAAAGGTTTTGCATTGGTGCTAATGGTGAGTGTTTTATTATGAATCTTTTCAAACTTACAAACATTCACCGAAGCAATTGCCACTGGAGATTTTTACTTATCACAAAGAAAATCACCTAGATTATCAAAAATATTCTTTATATTTTGAACCTTTGTGTTTTTATTAGTTTTGTTTATTGCATTATTTAAATTTGCTCCAAGCTTTCAGATTAAATTCGTTCACATTTTACGTGGAGCACTTTTCTCAACCATCCCTAATTTGATTTTTGTTATTATCTTTTCATTTTGAATTAATGAAAACCTTAATTATGATCGTTATGGAAGCATTGGATTTGTGCTAACGCTAGCCTTCTTTATTACTTGATTTGTTAATTTGATGTTTTTTGGTATCTTATTTAACCAAGCATATTACAAGATGTTTCACAACCAAAAAACCTATAATCGTGGATATAAGATATTTTATATTTGGTAATTTAAACGTTAAGCTACAAAATCAGGTAAAATATATTTAATTATTTAAACTAACTTAAAAAAGGAGATGATTTCATGTTAGAAACAAAATTAAACAAGGAAGATCAAGAACTTTTAGTCACAGTGACTGTGGAAAAGGAACAATATGAAAAAGAATTTGAGAAAAATTACAAATTAGCTTTAAGCAAAGTTAAAATTCCTGGTTTTAGACCTGGAAAAGCTCCATTGAACAAGCTTGAAGCAGCCGTAAATAAAGGTGTTGTGCAAGCTCAGACACTAGATTCTTTTTCACACAAAAATTACTCAAAAGTGTTTGATAAAGCAATCGAATTTGCCAAAGAAAGTAAAGTAATGATTCTCCCTGCTGCTCCTGAACTTGATTTAAACAAAGATGAAAATGAAAATTGATTATTAACTTACAAATACACATTACTTCCTGATTTAGATGCATTAGATTTAAAAAGTGTTAAAGCTAAATTAGTTTTTAAAGAGGTTGATGATCACGATATTGAAAAAGGAATCCAAGAAATAACTGCTCCTTACGCAGAAACTTCCCTCTTTACCACTGATAATGAGACAGGAGAAACATCTAAGCTTGATGATGTTGTTAATATTGATTTTAAAGGGTTTATTGATAATGAACCATTTGAAGGTGGAGAAGCTCAAAACTATGAATTAAAACTTGGTTCTAAATCATTTATTCCTGGTTTTGAAGAGCAACTTCTTGATAAAAGACCTGGAGCAAAAGTTGATGTTAAAGTTACTTTCCCTTCGGATTATTATGTGGAAGACTTTAGAGACAAAGAAGCTCTTTTCCAAGTTACTATTCATTCATTTACAAGAACTGAACCAATGGAAATTGATGATGAATTTGTGAAAAATCTAAACTTTGACGAAGCGAAAACAGTTGAAGAATTTAAAGATTTCTTTAGAAAACGTGAGCAATTAAAAGTTTTTTCAACCAGTCTTGACAATTTTATGAAGCAAATCCTTGATCAATTAACAAGTCAAGAAGCATTAAAAGTATCGCATGTTTTAATAAGTGATAAATATAAAGAGCTAGAAAAGAATTTCAATGAATCACTTAAAAATTATGGGGTTAAAAAACACGAATACTTAAAGCTTGTTAAATCAAGTGAAGAAAAACTTAAAGCAGAACTTGAACAAGCAGCTGAAAATGAAGTTAAACATGAACTTGCAAATCAATTTTTATTAACTAACTATGGACCAGCAGAAATTACTGATGAGGAAATTAAAGGTTTAGAATACAAATTATCTTTTGTTAAAGATGAGCAAAAGAAACAAAACTTATGGGTTAAAAAATACTTTGAAGCTATTTTAAAAGTTGTTGATCAAGAATCAATTCCTGAATTAGAAAAAGCATACTCAAACTTACTAAAATAGTTTTAACCACAATCAAAGCGATAAAAAATAGCTAAAATTTTGAATTAGCTATTTTTTATATATTATTTAAAAAGAACAATTAAGGTGTGATTGTTAATGTTGTGTTTGGGGTTTCTTCTTTAATCTTGTTTTGTAATTCTATTAGCTTAGCTTCTAGTTTTTTTAAGAACTGATCTGAGTTAGGTTTGTTTTTGTCATCTGGTGCTGGTAGTGTTCCGAATCCTGGAAATCCAAAATCTTGTATCGGTACTGAATTTTGAAGTTTGCCACGAATTTTTTCATATAAATCATTCAATTTTTTCACATCAAGTTCAAAATCTTTGCCTGTTTGTTTTAAAATTGAGTTTAATCTGTTTCTTTGATCATTAACAAATGCAATTAATTTATCATAATCTTTAGATTGTAAGATCTGAATCAATTCTTCGACTTGATGGTAACCATTTTCTAAAAGCCAAATGTCAACATATAAATCTTCTTTAGTGTATTGATTATTTAGGTTGCTGTTTGGTAAATATTTTTTAATATTTGTAAAGAACTCACTAAGAGAATCCAATTTCTCTGGTGTAGAGCTTGACATGCCGTTTTTACCATTTTGTACAGTTGTAGATGATGTAGTTTGTTTATTTGTTGCTTTTTCTTGTTTTTGTTTTATTGCATCTAAAACTCTTTTATACATACTCAAGTCTTGAACCTGTTTATTTAATTTTTCAAATAAAGGTCTAGGTTTAGGAGTATTTAATATCTGTTTAACTTTTGCAACGTATTTTTGAATATCAAGTTTGGGTTCATCTAACCCTAGTTTTTTCTCTTTTTTCTCTGGTTGTAAGTCACCTGATTGGAATCCAAATCCTGGTAAATGAACAAAATTAGGAATTGAGTTAAGTAATTTGCTAGTTACTTTTTTCGAAATATCATTTAATCAATCAGTATCAAGTTCTAATTGTTTTTCATTTCCTTGATTTACTTCTTTAAAAATTGTATTATCCCTGCTTTTTACTTTATCAAGATATTCTTTTAAGCTTGTATCATTATTCTTATCTAGTTCTTTAACTAAATCGACCACTTGTTTATATGCATCTTGTAAAATAAAAATATCTGCACGGAAATCTTCCAATGAGTATGAACTATTTATATTTGTATTATCAACTGGTTTTTTAAGATTTGCAAAATAACTATCAAAATTATGTTCTTTAATTTTTTGTGCAAGAACTTGGCTGTCATTAAGACTTTCTTTCTTAACACCAGCTTCTTTAGCAACTTTTTCCAAAAAAGTTCATTTTGGAAGTTCATCCTTCAATTTTTGAGTAAAAACTGTAGTTACTGGTGCGGGAGTAGGGGGAGTAGGTGTAGGTTTAGGTTCCTCACTCCCAGTTCCAGTACTTGGTGTACTTGGTGTAGTTGTTGCAGGTGGGTTCGATGTGGTGGGTTCTTCTGGTTTTGGACTTGGTTTAGGTTTATCAGGTGCGGGAGTTGGAGTACCTTGGCCTGGTTTTTCACCATCTGTAGCCGGTGGATTTGGTTTATCAGCAGGAGGATTTACTGGGGCAGGTGCTGGCTCGGTTGTTGGGGGTTGGGGTTGCACTGGTTTTTCTGGTGTCTTAGTTTCAGAATTAGAACACGAAATAGCAGTAAGTACTAAGCTTACAGGAGTCCCTAACACAAAAAAACTTTTTAATAATTTATTTCTCTTCATAATAATAAATTATATAACTATTACAAAAAAGTGTATTTTTAATTATTTATATTTCCACAAATTAATTACATAAAAATAGATAGATTAATCAATCTATCTATTTTGGAAAATTATTATTTTTATTGAAAAATATGTTCAGTAATTTTAGTGTTTTCAACAACAAGATATTTGTCACCTTTTTTAACACTAAAAGGTAATAATGCAGATTGACCATTTTTGTGATCGGCTTTAACTTCGTTAAATAATTTCTTTGATTCTAATGATACATAAACACCAGAATATATACCAAATCCGTTGATTAATAATTCATCATCAACAATTCCCACAACAGTTGAATTTGGTCTAAATTTAGCAATTTGTTTAATTAAAGTTCCAGTTTTTGAAAGAACTACTACAAACTTATAATCACCACTTTTGGTACGATTAGCTATTGAGTAAGCAATTAGAGTTCTAACATCGTTAGCGTCTGAATTTTTAAGGTTCATATCGAGTTGTTTGTCATAATATTGTCTTGAATAGAATTCATTTTCAGCTTTTTTACTAATTGCTGTCATAGTTTTCACAGCTTCAAGCGGGAATGAACCATTAGCACTTTCACCTGAGAGCATAGTTGAATCAGCTCCAAGCTCAACAGCATAATAAACATCAGTAACTTCGGCACGAGTTGGGTGCGGAATTTTTTCCATTGAATCAAGCATTTGTGTTGCTACAATTACTGGTTTACCAGTTTCACGACATTTGCGAATAATTCTTTTTTGATAATAAGGTACATCATAATAAGGGATTTCAAGTCCTAAATCACCACGCGCAACCATAATTCCATCTGAATATTGAATAATTTCATCAATGTTTTTAACACCAAGGAAGGATTCAATTTTTGAAATAATTTGCACGTGTTGTCCATTGTTATCGTCAAGCAATTTTCTTAGTTCAAGCACATTTTTAGCTGAGTTTACAAACGAAGCAGCTACATAGTTAATTCCTTGTCTAATTCCAAAAATAACATCATCTTTATCTTTTTGACTTAAAAATGGTAAACTAAACTCTACTCCGGGAAGATTGATTCGTTTATTAGTTTTTAAAACATGATTATTTTCAGCTCTAACTTTAACAAAACCTTGCCCCACTTCTTCAACTACAGTCGATAATTTTCCATCATCAATTAAAACTTGGTTTCCATGTTTTAAGTCTTTAGACATGTCATAAGCAACGGTAATTTCAGTTTGTGTTCCTTCAAAATGTGTATATTTGTCTTGAGTTGTATAAACAGTTAAAAGAGAACCGGCTTGAATTAACTGAGCTCCGTCCTTCATTTTTCCAACCCTAATTTCAGGACCTTTAGTATCAAGCATGAGTGATAATGGAACTTTTAAATCACTTGATACTTTTTTGGTAATAAGGAATTTTTTTAACTGTTCTTGGTGATCTCCGTGTGAAAAATTAGCTCTAACGCAAGATACTCCGTTTTCAATTAGTGAACGCAAAATCTCGTAATTATCACTTGAAGGACCAATTGTGGCAACTAATTTTGTTCTTTTCTGTACATTCATCTTTACTCCATTGTATACGTATATTAATCATTTAAATTGTACCAATTTATCGATTGAATTTATTTACCAATTTAAAAAATTTAAAATTCGCTCTTAAAAAAGGTAATGTTTCCATACACTTTTAATACACTTTTCGAAAAATTAGTGCATTACAATGCACTAATTTTTAAACTCGGTTTTGTTTAATTTAACCTCTCCAACATAAGCTAATTCTTGAGTCGAAGAATAAACAAAATACTTAAATGTTAAAGTACCATCTTTTTCAACAATATTTTCAGAAAATTTATATGTAAATTGACTTGGAATATTATTAAGTTTTAATTCTTTATAATTTTGTGTTTTTTGATCAAATGACTTTTTAACCTCATCAATTGTGAGTTCGGATAATTTCTTATTTGCTCCAGTTACACTAACCTTTGTTCCTCAAGAGCTTTTTATATCAAAGTAATTTTTAAAACTTAGAGCTTTTTCGCTTCCTAAAACAGGATTGGTATCTGATGATAATGTCGTGGTGTTGTTTAAATTATCCAGACTTGCAAAATTAACATTAGCAACTAAATAAGGTTTGATTTTAATTTGATCATTTTCAAAGCTAATTTGACTTTTGGAATAATCAATTGATGTTGAAATTGGTAAATCATAATTAATTAATGATTTAATTAATTTTGCTTTATCTTCTTGATTATCTTTGTTATATTGTTCTGTAATTTGATTAAAAGAATTAAAGTTTAATAGTCCTTCAAGATTAATTTGTGCTGAATTTGTATATAATCGATCACTATCAAAAGTAGCTTTTTTAAATCCTCCTAGAGTAAAGACTTTTACAATTTTTTGTGGAGTTCCAATCTTGGTCAAACGATCAGTTAAAGTTACTTTTAAATACAATTCTCCGTTTATATCATTAGCATATGATTCAAAATTCATAACATATTTATCTTTTAGTGAATTAAGAAGGGTTGATTTTTTTCCTTTTAAAACAAAGTCTCTTTGAGCAAAATCACTTTGGCTTGGGATTGAAGTAAAAAATAATTGTTCTTCTCAGTATCTTTGATTAACTAGAACTTTGCTAGTTTTATTTTCGGTTGCATAATTTGAAGCTAATTGTTCTTTAACTTTATTCGAAGAGCTAAATTCAAAATCAGATAAAATATTTTCTTTAACTAAAGATTTTTCTTTTGTACCAATTACAACTGATACAGCAATTACAATAGTAGTTAAACTCAAGGTAGCACCACCTAATAATAAAAATTTAACTTTATCAGCGACTTTTTTCATGATTTGCTCCTAAAATACTGTTAATAAAATTAATTAAATCATTAATAGCAAATTTTGTTTGACTTGAAACAAAATAAGTATTATTCAAATGATATGTTTTAGTTCATTCTTTATTGTTTTTGAGTAATTTGCTTTTATCTGATTGTTTAAGTTTATCAAGTTTAGTATAAACAATTGTAAAATCAATGTGGTTAAGATTTAAAAATTCAATTACTTGTAAATCAATTTTAGTTAGTCCATGTCGACTATCAATGAGTAAAAATAAATTCTGTAAGTTTTTGCGATATAACAAATATTCTTCAATCATCAAGGTCATTTGTTCTCTTTGCTGATGCGAAATTTTTGCATAACCGTATCCTGGTAAATCTACAAACACTGCACCATATTCATTCTCAAAAAAATTAATTAATTGAGTGCGTCCAGGAGTTTTTGAGACTTTAGCTAATTTAGAATTGTTAGTTAAAGCATTAATCAAACTGCTTTTACCCACATTTGAACGACCTCAAAATGCTACTTCACCATTTGAATGTTCATACCAATTTGACTGATTTGATGAAGATTTAATAAATTTAAACATGTTCTTTGCTCATTCTCTCTTTGTGTCTAATTAGTGTAGACGAATATTTAACACTTTTATAATTAGGAATAATTAAAATGGTTTCGAGATTTTTATTTAACGATTTATTTCCAGCTGCTAATTCAATTTCATAATTAAAATCTTTAATATTACGAGCACTGCGAATAATAAATTTGGCTTTTAATTGTTTTGCAAATACAGCGGTTAATTTATTAGTATTAACTAAAACTTCAACATTCTTAAACCTTGCTAACTTTTGTTTGGTATATTCAAACCTCTGGTTAATATCGTTTTGTTTGGATTTATCTGGATTAACGCTCACAATCACATAGACTTTATCAAATAATAAAAGAGCTTTTTTTAAGATTTGAATGTGTCCGGTGTGAATTGGGTCAAATGAACCAGGATAAATCGCAATTTTACTTTTCATATAGTTTTAATGCATCTTGAGCAATTAAAAGCTCTTCATTAGTACGAATTACATATACTGCAACTTCACTTTGTGGGGTAGTAATTAATTGATATTCACCAATTTTTCCTTGATTAATTTCTTTGTCTAAAATAATGTTTCTAAAGTGTAATTTGCTTAACACTTTTTCTCTAATTAATACTGAGTTTTCACCTATTCCAGCTGTAAACACAAGAGCATCAATTTTTCCACCTAATTTGTTAAAGTACATTGAGGTGTAATCAGCAATTTTTTGAGTGTATAAATCAATGGCAAATTGTGCATCTTGGTTTCCTTGAGACGCTTTTTCTGTCACATCACGCATATCTGAAGAAATTCCAGATACTCCCAATAATCCACTCTCTTTGTTGAGCATATTGGTAAATTCTGAAATGCTCATTTTATTTTGTTTCATCACAAATTCGTGAATTGATGGATCAATATCACCTGAACGAGTTCCCATCATAATTCCAGCTAATGGAGTTAATCCCATGCTTGTATCAAATGATTTAGAATCTTTAACAGCACAAAGTGAAGCTCCATTTCCAATGTGCAAGTTAACAAAAGTAACTTTATCTTTATTTAAAATTTCTTGCAATTTTAAAGTAATAAAGCGATGGCTAATTCCGTGTGCTCCATAACGTTTAATTTTGTATTGTTCAGTTAAAGTTTTAGGAATTGGATAAGTTGAATTCACTTTATCAATAGTGGTATGGAAAGCTGTGTCAAAATTAGCACTTAATTTGGCATTAGGAAACACTTTTTTAAATCCATTCATTGCTTGAACAGCTCCAGGATTATGAAGAGGTGCATACATTGAGCAGTGATCGATAATTTCGATTGCTTTATCATCAATTTTTGATGATTTGCTAAAGAATTCTCCTCCTTGAACCACTCTAAATCCAATGTATTCAATTTCATTTTTATCTTTAATCAAATTAATTTCTTGCATTAATTTATACACTTCTTCAACAGCTACTTCATGATTAGGCATTGAAACTTCTTTTTCGTGTTTTTGGTTAGTTTTAATAGTAATGTTACCTTGTGGTAAAGTAATTCTTTCAGCTAAACCTGTAGCAATAACATTTAATGTGTCTTTTTCAAACAGACTCATTTTTATCGAACTACTTCCGGCATTAATAACTAAAATTTTGTTCATGTTTATTTATTCCCTTCGCTTTGCAATGCAGTAATAAGTACGGTATTAACTACATCATTTACGGTTGAACCTCTAGAAAGATCATTAACTGGTTTTTTGGTACCGACTACAACAGGTCCAATCGCTCCATAACCAGCAAATCTTTGTACTAGTTTGTATCCGATATTTCCTGCGTTTAAATCTGGAAAGATTAAAACATTAGCTGGTTGATCAAAACTTGCTTCTTTATATTTGCTTTTTCTAATTTCTAAATCAATCGCTGCGTCAAGTTGAATTTCTCCAATTGCTTGATTGTTTGATTTTTGATTAAATAAATCTGTAGCTTCTTTCACTAATTCAGATTCAGGTGTTTTAGCTGAAAAACTGGTTGAAAATGACAGAAAAGCAACTTTAGGATCAAATCCCATTTGTTGAGCAAACTCTTGAGCATTCAACCCAATTTCAGCTAATTGCTCAGCGTTTGGTTTAACGTTAACTGAAATGTCTGAGAAAATAAAATTACTCTCATCTTTGTGCATAATCATAGCTGATGAAATGGTTTTAGTTCCTGGTTTTGGACCAATTGCTTTAAATGCAGCTCTTAAAATATCTGCTGTAGCATATTTTAATCCACCCACAACTCCATGGGCCTCATCTAAAGCTAAAAGCATCATTGCATAAAAAGGACGAGTTGCTAAAGCTTTTTGAGCTTGCTCAAGGGTTTCTTTTCCTTTTCTTAGTTCAAGGTATTTATTAGTTAATAATTCTAATTTTTCTTGGTCTTCAAAAATATTAATAAAATGTAGGCCTTCGACTTTGTGTTGATTATCTTCAACTAATAAAATGCTTTTAATGTTTGAAAATTTTTGTAATTCACGTGCAGCACTGACCATTCTAGGGTCATCACCATCAATTAAAACAATGGTTTTTACATTACTTAAATTTTGAGTTTTTTGTTGTAATGCTAATTCAAAATTCACAATTACTCCTTTGTTAAATATATATACTATTTATTTTATATTTTTATTACAATATGTGTTGAAAAACGTTATAAAGTTGTTTGAGTGTGCTCAAAATATTGATAATTAAAATATAAAAAAGGAAATTATAGATGGAAAAATTATGCTTAAAATAAATATGTTTGTTTTTAAATTTTTAACTAAAAATAAATATAAATGAGTACTTTGATATGCAAGAGAACAAACAGATGAGTTAAAAACTTTAAGTCAAATGCTTGAATATACAAATTTAGAATTAAGAGCTTGAAATCTGCAAAAAGTTCACGATAGAAAAAAGGTTTTTATATTAGAACAATTAAAAACGATACTAAAGAGGATAACTTAGGATAAAAATGGACTGAAATTATATTTCCCTTTATGTTTTTGGTTTTATACTTTTATGTTTGGTGGGAAATTTTCTTTTCTTTGTGTTAGATCTTTGTTTTCGATTAAATTTTTTAATTGGCTTTATTAATGTATTGATTCCAAAGTTATCAATCAACTCGAATAAATGACAATTAGATGAAAAATTTAAACAATCACTCTTGGTTTTTCTAAGTAAAATTAAAAAAATCAAAAACAAAGTTATTGACAATTATCTTTTCAAATTTTCATTTTTTTCTTTTCTTTTATTTCCTTAATATTAATAAATTTAGATTATGTTGTTATTGATCGAACTGTTCTAGCTATTATTAATTCTTTTGGTGTGGTGTTTTTATCTATTCTCAATATTTGATGATTAATTTTGTTAATAATTTTTGTTTATCAAGCAAAAAATTAATAAAGCAAGTTAAAAAAGCAAATGTTTTTGATATGGATCAAATTCAATGAGAAGCTAAACAAAAAGCTTCAAAAGATGTGGTTATAGGTCTTTCTTTTATAATTAGAACCCAGAAAATCTTTAGTAAAAAAACAAAAACACTTTTATTAAACGAATATACCATTAAAGAACATTTAGGAAAACAAGCTAAATCAATTATGTATCTTTATATTTATGATCTTGATAATGCTCAAGCACCATATTTTGTGTTTGATTATAAAGATATGATCAAAAATTATTATGAGGTTCAATGATAATAAACCAAGATTATTTACTTATTTTTTCGATTTTTATAAACATAATGATTTTCATTTTATATTCTGTTTTACATATATGAACTTGACACAAAAATATCGATATTGATATGATTTATCTATCAATTAGAAAAATATCTTTTGCTATAAAAAATCAAATCCCTGTAAGTTCATTATTTATTCAAAGTATTTATAATATTGAATTATTAAGTACAAAAAGAAATAAATGATTATTTATCGCATATCTTCCATTAATGATTTGATTTTTATTAATCTTTATCTTTTTGATTTTTGGACTAATTTATAATTCAATCGAGCTTGATATCCAGATTATTCAATGAATATGTTTAATTATTTGATTGATTCGCTTGAGTTTTTTGATTTATTTTATGCTTTCTAAAAAGATGAGAATAAATGAAATGCAAAAACTGCTTAAACAACTTACGGTAAAAGATAATATGCCATTATTTGATATAAACTTTGGAACTAAAGAAATAGATATATCTCAAAGAACAAACATCTTAGAAAATGATGATATATGAAACTATAGAGTTTATGATCTAAACTGAAACTTTGAATTAAGAGGATATTATTTATCAGATGCAAAAAACTCTAAATTTTCAATTTGAAAGCAATCCATTTTACTTAACAGACACATATGATTAGATCAATTTAATGGCGATTTTGAAAAAGCAAGAGCACTTCATTATCTCATGCTTGTGTATTCTAATTATGAAAATGAAGAATTTTATAATCCTCAATATAAAGAAAATATTAAATATTTTTTAGAGTACGAAACATATTATCAAACAAATAATAATATTAAAAATAGTTAATTGTATAAAATCAAAAATAACAGAAATTGAATATACCCCTTTCTACTTAAATTGAATGTATAAATTTTGGGGGTATATTTGATAATCTGTTATTTTTTGTCTAATCATATCTCTGGTTTGGTATTGAGAAAATAAGATAAAATTTTTATAGAGCAAAAATTTTGCAAGCTATTTTAGGAGTAATATGTTCAAAAAAGCAGTGGTTGATATAGGTGGTACAAACACAAGATTCGCAATAATTGAAAATAATCAAATCATTTTTAAAGAAAAATTTGCAACTAATCCAAATAATGCTTTTGAAACTTTAAATAAGATTATTCAACTTAGTCAAAAGTTTAAAATTGTCTCGTTAGCTTTATGCATTCCTGGTCCAGCAAATTATGAAAGCGGAATTATTTTAGACACTCCAAATTTACCTGCTTGGAGAAATTTAAACGTTAAACAACATTTGCTTAATAATTCTTCACTCCAAAAGATTGTTTTTCAAAATGATGCTAATGCTGCTGCTCTTGGAGCACATTATCGATACAACAAAACTGGTTCTTATACTCAGTTTTTTACGCTCAGTACGGGTTTTGGTGGAGGATTAGTTATTAATAATCAAATTGTTAATGGTTTTAATTTTCAAGCGCAAGAGCTTGCAAAATTACCCCTTGGGCCACAAGCACAACCTGTTTTTCATTTATCTCCATACGCTAGCGAAATATATTTATCAGGGACTGGATGAAGCTTGCAAGCTCAACAAAAAGGTTACAATACTAGTGCTAAAGAAATTTTGCAACATTATCATGTGGGATTATCTTATGCAAAAGAAATAATTGAAAATGCAATATACACTTTAACTAAAGTTATTGCCACAAGTGTTGCGTTTATTAATCCAAATCTGCTTGTTTTTAGTGGACCAATTAGTGTTAATGCTCCATTTATTATTGAACAAGCATTTATTATTGAACAAGCATTTATTCAAGCTAAGCAATTGATGTGGACTTCTCAAGCACAAGTGCTTGACTATAAAATAGACCAATTGGGTGAAGATTTGGCTCTATTTGGTTTAAATGAATTAATTTAAATTTGGAGGTAAGGTGTTTGTGAGTCTTTTTTACTTAAATTTATATTTAGGTTTAACTTTTGGATTATTTATCGTTTCTGCTGCTATTAGTATTTTTATTTTTGTCAAGAAACTGCCAAGTAGACGATATACAAGTCTTTTTAGATATGTATCTAAAAATATAGCAAATCTAATTTTCAGTGAAGATAATTTATCTTTTAATTCACGTTTCTTGGATGGATATGAGCAAATTAAAAAACAAATATTAAAGATGAGAAAGATTATTTTTATCCTGGTAGGAATTAATGTCTTTTTTACTATTTTGCAATTAATTATTTCAATTATTTATGTTGATATGATTGGAAGAGAATATTACTATTTTACTGGGGTATTGATTACCGCTGGTGGATATTTCCCATTAAAATCCTTTCTATTTAAAAAAGAATTAAAAGATTTTGAGACCAATCTTAATAAAATCGATTTTTCAAATACTCATTTATTACCTGAAAATTACCAGTCAGAAAAAGTTCATAGATTAGCATTAAGAAACTTTAATCTTGGAAATGAAAAAATCAACTTATTGGTATTTATTGAAAATGATGAACTTGACAAATTAAGTATCCTTTACTTTCTTGTAGCTGGTACTGAATTATTTAAAAACAAAGAAACAATAATTGATCAGAATTCTCGAGTTTTATATAATCAAATAAATGAATTGCTAACAATAAAAAATGATTAGCTTTGTTTTTTAACTTTTAGATGCATTAACATTATGAGTTTGTTTTATTTAAGTTTATATCTCGGGATATCAATTCCCTTATTTTTTATTTGTTTTATTATTCAATCCTGGTTCTTTTTCAAGAAACTACCGAGCAAAAAATACATCAAGATATTTCAATATGTTGCTAGAAACATTCAAATTTTAGTTCTAAGTGAAACAAATTTATCTTTTCACCCACGTTTTTTGGATGGATATGAACAAATTAAAAAACAAATATTAAAGATTAAAAACGTTTCTTTGATAATGTTATTAATTTATATTATTTGTGTATTTTTACAATTAAGTATTACTATTGTCTGTTTTTTTTACAAGATAAAGAAATTGAATATTTTATCTTCTTGTTTTTAAGTATTGTATTTCTTTTCCCTAAAAACTGAGTATTTGTAAATAAAGAGTTTAAGAGATTTGAAACAAATCTTAAAAAAAATTAATTTCTCAAATGCTCATTTATTACCTGAGAATTATCAAATTAATAAAGTTGAAAAGACACCACTGAGAAACTTTAAGCTTGGAAATGAAAACGTAAACTTAATAGACTTAATACAAGTAGGTGGTTTGGATATTTTAAATGTGCTTTATTTTCTTGCTGCTGGGACTGAATTATTTAAAAACGATAAAGTTATAGTCTATGAAAATTCAAAGATTTTATACAATAAAATAAATCAATTGTTAGAAGAAGAAATTGCAACCAAAGCAACCTAGGAGAAAACCATGAATAGTTTTGATCATTCACAATATGACCATTGGATTCTTGTGGGTGTTATTTTGCTTTGTGCTTTATACGTTTTTTTGTATGGTTATTGCATTTGTTGAAAAAGGTATGCAAGATGAAAATTTCAAATCCACCTAATGGAGCTTTTGTATGAAAAAATAAAAATAAACAATCAGAATTGAAGATTAGATAATAAGTTAAAACAAGCAATTAAAAATTGATATCCACCCCTTTTAAGTTAGCATTTGCTGTCTAACTCTTGGGGTGCATATCATTTATTATCTAATTATAAAGTTCAAGAATTTTATAATCCTGAATATAAAGAAAATATCAAGTATTTTCTAGAACTAGAACAATACTATCAAAAAGGTAAATAATATGGAACAATATGTTTTTTTTCGTAATTTTAGTAGGTTTAAATTTCTTTTTTTCGGTAGGTTCAATTGTATGATTAAGCAAATTATGATGAAACAAAGTAGAAAATCATATATTAGTCATAACTAATAAAAAAATAAAATTTACTATAAACAACCAAATCCAAGTGCATCCGTTTTTTGTTATTGGTATTAATGTAATTAAGGATTGGATTAAAAAGAAAAATTTCAAAATGTTCGTGAAAGGAATTTTAGTACTTTTAAGCTACTTATTCATGATAGGTTCAGTTGTTTGGATTTTGCTTGTTGGATTATTTTCTTGAGGATTAATCCTGATTTTTGGTTTCTTTTTTATTTTATTAACTTTTGAAATGTATTCATGGATTCGCTTACTTGTTTTAAATGTTATTAAAATTAAAGAGATAAATAAACTTATCAAACAAATTAAAGTTAATAAAGAAATTAAATTGTTTGATGTTAATTTAAATCCACAAAATTCGAACGAATTAAAACACACGGGTTCTTGAGCAAATTTTAAAATTGGAGCCAACTCTATAATGAATTTAGATTGAAGCTCGCTATTAACAGAAGAATATGACAAGAATGAGGATGATAATTTATTTGAAAATAATAAGCAAAAACTATTTTTAAACAGGGATATTCTTCGTTATCAATTTAATAACAATAAACAAAAAGCTAGATTTGTGCATTACTTAATGCTTGTTTATTCTAATTATGAGAAAGAGGAATTTTATAATCCTAATTACATGGTAAATATGAGATATTTTGTAAAACTCGAACAATATTACCAAGATTAAAAATAAAAATTTAAAGTTTACACATTAAAATACTTACTTAAAAGAAAAGGGAGGAGATAGTATTAATGGACATAGCCATCTTAGTTCTTTCATTATTTTCGTTATTTGCTTGTTTTATTCTAATAGGTGGTATAGAATACCTATTTTTGTACATTTTATTAACAAATATGGCTTTAGAAAAGATAAAATTTAATCAAAAAAAATGATTTTCAGATCCTTTACTTAAAAAATCTTTTTCTCTTTTCCTTCCGTACATTATTCCTGTTAAAAAGAGAATTTTGTTATCTTGTACAGTTTCTTTTCTTTGTTTGCTTTTGTATATTATTTTTATAATTTTGAGTAATTTGACAGATTCGTTTATTAATATTCCTATTAATATAATATGTGGTGCGACACTTTTAATAATAGTTTGTTTTTTGCTTTGTTTTTTAGTGAACTTTTTACAATTTTCTAAACTTATAAAAATAACTAAACAATATCAAATCTTTCCTTCAACTCTAGCAAATATACCTAAAATGAAATTTAAATTAAAACTAAAGCATTATTCAAAGAAAAAGAGTAAACAATTTTACATTCCTGGTACATTGTTTATTTGAATCATTAAAAGTTAAGTTTTTAAGATTGAAAACTATTGAATTGTTAGTCAAAATGAAATCAAAAGAGCTCTAGGAAACAATGTCAAGGAAATTATGTATATTTATATTTACGATATTGATAATTTTAAAGCACCTTATTTTGTGTTTGAAAACGAATTAATGATTAAAAACTACAACGAAATTAATTCAGAAGAATTAATACATTTTGAATAAATATTCATTTAATTACAAAAATTAGTGAAATGCTTAGTTTATTAACTAAGCATTTTTGATAAAATACTATAATTTAAATGTGAATGAAATTGCAAGTATTAAAAATGTCGTTTTAAAGAAAGATAAACGAATTATCTTAGATATTCCTGAATTAAAGTTACCTCCAAATAAAATAATTTCCTTAGTTGGTCCTTCCGGTGCTGGAAAGACCACTTTATTAAATTTGCTATCTAAAATTGAAATTGTCAAAAACGCACAAGTCAAATTATATAATGATATGACAACTTCTGATATTGGATATATTTTACAGGATAACCTCTTATATGAAGAAATTAGTGTTTTTCAAAACATTTATTTAAGCGCTAAAAATTCCTTTATATGACGTAAAGAAAAGCGAAGCCAAGTTTTACAAGATTATAAAAATTCAGAAAATAAAAAATATAAATATATAAATAATCAAGTAGACAAGTATTTAAATAATAGCAATCCAAAAAAAGAAAAAACTCTTTTTATATGAATTTGATTTTTAATGTTTATTTTTTATTTTTTTACAAACTTTAATTTTGTAAAAAAACTTATTAAGGAATTGAGACTAAAAAACTTTTTTAAAAAGGATTTAGATTTCATTGCAAAAAAAGTGGAAATTACCGAAATTTTAAATAATAAGGCAAAAAACATTTCCGGAGGACAAAAACAAAGAGTATTAATTGCTAAGGCTATTGTTAAAAAATCGCAATTAATCCTAATGGACGAACCTTTTTCTGCTTTGGATGTGAAAATTAAAGAAAAAACCATTGAATGAATCGCTAAAATTAAGCACGAATTTAATTTATCAATTATTTTAGTCACCCATGATCAAAACGATGCTCTTAAACTTAGTGATTATATTTTAGTCATGAGAGATGGAAAAATTGAGCAATTTGATACAAAAGATAATGTGTTGGATTTTCCTGCTACCTTTTTTGTGGCAAACTTTTTTTGCTCACCTGAACTAAATTTCCTTTCACAAGATGATCATAGCACTTCTTTTATCAAACCACGTGACATTCACATTAGTAAAACTAAAAGCTCAACTAGTCAATGAACAATTATAAATAAGGAAAATATTGGTGATTTAACAATTTATAAAGTGAATAATTCGCAATTAACTTATACAACACTAAGCACTAATAACAAACTAAGTGTTGGTGATATGGTAAATGTGCAAATAGATCAATCAAAAATATTGAGATTTAAAAATGAAGAAATTAAACTTTAAATGAGACCAAGAAAAAGCAAGAAAATACAGTATTGCAGCTCTGTATATGCTTCCACTATTTGCCATTGTGATTATTTTTTATATCTATCCAATTATTAATGTTCTGAGTGAATCATTTGTCACTTTTCCTAGTGAAACTAAAAAGAATATTTACCAATATGGAACCAATAATTATCATAGAGTTTTTATTGACCCTGATTTTCAAGTAGCAATTTCGAATTCAACATTCCTGTTCTTTGTTCCAACGTTCTTTTCATTATTGTTCTCAATTATTATTGCTTATTCAATTAGTACCTTAACTTTAAAAAGAACAAAAAATTTCTTTTTAAAGCTAATCTACTCGCAATTTTTCATTTCTAGTTTTACGGTTGGTTTGGCATTTATCTTACTTTTTGGAGAAGAAAACTTATTTTTTAGATTTTTTAATTCAAGTCAAAGTTTTATATTAGGAGAGCATAAATTAGGTATTCAATTATACTTGTTTATCTTTCAACTTTGAAGATCGATGCCTTTTAATATTGTTATTTTCGGTTTTATTTTTGCTCGAATTAATGAAAAATACAAAAAGCTAATCAAAATTGATAATTTAAGCTTTTGAGATAAATTAAAATATTTATATTACAAAGAATTTAGTAAATCCTTTATTCTGGTTGCTAATACAAATTTAGTCTTTTCGTTTTTACTGTATCCTGGAGCAATTATGGATGAGAGCAGAATTCTATCTACTAAAGCTCATACGCTAGCAAGTTATGTTTACTCGTTAATTAAACCTTTTGCTGGCTCATTAACTGTTGATTCCAATAAAGCATATGCAGCCAGCATGATAGTTATTTTATATTTATTATTTTTATTTATCATTACCTGACTTGCTTTTTTTAGCATTAAGATGTTAATTCGCAAAATCATTAACAAGAAAAATGGGGGATTAAATGTATAAAAAAATCATTAAAGATACATTAATCTTTACCTTTGTTTTACTTTTGATTTTTATTATTTTATTCCCGCTTTATATGCTCATTATAATGGGATTTATGTCTACTTCAGCCACTGTTAGCAAAGAATATTCGCTTTTTTTCAGAGAATTAGATTTTTCAAATTTTAGTTTCTTTGGCGATAAGGTGTTTTGAAATGCAATTTTAGTTACCTTGGAAAGCTCGCTTGTTTTAATTTTGGTTCGTTTGATTTCTTATTCATTATTTGCAATTGGACTATCAAAATTAAATAAAACAACCACTAAAGTGATTTGAATTATGGTGTTATTTTTTTCGTTTATCCCGGAATTTACTATTTATTTTTCACTATATAAATTATTAAATGATTTAAATTTACTCAACTCATTAACTCCAATTTCTTTAGTGACCAATGGAATTTTTTCTTACTTTTTTATGTATAACTTATCGATTAATTTTGAAAAAAATAAACAAAAATATCACAAGGCAGCTTTAATTGATAATTTAACCATATTACAAAAAATGTATTTAGTATATTGAAAAGAAATGAAAGAAATCTATCTATTATTAATTGTCTTTTCTTTTGTTTCAATTTGAAATGACTTTCTATGACCCAATTATTTGCTAAGTGGAACACAAACTAAAACTGTTGGTATTTGATTCAGACAAATTGGACCTTCTCCAGCTGGTGGTTATTTCTTAAATATTCAATCTGCTGGTGCTTTAGTAGTTGTTGCTCTTCCTTTACTTGTTTATTCTATTTTTTCAAGTAAGATTGTTAAATCAATTTAGACAAAAAATTAGGACTTTTTTAGTCCTAATTTTATTTCTTGATTTTTTGATTAATTTGGTTTATCAATAATCTCTAATACTTTTTGTAAAGCGGCTTCTCCGGTTGTTTTTTGTGGATTTTTATCTAAGGTTGAATCTAATAATAAACGAGTAATTGCACTAATAATTTTGCTGGTTTTTTCGTTTTGTGGTAGGTTCAATATATCTTCGTTAGTATTTTTTAGGAAATCAAGCATTGATTGAACTGATAAAGAACCAGATTGATTGTATAAACTATTGCTTGTTAACTGATTAATTTCTTTTTGTAATTCTTCTTTTTTAGGATCATTCTCGTTAAGTTGTGATAATTCTTGTTTGTTTTTAGAAATTTTATCTTTAAATTGTTTTTCTGAATCAGTATAGAACTTAAGACCTCGATCAGTCACTTCTTTTGTTGGGATAAAGTATGCTGATTTTCTGGTTAATAAATCTTTAACAGCGATTGATTCACCGTTATAATTAACATTTTGTTTATATAATCATTTTAAAAACAATAAAGTCCCTTTGTCTTCTTTACCATTATTATCAACTGATACCGGTATTAAAGTTGAACCACCTTCGATATATGTCGAGAATGTATCATCGGCATTGTTTTTTGTAATTTGTTCTTGTAAGAAAACATCATCTGCGGTTGTTCAATTTTTAGGATCTTGACCTTTGAATAATTTAATGCCACGAGATATCGGTGAATCAATTGATTGCGGTAAACCAACAGAAGCAACAGAAGCAAAAATGGTTTGATATTGTCTCATGTGTCAAGAAGCTCATTCTCCATCAGTAGAAACATTGTTTTCATATTTTACGTCTCTAAATAATGTTGGATTTTGACTACCACCGGTAGCTTGTTGCACAACGGTTGATGAATTTTCTTTTACAAATTGATCAAAAGTATTTTTAAATACTCTTTTGATTTCCTCATCATTTTTAATATTATATTTAACTTTTGAAAAATCAAATTTACCATTAGTTTTTTCTAATTCTCATAATTTTTTATTTTTTAGTTGGTTGTTAAGAGATTTAAGAAACTCTTTTTCTTGATAATCAATTGAAAATACTTGTAAATTCATAATTTTCTTATCGCCATATTTTGCAACTTTTTCTGTATCAACTTCTAATGCTGATTTTAATTTTCTAGCAAATTCAAATAAACCATTTAAACCTTTAAAAGTTTTCTCGTTAATTGTGTAACCTTTTAAGCTATTTGGTTTAATTTTTAAAAAGTTAATGGCTGAACTTTCTGGAATTTCATTTCCTTTATCTTTTTGTGCTTCAAGGTATTCGAAAAATTTTCCGGTTTTATCAACTGTAGCACCAGCTTCTTTAGCTAAATCTAATGCTTTATTTAATAAGTCTATATTTACACTAAATCCGTTTGTATCTGAAACGTCAAAAGGTAAATTGTATATTTTGTTATTTGATAATTGTTCTCCCACTAATCGATTGTGTGCTCCAAGAATTTTTTCTGGGAAATCACTTGGAGATAAAACTGAACTAGTATCTAATATTTTTCCATATTTATTAATTACGTAAGCTGTGGTTTGGTTTCCTAACAATAAATTGGCTAATTTGTCAGAATTTGATTTAATGTAATTTTCATTTTGACTAGTTAAACCAAGTTCAGAATCAACTTTTGTTATCTCTGAAGGTTGAAATTCAACTTTTACAAATCCTGGTTCATTCTTCATTTGCTCATTATAAAGTGGAACTAGACTTTTTAATGCCATTGTTAATGGATAAACTTCTGATTGTGCTGTTGCGAGCACAATTTTATTATCCGAAGCAGCCTTGTCTGTTGGATAATTAACTGTATTAACTTGATTTGATTGACAACTTGCTGCTAGCACACCTGCTGATGATAGAGCAAGAATAGATGTCAAAGATTTTATTCTTCTAATTTTATTCATATTATTATATTATAGAAGAATTAAAATATTTATAACTAAAAAAACACATTTTCTAAAATGCGTTTGTTGACAAAATAAAATTTTATAATAAAACAAAATAATTTCAATTAAAAAATAGATAAAAACCCAAAAAGAGAATTTCGTTATCTTTTGGGTTTGTTTGGGTTTTTTACAAATAATTTAAAAATAATTTTATTTGTCCTTTTAATTTAAAATTTAGTGCTTGTTTGCTGACTATGAGTACATCACCAGCTTTTATCTTTATAGAATTAATAAAACCTTCTCCCTGATAGATCACTATTTCTACACAATGTTTTGCTAGATGAGTGGAAACCTTCAGTTCTTGATTGTTTAATTCAAGCTTGGTTAGATTAAAGTTTTTAGTTTGGTAAAAACCATTCGTTAATTGTTTTTGAACCTTGGGTTTTAAATTTAATTTAATGGTTTCTAAAGATTCTTTAATGTGTATTTGTCTTTTTTGGCCCAATTCATCGACACGCTCATAATCGTACAATCGATAGGTTATATCGCTAGATTGTTGTAATTCAAAAACTAAAGTATCAGCTGGTATACCATGTACTAAACCGCTTTCAATTGAAACAAAATCATTTACTTGCAATGGAACTTTGTTTAAATATTGCTCAATATTTTTAGTATTTATATTTTGTTCAATTATCCTAATATCAGTAGTATTAGTGCCTAAAATAAATGGTTCTTGGCTATTTTTTAACACATATCAGCACTCATTTTTACCTAAACTTCCTAATTTTTGTGCATATTCATCATCTGGGTGCACTTGAATGCTTAATGGCAACTTAGCATCTAAAAATTTAGTTAAATTCGGATAAACAAATGTCTGAACTCGCTCTTTTGTTAAATTAAAGAAACTTGGGTTTTCTTTAATAAAATCACTAAATTTTTGCTCACTGCCTTTAACTATTGATTCATGTTTATTTATTGTAGAAATAAGTCAAGCTTCACCAACATTATTTTGCAAGTGATACATTTTTTTAATGTTGTCATTTGCTCATAGGGTTTTTTTAAAATATGGTTTTAAAAATATTATTTTATTCATTTTTATTGAGTTTTTTATTAAATCGTGAATTTGCAAATAATCCAGTTAAAATAAATAACAGAACTGACAAAATTAAAGAAAAAAGGCCATAAATAAATTGAGAAATTTGAATTTGTGCTGAGCTATTTTCAACAAATTTTAGATAATCACCACTTCCTAAAACAACCAAAACTATTCCTGTTATTAATAAACTAATAGCAACTGTTAATAATGTAATTAAAATTATCATATCCTTTGATAATTTACCCTTAGAGAGTTTTTTGGTTGTCATGTTTTCCTTTCTTAAAGAAATTGATTTTCTCTAAAATTAACGCTAGTTTTGGTGATTTTTTAAGATCATTGTCTTTTCAAAAACCATAAATTAGAGCAGTAATAATTGTCCCAACAATTATACTAATAAAGAAGAACAAAATTCCTAACCCAGTTCCATGAGCTTGTGATCCAACTGCACCTAAAATTGCAACTATTGGCCCACCATGAGCAGCAGCATTAGTAACACTTAATACCCCAGCTAAACCACCGGCTATTGCTGAACCAACTACATTAGCTGTAATCACACGTTTAGGATCTGCTACAGCAAACGGGATTGCTCCTTCTGAAATTCCGATAAATCCCATGAAAATAGCTGAAGCACCTAAAGATTTTTCATTATTATTAAATTTCCTTCTAAAAATCAATGTTGCCAATCCCATACCTAAAGGTGCAACTGGGATCGCTGCTCCAACCATTCCCATTGGTTGGAAGATTTTTTGCGAAACTAATGCAGTTGAAGTTAAAAATGCAACTTTGTTAATTGGTCCTCCCATATCAAAACCAGCCATTGCACCAAGTAAAATTCCTAAAAGCAATGAAACAAAGATTCCAATATTCGAATTATCAACAAAAATACCTTGCAGTGCAGCGATAAATTTATCCATGACTCAACCAATTGGTGCCCCAATGATAAAAATAACTAAAAGAGAATAAAACAAGGTGACACCAATTGGAATAACAAACATTGGAATGAGAGCATTTACTGATTTTTGAATTTTAAAATTAGTAATTCATTTGACTGTATAACCAATAATAAGTCCGAATAAAATACTTCCAATAAATCCCATCGGGGTAACAGCAGAAATTCCACCAATGCTAAAGAATAAATCACTTTTATTAGCAATAAATGAGACTACAAATGCAGGCATTAAGGCGGCTCGACCAGCAATTGAATATGCAATATATGCACCCAATACCCCGATCATTAAAGTAAATGAAACTACTCCAATTTCTAAAATTCATCAAAGAAAATCACCTTTGGGAGCGCTCGTATTATTTCCATAAATACTCTTCCCAAGACCTAGCGAAAGAGCAATCATAATTCCACCAAAAATTACATAAGGAATCATGTATGAAATCCCATTAACAATGTGTCTTAGTACACCTTGATTGGTTTGGTTGGTTAAAGTTGTTTTGACTTTATTTGATTGATAAATACTTGCATTTTGTGCTTTTTGGATAACTTGATTTGGATTGTGAATTGCTTCTTTGGTTGATGTAACATAAACTTTTTTACCATCAAAATCATCTAATGGTATTTGCACATCTGAAGCAATAATAACAAATTCGGCTTGATCAATATCTTGTGAACTAAGTTTGTTTTGAATTCCAACTGAACCTCGTGTTTCAATTTTAGGACTATATCCAAGTTGTATTAATTTATTATTAAGTGTTTCAGCAGATAAATAAGTATGGGCAATTCCTACGGCACAAGAAGTAATCCCAACCACTTTTTTACTACTTGAAACATTGGTATTATTTAAAGTTTTATTGTTTAAGAAACTACTTATGATTTGATATATTTCATCTTTTGATACATCTTGAGTAAGTTTATTCACCACATTGCTATCCAATAAAATCGTGGAAACTTTGGTTAATATATCCATATGCAAGGTTTCTTTGTTTTGGTCTGGAATTAAGATAACAAATATATAATTGACCTTTGACTTATCAAAGGTATTTCATTCTATTTGTCCGTTTGTTTTAATAAAAAACAAACTTGGTTTTTCGATTGCTTTGCTCTGAGCATGCGGGATTGCAAATCCCTTTTCTAACCCAGTAGAAAATTGTGATTCGCGTTCTTTTAACGCATTTATAACATTGTTTTCTGATTGAGAAATTTTTAAGTCTTTTGCTTGTTTAGCAACAAAAGCAAAAACCTCATCAATGCTATTTAAATTATTTTCTATAAACACATAATCACTTTTAAATACTTCATATTCTTTCATACTTGAATTCTATAATGAGTATTTTTATATTTTGATAAAAGAAAATAATTTCGCTAAATTGTTTAATAGCTACAAAATTATTTGTTTCATTGTTCTAAAATATCAAGGTTAAAAGCAAACTTATCATTATAATTTTTAACTTTTTCATGTTGAAGAATTAAAAAGATTAAATCTCCAATAAACTGTTGATTTATTTTGGACGAAATTGAAATAAATCGCTTACTTTGCTCAATAGTTGAATACAAAATTACATTTTCATATTTTTCTTTTGCTTGTTTATTTGAGGTAATTAAACAAAATTTGATCTTGTTTTTGATAAATAAATTAATAATAAATTTAATTTCTCTCGTGTTGCAACTTTTTGAAAACAAGATCACGAATTTATTATTAATATCAATTTGAGTGGTGATTAAAAGAAGTGAATGAAAATCGTTAAAACTAATTGAATTGATTCCTAATTTTTGCATATTTGTCGCTAATTCTGATGCAGCTAAATATGAAGAACCTGCTCCGTATAAATAAATACGTTCATGGGATAAAATATTTTCAATTGTTTGATTAATTTCATTTAAGTTCAATAAATGTGATGTTTGGGAAATGCTTTCCTTATAAAATAAGAACAATTGTTTTAAAATGAGCTTTTTGTAATTAATGTTTTCTAAAACCTTTAAATCAGTGTTTAAAAAATTATGATACACATAAAACTGCATATCTTTTAATGAATCAAAATCTAACTTTTTTGCAACCTTGCTAATTATTGATAAAGAAATTCCAGTATTATTTGAAAGTTGTTTAATTGAGCATTGATAAAACTTTTCTGGATGCTTTTGAGCAAAGTTGATTAAAATTAGTTCAGTTTTAGTTAACTTATCTAATTGTTTTTGACTAAAAAATGTGTATGCAGTGTCTTTCATTGTGTGTTCCTTAAAATTAATTTTACATAATTTATTAAAGAGATTCCATTGCAAAAAAATAATATAATTTTAGATAATATTTAGAAAAATAAAGGATTTGTTTGTGATTGATAGTTTTGTTGTTTTCTGTATTTTATTATGAATGAATTGTATCTTTTTATTTATCTCTATCATATTAATGCGTAGAATGTGATGAAATAAGATTGACGAACATTTATTAATCATAGCTATTAAAAAAATTAATTTTGTTTTATCTCAAAATTTTTCTGTTCATCGTTTTTTTATTAAAGGTGTTGAAGAAATTTATCTTCTTATCAAAAAAACTCGGACAAAATTAATTTTTATAACTTTTTTCGCTACTCTAAACATTGTTCTTTTGGTTTGTTTTTTCATATGATTTATATTAAATGAATCATTTGAATTGAGGGTTATTATATTTGTTATAGTATCCTTTGTTTGTTTAGTTGGTTGAATGATATTGCTAATATTCTTTATTTTTTGAAACACTATCAAAATTAAACAAATATATCAATTAAAGCAAAAATTAACTATTAATAATGATGCTTTATTATTTGATGTGGATTTAGAATTAGACAATCTCCAAAACTTACATCATACAGGAACAACATCAAACTTTCAAGATGGGGATGAATATTTACGTAATATAAACAAAAATTCTTTATTAAGAAAAACATATAGAGCTTATTATAGTGATGATTTATTTAGAAAAAATAAACAAATGGTATTTTTAAACCGAGATATTCTTTATTATAAATTTTATTTTAATAAACAAAAAGCTAGATATGTTCACTATTTAATGTTGGTTTATTCCAATTACCAAGATCAAGAATTTTATATCTCAAATTATAAAAATAATATGCTTTATTTTTTAAAATTAGAAAAATATTATCAAGATTAATTTTTTATATGATTTGAAATTAAGAAAGGGTTGCACATTTTTATGAACACAGCTATAACTTTGTTTGTTTTGTTTATTGTGTCTTTTTGTTGTATCGTACCTTTACTTTTTGCACGAAATATCATATCTAAATTACCTTTTTATAGGTTAATATTAAATCTTCTTTTTGAAAAAATATATTTTAATCAAAAAAAGTGGTTTTTAAATCCTTTACTAAAAAAATCAATTTCTGTTTTTTGAGCTCATATAAAGACGGTTAAGAAAAAACTTTTGTTAATTCTGATTATTAATTTTGTTTTTTTGTTTTGTTATATTATTGCACTAATTCTTTTTTATTTATTTTACCCATCTCAAAGAATCACTGCCTGGATTTCGTTTGGAGGTTTTGGTCCTTTATTTTCTACTTTTTGAGTCATTTTATTATTTTTTCATATTTGAGAAATATTTCAATTACAAAAAATAATTCAAAAGCAAAATATCCAAGCAGATATTAACGCAGATATTAAAAGCATTAGATTAAAATTTGTGTTCCCACCAAAAAGAAATAATTTAAAAATCAACCATTCGAGTCTTTTGTTTATTTGTTCTGTTAAAGATCGTTTTTGAAAGAATAGAAAATCTTTAATTATTAATGAGACAAAATTAAAAAATGCTTTCCAACAAGACGCTAAAGAGATTATGTATATTTTCATTTATGATATGGATAATTTTAATGCTCCATATTTTGTGTTTGAAAACCAATTAATGAATCAAAATTATAATCAAGTTAATTGAAGTGAAGAAATTTCTTAAGAATTTAAAATTATGAATTTTTAAAGTATTTTTTGATTTATGAAATATTTGAAAGAATTTAATATTACTGTTTTAAAAAATATAATTACCAATATAATGACAAATTTATATTAAACGAAAAGAGGTATTATTAACATGAATAAAATTTTATTTAAGATTGGTGAACCAGTTTCTAGTGTAACACAATTATCTTCAATTGTTTCTACTAACATTAATACAAAAAATTTTTTCGAATTCGAAAAAATAAACAAAACTATAGATCAAAAATTTCTTTCAGAACTTTCGAAAGAAATTCAAACTAAAAACAAAAATTTTATAGAAAAAATTACTAATTTAACTTTAAAGAAAAAAATCACTCGTAAAGAGATAGCGAAACAATTAGATCGGAAAGAAGTAAATGATTTTGCTAAAACAATTCTTGATAAATTATTAATAGAAAATAAAATAACTCAACAAAAATACAATGAAGTTTTTGATAAACAGAATATTCTTTTGATTGAAAATTTAGAAAAATTAATATTTTTATTAATAGATAATATTATGTTTATGATCCAATTATTAGGGGTTCCTTTAATTGGTCTTAAAAATTTTCAGTCCGATTATAATAGGGTTTCATCAGATCTTGAAAAAGGATATGAAGTGAATTTGATTAAAGATGAAGTTAATTCAAAATCTTTTGCGGTTTCATATCAAAATTTAAATAAACAAATTAAAAATATTATATCGATAAGAGATGAAATAAAAAACAATTTAAAATATTGACACGAGGTAAAGAGGGATTGGATTAAAGGTGGTTTAGGTTTAGGTGTTGCCACTACTGTTTTTAATGTTATAGGTGTGTTTTTTCCTTTAAGTGCAGTAGTTGGTACGGTTGCGGATTTTGGAGGTTCTGTTACTTTGGATTTAAGAATTTCAGCTATTAACGATAACATTAGAAATGCTGAGCAGAAAATAAAAGAATATGATAAATTAATCACTGAAAATGACAATTGGTGAAAATCAATTCAGACAATTTATGATAAAGATTTGGAACAAGATGATAAAAAAGATTCAGATGAGGGGTTACTAAATTATATTGATAAGAAGATAGGTGGCACAAAAATTATTTTTAAAATTTTAGTTAATTTAAGAGATAAACTTTTAAATAAACCTTTTTCTTTTTATTCTATAGTAGAAAATGCTAATAATATAGCCGGAAACACTTCTTTATTAGAATATGAAAATCAAAAAATCGCAGAGATAAATAAGAAAGAACAAGAACTTAATCAAGTTATTTCCGAATTTTTAAAATCACTAGATAATTTGAAAAAATATAAATGAGTCGTTATTCACGAAACACCGCAAACCGATTATTATTGAAAAGGTGGAAGAGGTGGAAAAAATTTAGTTTTTAAAAACCTACAAACCGGAGAAGAGAAAACTCTAAGTCAAATGCTCGAATATAGTGATTGAGAACTTAGAGAGTGAGGTTTACAAAAAGTTCACGATCGTAAAAGGGGGTGATATATCAGATCTATTCCAAATAAGACTAAAGAAGATAACTTAGGATAATATGGATACTTTTATTTTTTCTATTCTGATCGCTTTTTTTTCGATTATTCTTCCTTATATAATTATTTTTTTAGGTACTAAATATATTCCAAAATTAAGAGCGTGCACATGTGCTGTAAACTTAATTATTCAAAAAATGAATTTCAATCAAAAACAATGAATTTCAGATTCAATGTTTATAAATTCCATTTCTTGTTTTAGTAAAACCGTTAAATATAGCAAGAAAATTCATTCAATTATTTTCTTTAGTTTTTTGCCTATCTTTATTTCTTACGTTGCTATATTGACTGTTTTTAATGCTATTAATTCAGATTACGCTATAGTATTTAATATAGCATTTTCCACTTCAGGAGGAATTCCGTTAACAGGGTTTTTGGTTATTTATTCAAGTCTAAATCTTTTAAGAATTTGTAGATTTGAAAAACTAGCTAAAAAATACAACATTATTCTAATGAAAAGAAGCAAAAATAACACTCAAAAATCAAATAAAATCCCTAAAGAGAATCAGGCCTATATTCCTGGTTCTTTATTCATTTGAGTAGTTCAAGATACCTTTACCAAGCGTACAAAAATCTGAATTATTAGTGAAGAGAAAATAAAGAATTTCTTCCAAGATAATGCAAAGGATATTATGTACATTTACATATACGATATAAACAATTGTAATGCACCATACTTTGTGTGTGAACATAAATTAATGAATCAATATTACGAGGAAATTCAATGGATATAACTTACATAATATGACTTGTTGTAGGTCTCTTATTTTTCATCTTTTCGTTGTCAATCTTTGGAATTTTTTGATGAAAAAAACTTGAAAATCATCTTTTATTAATTGCTATTAAGAAGGTAAAATTTACATTAGCAAACAACATTCAAGTGAATCCTTTATTTGTTCAGGGAATCCATGCAATCTCATGAATTGTGAAGATAACTAATCAAAGAATTATAATTAAAGTGTTTTTTATCTTTGGATATTGAATTGCTTTACTTGGTTTTATGATTTACATGATTAGCTTAAATTTTGTTTATCTTGGATATTTTATTGGTTACTTATTGTTTTTTGGTTACTTTTTAATTCAATTAGTCTGATGAATTTATTTTGTTTCTTCTAGAGTAAATAAGCTTAAACAATTGAACACATTAACTCAAAAATTAATAGTTAGCTCAAAAATGAACTTATTTGATTTAAAATTAAATGAAATAAGTTCATCAAATTCAAAACATACAGGCTCAATTCAAAATTATCCTGATTGACCTAATATTATATATAGCATAAAACTTACTGCTAATCTTGCTGGAACATATAAAGGTTTTCAAGATGTAGATTTGTTTGAAGAAAATAAGCAAAAGGTACTTTTAAATCGTGATCTTTTGTGCATGAAATTTAATTGAGACAGACAAAAAGCTAGAGCAACACATTATCTGATACTTATATATTCTAATTATGAGAACGAAGAATTTTACAATCTAAATTACAAACAAAATATCAACTTTTTTCTCAGCTTGGAACGCTGTTATTAAAATTAACATAACTTTTGTATATTATTTTTAAGAAATGATATGCACCCCAAAAGTTAGACAGCAAATACTAACTTAAAAGGGGTGTATTTTTTATTTATGATATAGATAATTTTAATTCTCTATATTTTATATTTGAAAACCAATTAATGCATCAAAATTATAATCAAGTTAATTTAAGTAAAAAAATATTTAAAGAGGTGTTTTTACTTTTTCCTCTTTATTATTGAATATAATTCATTTATAAAAATAAAATTAACTTAAAGGATTGTATAATGAAAAATTTATTTTTAAAAATTGGTGAACCTATTTCTAACGTTGCACAATTATCGTCGATTGTTGCTAATAATTTAGATTCGAAAAATATAGTTAAAAATTCGCAAAACAAAAATATTATTGATGAAAAATTTCTTCAAGAATTATCAAGAGACTTACAAAAGGAAAATAAAGATACACTTAATAAATTCGCTAATTTAATGTTAGACAAAAAAATATCATCTACAAAAATTAGTAAAACAATTCAAAAAGAAGATGTGAAAGATTTTGCAAAGCCTTTTTTAGATAAATTACTAAAAGAAAAGAAAATTTCTCAACAAGATTATGAAAGACATATAAATTTGAATATTTCAGATGATATGCTTAAGCAATTTCGAATACAGTTTAAGAAATATTCACTAGAAATGAAAAATGAAGTTTTGGTGAATCCTTTAAAAACCAAAGAATTTAAAGAAAAATACGAAAGGGTTGAGCTTGATAAGGCCAAACAATACTTTCTAAATATTATTGAGGGAGAGCAAAACTCTAAAAAAGTTTCACTTGAATATGATAAAATGAATAAACAAGCTAAAGAAGCTATTGAAATTAGAAATGAAATAAGAGATAATTTAAAATACTGAAGTGAAGTAAAAAGAGATTGAATTAAAGCTAGTATTGCAGTTAGTGCTATTTCAATTGCTTCCACCATTTTTTCATTCTTTTTTCCTTGATTAAGTTTTGTTTCTGTAGCAAGCTCTGTATCTTCAATAATAATTACTGCTAGAATTAAAGGACTAGAAACAAATATTAGACTTGCTGAACAAAAATTGCAAAGATATTCACAAATGGTTTCAAAAAATGACAGCCTAGAAGATACTTTGGTAATGTTTCATAGTTATATATGATCATTTGATTCCGCCGTTTTTTCTTCTTGGGAGTCTGTTGAAGTGTATACCGAAAAGAAAAAATGGTTCAATCTAAAAGGTTTTAAAAATGCGACTAAATTTGCAAAAGGTCTTGCTTTATTTTCGTTAATTAACGATAGTGCACAAGTAGCGTTTGGTGCTAAAGAATTAAAAGGAATAAATTATAAAATATCAGAAATTAATAAAAGGGAAGAAAAACTTAATAAAGAAATTATTGATATTTGCTCAAATTTGGAAAACTTAAAAAAATACAAATGGGTGGTTATTAACGAAACACCACAAACCGATTACTACTGAAACGGTGGAAGAGGTGGAAAAAATTTAGTTTTCAGAAACCTTCAAACTAGCCAAGAAAAAACTATTGATGAAATGCTTGAATATAGTAATTGAGAACTTAAAGCTTGAGGTTTACAAAAAGTTCACGATTCTAAAAAGGGATATTATATAAGAACACTTCCTAATAAAACAAAAGATGATAATCTAGGATAATAAAATCATTTAAAATATGGAAACTTTTTTTATTTTTTTAGCTGTGGGTTTTTATGTTTCATATCTTGGTTATTTTGTCTTATTTCGTATAAATTCATATTATGATAATTGTAAATTTCATCTTTATTTTATTGATCTTTTAATCAAGAAAATATCAGTGAATAAAGAAAAGTGAAAATCAGATATTAAACTAAAAAAATCAATATATGCTTTAATTGCTAAGTTAAAATATCATAAACGGATCGCTATTTTAGAACTCTTTTTTCATTTATCTTTTTTAATACTTTCTGTGATTTTTATTATTTATTTAAATATTAATAATCCTGAAATCTGATTAATTGCAACTTTATTAATTTCTACAGTCTTATTAATAGTGAATATTTGACTAAATATTTACTTATTTCTCTTTATTTTTAAAATTTATAAATTTCATAAAGCAATAAAAAGAGAAAAAGTTTTCAACTGAAAGGAAGTTAAGGTTGAAAAGAAACAAAAACGCATTTCTTATGAACCAAGTGATAAATTATTTGTGATAGTTGCAAGAAGTTTACTTTTTAAAAAAACCAAAACCATGTACATTAATGAAAGTTTAATTAAAGAATATTTGGGTAAGCAAGCAGAATTAATCATGTACATTTATATATACGATATTGATAATTTCAAGGAAGATTATTTTGTGTTTAATAATCAAGAAATGATCAAGAATTATAAGGAAATAAAATGATATTAAGTCCAGTATTTTTATATGCATTAATTTTCTTTACGAGCTCATTTTTTACCGTGATTAGTACAATGCTTTTTGTAAAAACATGAACAAAAAGTGTAGGAAATGACCTACTTGCAATAACTGTGAAAAAACAAGAATTCATCATAAAAAATCATTTACTAACCAATAAACTTTTTATTCAAGCTATAAATAGTGTTCAATATTTAGTTAAAAAACAAAACATGAAATTTGTTTTATTAAATTTTAGTTGATTTTGATATTTTATATCTCTAATTATTTTTCTAATTTGAAGTTTAATGAACAATTTTGATGGTTCTTTTTTAATGTATATCCAGTGATTGTATGTTCTTATGTGAATGTTAAAAAGTGTGTGGTTAGCTTATCGAATTTGAACAAGCAATAATCAATTACAAAAACTAAAAACACTAACTAGAAAACTAAAAATAAGTAACCGATCTGAATTATTTGATTTTGAAATAAATTTAAATGAAAATGAAGCTTGTTCAAACTCGATAAGCCTAATTAAAAATATTAAAGGTTTATCTGCGTTTTCACCTGGTATAAATTGAAATTTTGAATTAAGGGAATATTATTTTTCAATGAAAAAAAACGCACTATTCAAATCATGTAAACAAACAGTTTTACTTGATAGAAATTTCTTAAATGAACTATTTAATGGTGATAAACACAAAGCAAGAGCTGTGCATTATCTCGTGTTGATATACTCAAATCAAAAACAAGAACAATTTTATAATCCTGAATACAAGGAAAATATTAAACATTTTTTAGAACTTGAAAAATATTATAATTTTATTTAAATAAACAAGGAAAAACATAAATTAAACCTGGGCTTAATCCAATTTACATATGTCCAGGTTTAAACGATCTTTTGCGCATGAAATTAATTGCGATAGACAAAAAGCTAGGGCAACACATTGTCTAATGATAATATATTCGAATTATGAGAACGAAAAATTTTACAATCTAAATTACAAACAAAATATGATTTTTCTTGAACTAGAGCACTGTTTTTAAGCATTGCTCTATTTTTTTATTATTAAATCATGGTAACAAACCTTTTTCGTTTTTTTATTTTATAAAATATAATTTTTGTATAAAAAAACACAACAACAAAGGAGATCTGAGATGAAAAATATCTTAAAAATAGGAGAGCCTGTTGCTAATATTGCTCAGGTTTCATCTGTTGTTGCTAATAACATTGATACTAATAATATTAACAAAATATCAAGTCCTAAGAAATTTGATGCAGAAAAGTTTTTAAAAGAATTATCTCAAGAATTAAAAGAAACAAATGAAAAAACTATTGATAAATTGACTGATTTAATGTTAGATAAAAAAGTATCATCGTTAAAAATTAGTAGAGAATTCGGAAAAGATAATTTAACCCAATTTAAAAATACACTTTTAGCTAAATTATTAAAAGAAAAGCTTATTTCACAAGAAAAATATAATGAAGAATTGTATTTACCTGTAACAGATAATCAATTAAATGAATTTAAAACACAAATTAGAAAATATTCTTTAAAAATAAAAAAAGAATTGGAGAACAAGGAATTAATTAACAAAAAATTCCAAAAGAGCTTTCATAGAACAGTTGTGGACAAAGAAAAAAGTTATAAAGTTAATCTTATAGATGGTGAAATAAATTCTAAAAAGTTTTTAGTTGAATATAACGAACTGAAGGAAAGTTCAAAAAACATTGCAATACTTAAAGAAGAAATTGAAAATAACTTAAAAAACTTGTATAGAATTAAAAAAATATTAACATGAACAAATATAGGTCTAGGATTTACGTCTGTAGTTTGCACTGTTTTTTCCTTTTTCTTTCCTCCTGCAGTGTTTTTGTCTTTTGCGGCCTCTACTGGTTCAATTGCTGTTAATTTATTGATAGATAAAATCGACAAAAATATAGATATCTCTAAGAAAAAATTAGAATATTATTCAGAATTTACAGGGAATAAAGGTGGAAATAATATTACATGAAAGAAAGTTCACGCTTATTTATGAGCTACTGTTTCTTTTAGAAAATCAGCTTATGATTCAAATAGAGTAATTAAAAACATTAAAAATAAAAAATTTAAGTGATGAGATAAGATGGGTCTTAAAAAAGCTAGTGCATTTGCTAAAGGTTGAGCTGTTTTTTCTATTACTAATGACCTTCTAGAAGTGGGAATAGGATTTGATGATATTTCATCAATAAATAAAGAAATGAGTCAAATTGACCAACTTGAGAAAGAATTTGATACAAAATTAGAAGAAATGTTTTCAAGATTACAACAATTAAAAAAATATAAATGAGTGGTTACTGACGAAACTGTTCAAACCAACTATTATTGAAATGGAGGAACCGGAGGTAAAAATCTTGTTTTTAAAAACCTTGAAACAGAAGAAGAAAAAACAATTGACGAAATGCTTGAATACACAGATTTAGAATTAAGAGCTTGAAACCTTGAAAAAATTTATGATAGAAAAAAAGGTTTTTATATTCGTACAATTAAAAACGAAATCAAAGAAGATAATTTAGGTTAATAATTTTAAAATATGAATTTTAGTTTTGCATTTAGTATTACTGGATTAGTATTTTACTTTCTAGTTTTTGTATTCCCTTGATTTTTGAGATTTAAATTTTTAATTAACTTAATTGATCTTGTGCTTCTAAAATTAAAAATTAATTCTGACCAATTAATGTTTAACAAAAAATTTGAGCAAGGTATTTTGGATTTTTTAAAGAAAATAAAAAGAAATAAAAAAATTGCATATAGAGATTTAGGGTTCCAACTTTGCATTTTGATTTTATCAATATATTTGTTAATTTGAGGAAATATTGTCTATCCTAATTTTTATTTGTTTTTCGATATTTTTATTCCTGTTTTTTTAACACTTTTAAATCTCTGATGAGTGTTATTCTTAATAATATTTATTTTTAAAATCAAACAAACAGAAAAGGTTCTTATGGAAAAGAATTATTTTAATATTAAAGAAATTGAGCCAGAAGCAAGATACAAATACACAGCAAATGAATACGAAGGGCTTTCCTTTATCATTGTAACTAAGAGAATTTTTTCTAAGAAAACAAAAACAATCATATTAAATGAATGTACCGTTAAAGAATATTTGGGTAAACAAGCAAAATCAATTATGTATCTTTATATATATGATCTTGATAATTTTAGTGCTCCGTATTTTGTTTTTGATAATCAAGAAATGCTTACAAATTATAATGAGGTTGAATGATAATAGACGAAACTCTTTTAGGAATTTATTCTATTTTTTTAAACATTATGGTTTTTATTTGGTATTTAATTATTATTATTTTTTTGAACTGGTTTAGAAAATTAGATAAAGATATACTCCAAATAGCTTTAAAAAAAATTAATTTTAGTATAAAAATGAACATACCAGTTAATTTACTATTCATTCAAGCTCTTGATGATATTGATTGATTGATTAAAAAAAGAAACAAAACTATTTTCTATTGAAATCTTCCTTTGCTTCTTTGATTTTCCTTAATTTTAATTTTTTTAAGTTTAGGCATTATTTACAATTTCATTTCTATTTATATACAAGCTATCAACTGAGTTGGTTTTGGAATTTGATTGATTTGATTTTCTGCTTGAGTTTGTCTTATTATCCTAAGAAATGTGAAAATAAAGCAAATAAGAAAATTAAGTAAACAACTTTTGGTAAATCCAGAACTTCAATTATTTGATACAAAATTTAACTTCCAAAAAATAAATATAAATCATAGAACAAATATTTGAGAATCCCTTAAAACAACAAATTATTATCTATTAGATATTGATACAAATTTTGAAACACATTTACATTATTACGATAAAAAAACATCATCTTTATTTAGTGATAAAAAACATAAATTTCTTCTTAACCGAGATATACTAGCAAATCAATTTAACGGAAATAAATATAAAGCCAGAGCACTTCATTATTTAATGCTTGTATACTCTAATTACAAGGAATATGAATTTTATAATCCTAAATATAAAGAGAATATTAAGTATTTTTTAGAACTTGAAAAATATTATAGTTTGTCTTAGGTCGTAAACCAAAAACATGTATAAAACATGATAACTTTAAAATAAGATATCAAAGAGTTAGATAATATAATTTATTAGATATTACTTAAAAAGGTGTTTATATGAGTGATAATGAAACAATAACAATTCTGGTAATAACATTTTTTTGCACCATTTCGAGTCTTTGTCATTTATTATTTGGATTAGATACTTTGTTTAGATATAAGTTTTACATTCATTTAATTGACATATTAATCGAAAAATTAAGACTTAACTTTAATAAATGAACACTTGATAAAAAGTTCAAGCAAGGAATTTTTGACTTTTTAAGAAAAATCAAAAGAACTAAAAGAAGAATTTATTATGAGTTAATAATGGAATTTTTGACCTTCATTGCTTATATATCTTTTTTAATTATAGGGAACTTAATTTATCCTAATATAGCTTTAACTATTAACATAATTGTTCCACTATGTTTTTTTATTTTTAATATTTGATCAATATGATTTATGGTATTTTTTCTTTATAAAATTAAACAACTAGAGAAAAGAATAGAGCAAACAAACTCTTTTGTGATTAAAAATATAAAAGCAGAAACTAAAAACAAACTTCCTAAAAATGTGATGCAAGGAAGACTTTTTACAATAATTAGTAAAAGTATTTTTAGTAAAAATTGAAAAACCATAATTACTAATGAATCAGCTATAAAAGAAAATTTGGGAGTTAATGCAAAATCAATTATGTATATTTATATCTATGATATAGATAATTTTAATGCTCCATACTTTGTGTTTGATAATAAAAAGATGATGATAAATTATAACGAGGTGCGGTGATAATGAATAACGAAATATTACTTGGTTTTTCAATAGGTGTAAACTTGTTAATTTTTGGTTTTTGTGATTTCTTTTATCTTTTTAGCTGAATTATTAGATCTGTCAATAAAGATATATTAAATATTGTGTTGAGAAAAGTAAAATTTAGTATAAAACACAATTTAGTTGTTAATCCGCTTTTTATTCAAGGGATTAACAACATTGAATTTTTAATTAAAAAAGGAAATAAGATTGTTTGATATTTCAATATTTAAACCTGGACAAGTTTTTTGGAATCTTTTAAATATTTATAGTTTCACCTCAAGCTTCTTGAGGTGTTTTTCATTTTAATATTGATTGATATCGTTCAGTGTTATATCAATTGATGTAATTTTCTATTTCATTTTTAAGTTCTTGATAATTTATTTTGCTGTAATTTAATTTATTCAAACATTCGCTTTTAATGTTTGAAAAGAAATATTCTACCTCTCGGTTGTCTAATGAATTTCCGACTCTACCCATTGATATTATTCCGTTATTTTCTTTAATTGTATCAACAAAGAGTTTAGAAGAATATTGAACCCCATGGTCAGAATGGATGATTCATTTATCATTAAATTTAATGTTTTTAATATGAGACAATACTAAGTTAACATCGTTTGTTTTACCAATTTGTCAATTGATAATTTTTTTAGTTCGATGATGAATAGCTACAGATAAATAAACGTGATTTTCATTCACGTCATTTGGTGCTTTAATATATGTCACATCAGTACTATTATATTTGCACTTTTTCCGTTATAATCTCTTTTTACTAAATCTGGATATTGTACATTTGTATTTTTGATTTCTAGTTTTCTTCTTGCTTTTCTAATTTGACAAATAAGAGTTAATTTTTTCATGATTCGCCCGATTTTTCTGGGTTCTATGTAAATATTGTATCTTCTTTTAATATAAACAGATAATCTTTCTCTTCCATAATTTTCTTTGTTTTCAAAGAAAGATTTAGTAATAATTTCTTCTATTTGCAATTGTTTTGTGTTGTGCTTGATTGGTTTTTGCTTATTCTTAATTTGATAATAATAAGTTGACGAACTAATTCTAAATTGGTTAAATGCAAGCTTTTTGCAAATTCCCTTCTTTTCTATTTTACTAATGTCAACATTTATATTGTTTTCCTCGAATGTTTCTTCGTAAATTTCAAGAATTTTAATTATCTGATCCATAGGAACTTTGGTTCAATCGATTTTTTGTTTTTTCTTTGGTCTCCCACTACCTTTACCTTTTTTGGGTGACTTACCAGTTTTACTATAAATCACATCATTGTTTTTTAAAAAATCATTGTATTTACGATTGAAATATCTTCTTATCTGATCATCTTGAAAGTTCTTATTAAATTCCTTTATAGAGATAAACTTAAATTCACTTTTTGATATTTCGTTATTTTGATACTTTTCATAATATTCAAACCACTTTAATCATTGTTCAGGTTTCAATTGACTCATAATATACCTCGTTTTAATTATAAATTAAAAAGACACGCTCTCCAATTTACGTGTCCAGGTTTATTCATTTAGTTTTTCTGCTATTTTTTTATCAGAATCTTTTTTATCTAGTAGTGAATTACTTAATTTGTTAAAAATATTTCTATTTTTGGTTTCTATTTCATTTGAAGCTTCTAAAATAAATTTTTTATCTAGTGTTTTGATTTCTTTTTGTATTTGTGAAAGATTTTTTGTTTCAATATTATGAGAAACAACCGAAGATAATTGAACAACATTAGAAATAGGCTCACCGATTTGGAATAATATTTTTTTCATACATATACCTCTTTCATTTTTTAGATTATTTAAATAATGCACTTTAATTATATTAACAATAGAAGTAAGCAAGTAAATTACTAAAATATTTTATAAATTTTAAAATAAAATAATTATCATTTTGTATCTTTGTTATGATAATCCTGAATAGCTTTTTATTTGTTTGTTTCAGTAAAAGTATAATATTTTTCAAGTTCTAAAAAATATTGAATTTCTTTTTTAAAAGTAGGAATATAAAAATATTCTTCATCATAATTAGAGTAAACCAGTATTAAATAATGAAGTTCTCTTGCTTTTTGCTTATCACCGTCGAATTGATTTAATAATATATCTCTATTAAGAAGAAAAAAATGCTTTCGACTTTTAAGTAATTTGTTTTTAGTTTGAGAAAAATATTGATATTTCAATTCAAGGTTAAAACACAGTCCAAAAGACCTATGATTAGATATCTGAATTGAATTTCAAATGTTATTCACATCAGTCTTAATCATTTCTTTTGAATCTCATTTTATATCAAACAAATTAGTATCTGACCTTATAACTAGTTCTTTTGCTAATTGTTTAATTTGTTTTATTTTCACATTTCTTGTGATAATAAAAAAGATTCAACCAAAAAATCAAATCATTCAAATAGCTAAAAAAGATCATTGAATCTGGTGGATATATTTAGGAATTCAATTGTATATTAAACTTAGAGTTAAAAATATAAAAATAAATAAAAATCAAATTAATAATGGAATAAACTAGGACAGGAAAATTGGACACATCCTGTCCTTTTATTTATAATTATTTAGAGGAATCATATGAAACAATTTACTCCGGAACAATGATTAAAATATTTTGAATATTACAAAAAATATAGAACTTTTGAAATCACAAAAAAACAACTTGTCGAAATTGCGACCCAAGAGTTTGGGAAAAATTTTAATGACCTTGAAGTTTTTAGAACTGCATCAAAAAAGTATCAACTTTTATTAAAAAATCCTAACGTTATTTATAGCAAAACTGGCAAATCACCTAAAAAAGGTAAAGGTAGTGGGAGACCGAAAAGAAAACAATCAACAAATTTAAACGATGCTTCTCGTGAAGATTTGCTTGAGATTATAAGAATTTTGCAAGAAACAATTGATGAAAATAAAATAAAAATTAAAAGTGAAAAGATTAAAGAGAGTAGTTCTCCGAAAAAGTTACTTCTTAATGTTTTTAAAATCAAAAGATCAACCTATTATTATCAACTTAAAAGCAAACCTAAACCTAAAAGTGATGAAGAAATTGAAAAAGAAAGAATTGTCAAAAAAGCGTTTCATGAAAATGACATGATTTATGGAAGAAAAAGACTCCAAAAGTATATTGAAAAACAATATAACAAAAACATAAACTACAGAAAAATCGGGAGAATTATGAACGAATTGCAACTTTATTGCATTGTTAGAAAAGCAAAAAGAAAAAGAGAAATTAAAAACACAAATGTAAGATTTCCTGATTTAGTGAGAAGAGATTATAATGGAAATTTAGCTAATATTGTTGCTACTGATGTTTCATATATAAAGTCACCAAAAGATTTAAATCAAAATCATGTTTTCTTATCAGTGGCAATTCATCATAAAACTAAAAAAATACTAAGTTGAGAACTTAGTAGATTTAACGACGTTGATTTGGTGATCTCTCACATTGAAAAAATTAAATTTAAAAATGATTGAATCATTCATTCTGATCATGGTTTTCAATATTCTTCAAAAATTTATTCAGAAATAGTAAAAGAAAACAAAGGAATTATTTCAATGAGTCGAATCGGAAACTCACTTGATAATAAGGAAGTTGAATACTTCTTTTCGATTATAAAAACTGAGTTGTTAAATCATATAAATTACAATAAAATTGATTTTCTAGAATTAAAATCATTAATAGGAAAATATATCGACTGATATAACAACGAACGATTTCAATCGATATTAAAATGAAAAACTCCTCAAGAAATTTGAGAAGCTTATAATATTTTTTATTAAAGTCTAAAAAACTTGTCCTAGTTTACTTAGTTGCTTTTCTTCTATCCACATTTTTATTATTAATTAGTATTTTTTAATATAATTTAAAAATGAAAGATTCAAGAAATGATATTAGTAAAACACAAGAAATTATCGATTACTTGCTCGAGTTAATTAAGAGTAAAAAGATTCCGGTAAATAAAGTGATGCCTTCTGAACATTCACTGATGAATCGCTTTGATTGCTCGCGAGGAGTGGTAGTTAGTGCTTATAATAAACTTGCTGCCTTGGGAGCTGTATATTCAATCAATAAACGTGGTCATTTTGTGGCTGAAAACTTTCACAATTTGATTAAACCACTTTCGTACATGCTCAAATGTGACCAACAAAAAGGAATTGAAGTAACTGACCAAATACAAGCTCCTAAGTGATTTGAAACCAAAAACGTTATTTTTGTTAATGGTTTCCGAGCTTTTGAAAAAGAGTATTTTAAAAATGGTGTTAAAATCGCTGAAGGAGTTACTTATGTGTCAAATAATTTATTTGACCTTATTCCTGGAATTAATTTAAATGAATCAATCACTGATACTTTAGTCGAAGTAAAAATGCTCAATAACATTATTTACTTTTTAGAGTATCAAGATGTTAATAAATTTGGATTTGAAAAGCTTGTAGTTATTAATTTTTACGGATATGACACTGAATCTATTTCGATAGCAGGAACTTTATACGTTCACCCAGACCATTTTCAATTTTTTCATCAAGAATTTGGTTCAATAAATAAAATTTCATAATACAATATAAATAGTCTACCTTGTTTTAAAGACAAAAAAGAGCAGGAACTTCCTGCTCTAATAATTTAATTCTTTAATAGCATTGATTATGCTATTTTTTATTACTTGTCCATTGATTTGCAGCAAGTACCTGTTGAGCAAGAAGATTCTTCTTTTTTAGGACAAGTACCTTTATCGCAAGTGCTTTCTTTAGAGCATTCTCCGTTTTTTGGACAAGATTCTTTTTTCATTGAACAAGCTTGTTTTTGTTCTTGTTCTTTTTCTTTATCTTTGCATCCGCAGTGTGACATTTTTGTCTCCTTGTTTTTGTATTTTTATTAATGGAAACAATAAGTAAAAAAGAATGTTTTTTAGATTATCAAATTCATTTATTTGTGTTGAATTTTCGGAAATTATACTTTTTAACTTTTTTTCCATTTCTTTTGTTTTTGATATAAAAAATAGTCTTTTTTGATGTTTTTAGTCAACATCACTCTTATTTTTACATCGTAATAATTATAGTATTAATTTATATTTTCAAAAAATTTTTGCTTAATTTTTTTCAATTAATTTAAGGTGTTTAAAAACTGAAAAGAATTTTAAATAAAGGTAATAAAAAAGTGATTTATTTAATAAACCACTTATCCTTTAAATGAGAAATTATTTACCTAGAGTTAATAATTTAACAAAGCCGCTTGCTTCAAGTGAAGCACCACCAACTAAAAACCCATCAATATCTTTTTGTGAGTGTAAATCTTGTATATTACTTGGTGATACACTTCCACCATATTGAATAATTAAATCTTTGCTAGTAATTGAACGTATAAATTGACACACTTCTTGAGCAACTTGAGGAGTCGCTACTTTTCCAGTACCAATTGCTCAAATTGGTTCATAAGCAACAATAATTTTTGAAAAATCTAAATCTTGTAAAGATTTTTCAATTTGTTCTTGAATAATTTCTTTAGTAATTCCTTGTTCGTATTGCTCTAAACTTTCACCAACACAAATCACTGGTGTTAATCCATTTTGTAATACAACTTTAGCTTTTTCATTAATTAATTCATTACTTTCATTATGATACATTCTTCTTTCTGAGTGTCCCAGAACTACATAAGAAACATTTAAATCTTTAAGCATACTAATTGAAACTTCCCCAGTGTATGCTCCAGCTAAATGTTGCGAAACATCTTGAGCTGCTAATTTTAATGTACTTTTTTGAGGATTAAAAGCGGCTAAATTTGTAAATGGTGCAGCAATTGCATAGTCTAAATTACTAATTATTTGATTTTGATTTTGTTCTAAAAGTGTTGATAATTCGCTTAAAAATGATTTAGTTTCACTAAAAGTTTTATTCATTTTTCAATTACCAATAATAACTGTTTTTTTCATTTTACTCCTTGTTCAAATGCTATTTACATTATATTAAAAAAAGAACGTAAAACGTTCTTTTAACTTGCTTTTTTCACCATTTTAACAAAATCATGATTTACTGTATCTTGAATATTTTCTAAAATCTTATTGATTTCTTTTCTTTGTCTTGAAGAATAATCAGGAATGACTATTTTTAAGTTTAATTTCATGCTTCCAGTTCTGCTTCCGTGTTTAAATCCAAGACCTGGAAGAGAAATGGTTTTGGGTTCAAGGTATGATTTTTTCAATTGAATTTTTTGCACTCCATTTGGAGTTGGTACTTCAACAACTTTTTCTTGTAAAATATCTGCAAATGAAACTGGAAAATCTAAAATTAAATCATCTCCTGATCTTAAAAAGTATTTATGTGGACTTACATGAATTTTTAAATATAAATCTCCGGTTGGACCACCGTTATCTCCTGGATGACCAAATCCAGTACATTTAAGCATCACTCCACTATTAACCCCTGCTGGAATGTTGATTTTGATTTCTTTTTGGGTTTTGATGTATTTTTGTCCTTTACAATGTGAACAAGGTTTGACAATTATTTTTCCTGTTCCTGAACAAGAGCGACATTCACTTGAAACTATTTGAGCACCGAAAATACTGTTGATTCGTTTTTGAACATGTCCTTTACCACCACAGGTAGTGCATGTTTTAATTCCTTCACTTGAATCAGCACCACTTCCATTACAGAATAAACAAAGTTCATATTTTGGAAATTTTTTAGTTTCAGAAAATCCATTATATGCATCTAAAAACGAAATCTCAAACAATAATGACTTATCTTCTCCCTTGCGTGGTGCATTTGAATTTCTTCGTGAAGACCCTGAAAATGAACCAAAAAGATCTTGGAAGAAATCACCAAATCCACCAAAAGATTCAAAATCAGAAAATCCTTGTCCTCCACCAAATCCTTGAGCATTAGCTCCTGCATGTCCAAATTGATCATAATTCTTTCTTTTTTGCTCATCTGAAAGAACTTCGTACGCTTCATTAATTTCTTGCATTTTCTTTTCTGAATCAGCTTCTTTTGATTTATCTGGATGATACTTCATTGCTAATTTACGATAAGCGCTTTTAATTTCCTGAGCACTCGCTCCTTTTGAAACTCCTAAAACTTCATAATAATCTCTTTTTTCTGCCATAATGTTTTAATTTTAGCACAATTTTATCTAAACTGCTAAATTTATTTATATCAATTGAATTTTTAATATAATATAAACCATGAAAATATACGTAAGTAAAAACTACTCTGCATATACAAATTTACCTCTTGAAGAATTAATTGTTAGCGACCCTAAAGAAACTGAAGATATCTTATTGTTATATCAAAACGAAAATGCTGTAATTATCGGAAGAAACCAAAACGCTCACCAAGAAATTAAACGTGATTACATTAATGAAAATAAAATCGAATTGGCTCGTCGGATGAGTGGTGGAGGAGCTGTTTATCACGACCGTGGAAACGTTAATTTTGCGTTTATTACTGATAAAGAAAACAATAGTGGTTATGAACTCTTCCTCACTCCAATTATTGGATATTTAAGATCGCTTGGTTTAGATGCTCAATTTCATGGAAGAAATGACTTATTGTGTAATGGGGCTAAAATTAGCGGAAATGCACAATTTATCAAAGGAAATAGAATTTCGTCACACGGAACTTTATTATTTGATGTTGATTTAACTAAGTTATCAAATGCATTAAATCCTTCTAAACTTAAAATGGAATCTAAAGGAATTCAATCAGCTCGTCAAAGAGTGACTAACATTGCTAAAGAATTAAATTATTCAATAAATGCTCAACAATTTATCGATGGATTAGTAAAATACTTCGTTGAACATTTTGGTGCTAAACTTGAAGAGATTCCTTTTGATAAATACCAAAAAGATCTTGATCAATTAGTAAAACTTCGTTCATCAGAAGATTGAATTTATGGAAAAAATCCAAAATTCCACGCTGAAGCTGCTAAAAAGTTTGATAATGGAATTTTAAGCGTTAAATTAAATGTTTCTGAAAATAAAGTTGATGACATTTTATTCGAAGGTGATTTTTTAAGCTTAAAAGAAATGACTGATGTTATTGATATGTTTAAAGGGATTGAATTTAAAAGAGAAAGATTTGCACAAGTTTTAGATAAAATTGACTTAAATATTTATTTTGGTGGAATTAAAAAAGAAGAAATTCTAGATTTGATTTTTGAATAATTATTAGAACAAAAACACAAAAGACACAATTTTTTCTTTTGTGTTTTTTATTTCTTTATAAATAGATACTTTTTAAACTGCTAATTTAATATAATTAAACTAGCATGAAGATTTACTTTAGTAAAAGCTATTCTGCATATGTTAATTTATCAATTGAAGAATTAATTGTTGCAGATTCAGAACAAACAGGAGATATTTTATATTTATACCAACAAGAAAATGCTGTAATCATTGGAAGAAACCAAAACGCTCACCAAGAAATTAAACGTGATTATATTGAGAAAAATAAAATTGAATTAGCTCGCCGAATGAGTGGTGGTGGGGCGGTTTATGAAGATCTTGGGAATATTAGTTTTAGTTTTATCAAAGATAATGATAAAACTAATAATTATGAAAACTTCCTTAATCCAATCATTGGTTACTTAAATTCACTTGGGCTAAATGCTCAATTTCATGGACGAAATGATTTATTGTGTAATGGAGCTAAAATTAGCGGAAATGCACAATTTATCAAAGGAAAAAGAATTGTTTCTCACGGAACACTCTTGTTTGACGTTGATTTAACTAAGTTATCAAATGCATTAAATCCTTCTAAACTTAAAATGGAATCTAAAGGAATTCAATCAGCTCGTCAAAGAGTGACTAACATTGCTCATGAGTTAAATTATCCATTAAGCGTGCACGAATTTATTGATGGATTAATTCAATATTTTATTGATAATTTTGGTGCAACGTTGGAGCAAATTCCCTTAGATAAATACGATAAAGATTTAAAAAAATTAATTGCTTTCCGTTCGTCAGAAGAGTGAATTTATGGTAAAAATCCACAATTTAAGGCAAAAAACACTAAAAAGTTTGAAAATGGAATTTTAACTGTTAAATTGAACGTTTCTGAAAATAAAATTGATGATATTATGTTCGAAGGTGATTTTTTGAGCTTAAAAGAAATAAGTGGTGTTATTAACTTATTTAAAGGAATTGAATTTAAGAAAGAAGAATTTGAAAAAATATTAGACCAAATTAATCTAAATGATTATTTTGGTGGAATTAAAAAGGAAGAAATTTTAGGATTAATTTTTGAGTAATATGAACAAAGTAACAATTAACAATTTTGAAATAGCTTATCACTATGAAAACGAAACTGATTTAAATAAACCGCTTGTTTTATTTTTCCATGGTTTTGGTGGTACATATAAAACATTTTTACCTTTATTAAGATTGCAACGTGATTTTAGATTTGCAGCATTAGATTTTCCGGGTTGTGGAGATAGCTCATCAGGAAAAGATATCACTTTAGAACAATATTTTGATTTAGTTAAAAATTTTTTAGATACTGTACTAAAAAACGAAACAGATATTTATTTGGTCTCTCACTCTCTTGGTTCAGCAAGTGCTTTATCTTTAAATAAAGAACCAAGAGTTAAAAAAACTTTACTTTTATCCCCATTTAATGAATTCTTAAGTATAAATGAGCAAATAGAAGATGTAGTTAAATGATTGCTTCCTGATGATGAAGCAGGATGCATTGATGCTTGCGAAAATTTATTTTATGAAAAAACCCCGAAAGTTTCAGCAGTTGCTAAATACTTGTGTCAAGGAACTCCTGAAGGGTATACTATTAAGAAAAATAAATTCCAATATATGGTTACTGAACAAATAATGAGTAAAGAATATCGATCAACTGTTGTAGCTAATTTATATGCAAATGCTACTAATGTGCAAGTATTTAGTGGGGATACAGATAGATTTACTCCTGCAGAACAAATGGAAATGATTAAAAATAAATATCAAATCCCAACTAAAATAATTGCAAAAACTGGACATGCAATTATCACTGAAAGACCGCAAGAGGTTGTGAAAGAGCTCAATCAATTAGTTAAAAAATAGGTTTATAAAAACCTATTTTTTTGTCAAATTTAAATAAGCAACTTGAGCAATCATTGCTCCATTATCAGTGGTATATTTCATTGATGGAATAATAGTATTTGGATGAAGTTTAACAAATTCTTCTCTTAAATGTGAATTAGCTGAAACTCCTCCTCCAAGCACTAATGAAGCAACTTTGTATTTGCTGAGTGCTCAATTAGTTTTTTGAATTAAATATTCAATGGCAATGCGTTGAAAACTAGCAGCAATTTGTTGAGTATTAATTTCTTTTTTATTCATTTTTAGCTTATTAAGATAATTAAGAACTTGGGTTTTAATTCCACTAAATGAAAAATCAAATTCATTTTTTGTTTTTGGAATGGTGAAATCAATGTATTCACCCTTATATTGTTGGAAAATCTTATCAATCAATGGACCACCAGGAAATCCAATTCCAAGCCGAGAAGACACTTTATCAAACACTTCTCCTACTGCATCGTCTAAAGTTTCACCAATAATTTCAATATTCGAATGCGAAGTTGCATAAATTAATTGGGTATGCCCACCTGAAACCAATAAACAAAGTGCTGGATAAGTAATTTGATTGGTTAATGCGGCCGATAAGAAATGCCCATGCAAATGGTTAATCGGAATTAGTGGAATATTAAAAGTTTTTGCTGTAGCAAAAGCAAACAAATACCCAATTTGTAAGGTTCCTATTAATCCTGGTTCTTTAGTATAAGCAACATAATCAAAATCACTTTGAGAATATTTCTCCATGATTAATTTTTGGATTAGTGAAATGTTTTTAACATGCTCACGGGAAGCTAATTCAGGAATAGTCCCACCAAATTTTTCAAAAATATCAATTTGAGAAATCGTTCACATATCAAGAACCTGACCATCTCTTAAAACAGCAATTGATGTATCATCATGTGAAGTTTCAATTCCTAAAATGGTCATTTTATACTTCTCCAATCTGGGGCATTTTTATATATAGCGGAGTAATATCCAATAATTTTTCTTGTGTAAAAATATCTTGATAGATTGCAAAATTATCAATTAGTAATTGATAATTAATTTGATCAACTTGTTGATCACTTTTTTCAACCTTAATGCTGTTTTGAATATGATTAATATTTCTGTTTTCTAGCATTTTTTGAGGTAATAAGTATTTTTTACCACCACTTGCATCTAAAACGAAAGTATCTTTTATAATTTGTTTATTTAAAATCAAAAATGAATTAGTAGTATAAATTTGAGCTCCGGTTCATAATGCAATGGTGCGAGCAAAAACTAAAGCAATACGTACTCCAGTAAAAAATCCAGGACCTTTATTAATATAAAATTTCTCAATATTTTGATACTTTAAATTATGCTTGTTTAGCAAACTATCAAATTGCTCTGTAAGTAATTCTACTTTCTTTTTAACTCCAATAACGTGAATATAATTGTGAACTTGAAAAGAATCATCAAATAAAATAATCACTAAATCACTTGCGACTGTATCAAGAAAAACATTCATTATTTCACCACCCAAGCTTGATAATCTCTTTTGTTATTATTAACTTTAATGTCAATTAAAACATATTTCTGATATGCTAACTTCTTTAAATTTGATCATTCAATTGCAACAATATTATCTTCAAAATAATCCTCAAATTCATCCAGATCGCCCTTATAATTGTACAAATCAATATGGACTAATCCAGGATATGTTTTCATGTATGAAAAACTCGGACTAGTGATATTATCTTTAATTTGGAGTTTTTGAGCTATATACTTAACAATAGTGGTTTTACCTGCACCTAAATCACCTTGTAATAAAACCATTTTGCATTCTTGGATATGTGGAAAAATTAAATCTATAAATAAATCAACACTTTCTTGTTGTTCCGTTTTATAGTATAAACTTTGCTCTTGACTCATATATTCCTTTAAGTATTATTGTACCAATTTCTACTTTAAGAGTGTTTTTTATGCAAATAAAAAAACCGTTAAACACAACACTTCCTCATTTGGCTGCTCCATTTCTGTCCTGACCAGGTTAGTGGGTTATTGTTTTAACGGCTTATTTATTATATCAAAATCAAAATATTTTCACTTTTATATTTTTAGTTTATAATTAACTTACTTAGTTATAAGTGTCAAGCACTTTTGCTTGACAGTAAAGGAGGTAATCTATGGTAAAAATTAGACTTAGACGCATGGGAAGCAAATTTAGACCTGTCTACAAAATTGTTGCTGCTGATGCACGTGCTCCACGTGATGGGAGATTTATCGAAGCTTTAGGTCACTACAATCCTTCTACCAAAGAACTTGTATTAAATAAAGAAGCAACTGCAGCATGACTTGCTAAAGGTGCCAAAACTACTGAAACTGTTTCAAATCTTTTTAGAGCTAACAAGCTAACAGCTGAACTTAAAAAATAAGCAATGAAAATTAATTTTTTAACTCTATTCCCAAAGTATTTTGACCCTTTTATTTCTGAAAGTATCATTAATAAAGCAATTGCTAAAAATTTAATTGAGATTAATGTTATTGATTTTAGAGCGTTTAGCAAAAACAAACACCATAAGGTTGATGATGAAATTTATGGCGGTGGTCATGGGTTGCTCTTGCAAATTGAACCAATTGACCTGGCTCTTGAATCGCTACAAAATCAGGGCGGATATAAAATTTTAGTTTCGCCTCAAGGTAAAGTTTTTAATCAACAAATTGCTCAAGAACTTTCACGTCATGAACAAATTACATTTATTTGCGGAAGATATGAAGGGTTTGACGAAAGAGTTGTAGAACTAGTTGATATTGAACTATCAATTGGAGATTATGTCCTCACTGGCGGAGAGCTCCCAGCCATGGTTATGGCCGATTCAATCACTCGACTAGTTGATGGCGTGATTAATGAACAGTCGCACCAAAACGATTCATTTCAAGGAATAGGTTTATTGGATTATCCACAATATACTCGCCCAAGAGAGTATAAAGGAATGAAAGTTCCTCAAGTACTTTTTAACGGAAATCATAGCGAGATACAAAAATGAAAAGATCAGGCTCAATGAGAAAAAACGCTCAAAAATCGACCTGATATTATCGAAAGGATTAAACATGAGAAATAAATTAATAGAGCTTGTTGAAGAAAAACAATTACGTACAGATTTAGTTGACTTTCAAACTGGGGATAATGTTAAAGTTCACGTTCGGATTCGAGAAGGTGAAAAAGAACGTATTCAGATTTTTGAAGGTTTAGTTATCTCTAAAAAAGAATCAGGAACTCGTGAAACATTTACAGTTAGAAAAATTTCATACGGAGTTGGAGTGGAAAGAACATTTCCTCTTAACTCACCTTTAATTGCAAGTATTGAAGTAGTTCGTTCAAATAAAGTAAGAAGACACAGACTTTACTTTATGAGAAACCGCACTGGAAAAAGTGCTCGTCTTAAAGAAATTAAAAGATAAAAATCAGATAAACCAATCTCGTCCTTTCGGACGATTTTTTAATTTTTATCCACAAATTATAATAGTATTGGAGTCCCCATAAAAAAATTAAATAGATTTTGTTTTTTAATTTATTCTGATAAACTTTATATACCTAATCTGTAATATAATTTAAGTATAAGAAAGAAGGAAATTATATGAAATTAAATAAATTTTACTTAACAAGCTTATTATCGCTTGCTCCGATTGCTTTAATCTCTTGTTCAACAACACAACAAACAACACCTCCTAGCACAGAACAAAAACCTGCTCCGAACTCACAACCAAACCCTGGAACAGGTGTAAAAGACCCAATTAATAATCAAGATCCTTCAGCCGAAACAAAACCGCCAATGAATAACAATGATGTTGTAAATCCTGAAAATAATAGTTCTATAAAACAACCACCTAAAACTGAAGAAAACCCTGGAAATAACACTCAAACACCTTTAACACCTGCACAAGAAAATCAAAAATACTATCAAGAGCACAAACAAGAAAATATTCAATTGATTTTAAATCAAAACACTAACTTAAAAGAGAAAATTGTTAAACTTCTAGACGACTTTTTAATGACGACTTTTAAAATAACAAATGTAAGTGCATTAACAGAATTAGCTTCAAAACAAAATCTTGATTCAAATACAGAGAGTTTTACAAAAATATTAGAAAAAATCTTTAACGAAAATAAAAGTACTCTTAATTTAAATGAAGTTATCGAAAAGCTTAATAAAACGCTTGACGATGAAGAACAAATTCAAATGCAAAATAATGTGGATTTTAAATTTTTTGAAAACGTTTTCTTGAAAGCATATCATTTAAAATCTGATAGTGGGTCAGAATTAGGGATTGAAGATAAATTACACGAACTAATTCGTTTCTCAATTCCTACTAATGACGAATTTATTAATTATGTCTCTCAATTGAATTTAGTAGAGCTTTGAAAAGAAATTAATAAATACAGTCCAACAGATTTTCAAGCACAATTAAATGAGGTCACTAAATTTTTTGACCAATTAAAACCTGAAATGTTCTTAGATGCTAATGCTGAAAACTTTTTAGAATTACAAACAAAAATTGAAGAATATTACAAAAGTTTTCATCAAATGTATCCAAACACTAAAGTTTCAGTTCAATTATTTGGAAATATTGCTAAACAATTATTAAATGCTAATAATAAAGCAAATAACTAATCCTTGGAAATAAACCTAGACACGCAAATTTGAGCGTGTTTTTTTAATTTATAATTAAAATAAAGGCAATTATGAGTCAATTAAAACCTGAACAATGATTAAAATGATTTGAATATTATAAAAAATATCAAGAAAACGAAATATAATGCAGTGAATTTAAGTTTATATCTATAAAGGAATTTAATAAGAACTTTCAAGTTGATGAAATAAGAAGATATTTCAATCCTAAATACAATAATTTTTTAAAAAATAATGATGTGATTTATATTAAAACTGGTAAATCACTCAAAAAAGGTAAGGGTAGCGGGAGACCGAAAAGAAAACAAAAAATTGACTGTACCAAAGTCCCTATGGATCAGATAATTAAAATTCTTGAAATTTACAAAGAAATTTTTGAAGAGAACAATAATAAAAGTTGATGTTAGCAAAATTGAAAAGAATGGGATATAAATATTTAAAAGATTTCAAAAATTGTCCAGGTTTAGGAATTATTTTTATATATCCAAATTATTTTAATTAATCAAGGAGATTAAAATGAATTTAAAAAAAGTGGAAGAGGTAATGCAATTGCTATTAGGAGCAAGATTATTAGCTTGCATTAATAGTATTTTATATATTTGGTTTTTTATAAATATATATTTGTATCTATTTGTTTTGTCATCTTTTAGGTGGAATTGGGAACAAATTCATCAATTAATCTTATTTATAATTTGGGTTGCTTGTGTTGTTTTTTTTATTAAAATAACAAAGAAAATAAAAAACTTTTTTCGATCAATAAAAGAAGAAAAATTATATCAAAACTATAATTTTTACTTCCGTTGAACTATAACATTTACTTTTATTTTATTTTTAGCTCTACCTTGATGAATATTTATGCTTTTTAAAATAACAAAAACATTAAATTACTTAAATAACAAGGCTAATGCAATAATAAAATCAGGAAATGAAGAAATACATTAAAACCAAAAGCACCCTTTGATATGTACCCTAAAACTTAAACAAAAAAATATAACTTAAAATGATATTAACTCCAAAGGTTAGACACTAAATCTAACTTAAAAAGGGGTATATTTTTATATTAAATATTTTTATTCATTAGAAATTAAATATAATTTAAATATTAATATTCAATAATTTAGGAAATAAAAATGAAAAAAATTTATTTTAAGATTGGAGAACCAATCTCTAATGTTGCTCAACTTTCTTCGGTTGTTGCAAATAATATTAGTTCACAAACTACTAATACAGCAAAACAAAATAAGATAATACTTAACGAAAAATTCATGGATGAATTTAAGCAAGAGTTGCAAAATCAGAATAATAAAACTATTACAAAAATTACAGATTTAATGCTAGATAAAAATGTATCAGGGACTAAACTTAGCAATAATATAACAAAAGAGGAAATAAAAAGAATTTCGAAAACTTTTTTAGATAAATTGTTAAAAGATGGAAAAATCTCACAACAAGAATATAACAAATATATAAATGTTGAAATTTCAGATAATCTAGCAAAACAATTAAAGACACAAATTAAAAGATTTTCTATTGATACTAAGAAAACACTTAAATCAATTCAAATAACAAAAAAGGAATTCAAAGAAAAACTCAAAAGAGAAGCTTTAGATAGGGAGAAAAATTATAAATTAAATATTGTAGATGGAGAAATAAATTCAAAAAAGGCTTCACTTGAATTTGAAAATTTAAAGAAAACAATAAAAAATTTAATAGAAGTAAGGAATGAAATCAAAAATAATTTAAAACATTTAGTTAATAAAAAGAAAGCCCTACTTGCTGCTTCCATTGCTACCGGTGTAACTTCAGTTTTTGTTGGATTTTTTTCCTTTATTATACCGGGATTGTGGTGAGCAACAGCTACTCTAGCACTGACTTCGGTATCTATTAGCACACTAATTTCTAGCGTTGATGATAACATTAGATTATCAGAAGAAAAAATCAAAATGTATTCTGAATTCGTGTCTGATGAACCAGGTATTATTGACCGATTTGAAGGTGAATTTACAAAAAGCTGATCTACAACTTCATTTCATTCAACAATTTTCGAAAGGATTGTAAAGAGATTTAATTTATTAACAAAAAATAAAGTAATAAAAACCTTTTATGATATAGTTAAATCATCTGCTTTTAAATTTTTTTCTATTGGGGTTGATGCCGTCCAAACCATTTGAAGTGCTAAGGATTTGGCAGAAACAAACGAAAAAATAAATTACATCAATCAAAAAGAGTTAGAAGTGAGTAAAGATTTAGATAAATCATTATCAAGATTCGAAGAACTTAAAAAATATAACTGAGTTGTAATTCATGAAACAGAACAAACCGATTATTACTGAAATGGTGGTTCAGGTGGGAGAAACTTAGTTTTTAGAAACCTTCAAACACAAGAAGAAAAAACCATTTCTGAAATGTTACAATATAACGACTGAGAATTGAGAGCTTGAGAGCTTCAAAGAGTTCACGACCCTAAAAAAGGTACTTATATTAGAAAAATTAGAAATAATACTAAAGAGGATAATCTAGGATAGAATGCTCTTCACAGGGAATACTACTTTATTTATAATATTTTCTATTTTATTTGTTATAAGAATCGGTATTTTTGCTTTTAAAAAATTTCCTTCATTAAAGTTTATTGTTTATTTATCGATACTAGCTTATCAAAAAATAAGTTTTAATCAAAATACCTGATATTTAGATGGAAAATTTAAGCAAGCTATATGAACATTATTAAAAGTTAATCGACACAACAAAAAGGTGATTTTTCTTGGTTTAATTTTTGAATTTATTTTTAATTTTGTTTTCATTTACTTTATTTGGTTTTGAAATTTTAATAAATCTAACTTTCCAGAAGAATATGCGTTTTGAGTAACAAACATTTTATTAGTTGGTTATTATGGTGCCGGAATATTTTATATATATAAAATTTCTAAGTTTGAATCAATAATTAAAGAAACAAAAGTTTTTAATTTTCAAGAAATAAGTCTACTCAAAATAAAATCAATAAAATATAAAAGCGAAAACGAAGAAAATTTTTTGTTTAAAATAAAAGGAATGGTTTTTAAAAATACAGTAACCTTTGTTTTGTGAAAAAGTTACATCATGCATTTTTTAGGTAATCAAGCTAAAACATTAATATATATTTATATATTTGACATAGATAATTTTAATGCTCCATATTTTGTTTTTGAAAACGAGAATCTTATTAAAAAATATGAGGAAATGTAATGATTTTGAATAATTTTTATTTTCAATCAATGTTATGATTAATTGACTTAGTTTTTTTATATATTTTTGTTTATAAGATTAAAAAATTTATACTTTATAAAGTAAAAAATATTTGGTTAAGTATAGTAATTCGCAAAATTAATTATGTTTTAAAAAATAAAATTAATCCTCACCATTTTTTCGTTAGGGGTGTTAATTCGCTTGTTTTAACACTAAAAGATACTATAAAAGAAGTTTTTTATTGAATTTTAAAATGATTTTTTTACTTTTTTATCACAAATATTTTGTATCTTGTCTGATTTAAAGTAAGTACACCGATTCTTTTTCATTTAATTCTTTCTGGTTTGTGGATTTTTTGAGTATTGTTTTGTTTTTCTTTTTATCTTTACTGAAGTGGGAGAATTAATAAAATAATTAAATTAACTAAAAATATAAATAGCAATTCTAGGGTGTCATTATTTCGAATTAATATCTCAAATAAAATGAATATTATTAATCATGATGGTTCCATTCAAAATCTTGTTGTAGGTGGTTCTGTATTAGATAATATTGAATATGATTATGATGTAGCTTGAAAATTACGCTATGATAGAAAATATTTTTTTAATAAGCAAATGAAATCTTTTTCACTAAACCGTGATATTATTGTCCACATTTTACATGGGGACAAGGAACACGCTAGATATATTCATTACTTAATGGTTGTTTATTCTGAACAAGAAAATGAAAAATTTTACAATCCAAATTATCAAGCAAATATCCAATATTTTCTTGAGCTAGAAAAGTATTATCAAAATCAAAACTAAATAACTTTTGTGCTTAATAATTGTGTATAATTAGTTTCAACAATACTATTATCAAAGGATAAAATGGAAATTTCTCAAAAACTTCAAAAAGCAAACCGATTATCTAAAATACTTTTCTTTATTGCTTTTCTTGTCTTTGCGTGTCTTGTTTTCATGTTTGTTTGCCTTGTTATTCTTATTCGTTCAGCAGTCGAAGACTGATATGAATTATTTGATTTCAAATTACTTTATATCTCAATTGGAATTTCATTACCTGTTGGAATAACATCACAATTTTTTTATGTAAAATTAGCATCAACAATTAAAGATATTAAGGCTGATTATATGCTTTTAGCAAATAATCAAGAAGAACAAGAATATGATATATTATCAAAAATTGCTGATAAAGCATATTTTATTCCTGGTTTATCACTTTTTTTATATTATAAAACCATAAAAGCAACTACGCTTTCATTAAAAACATTAGAAGAATCAAGAATCAATAACTAAAGTCAAAATGTATAGTTAAAACCTTTTGCTTAATAAAAAAACAAAAAATATCTAAAGATAAACCTGGACATGCTACCAATTTGTTTGTCCAGGTTTATAATATAGTTTAGAATGTTTTTTAGCGGTAATATTTATTTGTTCATATTTTTTGTAGTATTTTTTATTACAAAAACCTTGCTTTTTAATTATAAAAAAACTTCTTCATTAAAATTGTATGTACACTTAACGCATTTATCTATTCAAAAGATAAAATTTAATCCAAAGACCTGATATTTAGATTTAAATTTTAAAAAAGCTATATGAACTTTAATAAAAATTAACAATCATAACAAAAGGGAGTGAAATCCAAAATTTGTCAGTAAAGAGCATATACATCTCTTAAGCATAAAAATTATATCAAATCATCAATATGCTAAGAAAAAAATTCAGGGTTTTTCATGTAAAAAATACATGTCCAAAAACACGTTATGCAAAGTGCAAAATTTGAGTGCAACGCGCGCACGTGTACACATGCATGCTTTAAAGCACGATAAGGTGATGCAAATCTGCTTAACGCAGGCATCTCTTATTCGTGCTATTACTATGTAATAGAATTTTGCATAATTTTGCTCCACTTGTTATGCAAAAATTTCAGTGTGCATAAAATCTTTATGCAAAATGTAATATTCCAAACAAGTAATATACATAGTATATTAAAACCCTGAATTTCTTTATGCAAAAATCTGCCACTTTTGCACTTTAGAAAAAACCAACAATAAAATGACAATTTTTTAATTTTGAAGAAAATTAGCATTTTTGAGTATTTTCAAGTGATCAAAAATGGACGTTTTTAAAATTAAATAAAGAGTAAATTTTCACGTTCATTTAGATTAAAAATGAGTATTTTTTTAAATGTCTCAATGCCATATGTAGTGAATTTTTTTGTTCCATTTTTCTTAATTTGATGACAAATTAATGACTCAGTGTGTGAACCAATATTGTAATCACGATTGTAATGAATGATAAATTGACGATTATTTTTAATGTATTTGATAAAGTCCATATATTGATTTTGCTTTAGTTTTGAAAGTGAATTTCATCTATTTTCAAATTCATTTTCAAGTAAAAATAACGCTTCTTGTGCTTGATTATTAAGCAATAAATCTCTAATTTTAGCAAACAAAGTAGTGTTGTTTTGTGCTAAATAATCAATAAACAAACGCTTGTTTTCTGTGTTATATTTATTAAAACCACATAGTATAAATAGCTTTCTCAGCAAGTGAAATTTATCTAAAATGTATTTAGCATTAAGTGCTTTTGCTAAGCTTTTGATAAAGTGAGCGCCGTCTCCATAAACAACAATTTGTTCATAATCCGAACCATAAAATTGTTCAATTTTAGCTTTAATATTATCAATAAATTGCTTACTGATTGTCTTGCTTTTTGAATTGGTTTTAGCTAATTCTATTAATGTCGTTTTATTAAGAATGCGTTTATTTTCATCCAATCCTTGATGTAAAACAATCATTCTTGCTCTTGTTTTTTGTGTATTATGTTTATCAAGTTTTAGATTAACATATGTATCATCTGCTTCAATATATAGCGTTTTTGTTGTGTTTTGAACACGTTCAAAATTGATTTTATCATTAAGTTTTTGTTCTTTAATTATGTTTGCAATGCTTGCTTTTGATATGGTTTTGTATGATAAATCCTTTAAAATTTGATGATTAGAATTCCCTTGCATTTTCATTGAAAAAACTTTATTTTTTAATTCATTATCAATATTTTTGTGTTTTGTTATTTGATAAAAAGGATTATCAAAATGATGAAAATTCCTTTGTTTATCAATGAATAAATAACGTTTTAATGTTAATTGTCCATAAATGCTTTTGATAATTCTAGGTCTCACACGATAAATATTTCATCCTTTATCTTTGCGTTCTTGTGAACGAGCAAACTCTTTTTCTAATTGAAAGAAATGATTTTCAATTAACTCTTTAGCCATTTGATGATTTAATCCTGTGTTCATATAAATATTATAAATTTATCACTAGATAAACAAACAGGGAGTTCATTATTGAAAATAATTAAAATTGAAAAGGAACAAAAAAATATCATCGATTGATGATATTTTGTCTAAATATTATTTAATACCACGGTTGAAATACCTTGTGTAAATTGCTCATCCAAGAAGGAACAATCCAGCACTTGATAATATAATAGTTGGAAGTATTCAAGTTCAATTCTTTTTAAAATATGATTGTTCTTGCTCGGCAGGATTAATATTTGCATTATTGTTTATGTTTGATATACCTGGATTAATTGCATTAAAATCAGGGAGTTTAAATCCTTCAGGGAGTACAGGAGGTTTAAAACCAATCTCTCATTCATTTTTGATTTGATTATCTTTAAATTCTTGCTTTTCACTTTCAAAGTTTCTACTATTGATATATGTTTCATCAGCTTGCTCTTTTTCTTGCGCAAGCTTAGAATAATCAATTTTCTTTTCAATAATCTTCCCGTTTTCATCAACATCAGGGGATGAAGAAACTCCAGTATTATCATTTGTAATTTCAATAGTTTTATCACCATTTAAAAGATTATTAACAGGAATAAGTTTAAGATTAATCTTATTAATTTTCTTAGGAACAATTAGTTTATAAAGCTCTTGTTCATTTTCAAAAGTTAAATAATCTTTAAAATTAATTCCATAAATTGCTAAATCTTTATCAATTTCTTGGACTAAATTGTTATACATATCTTCAAAAGTATTTATGTTTCTAAAGCTTTTATTGCTAATGTTATAGTTAACCAAATTGCTTTCGCGTGGTATATGATTATTAAGTACGCTATTGTAAACTTTAATAGTTTTAAATCCAATTAATTGATTTAATTTATCAGTATTAGCAGTTAAATTTAAATTAAAATATACAGGATTATCAAAGGTTGATACATTGCTAATTGCTTGTCGAGCAACAGCATCTAAGTTAGTGATTACATAATCTCTATTTAAAACAAAAGCTTTATCCATTGTCTTTTCAATATTTTGTTTAATAAAATCTTTAGCTTTTTGTAAATCTGTTATTCCATTTAAATTAATTTGTTTTAAATTGAAATTATCAAAAACATTAATTAAATTGCTCTTGTAATTAGGATCTATTTTTTCATGTTCATAGTACAACACCATTTCATCACGTGGAATATAATAGTCTTTGTAATAGTCTTCTTTTACATTAAAAATAAATCTAAATTTATTATCAAAAGTTTTTTCAATTGTGTAATTCACTTTATCTTTGTTATCAAAATCAAGTAATAAATCATCATCAATATTATCTAAAACATATTGATATGATGTTGCATTTTCAAATAAAGAATTTAGATAATCAGTTGAAATAGACGGAGTGATTTTAGTTTTTTGAGTTTTAGCTTCAAACTCAACATCTTCTTTTCATTTAACAGGAATAGTGGTAGTTATATTATGAAAATGCAACCCTTCATATGCAGCGGGATTTTTAGGTTTAATGACAACATTAATTTCGTTATTGTTTTTTACCAATTCTAAATCTAAATTATCTTTATTATGTTGAATTAATAAATCTTTTAATGTTTTTTTATTTAGTTTATCAAAATCCTCTGAAAGTGTGTTTGAAGCCAAATCTTTTAGTTTTTCATTATCTAAGAGATAATTCAAATTCATTTTATTGATATTTTCGTTTGAATTATCTCAACTTTTTTCTAATTCATTTTTTTTATTTTTTCTTCCAAAAATAATTTCGTCCATGTTTGAAACATATTGTTTTCAATAATTAATCACTTGTTCATATTTAAGTGATTTAATATTATCTTCCGCAACTAATTTATTTTTAATTAAATAATTTTGCAAGTTTTTACCATGATAAGTTGTTCAAAAAGGTTTAACATGTTCATTTTTATATACATCACTAAAATTAGATTGAGGATTTGTGTTTCCGATATAAAACAGTTTATACGAATCTGTATTTCCTTTATCTCTTAAAGTATATAATCACAATCCCGATGTTGAAAAATAATCATTTTCATTATTGATTATATTAACCTTTGCTTGTTGATTAGTTGTAAATTTATTATTAGATGTATTTATTTTAAAACGTTGAGCTAAATCAATTTTAGTATTTGAAGAAACATTAACCCCTTTACCAACAACAGCACCTGAAGCAATAAATCCAAACATATTTCTTTCGTTCTTAGTTCTTACTTTACCATTAAAATTTAATGGGTCTTGCAAAAATCGAGTATTTTGTGGAAGGTTGTTATATCCTGTATAATCTACTCACAAAACTTCTTCTTTAGTTCCTGTTTTAGGATTAATTAATGGATCATATTTAGGATTTTTTATTTTATTTTCATGCGAATCTAAAATAAAATCGCCATGTTCATTTTTTAAATATGGTTCAATTAATTCTCGCTGTTGTGGATTAATTTCAGGATTTCAGGCATATCATTTTCCATTAATATCTGCACCAACTGAATTAATAATTAAAACGATTTTATATCTTTTTAATTCATGTTGATTATTACCATTGATGCTTGATTTATCATATTTAACAAGCTCAATGGTATATTGATTCGGTTTATTTTTTTCAGCTTGCTTTTCTTTTTTTTCGCTACGCAAGTCTTTTAAATCATAGCGAAATTTTTGATCTAAAACATCAATTTTATTTCCATTAATAATTAATGTTTCATCTTCTCTTAAAGTTGTATTGAAAGCTATTTTGGCAGGAGCATGATAAATTCAAGTTCCACCATATGTATCACTTAATTGTTGGTCGTTTTCAATACGCTCAGGTTCATCTTCGACTAAATCATAACTTACAGGTTGAGTGATATCTAAAAATTTACTAGGAATAATTTGTAAACGATTTTGTAAGTTTTTGTTTTCAAATTTATTCGTGTTTTTTCAATTAATTTTTAATTCTTTCAATATAACTTTTTCAATATTACCTGTTTGATTGTTTTCAAAGTATAAATAAAATCTTAGTGTATCACTATTAATTGGTTCATATCCAACAAGATATTCTGAACTATTCTTATATTTTTTGTAAAAAGAAATTTTATCTAATTCTTCCTCCAAATATTCTCGATTACTTTTATCATCTGAAGCAATTTTTGTATCTGTCACTCCATAATTACCACCGATATCAGTTGAAACTGAAATTTGATTGGTCTTTTTAAAATTAGAACTATCAAACTCATTTTTAATTTTTAATAAATTTAAATAATTTTGATTGTTTTTATATGTTTTTATAATTTTTAAATTCAATTCTACGTTTGCTTTAATATTTTTGAGTCTGATACCACCTCATTTTAAATTTAAAGGATTATTATCTATTGAATGTTCTGTATCAATATCAAAACTTAATTTCATAGATTCAACTAAAATTTTCTGATCTAATTTTTGACTCGTTTTTGCAAAAGAATTTAGTATATTTATTTTTTCTGTTATTTTAGAAAAAAAAGATGAATTAATTTTATTAAAAATATTTTCATTATAAATTCAAGAACGTTTACCTTTATAATCTTCTTTACCTATAGAAAAATTTATATCCATATCATCAAATTTCTCAATAAATTCATTTGCATCCATATTCAAATTAATATTATTGTTTAATATGTGTGAATTATGATTTTCATAATCAGTAAAAGTACTACCTATTGCCAATCAACCCAAAGCACTTGATATTCAACCTCCACCAGGTCTGTTAGTGGCTTTTATTTCTCCTCTATTTAAAAATTCATAATTTCACGGGCTTTTATTATGATTAAAAGTAATTTGATTTGCAATAAAAGCATTTTGTGAGGTTTCTAATTCTATACCTTCTTTTCGATTGCTTTGTTCAACAATATTTATAGTTGCATTTATTGTTTCTCTTTTTACAATTGGAGTATTTTGTCTATCGATAATTTCATCAAAAGAAGTTTGAGGAATATTTGTATAATCACTATCATTAGATATTGCTGAAACCCCAAGAATAGAAAAAATAGTAGTTGGAGCAACTACTAAAGAACTAAGAATTAACCGTTTTGTTTTTCTCATTTTTATACATTCCTTTCACATCTAAATTATTTTCATGTTTATCAAGTAAATCCTTATATGTTCTATTTAAATTAGAGCTCATTTGCTCTTCTTCTTTGCGATCTATAGCTTCTTCTTCATCCATATAAGTAGAAATCATTTTCTTCATTTTAATAAATGCAATGCTTTCTTCATATAATTTACTGTTAATGTCTTCACGATTAGCTAATTGAGCATTTACTTGATTAAGTGCAATATTTAAAATTGCATTGAGTTTATAATCTAAGATATCTAATCTTAAATTTAAATATTTAAAATGATGTTTTAATCTATTATGAATTGGTTTAGTGGAAGTGAAAATTGCTTTTCTAAAATAGTAGTGCAAACGCTCTTTAACTACATCGATAACTTCATTAAATTCTTCATTATCTATATATTCTATTAATGCATTGCATATAGCACTATTAAGTGAAATTCCACTCTTTTCAATTTTCTTTTTTCATTTTTCAAATTTAACTGCTTCTTCTTGGTTTCGCATGCGACCACTAAAACGATGTTGAAAATAAGTTCTTGAATTAGTTTGTTGAATAATGTTGTCTATCTTTTTTTGAACTTGTTTTTTCTGTTCTTGTGCTTGATTAAGTTTATTCATATTTTCTTAAATCCCCACTTTCAAAAAATAGTTCTTTTTCTGTGTCGTTATAATAAGTATCAATTGCAATTCTAGTTTTTGAATTTAAAGCAAGAATTCCCTCTCCTACTTTTGCATGAATTAAAAAGTGTTTTTCTGTTTCTGATAATCCACCTGCAGCTTCAAAGAGTGTATCAACTGCACTCGTTGAACCAGGAGTGAGTTTTAAAAATACGGCATATTGACAATTCTCTAAAATTGCTTGACCTTTTTGTTTAATGTCATCTGTTTTTGTAAAGTCTTGAGGATTTTGAGTTGTTATAATTGTTCCACAGTTATATTTACGACCTTCTTTCACGGTTTGATAAATAAAATCTAATGTTGAAAGTGAATTAGCGTCAATAAATTTATGTGCTTCATCAATCATTAATCAAACCCGATAATCTTTTTTATATGTATCTGAAATTATACCTTTTATAAATGAGATGATTAAGTAAAACGAACTATTCTTAACTTCTTTTTTCTGATGCATTAACGAAGATGTATCAAAAACAATTAAATTATCACTTAAGTCAATATTGGTGTATTGATTGTATAGCTTATGAAAGCGCCCATTATCTAAAAAATCCAATTCTAATGCTGTTAAAATTTCAATAGCATTATCAAAAAATAAATCTTCTTTTCTAATCTTTCTAAGCTCTTCAATTAAATCACTAACTAATGGATAAGCGTTGTTATCACGTTTAGTGATATCGTCTTGAGCTTTTAAAAATCCAAATCTTGCTCAAACTTTCTTTAGAGCAATAACAATGATTTTAATATGTGTAGCTGTAAACTCTGGATATAATAACATAAATCATTCACGAATAAAATCTTCATTCAGTGTTAAGATTTGTTCGTTTGAATTTGTTATCTTTTGTTCTTTCTTTGAGTCTTCTTGACGTGGATTAAATAGCTTAATAATTTGTAGTGGATTAAAACGTAAATCTTCTGCAACACCCATTTTAATCACTCTTCCACCAAGAGCACTCATGCTAGATTTATACTCCCCTTGTGGATCTAAAATAATCACTTTATCATTCATTGCAACCCGTGGAACAAGGAGCTTTTTACAAAATGTACTCTTTCCACTTCCGCTAGTCCCAAGTACAAACATATTTTGATTTACACGCTTAGCGTTTTTAATTGATGGATCAAAGAATACAGGAATATTTTTATTAAAAAGTGCATTCCCAATAATAGAAAAGATTTGATCATTAATATATTGATTGTGGAATACTCAACCGGAACCAATATTTTCACTTAATTGTTCAGTATATTCATTGAGCATATCAGTTTGTTTAAACAAAATGGATGAATATGCTTCAATTTGACGAAAATGTAAATTATTATTCAATCCCTTTCACTTTTTAATATTGAGGATGTTTTCTTGTTCTTGTTCTTTTAATGTTTCTAAATCAAAAGCACGATTTCAAAGCATTAATGAACTTTCGAATAATTGCTGAGTATTTCACGAAACAGCTTCTGAAACATTTTCTAAGGCCTCTTGATTGTTTCTTTGTTTTCTTCTAAAGGATCTATTGAAAATATTTTCTGAATTCACTTCTAAGTTAATTTCAGCAGTGTTTAAAACTTTATCTTTCTTTGCACTATCAAGTGGATTTAAACTTCATACTACTACTGAACTAGAGTTAAATGTTTCTTGGATTCAGTTTTGATTTAATTTTAATGGAAATGCTGAAATAGTTTGCACCGAGTTATATACATGACTATCTCTTCCTTGAGTGATAAAGTATTTATTTTTAAAATACACATTATCATAAGTAAAATATTTTGCAAGATCTCCAGTTTGTAAAATATCTTTAATCGCTTGTTCATTTAAATCATTCCCGAATAAATATAAATCATTTAAAAAATTTAATAATGAACGATTTTCTAAAATCACGCTTTCAAGTTCAGCCTTTGCTAAACCTGATTGAATTTGCATGACTTGATTATATAACTCTTGCTTGTCTTTATTAAGTACAACAATATAGTATTTGTCTATTTTTTGATAATTACCAGCTGCGTTTAAATCATTTTCTCAATCTTTTTTTAATTTTGCAAAAACCTGATTATCTTTGACTTTTTCTAATCCTAAATTATCTTTTGTATTTAAAAAGGTTGGAATTTTAACAATAAAGATTTTAGTTTCAATGCTATTTAAAGTTTCAGTTAATGAATCTAAATATAAATCTTGTTCTTGATAATTATTAGTGCTAATATCTTTTCCAAAAACTTCAAGTACCATTCCTCATGTTGTGAAATTAGATTTAAGGAAGTTTCCTTTTGATAATAAATTGAAATATTTCCCCTCAAGTTTTTGTAAAGTATTTAGGTTCTTTGTGTTAAAAGCACCTGATGTTTTATATTTTTTCACTCTAAGTATATGCTTAATCACTCAATACACTCATACATAAGTTCTTACTCCACGACTTTTCATAGTCATAAATAAAGTAGAAGATATAAGACAAAGAAAGACAAATATAACTAATCTAATTAAAAGAATGTTTGTGCTAATAAAAGCAATTGATGCAGTAAGCAAACCAATCAAAAAGATGAGTAAACAATCAACAGGAGTAAGATTTTTAAAGAGTTTTAATTGCTTATATTTTTTTAATTTATCTGTTTGTAATTTCATCTATTTTTTCCCTTTCTTTTGTTCATTAGCTTTTTGTCTGTCTAATTCTTTAGAATAAATATCACTTCTTGGACTAGTTGAATTTTTAATTTTATTTGCTTTTTCAATTGTTGAATGAGCACTTCATTCTCTTGCTTGAGCTCAATTATTTTTATGATTCACTTTAGAGTTAATTTTTTCAGCTCTTTGCTTGCTAATTATTCCTTTATCAGCAGCTCAATTAGCAATTGAACTTTTTGCGTTCCGAACATTTGTTAAATATGCACGCCCTTTATTTTCAATAGCTCCACCTAGACCAGTTCTTTGTCTATTAGCAAAGAACCCACTTGCTGCTTTATGATATTTAATTGCTTGTTTAAGTTCTTGTTTTTGTTGTTTTGAAGCACCTTTCATTTGTGCTTTGAGAGCTTGAATTTTTTCTTTATTTTCTATTCTACGTTGTGATTGTTCTTGTCTAAGTTGACTTTTTCCTAATGCATAATCAGAACGTGAAATATCACCACTTTTGTATTTGTGTTTTAATGCTGCTTTTGCTAAGTTTTCCCCAATAAGATTATTTTTAGTTGCTTTTGATAATTTTGCAAAGGATTGTGCTCCACCTTTTGCAAATCCAATTCCTGTCCCAACAGCAGCTGCAGCTCCTGCAGCAGTAGCAGTGGCATGTCGAGCAACTTGGAACCCTGATTTTACACTTTGTCTATCACCGAATAATTGTGAAATATCTCCAATGAGCACTTGAGTACCACCAACTGCTCCACCAATTAAAATCACTTGTGCGATTGCATTTCCAAATCATCCACCGTCATGAATTAATTCTATTTTTGAAACAAAGTTGATATATAAAATAAAAATATTCATTGCAAAGGAATATGAAAAAACAATTGATAATTTTTGATTGTAGATTTGTTTTCATTTTCTATATAACTTATCTTCATCATATAAACGTCAAACACTCACTAAAGGATGAACTAAGAATAGACCAAAAGTAGACATGGTTTGTGAAATTAATGAAAAGACTAATGTAAACATTTGAAAAAGAACCAATATTGCTAATACTGCAAAAAATGACATAACTACAAAAGCATTTGAAACTTTAAACAGGAATGAAAATCCTACATAATAATTGTAATTATTAGCAATATCTAATCACTCTTTTTCAGAATAAGCATCCGGTTTTAGAGCCATAAATAAACTATGTCCAAGTTTAAAGTCATATCCAGATTCACCAAAAAAGAGTATTTGCATAATCGTTTGCAAATTAAATAAGAGCAACAGTCATAACACAGTAACGAATGGATAATAAATAATTGAACCAAGAGCTGGAAGAATCTTTCTATAAATTGTTTTTTGTTTTTTTGCACTATCTTCATTATCAAACAGTGCTTTTAATAATGAACCTATTAAAACAGCCAGGAATGCAAAAGCAGCTAATACTCCCATTGCAATGTAAACATAATGGATTTGTATTTTTCCGTCTTGTAAAAGACTATCACCGAATAATAATCTAATCACTAATTCAATTCCAATTTTGTTAAATATTGTTGAAATGTAAGATAAGATAATTAAAGGAAGACCGACCAAAATTTCTCATAAGAGCAAAAATGGTGCAGCAAGTAAAATATTTAATAATCAACCCATAAACTATTATATTTGCACTTTACTAATTTCTGCCGCGGCCGATTTCCCAAGGAATAGAGCTTGTCCTAAAAAAGACCCTGCTATTGCAAATACAATAATAAGTATAATAATAGCAATTATTCCAATTTGAAGGTGTTTAACTCGTTGAGCCCTAACATTAGCGTCTGAGGCATATTTAACTTTAATTGCAGTTATAATTACTCAAATAATTGCTGAAAATCCAACAATAAGTCCAACTCAACCAAGCATTGGAACTATAATATTAAAAATTCTATGTCCTATATTATCAATAACCTGAGTAGCAGTGTCCTTTTGTGCTACACCTGCAGCATCTGCAAATAATCTTGTAATTGTTTGTATCATAATTTTTCTCCTAACTTAAGATTACTTTAATAAGTGCTCCATGGATTAAAAACCCAATTAAGCTTATTAAAGATTTTTTTCAAATTTTAATTGACCAAAAAGAAACTTTGTTCTTTTTGAGTTTTCTAATATAAAATAAAATAATAATTCAATAGATTAATATAAAAATACAAGCTCATGCAATTTTTGCTATTTTATAATCCATATTTAAATCCTAAAAAATAATTGTTTAATAGTTTGTGATAATCACTTTTCTTTTTCCACCGAACCACTTAACAAACGGTTTGAGTTGTTTAGTTGTAATCTGCAAATCTAATTAAGTGATTAAGTTTGAATTTATTTAAAAGGTCGTTTGCTTGTGTTTGTCATTGACTCATTGTCAAATCACTCACAGGTTCATACTCAAGGTCTTTATTAATGTGTTCGTGTATAAAGTCTTTGTTATTAGCTCATCAATCATCCAAAACACTATAATCTATATGAAAAAGAAAATAAAGTCTGCTTAATTGTTTAGTGAACAAGTTAAAAATTCCATACCATAAGCTTTCAAACTCATTCATAGATTTTTGACCACCAAAGATTAAATCTGGTGCTCTTAATAACAAGTAATTATTTATGTCTAATAAATCAATTCCTTTATCAATAAACTCTTTGAAATCTTGCTCATAAACATCTCATTCATCGTTGGTTTGAGCATTAGAAATAGTTTCTTCTACAGTGTAATTATCATCATCAAACAATCTTTGTAAATCTTCAATATAACTAATAAATGATTGATAAAAGTGTAATTGTTTAATATTTAATTCATTAGTAATCACGGGTTGAATAGCAAAAAGTTGTTCAATATTTCCACTTGCTTGTTTTTGCAAGCTATCTAAACTTAAACTCATTTGATTTCAATCTCCATTAAATACAAATCTCCTTGATTGATTTTTTAAAAAATCAACCGTTGGAGCATATAAATCAACTTGTTTATTGTTTTCATCAATGGAAGTATATGATTGTTTAAATCCTTCATATTGTTCAATAATTCTTGGTTCATTATCTTGTAAAGAATGTTTGACTTTTGTAAACAAATCTTGATCAAATGGTTTGAGCAATAAATTTTCTAAATATTGATAATAAATTGAAATACTCTTGCTTTCAAGTTTTTTATCAACAGTGTATGGTTTAGTAATATCTTCATAATTGGAACTTGGATTTAATGTGAAATTGTTTCCTGTTTGTGGATGAGTATTTTGTAGTTTTTGAATATATAAACCTCTATCAGGAATGTAAGCACATGAAACAAGACTACTAGCACTTAAAGCACTAGTCAATATTATTGAAATCTTTAAAAAATTTGATTTTAATCCCATTAATTTCTTTCAATGTACTTTGTAGAGTAGTTAATTCATCATTATATTTATCAATTTGCTGATAATATTTTTGAATGGAAGGTATGAAATTTTCATTATTTATTTTTTCTTTACACCTTTGAATTAATTGCAAAACTTTTTCAATTCTTTGCTCAATTTTTTGTTTATTTTTCATAATTTTCATATATGCTTCTTGTTTCATAATTGTCTTATCCATATTCATCGGCTCCTTTCTTAAATTATTATTTAATTAAAGCTTGTGCTTCATTGAGTTGATTTAAGTTTTCTCTTAATTCCTCTAACTCACCTTCATAATTTAAAATTCTCTGTTTAATAGTGTCAACAACATCAGGCATAGTTTCCACTTCAAGTTGTTCCCTGTAAGTTTCAAGGTTCTTTAAAACTTTTGTTATTTGTTTTTCTATTGTTTGTTTAGATTTAAGAACTTTTGTTATCTGTTCAACTCTTTTATGAACCTTCTTGTATGTGTTTTGTTGTATTTTCTTTCTTTCTTCAAGTGATAATTCTGAAGGTTCAGGGAGTTGATCATCACCTGTGTATTTAACATGAGGATTATTGTTTAAGAAATTATCTAAATTCTCTTTAGAATCATTTTTGAATATTTCTTCAAAATCGACAATGTATTCTTTCTCATCAAACTCAAAAACTTGCTTTTCTTCTTGTTCAATATTTTGAGTTTTTCAAACGTTAAATGCTAATGTAGATTTAAGTTTAAGTGGAAGATTTTGCAATCTAAAGATAAGGTGCGTTTTCTTGTCTAATTGTTTAATTTGTGAGGTATTCATTAGTTCACGCTCAGCAAGCGAAATTGATTTACTATTTTTATTATCAGCATTTTCACTATAAGAAAAGCGTTCAACTTGAACTTTACCAAGAGCACTTGCAATTTCTTTAACTGTTTCTTCATTGTCTGAACTAATAAAAGCACTTAATCCTGTGTTTTCTAAAATAATGTTTTTATTATCTCTTCCATACTTTTCTAATTGAGCATATGATTGCAAAATAATTAAAAACATAACTTTACGTGATAATGCAATTGAAAGCTTTGAACCAAAATCATTTAAGACAGGAAGGTTTCCAAACTCATCAAAAATATTTAGTACAAAACGGTTTAACTCTCCACCATTTGATTGAGCTATTTCAATAGCATTTTTATAAATTTGTTCAATAATGATATTGACCATTAAATTTTTGCTTTTCTCGTGATCAGGGAATTTAATAAATAATGCAAACGGCTTTGCTTGCTCTTTATACAATTCAATTTTTGATTGATAATAAGAAATCATTTTATTAAAAGATAAATACTCATTAACTAAATGTAATAACTTATCAACTGTTCAATCTGATTGACTTTTTTCTTTAGCAATTAATTCATTAATTTTATCTTCAATTGAATTTTTAAAATGATCAACTATACCTTTATTTTCTAATGACTTAATTTCATTTGTAATTCATTGATTTCTGGTTGCGAGCAATTTATTTTTAAAATCTAAATGCTCTTTTTGAAGATTTGTTATTTCAATAAAATCTAATTCATTTTTAAACATATTGAGTGTTTGAATAATTGCATTTTGATTTTTTGTAATTTCTTGTTCAAAAGTTTGAATTTGTTCATAATAATGTTTGCTATTTTTATACAGTGGATCACTTAAGCGAATAATCTCTCTAACATCTAAATCATTTCTACATGTAAAGCTCTTAAGTTCTAAATTAGAAGAATACATAGAAACAGCAAGAATTGCATTTGATAATTGTCCTGTTAATGTTTGTTCAGCTAATTCAAATTTTGCTTTTAAATCATCACGGTATAATGTTTTTAATTCATTTAAGGCATCTTTTTTTAAATCAAACGAACTATCATCCATATCTATATTGTTTAAATTTTCAAAAAATTGTTTTCATTTTGATGTTGGACTAAACATTGTAGTATTTAGAAATTGTGAAAAAGTTGCTAAATTAAAATTATGACGTTTGAATTTATCTGGTCGATAAACTGAAAAATAAAGTAAATATTTACCAATTGCATATAAAATTTGTTTTGCAGCATCGTCTCACGAAGAGCTTTCACCACGTGTATTTCATTCCTTTAAAGAAGCAATAATTTCATTAAGCATTTTTAAAGCGTTTCCTTGGTTTGATAAATAATTACCACTTTTAGAATGAAATGTATCTCAAACCATATTAAGCATATTAAAACCAATTGATGATAAAGGGTTCGAAATATCCAAAATAATCTCTCTATATCCATTATCCTTTAAATCTTGTTTAACATTTGAATTCAGCTCACCCTTAGGGTCTGCAACAACTAAATTAGGACGAACATTAATATCTTTAAGATTGATGTTATATTTAAGAATTGGAATAACAAACTTTTGAGTTTTCCCTGAACGAGTACCACCAAGGATTTTGAAATTAAGTGGGTTGTCTTTTAAATTAACTCCATATCAATTTAACTTCCCTTTCACTTTTTCATAAGCAATAACTCATGCAGGAGCATCATTTTTTAAACCATAAAGTTTTTTATATTCTCTATATGAACCTTTATTTTTTATAGCGTCATATAATCAAACATTCTGATTTTCAAATTCTTTTTCATATTTTTTATCTTTTTTCTTAACTAAGATAAAGATATCCAATATTAATTGAATAACAATACTTATAGCAAGCAACAAATGTCCATGTGCTTTGAATAATTCTCACATTAAAGCAAAATACTCATTGACGTTTTGTCCTACACTTAGTTTTAAATTAATCTTGTGTTGAAAAATAAAAATTGCTAATGTATAAAGAAACAATAGAACAATATAAATTCCTATAAGACATAAAAAACCAAAAAATACACCTTTTTTAAATTCTTTTTTGCTTAAAAATTTAAACTTCTTCATAACTAAACACCATTTTCTTGTGTTTGTTTTTTTGTTTGAGCAATTTCTTTTGTTTCAAATTGATCAATAAATTTTTCAATTTTTTTAGTTATTTTAGTTCACTCAACATATTCATGTCGTGCTTTTTCAAGATCTTGTTCTAATTTTTCCTTTCTTCTTTCTATTTTTTCAATTTCTCTTTTAGCTTTCATATATTCAGTTTCAATGTCTTTAAATAAATTTCCCACTTAACCTCCTTTACATGACCATAACTTTTGCTTTTGTTTGTTTTTGAACTTGTTCTTCTTCTTGTTTTTGTTTTTCTTGCAACTCTTGAACTTTATTCTCGTACATATAATCAATCACTCCATCTATAAATTTTTCACGTGGAATTTTTATCAATAAATAATGTTCATCATATGCATAAAATTCATTATCTTCTGTCTCGTTATAAACTTTGTTTGCAAGTTTAATAAATGAAAATGGATCAATTTTTTTATCATTAATACCGTCTTTAATTTCTTCTTCAATAAAATCTTCTCAACTTTCAGCGTCTTTAAGAATTGCTTCATAATTATCAATATACTCATTAACAATATCTAATTTTTGCAAATCTTCATATTCACTATCTAATAAATCATGCACTTGAACAACATTTTCAAAAGATGCATCCAAACCTAAAGTTTTGAAAGTTTTATAAGCAAACCCTTCATTTCAAAGATCATTAACAATATCTTCAACATACTGAATATATAAATCACGTTTTTTCTCTTCATTATTTTGATTTAATAATTTGATGTTTGATTCAATCTGATTACAAAAACTAGTAATTGAAACATTATCAAACAATTTTGCATTAAGAATATTTCTTGCTCCTTGTTCATCAATTTCAAAATGTTCACTTGATAAATTAAATTGAATATTTTTAATTTTTTCTTTAATTCCATGTTCTAATATTTTTTCTACAAACTCATTTGCGTTTTCAAAAAAATTCGCATTCAAGCTTTTGTCAACCTGCATATATTCATATATTCCATTAGAAATTTTTCAACGAACTTGTTTCCCTAAATCAAATCATTCTTTATCCAATCAAAAACCAAAATCTTTTATTTTTTCTTTAAGAGTTTCATAATAATCATCTATTTTGTAAATATTGTTTTCTTTAAAATACTCTTGTGCATATTTTGAATAATCAAAATCAAAATTTAAAATAGCTTTTACTTCATCTATAGTTTGTTCATTATTATCTAATAAGATTAAAGTAAAAGCTAAATCTGCAGTTCTTTGATTAGTTCTTTGAAGATCTTCATTTATTTTTTTTCACATCAATCCATTGTTATAATAATTCACTATTCCTTTTAGTTCTTGTGCAACTGAAGAATCTTCTCTTTCAAGTATAAAATTTGCACGATTTAAAACTTCTTTTCAATCACTCATAATATTCCTCTTATTGTCTTGTTAAGATGTTTTTGTTTGTTTTCTTTTGTGTTTTCTTTTGTGTTTTCTTTTGTGTTTTCTTTTGTGTTTTCTTTTGTGTTTGCTCTTGAACATTTTCTAAGACATGATTAAGAATATATTCTTGCAATTCTTTATGTTCAAGTTTTTCAAAATGATTTTCATATGCATTCATCTTATACATTTGATCATCTTCTATAGAATTAATTTCATCTAATACTCATTTAAATTTACTTTCATCCATTCCATTTTGTGCAATATCATCTTTAATGAAATCTTTTCAAGTTTCACCAAGTATAAATCCCTCTTGATCTAAGTATTCTGCTTCTAATTCTGAATGTTCACTAAAGTCAAATTCCAAAATTTTTCTAAGCTCTCTAGCTTGTTCTTTTGTTTGATTCATTTGTAAAATAGAAAAAGCTGTTTGAACGTTAATGTCTTGTACATTTGTTTCATTAAATAAATAAAACATATTATCTATATCTGTTTCATTAAATTCCCCTGCATTTTTACCTATATTTGTAATTATTGAAGAAACATTTATTCCTTTTTCATTTAAATAAATTAAATTTCTTTTTCCTTGTGGTGTAATTTTGAATTCCATGTTAAATATTCTTACTTCTTACCTTTCTTTTTATTAATTTTTGTTCTTGTTCATCTCAAACAATAAATTCATCAACTTTAACTCTATATTCATGTAAAGTATTCATACTTTTTCTTCCTAAAGCTATAATTTTCATTTTTACATCACCATAACTTTTGCTTTTGTTTGTTTTTGAACTTGTTCCTCTTGTTGTTCCTCATCCTTTATATCTTGTGTTGTTCAATAAAGAGCACGAAAATCTTCATGAGTTGAATTTTGATTATTATAAATATCACTAATCACTTCAGCAGCGTTATTTATGTACTGTTTACTTTCATTACTTATACTGGAGTTATTATTAGTTTCCTCCCAACGTTTTTTACGATCTAATTTTGATTGTTTGCTTTCAAGTGAGTTAATTTCTTCAGTAATAATCCTATAAACGCCAGTTTGTTGCTTTTGTGTTTGAAAATTAATGCGTGGTTCTATATAACCTTCAATGTGTACTAAATCTCCTTTTTCTAAATACTTATAAATAAAATCTGCTTTCTTATCAAATGCTGTTATTTCATAAAATAATGATTTATCAGCCCCTTCTTTAGTTAATGCAATATTGTAGAATAGTGTTTTTTTACCTAAGCTTGGATTTTCAGTCATTTTATTAATACTTGAAATTCTTCCAATTAAAGTGACTTTTGCTTTCATGATTCTCCTTGATATTTTTAATTTGATTTTGTGATTTATCAAAGATTGCAATTGCCTCACGGTATGCTTTTAAAAAAGCTCAAACAATCAGTGGCAGTCTTTGAAAAGGTTTAATTTCTGGTTCTTGTTGAACCGATGAGCTATTTTGTTTTAAAAAATTATTTTCAATTCTTTCATATAGTGGTTTTTGCATTTCTCTAAAAAACAAATTAGCAAGATTGTTTTTAATTTCTTGGTTTTCTTTTTGCTCAAAGCGTTTATCTACGCTTAGTTTTGATATTTCACTAAGTTGCTTGTTAATTTTAGTAAACTCTTGTTTTAAATCTGGTGCCTTGTCAATCACTTTTTCAACTAAACTATGAATTTTTGTTTGTTGTTCAGGTGTTAATTGATAAAGACGCTTAACTTTGCTTTGAGCAATTTCTTTTTTAAGTTGTAAAAATTCCTGCTCTAAACCATAAACAAATTCCTGTTTGTGGATTTTTTCTTTATAGTTTTGTTTAAGCATCATTTTCATTTCAAAATAAGTTTTCTTACTTTGATAAATTTGTGCTTGTTCTTCTTCACTTTTTAATGAATTTAAATACATTCAAAACTTTTCAATGTTTTCTTTTTTTAATTTCCCTTGTGGTTTAAAAGTTAATTCACCAGTTTGAGAATGAATGTTTCTCTTTTCTTTTTCAAAAAGGACTAAATGAACATGTGGAAGTTCAGTATCAGCATGTATGGTTGCAAAAAGATTTATATTGTCATAAGGCAAACCTTCTTTTTTTAAAAATCAATCCAGGTGTTTTGAAAGAAAGTTCATCATATCTGCTTGTGAATACAATTTATGTTTATGCATTAAATTATTCGTAAAGCTAAATACCATATCTCAAACAAATTGTTTGTCATCTAATTTTTTAAGCATAGATTTTGCTTTATGCTTAGAAATGGTTTTAAAATCATGCTTACCTTGAATTTGAAACAAACCACTATTAGTTTTTTCTTTTGATAAAAGTTGTTTATAAGTTCCTACTACATCATTGTTGTTTTGTTTAATCAATTCAAGCATTTGTTCACTGCTCATATCATTTTTTAAACATGCACTCTTTCTTGTTAAATAATCAATAATGTTTCTGAGACCTTTTGTGGTGTAAAAGCTCCAGTTAACAGGATTGTTATGTTCATCCATTCCTTGATGTGCATTGTATTTATTAACAAAACGAATAACTTTAAAAATGATCTGGTCTTTTTTAGACAATCAACTCCTTGAATAAAAACTCTTTAAAAGACAAAAATGTAGTAGTGTTTAAAGAATGATAAAAAATAATGTTTAAAGAACATAGATTTAAGATAAAAAATAAAAAGAAAGGAAGAAAATGAATTAACAAAAAATTGATATTAAGTTTAATTTAATAGAAATAGAAAAAAATAATGAATGGGTTACTTCATAGTTTAAATTTATTTAAACAAAGTAAAGGAGTTCAATTCACGGACTGGAGCAGAATTTAAAAAATTCAAATTTCAAAACTTCATTCTTTTTGTTTTAGAAAACTCAAAAACAAAGAAAGAACGAGTTTTGATTTTATTAAATTCAGAATCAAAATATTTTGATTGAATAAATTCAAATGTTTCAAACGCTCTACTCATAATTTGATTGAACAAATCACTTTTTAAAATTCTTCTAATAACACCATTAGAAAATTTTCTTGCTCTAAAGTATGCATATGAAATTTGTTGCACAACTCTTTTTTTATAAGTGACTGTTCTTTTTTTCAAATTTACTTCTTCAGAAAGAACATCAATAACACTAGAGCGTTTGTTTATCAACTTTTTTGTTAATACCATAGTCAGGAAGAATTTAGCACTCACTAAACCGATTGTTTTGATAATTTCAGGTTCATCAATATGAGCATATTTTCATCCTTTGTAATGTAAAGGACGTTTAACATAGATTAAAGAATCGTTATATTCAATTAAATCTAATTCAAGCAATTCATATATAGCATCATAAAAACTTGATTTTTTAATTGTGATAATTTCATCATTATCTCAATCACCAAAAACAAATGACCGAGCAGTCATTGTGTCAACATATTTTTGTTCTGGATGATCTTCCAAATACTTGTTCAACATAACGAACAAACCAAATGCATTTACGGATCTCTGAAATTTATACAAAACAGCATAATCAATTTTAAAATTAAAGTTTTTTAGCAAATGTTTCATTCCATTCCTTCCTGCTTAAGAAAAAAACACATCCCTTGCGAGATGTGTTCTGAGTTTACTGACAAATTTTAGATTGGTTCCACAAAAGGGTTCTTATTATCAATTTAATTTTTGATTTTATTTTTAATTCTTTATGTTGTTACTTTATTTGGTTCTGAAGCTTTAATTGATTGAAATTTCAAGAAGATTTTTTGTTCTGGAATATAAATTTTTTCTTGTTTGGACATTATTGTTTTTGAGCGTTTTTGTTTTACAAACTTTTTAAATTTCAAAAAGAAATACAAAAGCTTGGTGTTTTTGACTTTACTCAAATAAGTCATCTCAAAACAAAGAGAATACCAATTAATCCGATTCACTGGAAACTATTAGTAATTAAAACAAAAACTATGATTGGTTCCAAAACCAAAACCATTATTCTGTCCCAAAGTGCAATTGTTGACCTTTTAGGAAACCACACAAAAACTCTTATGTATCTTTATATCTTTGATATTAACAACATTAATGCACCGTATTTTGTATTTGATAATGAACAAATGATAAAAAATTACGAGGAAATTTAATGAATATAAGTGCCTTTTCTTTGAAAATAATAATTTTCTTAATTGACATTTTGTTCATATCTATAGAAATTTGAAGAATGAGAGATTTTCTTTTTTATAAAATCAAAAAAGACTGATCAATTATAGCAACTATGAAAATTAATTTTGTATTGACAAATAATATTAAACCTCATTCTTTTTTTGTAAAAGGAATTGATTCAATCATTATATCTTTTAAAGGTGCTATCAAAAAGATATTTAATACGTATTTGTTGTGATTTGTTTTCTTTGCTATTACCGTACCTATATATATTATTCAATGAAAAATCAATTTTTTTATTCTGCTACATTTATGCTTTTTAATTGTATGAATTGTAGTTTTTATATTTTTTATATCTTTTTACCTTTCTTGACAAAGAAAAATATCAAAAATCAGAAAGTTATCGAAAAATGTTCATATAAACAAAAAAGCTATGATGTTTGAGACTCCTTTAAAAAATAGGTTTAATGTTTCATCAATCATGACGGTTTAATCGAAAACACTAATATGCGAATTTTTAATGTTAATAGTTTTGAACAAAATGAAAATTATTCGCAAAATTATTTAATTAATAACAATCGCTACTTTGACAAAATGAAACAAGCTTTTTTGCTTAACCGTGATATTATCACTCACGTTTTAGAAGGTAACAAGGAACAAGCTAGATATATTCATTACTTAATGGTTGTGTATTCTGAACAAGAAGATGAAAAATTTTACAATCCCAACTACCAAGCAAATATCCAATATTTTCTTGAACTAGAAAAGTATTATCAAAATAAAAGATTAGATCACTTTTACGATAAATAATTTACTTAAATATATGAAAAATGTAATTAAAAACCAAAAATAGACTTTTTCTATTTTTGGTTTTTGTATTATTGAAAAGAAAAAATAAAAAATGGCGATCACGACAGGATTCGAACCTGTGACAACAAGCTTAGAAGGCTTGTGCTCTATCCAGCTGAGCTACGCGACCACTAAAATAATTTTATAATAATTTAGGAAAATTGAAAGCAAAAAGATTATTTCTCCCCTTATTTTACAATGTTTAAGGTAAATTAAGAATATAATTAGGATATTGATATTATAAATAATTAAGAGGAACAATGGAAAAGAAAAATATTATTCTATTTGGAATGGATAATTCACTTGAACTAGCTCAAAAAATTTCACAAATGTTGCAAATTCCTTTGACTAAAATCGAAAAAATCACATATGCTGATGGTGAAAATATGCTCGTTTCAGAGCAAACCGTCCGTGGAAGAGATGTATTTATTATCGCAAATACAGGTCGGCCTGTTAACGATAGTATTATGCAATTGCTTTTATTTATTGACTCACTCAAAAGAGCAAGTGCTAGCACTATAACTGTATGCTTAAGCTATTATGGATATGCCCGTCAAGACCGTAAGGCAAGTGGTCGTCAACCAATTGGTGCTAAATTAGTGGCTAATTTACTACAAGTAGCAGGAGCAACTAAATTAATTTGTGTTGATTTACACAACCCATCAATTCAAGGATTCTTTGATATACCACTTGATGATTTACGTGCTCAATACACAATTGCTCAAGCTTTACAAACATATAAAGAACCTTTTACTGTTGTTTCGCCAGATCATGGTGGAACCGTTCGAGCAAGAAAACTTGCTGAAATTATAGATGATACAGCTAAAATTTGCGTGATTGATAAACGCAGAACCGGTATAAATCAAAGTGAAATTATGGGAGTAATTGGTGATATTAACAACCAAAATGCTGTAATTATTGATGATATTATCGATACAGGTGGAACTATTGTTAAAGCTGCTGAGGCACTTAAGAAAAACGGGGCTAAAGATATTATTTTGGCCGCTACTCACGGTTTATTTACCAAAGGATTTGAAATTTTTGAAAATAATGACGCAATTAAACAAGTGATTATTACTGATAGTCTCGATAATAGAGAGTTAGCATCAAAATATAAAAAACTTAGAATTGTTTCTCTAGGAGAATTTTTAGCAAAAGTTATTGAAGCACAATATTCAGGAACTAGTGTTTCAGATGTGTATAGATTAATGAAAGAAGAAATTCGTGCTGAATAAACAAAAGGTAATTAATTTGTGCACACAAGAAAATTGGGATTTTGAACAATTAAACGAATATGTACAATTAATAGAAGAAAAAAATCAAGTTATGAATTTGACTGGTTTTACAGGTGATAAGCTTTGAGAAGAAGGAATTTATGAATCATTAATCTTTATGAAGCAAATTATCAAAGATAATAATGAACAAATTCTTGATATTGGTTCAGGTGTTGGTTTTCCTTCAATTCCTTATGCAATTGTTAATCCAAAACAACAAATCACTATTTATGAACCCTTGCAAAAACGAGTTAATTTTTTAAATTTAGTGATTGAAAAATTAAATTTAAAAAATGTGGGGGTTTTTCCTTTTCGTGCAGAAGATGTGCAGGAAAAGAATATTTTTGATATTGTAGTTGCTCGAGCTGTTGGTAACATAGCTACTATGTTAATGTCTAGTTTTCATTTAGTTAAAGTTAATGGAAAAATGTGCTTGATTAAAGGACAAAAATATCAACAAGAACTAAACCAAGCTCAAATAATTTTAAAACAACTGAGCACACAAATTAATTTATTAAATCTAGAACAAATAGATAATAAACAAAATACCATTGTACAAATTATTAAAAAAAGAAGTACACCAAAACAATTCCCTTATAAATGAAAAGATATTCTTAAATTTAATAAAGATAATCATCTTTAATCAAACATATAAAAACAGAAAATACTAAGGAGACATATGAAAAAAGTTATTTTAATGGTCATTGATGGTTTGGGTTTGAGACAAGAAACCCAAGGAAATGGGTTCGCTCTTGCTCAAACTCCTACTTTTGATCGTTTATTTAAAGAATACCCAAACTCTCTAATTCAAGCTTCGGGTGAATACGTTGGTCTTCCAAAGGGTCAAATGGGTAATTCAGAAGTTGGTCATTTAAACATAGGTGCTGGTACTATTGTTTACACTGGTCTTTCACTAATTGCTAAAGAATTAGCTCAAGGTAAATTTAAAACTAATAAAACTTTTGTTCAAGTTTTTGAAAGTGTTAAAGAAAAAAATGCAACCTTACATGTTATGGGTCTTCTTTCAAATGGTGGTGTCCACTCACTAGATTTGCATTTATTTGAAATCTTGGACTCAGCACATGTTAACGGAGTTAAGAATGTATCAGTGCACATTTTTGGAGATGGAAGAGATGTGGCTCCTGCTTCAATTAATAATTCACTTGAACAATTAATTCAAATTACTGATAAATATGGATATAAAATCGCTTCAATTGCTGGACGTTTTTACTCAATGGATCGTGATAAAATGTTTGATCGTGTCCAAAAAGGGTTTGATGCACTTTTAGGTAAATCACCAAATTCATTTGATAATGTTCAAGAATACATTCAACAAAGTTATGACCAAGGAATTACTGATGAATTCTTTATTCCAGCATATAATAACACCCTTGAAGCAAAATACTTTGTTAAAGATAATGATAGTATCATTTTCTTTAATTTCAGACCTGATCGCGCTCGTCAATTGACTCACTTATTCATCGGTTCTCCACTATATACTGTTGAAAGTACAACAAAAGTGAAAATTGATAAATTTGCTTCAATGATGAAATATGAAGGAATTGAAACCATGGTGGCTTTTTCTGAAATGGAAATTGAAACTCCAATCGGTAAAGTGCTTGAACAAGCTGGTAAATCGCAATTAAGACTCGCTGAAACTCAAAAATATGCTCATGTAACTTACTTTATGGATGGAGGAAATGATATTGAATTTAAAAACTCACACCGTATCATGGTTCCTTCGCTTAAAGTGGAATCTTATGCTGATGCTCCGCAAATGTCAGCAAAAGGAATTACTGATGCTTTAATTGAAAATGCACTTAATTATGATGTAACCATTATGAACTATGCTAATCCAGATATGGTTGGACACACTGGAAACCTAAAATCCACAATTAAAGCAGTTGAAATTTTAGATCAACAAATTGCTCGGGTAGTTGAATTTGCTCAAGCAAACAACATTACTGTTTTTATTACTGCTGATCATGGAAATGCTGAAATAACTGAAGATGAAAACGGACAACCAGCAACTAAACATACTAGCAGTCCAGTTATGCTCATTACCACAGATAAGTCACTTAAACTTAAAGATGGAAAATTGGCTAATATTACTCCAACCATTTTAGATTACCTCGGAATTGACAAAGCTCCACAAATGGACGAAGAATCGCTCCTTGTAAAATGTTCATGCTCATAAAATGAGCATTTTTTATTTTGTTATAATTCTTATTAAATGGGTACAATTATTTTTTATTCAATTATTGCTAATTTATCGACTTTTTTAATTGGTTATTTATGAGGTTCACTTAATAGTTCAATTATATTAAGCAAACTCTACAAACAAGACGATGTACGTAATCATTATTCAAAAAATGCCGGAGCAACTAATTCGCTCCGGACATTTGGTAAAAAGTTTGCTTTGATTGTGCTAATTATTGATATTTTAAAAACAGTGATTGCTATTTATTTTGCTTATTTTATTTCTTATGCTTGATTCGATAATTATCCAACCGTTGTTTTTTTTCCGGTTCTTGCAGGAGTAGGTAATATTTTTGGTCACGTTTTTCCTGTCTTTTTTCAATTTAAGGGTGGTAAGGCAGTGGCTTCATCAGTTGGATTGCTTATTTCAATCAATATTACACTCTTCTTTGTTGCTGCACTTATTTTCTTTTTGCTTTTACAATGAAAAAAGTTCGTTTCGCTCGCAAGTATAACCACAGCAATTGTCATGATTCCATTGCTCTACATTCCGTGAATTAGTAATGGAATCTTAGCTTTTACAAGCGGACAAAATAGCCCTTATTGATGAATAAATTCAATTATTGGAACAATTCCACTTGTCTTAATCATTATTAAGCACCATACTAATATTAAAAGATTACTCAAAGGAAATGAATCTAAATTCAAATGAGATATGTTTAAAAACAAACCTGGACGCTCATAATTTGCTTGTCTAGGTTTGTTTTTTGTGTTTTATTATATATTTATTTAACTAGTTTTTTAAATAGAACTCTTCGTTATATACTAAAAAGTCATTTGTTTCTTTAAAGTTTAATTTATCTTTGATTTCTACTTGAGTACCCTTTGGAACTAGAAGAACCTGATAATAAATTTTTGGTTTTTTATTAGAAAAGCGATTATATACTTCATTTTCCCTTATAAAATTAAAATTAATTTCCCTGTTATTGATCAAACCTAAAATTATTTTTGATGAATCAAAATTAGATAATTAAATTAAAACAAGGATACCCTTTCCGTTATAAGCGGATAATATCCTTGTTTATTTTTGACTAATTGTTTGAATATAATTATTGGTTGTTTAATAAAAACTTATTTGTTTGTTTAAAGTTTAACTTAGGTTTGATTTCTACTTGAGTATTTTTTGGTACTACAAGTACTTGATAAAAAATCTTTGGGGTTTTATTATTAAGACGATTGAATTTTTCTTCATTATTATTTAAAAAATTAAAATTCAATTCTCTTGCATTAACCAGTGCTACTTCTATTTTTGGTGAATCAGGATTTGATAATTTAACCAATTGATCTGGAGTGTCTAATGAAAATATCTTTCCTGTTTGAATTGAACGTTGCACGATAATATTGTATTCTTTTAATGCTTTATCTAATTTATAACCTCCTAAATGATTTTTCTCAAAATCATTTAGGATTGCTTGATTAGTTAAAGATTTTCCTAGTTTTTGAGCAACTTTTTGCATTGGACTGGTAATAAATTTATTAAAATCATTAGCATCTTTTATAATTTTTATCTCAGAATTTAAAGGTAATCCACCTAAAGATTCATCAGTTAAATTGTTTAATAGTGAATTTTGTATATAGAAAATTTTTTGCTTATTTTGTATCTTGTTTATTTTTTCTCAAATATCATCATTATAATATCAATTATAAAACTCATCTGGTTCATAATCGTACTGATAGTATAAATCATTTAATAATTGTTGATTTTCTTCTTTAGTTGTCTTTTTGACTGTAAATTCTTTATCTTTAGGAATCACAATAACATTAAATACACTTCTATTAGGTTTAAATGAGCTTGTATTGATACCATCAAATTTCTGATATTGCCCAATTTCAAACGGATTGATTCATAAAACATTTACATGGTTTTCTGTTTCTTCTTTGAGAGAGTATTTAAAATAAGCAGGAGAGCTAGAGCTAATTGATTCTAAAATGAGAATCTTGTTATTTTTTAAAACATTCTCAAGACTTTGTCCATTTAAAAAATCAGTTTCAAAGATTTTCGTAATTTGCTCATCAGAAAGAGTTTTATCAAGCTTAAGTTCTTGATATAATGAATTAATTTTGTTAATAATATGATTTGAAAAATCTTGTTTTGAACTTATTAATCGCTGGTTATCTTTCAAAAAATTGTATTTAAAGTATTTTTTATAGTTATCCTTTAATTTTTTATGATCCTCTTTATCATAGGCTCTTTTACTTAAACTTTCAACAAATTGATCAAAAATCATACTATTATTAGTTTTGACTCCCTGACCTTCTTGTTTCATTCTAATTAAATTGATAAAATCAGTTGTTTTTTGACTGTTGTTTTTTAAATAAAGTTGTTTCTCAACTTTTAGATAATAGCTTTTATTATTTAATAAAAAGTCGCTTGTTTCTTTAAAGTTTAATTTTGGTTTAATCTCTACTTGAGTGCTATTTCGGAACTATTAAAACCTGATAAGAAATCTCTGGTTTTTTATTTACAAAGTAATGTCATGCTTGACCTTTACCTAAAAAATTGAAAATTAATGTTCTTGCGTTAATGAAAGCTAATTCTATTTTTGATGAATTAGGATTTGCTAATTTTACCAATTGGTCTGGATCGTTTAACGAGAGTATGTCCCCTTTTTCAATTGTTCGGTGCACTACAATATCAGAATTTTTAAGTACCTCATTTAATTTTTGAGCATTTAAATAATTTGTTTCAAAATCACTTATTATTATTTGATCAGTTAAGGATTTCTCTAGTTTTTGAGCAACTTTTTGCATTGGGTTGGTAATGAATTCATTAAAATCATTAGAATTTTGAATAATTTTCATCTCAGAATTTAAAGGTAATTCACTTAAAGATTCATCAGTTAAATTATCTAGTAGTAAATTTTGTTTATATGCAATTCCTTGTTCATTTTGAATGATATTTATTCTACCTGTAACGCGTGAAAAATATCAATCATAAAACTGGTCTGCTTTGTAATTATATTCGTGATATAAATCACTTAATAGTTTATTGTTTTCTTCCTTTGTTGTCTCTTTAATTGTAAAGTTTTTATCTTTTGGAATTAAGATAACATTGAAAATGCTTCTATTAGGTCTAACAACTGTTTTTGTATAATAACGTCCATCTTGATTAATTTCAGATGAGTAAATTCATAAAACATTTAGATGATTTTCTTTTTCTTCTTTCAGAGCATATGGTAAACCATTAGGATCTTCATCACCGTTAGTTTCTAAAATGAGAATATTGTTGTTTTTTAATACATTTTCAAGATTTTGACCATTTAAAAAATCATCTTGAAAGATTTTTGTAATTTGCTCATCAGAAAGAGTTTTAGGGAGTTTAAGTTCTTGATATAATGAATTAATTTTATTAATAATATGATTTGAAAAATCTTGTTTTGAACTAATTAATTGTTGATTGTCTTTTAAAAAATTGTATTGAACATATTTTCTATAATTTTCGTCTCTTTTCTCTTCTGTTACTTCTTGATCTCTAGAGAAAGCTCTTTGATGCAAACTTTCAACAAATTGATCAAAGATAATGCTATTATTAGTTTTGATTCCTTGTTCTTCTTGTTTCAATCTGATTAAATTAATAAAATAAGGGGTTTTGTATCTTATACTTTCTAAGTAATCTTTATTTTGTAAAAAGCTAAATGAACAAGATGCGGTAATCAATGATAATACTGGTGTTCCAATTAAAGTAATTTTTAATAATTTATTCCTTAATGACATATGTAAATGCTCCTTTGTCAGGTACTGAATTATTAAATAAAGCAGATTTATATTTTTTTACTGCAAGTCTATATAAACCACCATCAGTGACTTTATATTCTATTAGCTCGTCATTAGAACTTCCTGATGTAGAATTTTCGACAGTTTCTCAACCTTCACCATATTTATATTTTTGTAACAATAAATCATAATCAGAAAATTTAGAACCTTGTCTTTTTAAAGCTTCTACTTGTTTCAGTCATTCAGTATCACGATGTGTTTTGTATCAATTTGCAGTTTCTCTGTTTAGTCTATCACCTTCAATTGCATTAGCAACTATACCACCAATAGGGAATAAGAATCATCATCAATTTACATTAGGATTATAAGTAGGTTTGTTTTCTTGTTTGTTAAGCAATCCAGCATTAAACATTCAAGAAAGTGAAGCTTTTATTGTTTTACCTGAAGAAACATAAAAACTATTTGACTCATCGACTATCTCACGTTTATCGTTAAAATCAACACTAAAATTTTTTAAGTTATCAGAAGCTTCTTTCATTTTTTCAAAGTCGGGAATCCCTGCTCCGTATTTATTGCTAAAACCATTTGATTTTATTGTTTGTTCTGTATCATTAGTCGAAACTGCTGAAGCACTTAGAATACTTTTAATTGAAGCAACTCTGTAATCATCATTATCTAATCATGGTCTAATTCGTAATAATGTAGATATAAGTCCAGACACAACAGGTGCAGCAAAACTTGTACCCTCGTCTGTTATACTTTTAAATTCATAGTGACCAGGGGCAACTACAAAAGGTTTAGCTAAATCTCTCACAGATGAATCGAGTTTATAATTTGAATAACCAGCTATTTTGTTATCACGAACATCTTTTTTATAATTCTCGTCAAGGGCACCAACAACAATAGAATTATATGATAATTTTCCACCACTTATTCAACCTCGTCCTTGACCTTTATAATATTTTTTGTTTGCATTACCGGATGAGAAAACATTAACAACACCGTATTTTCTTGAAAGATAGTCAACTATATAACTTTCTTCTTCATAAAATCTGTGTTCTCAATCATGTTTAAAATTGTATCCATAACTATGATTAATAATTTTTAAATTTTCTTTTCTCACAAGCTCTTCAAATTTTGTTTGTCATTCAGCGTTTGTCGGGAAATGAGAAAAATAAAGTTCTGATCGAACATCAATACCTTCATCACCACTTAGAACAGAAGATACCTGAATTCCATGTTCTCTTATTGTTGTTCCATCTTTTACTAATGAAGTAAAACCATTGTGGCGAAAATTGTCAGTATTAGATGCTGAAGGATATTCATCGTCATAAACCTCTAAAACACCTACTGAATGTGAATTTCAACTACCTGAATCTAAATCACGCTTTCTTTGTTGACTAAAATTAACTGTTCTAAAAACATCATTCTTGTTTAAAATATCATATTTAGTTAAATCTTTACCATAGTTATAACTAGAATTATTAATGTATGAGTTATAATGATTCGATTGTTTTTTAGTATCTGAAAAATTATTTTTGTATACGATGAATTTGTAAATATTTTCGTTTTCTTGCAATTTTTTTACAAATTTTTCTCTTTCGCTTTCACTATTAAAGTAAAATCAGACAATTGGTGTCTCTTTGCTTGTTATAAAATCTTTAAATTTTACTTTCTTCTCTTTAACTAAATTAACAAAATTGAGATTTTGTTTTTCTAAGTATTCTGAATTTGATAATTCATTGAAATTATTGTATTTGTGATTTAACAATAACTTTAATTCAAAGTTATTGTTAATATTTATGACGCTTGAATTTGTTGATTGGTTTTGATAAAAAGGCTCTCTAACTTCAAATTTAGCGTTTTTAATTCCGTCATACCATTCTTTTTTAACGCTGTGTTTGCTTGTGTAAACTATTGCTGTAGAAACAATAGCTCCTAAAGCTAAAATTGATAATGTGCTTGTTATTAATCGTTTTTTAGTTTTCATGTGTTTCTCCTGATTAAATGTTATTGATGTTAAATAAAATTAGAACAGGGATTAAGAGATTTATCTTAAAAATCTCTTAATCAGCATAATTGTAAAACTAGTTATAAAAGAACGAAATAATGTTTTTACTTATTAAGTAAAATCTTGCCATGGCTAACTTTATTATATATAAAAACTTTACCCCTTACAAAGATTCCCATAAAATTTCCACATTTTTTTCATATTTTAATTAAACATATTTAAAAGAAAAAAATAACAAGAAAAATGAGTTGTAAAATAATTCAGCTATCGAAATGGAAAAATTGTATGAGAATTAACTTTAGTAAGTTAACATTTATAATATTTAGTAATTAAAAAACCGTTTATCCACATTTAAAGGATATAAACGGTTTTTATTCTTTTTAACTATAAAACTTTAATTTACAGAGATTAAGACATTTTTGTTTTTAAAATTTGTTATTAATGTAAAAATTTTAGAATAAACCAAGTCCAAATTAAAGATTCTAAATGATAAACAGCAAATCCAGAAAATACTACTGTTATTGCGATTATAATTACTTTTAATGCCAATAATAAAATACTATATCCAACTGTGTTTATTACTTGACTGAATGTGCTTGTATCAAAAAATGCAATAATATTTTGTTCTATAAATAAAAAGTTTATTCTGTTTTAATTAGTAAATTACGCTAAACAAGGAAATCTCTTCTATTTTAACCAGATATTGTTCTTGTTTATTTTTGATTAATGATTTGAATATAATTCTTGGTTATTTAATAAAAACTTATTTGTTTGTTTAAAGTTTAATTTAGGTTTAATTTCTACTTGAGTATTTTTTGGTACTACAAGTACTTGATAAAAAATCTTTGGGGTTTTATTATTAAGACGATTGAATTTTTCTTCATTATTATTTAAAAAATTAAAATTCAATTCTCTTGCATTAACCAGTGCTACTTCTATTTTTGGTGAATCAGGATTTGATAATTTAACCAATTGATCTGGAGTGTTTAGCGAAAATGTCTTTCCTGTTTGAATTGAGCGTTGCACGATAATATTATAATTTTCTAGTGCTTTGTCTAATTTATATCCTCCTAAGTGATTTTTCTCAAAATCGTTTAGGATTACTTGATTAGTTAAAGATTTTCCTAGTTTTTGAGCAACCTTTTGCATTGGACTGGTAATAAATTTATTAAAATCATTAGCATCTTTTATAATTTTTATCTCAGAATTTAAAGGTAATTCACTTACAGATTCATCAGTTAAATTGTTTAATAGTGAATTTTGTATATAGAAAATTTTTGCTTATTTTGTATCTTGTTTATTTTTCTCAAATATCATCATTATAATATCAATTATAAAACTCATCTGGTTCATAATCGTACTGATAGTATAAATCATTTAATAATTGTTGATTTTCTTCTTTAGTTGTCTTTTTGACTGTAAATTCTTTATCTTTAGGAATCACAATAACATTAAATACACTTCTATTAGGTTTAAATGAGCTTGTATTGATATCATCAAATTTCTGATATTGCTCAATTTCAAACGGATTGATTCATAAAACATTTACATGGTTTTCTGTTTCTTCTTTGAGAGCGTATTTAAAACCAATACCAGAACGATTATCAATTGATTCTAAAATGAGAATCTTGTTATCTTTTAGCACATTCTCAATACTTTGTCCATTTAAAAAATCAGTTTCAAAGATTTTTGTAATTTGTTCATCAGAAAGAGTTTTATCAAGCTTAAGTTCTTGATATAATGAATTAATTTTATTAATAATATGATTTGAAAAATCTTGTTTTGAACTAATTAATTGTTGATTATCTTTTAAAAAATTGTATTTAGAGTATTTATTATAGTTACCCTTTAATTTTTTAGGGTTTTCTTTATCAAAAGCTTTTTTATCTAAACTTTCAACAAATTGATCAAAGATTAAGCTATTATTAGTTTTGATTCCTTGATCTTCTTGTTTCATTCTAACTAAATTAATAAGATGAGTCGTTTTTTCAAGCATGTTTTCTAAATAAAATTTTTTCTCAGCTTTTATATAATAGCTTTTATTATTTAATAAAAAGTCGCTTGTTTCTTTAAAGTTTAATTTTGGTTTAATCTCTACTTGAGTGCCTTTCGGAACTATTAAAACCTGATAAGAAATCTCTGGTTTTTTATTTACAAAGTAATGTCATGCTTGACCTTTACCTAAAAAATTGAAAATTAATGTTCTTGCGTTAATGAAAGCTAATTCTATTTTTGATGAATTAGGATTTGCTAATTTTACCAATTGGTCTGGATCATTTAACGAGAGTATGTTCCCTTTTTCAATTGTCCGTTGCACTACAATATCAGAATTTTTAAGTACCTCATTTAATTTTTGAGCATTTAAATAATTTGTTTCAAAATCACTTATTATTATTTGATCAGTTAAGGATTTCCCTAGTTTTTGAGCAACTTTTTGCATTGGGTTGGTAATGAATTCATTAAAATCATTAGAATTTTGAATAATTTTCATCTCAGAATTTAAAGGTAATTCACTTAAAGATTCATCAGTTAAATTATCTAGTAGTAAATTTTGTTTATATGCAATTCCTTGTTCATTTTGAATGATATTTATTCTCCCTTTAACATCCGAAAAATATCAATCATAAAACTGGTCTTCTTTGTAATTATGTTTATTATATAAATCACTTAATAGTTGATTATTTTCTTCCTCGGTTGTTTTTCTAAATGTATATTCTTTACCTTTTGGAATTAAAACAACATTAAAAACACTTCTATTGGGTTTAATAACGGCATTTTTATTATAAACATATTTTTGATTAATTGCAAACGGATTGATTCATAAAACATTTAGATGATTTTCTTTTTCTTCTTTAAGAGCATATTTCAATCCAATAGGAGAAAAATCATTAATCGATTCTAAAACGAGAATATTGTTGTTTTTTAATACATTTTCAAGATTTTGACCATTTAAAAAATCATCTTGAAAGATTTTTGTAATTTGCTCATCAGAAAGAGTTTTAGGGAGTTTAAGTTCTTGATATAATGAATTAATTTTGTTAATAATATGATTTGAAAAGTCTTGTTTTGAACTTATTAATTGTTTGTTATCTTTTAAAAAATTGTAACGACGATATTTTCTTCTGATCTCGTGTATATCTGAATTAGAATATTTCCTATGCAAACCTTCAACAAATTGATCAAAGATAATACTATTATTAGTTTTGATTCCTTGTTCTTCTTGTTTTGTTCTAATTAAATTGATAAAATAAGGTGTTTTTAACATTACACTTTCTAAGTAATCTTTATTTGTTAAAAAAATAAATGAACAAGATGGTGTAATAACTGTTGATAATACTGGTGCACCAATTAAAGTGATTTTTAATAATTTATTCCTTAATGACATATGTAAACGCTCCTTTGTCAGGTACTGAATTATTAAATAGGGCAGAGCTAAATTTTTTTACTGCAAGTCTATATAGACCACCATCAGTAACTTTATATTCTATTAGCTCGTCATTAGAACTTCCTGATGTAGAACTTTTAACAGTGACTCAACCTCTACCATATTCATATTTTTGTAACAACAAATCATAATCAGAAAATTTAGAATTTTGCCTTTTTAAAGCTTCTGCTTGTTTCAATCATTCAGTATCACGGTGTGTTTGATATCAATTTGCAGTTTCTCTTTTTAATCGATCGCTTCAATTGCATTAGCAACTATACCACCTATAGGGAATAAGAATCATCATCAATTTACATTAGGATTATAAGTAGGTAGATTTTCCTGTTTATTAAGCAATCCAGCATTAAACATTCAAGAAAGTGATGCTTTTATAGTTTTACCTGAAGAAACATAAAAACTATTTGACTCATTAACTATCTCACGTTTATCGTTAAAATCAACGCTAAAGCGTTTTAAGTTATCAGAAGCTTCTTTCATTTTTTCAAAGTCAGGAATCCCTGCACCATATTTATTGCTAAAACCATTTGATTTTGTTCATTGTGTATCGTCATTAGTAGCAATTGCAGAAGCACTTAAAATGCTTTTAATTGAAGGTACTCTGTAATCATCATTATCTAATCATGGTTTAATTCTTAATAATGTTGATATAAGACCAGTTACAACAGGTCGTTGCATAACTTGTACGCTTCGCTCGTTGTACTTTTAAATTCATAATGACCAGGAGCAACCACAAAAGGTTTAGCTAAATCTTCTACAGATGAATCGAGTTTATAATTTGAATAACGGTCTATTTTATTATTACGAACATCTTGTTTATAATTTTTATCAAAATTTCTAACAACAATAGAGTTATACGATAAAGCAGAATTATTTATTCAACCATGTTCGATTTGACTTTCAAAATCTATTCCATCATCGTTTTCATTTCCGGAAGCAAACACATTAACAACACCATATTTTCTTGAAAGAAAATCAACTATATAACTTCATTCTGAATAGAATCTATGCTTTATATCATTAATAGCTCCATAACTATGATTAATAATTTTGACATTATTTTTAATGAGTTCTTCGAATTTTTCTTTGTCATTCAGCATCTGTTTCAAATTGAGAAAAATAAAGTTCAGAACGAGTATCAATACCTTCATCACCTCCTAGAACAGAAGACACCTTAATTCCATGTTCTCTTATTGTTTTTAATTTATCTTTTACTAACGAAGTAAAACCATTGTGCATGAAAATTGTCAGTATTAGATGCTGAAGGATATTCATCGTCATAAACCTCTAAAACACCTACTGAATGTGAATTTCAACCACCCGAATCTAAATCACGCTTTCTTTGTTGACTAAAATTAACTGTTTTAAAAACATCATTCTTGTTTAAAATATCATATTTAGTTAAATCTTCACCACTGTTATAACTAAAATTATTATTGTAAGAGTTATAATAACTTAATTGTTTTATCTTATTAAAAAATTATTTTTGTATACGATAAATTTGTAAATATTTTCATTTTCTTGTAATTTCTTTACAAATTGTTCTCTTTCTTGCTCATTATTAAAGTAAAACCAAACAATTGGTGTTTCTTTACTAATTATAAACTCCTTAAATTTTACTTTCTTCTCTTTAACTAAATTAACAAAATTGAGATTTTGTTTTTCTAAGTATTCTGAATTTGATAATTCATTGAAATTATTGTATTTGTGATTTAACAATAACTTTAATTCAAAGTTATTGTTAATATTTATGACGCTTGAATTTGTTGATTGGTTTTGATAAAAGATTCTCTAACTTCAAATTTAGCGTTTTTAATTCCGTCATACCATTCTTTTTAATGCTGTGTTTGCTTGTGTAAACTATTGCTGTAGAAACAATAGTTCCTAAAGCTAAAATTGATAATGTGCTTGTTATTAATCTTTTTTAGTTTTCATGTGTTTCTCCTAATTAAATGTTATTGATGTTAAATAAAATTAGAACAGAGCTTAAGATATTTATCTTAAAAATCTCTTAATCAGCATAATTGTAAAACTAGTTATAAAAGAACGAAATAATGTTTTTACTTATTAAGTAAAATCTTGCTATATGTAACTTTATTATATATAAAAACTTTACCCCTTACAAAGATTCCCATAAAATTTCCACATTTTTTTCATATTTTAATTAAACATATTTAAAAGAAAAAAATAACAAGAAAAAATGAGTTGTAAAATAATTCAGCTATCGAAATGGAAAAATTGTATGAGAATTAACTTTAGTAAGTTAACATTTATAATATTTAGTAATTAAAAAACCGTTTATCCACATTTAAAGGATATAAACGGTTTTTATTCTTTTAACTATAAAACTTTAATTTACAGAGATTAAGACATTTTTGTTTTTAAAATTTGTTATTAATGTAAAAATTTTAGAATAAACCAAGTCCAAATTAAAGATCTCTAAATGATAAACAGCAAATCCAGAAAATACTACTGTTATTGCGATTATAATTACTTTTAACGCCAATAATAAAATACTATATCCAACTGTGTTTATTACTTGACTGAATGTGCTTGTATCAAAAAATGCAATAATATTTTGTTCTATAAATAAAAAGTTTATTCTGTTTTAATTAGTAAATTACGCTAAACAAGGAAATCTCTTCTATTTTAACCAGATATTGTTCTTGTTTATTTTTGACTAATTGTTTGAATATAATTATTGGTTGTTTAATAAAAACTTATTTGTTTGTTTAAAGTTTAACTTAGGTTTGATTTCTACTTGAGTATTTTTTGGTACTACAAGTACTTGATAAAAAATCTTTGGGGTTTGGTTATTAAGACGATTGAATTTTTCTTCATTATTATTTAAAAATTAAAATTCAATTCTCTTGCATTAACCAGTGCTACTTCTATTTTTGGTGAATCAGGATTTAATAATTTAACCAATTGATCTGGAGTGTTTAGCGAAAATGTCTTTCCTGTTTGAATTGAACGTTGCACGATAATATTATAATTTTCTAGTGCTTTGTCTAATGGATAACCTCCTAAATGATTTTTCACAAAATCGTTTAGGATTACTTGATTAGTTAAAGATTTTCCTAGTTTTTGAGCAACTTTTTGCATTGGATTGACAATAAATTCGTTAAAGTCCTTAATTTCTTTCATAATTTTTATCTCAGAATTTAAAGGTAATTCACTTACAGATTCATCAGTTAAATTGTTTAATAGTGAATTTTGTATATAGAAAATTTTTTGCTTATTTTGTATCTTGTTTATTTTTTCTCAAATATCATCATTATAATATCAATTATAAAACTCATCTGGTTCATAATCGTACTGATAGTATAAATCATTTAATAATTGTTGATTTTCTTCTTTAGTTGTCTTTTTGACTGTAAATTCTTTATCTTTAGAATCACAATAACATTAAATACACTTCTATTAGGTTTAAATGAGCTTGTATTGATATCATCAAATTTCTGATATTGCTTAATTTCAAACGGATTGATTCATAAAACATTTACATGGTTTTCTGTTTCTTCTTTGAGAGCGTATTTAAAACCAATACCAGAACGATTATCAATTGATTCTAAAATGAGAATCTTGTTATCTTTTAGCACATTCTCAATACTTTGTCCATTTAAAAAATCAGTTTCAAAGATTTTTGTAATTTGTTCATCAGAAAGAGTTTTATCAAGCTTAAGTTCTTGATATAATGAATTAATTTTATTAATAATATGATTTGAAAAATCTTGTTTTGAACTAATTAATTGTTGATTATCTTTTAAAAAATTGTATTTAGAGTATTTATTATAGTTACCCTTTAATTTTTTAGGGTTTTCTTTATCAAAAGCTTTTTTATCTAAACTTTCAACAAATTGATCAAAGATTAAGCTATTATTAGTTTTGATTCCTTGATCTTCTTGTTTCATTCTAACTAAATTAATAAGATGAGTCGTTTTTTCAAGCATGTTTTCTAAATAAAATTTTTTCTCAGCTTTTATATAATAGCTTTTATTATTTAATAAAAAGTCGCTTGTTTCTTTAAAGTTTAATTTTGGTTTAATCTCTACTTGAGCGCTTTTCGGAACTATTAAAACCTGATAAGAAATCTCTGGTTTTTTATTTACAAAGTAATGTCATGCTTGACCTTTACCTAAAAAATTGAAAATTAATGTTCTTGCGTTAATGAAAGCTAATTCTATTTTTGATGAATTAGGATTTGCTAATTTTACCAATTGGTCTGGATCATTTAACGAGAGTATGTTCCCTTTTTCAATTGTCCGTTGCACTACAATATCAGAATTTTTAAGTACCTCATTTAATTTTTGAGCATTTAAATAATTTGTTTCAAAATCACTTATTATTATTTGATCAGTTAAGGATTTCCTAGTTTTTGAGCAACTTTTTGCATTGGGTTGGTAATGAATTCATTAAAATCATTAGAATTTTGAATAATTTTCATCTCAGAATTTAAAGGTAATTCACTTAAAGATTCATCAGTTAAATTATCTAGTAGTAAATTTTGTTTATATGCAATTCCTTGTTCATTTTGAATGATATTTATTCTACCTGTAACGCGTGAAAAATATCAATCATAAAACTGGTCTGCTTTGTAATTATATTCGTGATATAAATCACTTAATAGTTTATTGTTTTCTTCCTTTCTTGTCTCTTTAATTGTAAAGTTTTTATCTTTTGGAATTAAGATAACATTGAAAATGCTTCTATTAGGTCTAATAATATATCGTGTATCGTAATCTCCGTCTTGCTTAATTTGATACGGATCGATTCATAAAACATTTATATTATTTTCTACTTCTTCTTTTAAAGCATATTTTAATCAAATAGGAACCTCATCATGTATTGATTCTAAAATGAGAATCTTGTTATCTTTTAGCACATTCTCAATACTTTGCCCATTTAAAAAATCATTCTCAAAGATTTTTGTAATTTGCTCATCAGAAAGAGTTTTATCAAGGTTGAGTTCTTGATATAATGAATTAATTTTGTTAATAATATGATTTGAAAAATCTTGTTTTGAACTAATTAATTGTTGATTGTCTTTTAAAAAGTTATAACGACGATATTTCTTTTTGATCTCAGGTGTATCTGAATGAGAATATTTATTATGCAAACTTCCAACAAATTGATCAAAAATTAAGCTATTATTGGTTTTGATTCCTTGATCTTGTTGTTTTGTTCTAATTAAATTGATAAAATAAGGTGTTTTATATCTTATGCTTTCTAAATAATCTTTATTTGTTAAAAAACTAAACGAACAAGACGATGTAATAATTGTTGATAATGCTGGTGCACCAATTAAAGTGATTTTTAATAATTTATTCCTTAATGACATATGTAAACGCTCCTTTGTCAGGTGCTGAATTATTAAATAAAGCAGATTTATATTTTTTAACAACAATTCTATATGAACCACTTTCAGTCACCTTATATTCTAATAATTCATCGTTAGATTTTATTGAGGCAGAACTTTTAACAGTTACTCAACCTCTACCATATTCATATTTTTGTAACAATAAATCATAATCAGAAAATTTAGAATTTTGCCTTTTTAAAGCTTCTGCTTGTTTTAATCATTCGGAATTACGGTGTGTTTGGTATCAATTAGCAGTCTCTCTATTAAGTCTATCACCTTCAACTATGTTAGCTACAATGCCACCAATAGGGAATAAGAATCATCATCAATTTACATTAGGATTGTAGGTAGGTAGATTTTCTTGTTTGTTTAGTAATCCAGCATTAAACAATCAAGAAAGGGAAGCTTTTATGGTTTTTCCCGAAGAAAGATAAATACTATTTGACTCTCCAACTATATCACGTTTATCGTTAAAATCAACGCTAAAGCGTCTTAAATTATCAGTAGCTTCTTTCATTTTTTCAAAGTCAGGAATCCCTGCACCATATTTATTGCTAAAACCGTTTCTTTTTGTTGTTTGCTCAGTATCATTGGTCGAAACCGCTGAAGCACTTAAAATACTTTTAATTGAAGGAATTCTATAATCATCATTATCTAATCATGGTCTAATTCGTAATAATGTCGATATAAGACCAGTAATAACAGGAGCTGCTAAACTTGTTCCGTCGTAATTGTCAATTTTAAATTCATAATGACCAGGAGCAACTACAAAAGGTTTTGCTAAATCTTCTACAGATTCATCAAGTTTATAATTTGAATAATCAAATACTTTGTTATCACGCACGTCATTTCTATATTTTTCATCAAGAGCACCAACAACAATAGAATTATATGATAGCGCTTCTCTGCTTATTCAACCGTAACTATTACCGGCAGCAAAAACATTAACAACACCATATTTTCTCGAAAGATAATCGATTATATAGCTTCTTTCCCCATAAAATCTATTGGCTCAATCATCTCCAGCTCCATAACTGTGATTAATAATTTTTACATTATTTTTAATAAGATCTTCAAGTCTTTGTTGTCATACACCTTCTTTTTCTCATTGTGAAAAATAGAGTTTTGATCTAGTATCAATACCTTCCTCACCGCTTACAATAGAAGAAACAATAATGGAATGTTTATCTGTTTCTGCATTTCTATTTAAAAATTCAATTTCGTTTTTTTCGAAATTGTTAGTAGTTAGAGATGGTATAAAGCCACCATCAAATTCTAAAACAGCTACTGAATGTGGATTTGAACTTTTTCATTTCAAATCACGGTCTCTTTGTTGACTAAAATTAACTGTTCTAAAAACATCATTTTTATTTAAAATGTCATATTGATTTAAATCTATACCATTGTTATAGTAAAAATTGTTATATGAATTTGAATAACTTAATTGTTTTGTATTATTAGAAGAATTATTTTTGTATACGATAAATTTGTAAATATTTTCATTTTCTTGTAGTTTTTTTACAAATTTTTCCCTTTCTTGCTCATTATTAAAGTAAAATCAAACAATTGGTGTTTCTTTACTGATTATAAAATCTTTAAATTTTAATTTCTTGTCTTTAATTAAATTAACAAAATTGAGATTTTGTTTTTCTAAATATTCTGAATTTGTTAAATCATTGAAATTATCATATTTATGATTCAATAATAACTTTAATTCAAAGTCATTATTAGCATTTCTAACGCTCGAATTTGTTGATTGACTTTGAGAGAAAGCCTCTCTAACTTCAAATTTAGCGTTTTTAATTCCGTCATATCATTCTTTTTTAACGCTGTGTTTGCTTGTGTAAACTATTGCTGTAGAAACAATAGTTCCTAAAGCTAAAATTGATAATGTGCTTGTTATTAATCTTTTTTTACTTTTCATGTGTTTCTCCTGATTAAATGTTATTGATGTTAAATAAAATTAGAACAGGGATTAAAATATTTATAAGATAAATATCTTAATCAGCATAATTGTAAAACTAGTTATAAAAGAACGAAATAATGTTTTTACTTATTAAGTAAAAATTACCATGGCTAACTTTATTATATATAAAATTTTTACCCCTTAAAAGATTTCCATAAAATTTCCACATTTTAATCTAAAGGCAAAAAATTGACAAAAAATTAAACCCGTTCTGAGTTTAATTTTTGCTTAAAACTATAAATCAATATTTTTGACATATTTGGCATTGGTTTCGATAAATCTTCTTCTTGGTTCAACTAATTCACCCATTAAAGTGGTGAATGCTTTATCAGCTTTGAGTGCGTCTTTAATTTGCACTTGGAGCATTTTTCGATTCTCTGGATTCATAGTGGTTTCTCAAAGTTGAGCTGGATCCATTTCTCCAAGTCCTTTATAACGTTGAATGTTGATTTTTTGTGTTGGATTTAATTTGCTCATAATTTGGTCTTTTTGAGCATCGTTGTAAGCATATTCAACAGTTTTGTTTTGTTGCACTTTATAAAGAGGAGGTTGAGCAATGTATACAAATCCATATTCAATTAATTCACGGAAATAACGGTAGAAAAATGTCAAAAGTAAGGTGCGGATGTGCGAACCATCAACATCAGCATCAGTCATAATAATAATTTTATGATATCTGAGTTTATTAATGTTAAATGTATCACCAAGTCCAGTTCCTAGAGCAGTAATGAGCGACATAATCTCTTCATTTTCAAAAACTCTTTCTTGACGAGCTTTTTCAACATTAATTACTTTACCTCTAAGTGGTAAAATTGCTTGAATAGTTCGATCACGACCCATTTTAGCGCTACCCCCAGCTGAGTTCCCCTCGACAATATAAAGTTCGCTAATTTCAGCGTTTTTACTTGAACAATCGCTTAATTTACCTGGTAAGCCACCATTATCAAAAGCACTTTTTCTACGTGCACTATCACGGGCAGCATTTGAAGCTAATCTTCCTTTACGAGCTAAAATAGCATTATCAATAATTTTCTTTGCTAAATCAGGATTTTCAATCAGTAATCTTTCAAAAACTTGAGAAAAAATTCTATTAACAGCTTGACGAGCATCTTTAGAACCTAATTTACCTTTAGTTTGTCCTTCAAATTGTGGATCAGGATGCTTAATTGAAATAATTGCTGTCAATCCTTCGATTAAATCTTCACGAGCAAATTTTTCAGCATCAGTTTTAACATAACCTTTTTCAATTGCATAATTATTTACAATTCTAATTAAAGAATCATAAAACCCTAAAACATGGGTGCCGCCTTCGTGGGTTGAAATATTGTTAGTATATGAAATGATATTGCTTCTGTAAAAATTTTGCAAATATTGACAAGCAACTTCAACTCCAATATTTACTGGATTGCTATTGTTATCTGAATTAACTAAAAAATCTCCTGAAGCATAAATAATTTCATTATTAATTGGAGTTTGTCCTTCATTTAGTTCTTTGACATAATCGATAATTCCATTATCGTATTGAAATTCTTGATACGAATTGTCTCGATGATCAGTAACCGAGACAAAAAGTCCTTTATTTAAGTGAGCAATTTGTTTAGCATGGTCAATAATTAATTCTTTATCAAAAGGCACTTTTTCCATGACTGAATAATCTGGATGAAATTCAATTTTAGTTCCAGTAATTCCTTCTGGAACCTCATCAATAACATGAGTGTGTTGAACAGTATTTCCACCATTAGCAAATTCAGCATAGTAAAGTTTACCATCTCTTTTAACTCAGGCTTTCATTGAATCGCTTAATGCATTAACTACACTGGCACCAACTCCGTGCAATCCTCCTGACACTTTATATGCATTTGATTCAAACTTCCCACCAGCATTTAATTTAGTTAAAACCACTTCTAAAGCACTAATGTTAAAACGTTCGTGAATACCAACTGGAATTCCGCGACCATTGTCTTCAACAATAATATGTTCGTCATTAGTAATGGTAATTTCAATTCGAGTTGCAAATCCGGCCATGCACTCATCAACTGAGTTATCTACAATCTCTCAAATCATGTGGTGAAGTCCGGTTTTTGATGTAGTTCCGATATACATTCCAGGACGTTTTCTAACGTGTTCTAATCCTTCTAAAAACTTAATATTACTTGCATCATAATTGTGTTTTTTTGCTTCCATTTTGCTCCTTATAATAATTATTTTAAATTATACCAAAATGAGCAAAAATCAACATTAGGCTTTATTTCTAAGATAAAAAACAATTGCAAAAACATAACTGCTTATCATTTAATTTTTTGGGAATAAAACGATATTTTCCTTGATGAAAGCGAGTATAAAAAACTAGACATTATTAAACATAAAAGACCAATTGATAAAAACTCAAAAATTGCTTGAATTCAAATTAATCCAATTCATATTTCAAATGATCCTATGCTTTCAAGTCCAAAAATTAATTTGTGTAAAAATAATCCAAATGTAACAAGTACTGTATTTGCTAAAGCACTTAAAGCACCAACTAAAAAATAACAAGTTAATTTAATCATTCATAAATTCTTTTTGCTTTTCTTAGTTGCATAATCAATCATTTTCCGGGCTTGATAACACAATCAATACACAAAAAATCCAAGCACAAAGCGAGGAAAAATCGATATTAATGGATAAATAAACAAAATCGAACCAAAAGTCATAGCTCCGAAAAATGAACAAAAACCTAAAAACAAACCACCAAAAATAGCTCCTTTAAACCCTAAATGAATTCCCATTAGAATTAATAAAATGGTATTTAAATTAATACTCACTGGTCCTAGTGGAATAAGACCAGTGCGTGTAAATGTTAATAAAACGAATAAGCAAAGTCAAATGGCTAAATAAACTACAAACGAAACCGAATTGAAAACTCTTGTTTTATCAAAAAAGTGCTTAAATTTGTGGTTCTTCGTTTTATTAAATATTTGCAAGAAGGACATATTGTTTATAATTATAATGCATTTATGAAAGTCTTATTACTAATTACAGGGAGCATTGCCGCGATTAAATCTCCACAACTTATTGAGGTTTTAAGAAAACAAAAGCACAGGGTTCAATATGCCCTTTCGCCTTCTGCACGTAATTTTGTTCCTCAATTCATGCTAGAAAATTGTTTGGCAAATAATTGATATCAAAAGAATAATTCTGTTCATGTAGATATTGTAAAATGAGCTGATAGAATAATTGTTTATCCAGCTACTTTTAATACTATTGGAAAAGTTGCTAGTGGGATAGCTGATAATTTTGTTACCACTGCATTAAGTCTTGTAAGTTTTAATAAAGTAATTTTTGCACCGGCTATGAATACTAAAATGTATCAAAATGACTTTTTACAAGCTAATTTAGCAAAACTTAAACAACTCGGGGCAACATTTATCGGTCCAAATTATGGAAAACTTAAAGATGGAGACACAGGTATTGGTCGAGCAATCGAACCAGAATATTTAATTGATTTTCTTGAAAATAAACCTAAAAAGAAGGTTTTATTAACTTTTGGATATACCAGAGTTAATCTGGATCCAGTTCGAGTTGTTTGCGTTCCTTCAAGCGGAAAAAGTGGATTAGCTTTAATCCAAATTCTAGCTCAAAAATACGATTTGACCGTTATTAGTGGGAATTTGGAACACTTAAACAATCAAATTCCTGCTCATGTACAAATCATTAACATTCAAACTCTACAAGAATACTACACTGCTGTTGATGAATATATTCAGCAAAATGATTGTTTTATCTCTCTTTGTGCTGTAAGTGATTTAATTTTTAAAACTCACGAGCAAAAAATTAAAAAGAATGAGCAAATTTATTTTGAATACACCATTGGGAAAGATGTATTAAAAGATATTGCTCTTAAATATCCAGAAAAAATTAAGATTGGTTATGCTCTAGAATCTCAAAATATCTTAGAAAATGGTAAGAAAAAACTCATTTCCAAAAACTTGGATGCTATTATTATTAACAATGCTCAAACTTTAGCAAGCAATCAGAGTAGTGGATATATTATTCTTAAAAATGGACACATAAGCAAATTTCTTCATTTAGACAAGTATTATTTAGCTATAAAAATTGATAAAATATTGGAACAATTATGAATAAAATAGTTATTTTTGATATTGGTAATACTAATATCAAAATGAATCTTTTTAATACACAAACTAATCAAGAACTTCAACCAGAAATAATTATTGGATCTTCACAATATTTGCTGAAAAAGAACAAAAGTAAGCTTATAAATTCACTTAAAAAACAACTTGAAAATTTACTAGAACCAAAGTCAAAAATTTATATTGGAAGTCCTTCAATTATATTTGCTCAGAGTTTAAAAAATATTTTAAATAATACTTTTAATCTCCAAAACATTCAAATCATTGATCATAGTTATGATTTGAATGTACAAACTCTTACAAGGAAAGAAAAAATTGGATTAGATATCCTCTCATGTGCTGGGTATGCTAATACATTTACTGAAAATAGTTTTGTGTTTATGTTTGGAAGTGCTTCCGTGGCTATTGAAATTATCAATAAAACCATCACTGGTGTTTCAATTGCTCCTGGTATTGGTTTTTCCTTTCACAAATTACAACAACATTTGAAAAAATCTTCATCTGGAAATGCAACTTGAAATTATCCAATTGCCTTTAATTTACAAATGGGTCTAAATACTTTAAACTCAGTGAATAGTGGAACATATCGAACTTTTTTAGGTTATATTATTGCACACTTATTTTTAAATCAAAACGTTAAAAATAAGCTTATAAACAATATTTTTATTACTGGAGGAGATATTAATCTTATCCAAAATTTGCAAGAGCAAATCAATCAATTATTTCCACATCTCAAAATTCATGTTTGTCAAGCAATGGTTGCTCTAGGATACTTAAATGCAATTAATAAAAAGTAAATTCCTTCTGGAATTTACTTTTTCTCTTTGTGATTGGTGTGTTTGTTGCATTTTGAGCAGTGTTTTGATAATTCTACTCTTTCGGGATGATTTTTTTTGTTTTTCTTTGAAATGTAATTTTCCATTTTACACTCAGTACATGCTAATGTGTAACCTTCTCTGGCCATATTACTCCTTAAAATAAATATAGAAACTGATTTTTATTTTTAATATTTCAAAAATAAAATCGTTTACTTTTTATTATATTAAAAAATATTAAATTAAGTATGAAAATTATTTTGTAATTTAAGAGCACCTATTAAATGTCAAACTTCCATTTTTGCTAATTATTTAAATATAAGTTTTTGTTAGATAATAAAAAGTGATGAGTTTCTTTGAAATTTAACTTATCTACAATCTCTATCTGTGAGTTTTTTGGAACTACAAGAATCTGATAATAAAGCTTTGGTTTTTTGTTAAGAGATTGAAATTTACCTGTAAAATTAAAAATTAATTCTCTTGCATTAATAAAAGCTAAATGTATTTTTGATGAATTAGAACTAGGTAATTTGACCAATTGATCTGGATCATTTAATGACAACATGCTTGGTTTTTCAATTATTCGTTGCACTACAATATCAAACTTTTTAAGGACATTATTTAGTTTTTGAGCATTTAAAAAGTTTATTTCAAAATCATTAATTACTTTTTCTTTAGTCAAGGAATCCTTTAGTTTTTGAGCAACTTTTTGAATTGGATTAACAATAAATTCATTAAAATCATCAGTATTTTTGATAATCTTTATTTTTGATTTTAAAGGTAAATCATCGATAGATTCGTCAGTTAAATTATTTAACAATAAATTTTGCTTATATAAAATTCCTTGTTTGTTTTGGATAGCATTTATTTTTTTAAAAATATTGTCATCAAAATATCAATCATAAAAACTGGTTTGCTCTGAATTTATATTTTTGATATAAATTAAGTAATAATTGATTATTTTCTTCTTTGTTTGTGTGTTTAGGTTTAAACTGTTTACCTTTTGGAAGCAAAATAACATTAAAGACTGGTTTTTGACTTAAATAAATTGTTGCTATTATATCAAGAGCTTCAATTTGATCGATTTCAAGTGGATCAATTTTTAAAATATTTACATGATTTTCTGTTTCTTCTTTGAGAACATATTCTAGTCCAATAGGAGAGCGATCATCGTTTGATTGTAAAATTAGAATATTATTATTATTATTATTATTTAAAACATTCTCAATACTTTGACCATTCAAAAAATCATCTTCAAAGATTTTTGTAATTTGCTCATCAGAAAAAGTTTTAGGGAGTTTAAGTTCTTGATATAATGAATTAATTTTGTTAATAATATGATCGGAAAAATCTTGTTTTGAGCTTATTAATTGTTTTTTATCTTTTAAAAAATCGTATTGATAGTAATTAATTTTGTTATCCTGTGTATTAGAATGAGATTTATTGTGTAAATTTTTTACAAATTGATCAAAGATAATGCTATTGTTAGTTTTTACTTCTTGTTCTTGTTGTTTTAATCTAATTAGATTAATAAAATAAGGGGTTTTAATCTTTAAACTTTCTAAATAGTTTTTAGCTAATAAAGCACTCAGTGAGCATGATGTAGTAATCATATTTAATTCTCATAATACTCCTGTTACTTTTTGATTGTCTAATGAATAAAAAATGAGTTCTTTTTACTATTAAATAGTAAAAGGTTTACCTAAATCTAATTTCATTATATATAAAATTTTGACCATTTAAAAAGTTCCCAGAAAGTTCCCATATTTTGATTAAAAATCAACTAAAAAGGTAAATTTGGATGAATTTGGTATATTTTAGTAATGGTTTCTTTCTAAATAAAAAACAACAAACACCCTCTAAAGCGATTCGCTATCTAAGTTTGGGTGTTTGTTGTTTGTTTTAAATAATTTTTTCTGTTAAATCAGAAAGCATATTAAATTCTTCGCTGTATTCTTGAGCATTGAGTTTGAGAATTTTATCAAAAAACTTTTTATCTATCAATTTATCTTTAAATAGAATCTCAACATAATAAGCTAGAATTTGTGGATTAAAAAAATACTTATAATTTGCATAAAATGAGCAAATATTTTGAATTTCATTAAAAAGTAATTTTTTAATCCCTTTGGGATATTTCATTTGAATACTATTTTTTATGTATTCATCACGATCGACAATTTGTAAGTCTTTTCCAGGATAACATTTAATATCTAGGTCAAAATCAATAAATTTAATAGTGTTGTCTTCAAAAATTGGTTTAGAAGCAATGTTTATATAATGATAAACTTTTGAATTCTTTTTAAGGAGTAAAATTGCATTGAAATATGAGTTTTTTGGAAAAAATCATAGTGCATTTTCACTATATCTTCAGTGATTGATTTTTTTATTATAATCACTAACTTTTGTTTTATATAAAAATAATACAATATGTCTAGAATTGTTAAAAATAACTTTAGCCGAATTTCATTGACGATACAAAAATCCATTAAATTTATAAGCTTGAACATCGATAATTTGTCCTACTTTTAAATCTTTAAATTCTTGTTCCATACTCTTTCTTTTCTATATTAATAGTTATGTTTTAATTATACTAATAACGCTTAAAAAAATTGAAGAAAAATATTAAAAAAGATTTTTTGTGCTATAATTATTTCACAGTGATTGTAGCAACGGGGATCACCTGAACCCATTCCGAACTCAGTAGTTAAGCCCGTTAGTGCCGAAGATAGCAGAGATGCAAAAATAGGGAGTTGCTGTTTTTTTATTGCATTTTTTGTATTTAAAAACAAAAATAACCTTGCGGTTATTTTTTATTGTCTTGCAAGTGCTTTAAGAGAAAAGTGTTCTTTAAATCATTCAGTTTTCTTAACTCTTCACATTACTAGTGTTTGAATAATGGTAAATAATCCAGTGAAGATTCAGTAAATTTGAACCCCGGCTGAAAATAGGACAACAAACACAGTAAACACAATAATCATAATACGTTGTGTTCTTTCTTGTTTTTTGAGTGCTTGTTGTTCTGCGAGTGATGTTCTTTCTTTGAATCTTTTCTTATTTAGCATAATCGGAAGAACTGAAGAAAGTAATTGAATTAACACTGCCAAAATCAGCACTAATAAGTAAATAAACTCACCATCTCCAACCTTTGTGTATGATGTTGAACTAAAGTTAATTCCCAATCATTCTGTTGATTTAATTGAAGGAATGATTTGAATTGCCCTTCACATTGTAATAAAAATTGGAAGCGTTAGAATCTGGGCACCAATAGTATCTAAGAATGAAATATTGTACTTTTTATTTAAAGCTTGTAATTCTTGTGCCTTCCGAGCCTTCATTTGTTTGTTGTTATCAAAACCAACATATTTAGCTTCAATTATGGCTCTTTTACTTTTAAGCTCTTCTTGAACAGACATTTTAGCTGTTGATTTAAAAGTTAAAGCAAATACTGCACCCCTAATTATGAAGGTAACTAAGAATAAAACAATAATAGTTCCTCAACCTTTTAAAATTCCAATTCCTTGAGAAAGTGCATTAATAACTGCTGATGTTGGATATACGAAAATTCCGTAAAATGGCCCATATTTTCAAGCTTCTCCTCATGAAGAAATGTTTAATAACGGCATTGAATCTTGGAAAGCAAGCGGAATATTCCCGTCTGATATTTTAATAAGATTTTCATCATATAAATATTTCTTAAAGTTGTCTTGTGCTACTGCTTCTGTGTTATTTTCAGTAGTAGAATTGTTACCAACATTTGGGTTTGTTGTTGTGCCTGGTTGATTATTTTTAGGTTCTAAATCGGTTTTATTATTTAATACAAAACCTGTTCTCGAAAACCATGAACCCATTATTTCAATGTATTTTCTAATTAATACTTCTTCTTTTGGAGTTAATGTGAATAAAACCGGATTTTTTGCTTGTGCATTTTTTTGTGCTTCATCAAATTTTTCTTTTAAGAATAAAGAAGGATCTTTTCCTAAAGCTTTCACAAAATCTGAACCTTGAGCAAAAGTCTTATCATAAAACAATTGAAGAATATCTCTGTTAAATTTTCTTATCAAAAGTCTCTCTTGTTTCTCTTGAGTTTCTTGTTTGTTCACTCCATTAATAATTGAAATTTCTTCAGTATATGGGTCGATTTTTGATAAACCGGATACCCAACCAACAGAGATAACACCATTATTAGTTGCTTGTTTTGCGTCAGAAATAAGTTCTTGGTTTTGACTGTTTGGTTTAAGATACTTTAAAAACTCTATTTTGTCATTTACTTTTTCAAATCAATTAAAAAAGTAAATATCTTTAATGTCGTTTACAAAATGATAGTCAGGTAAAAAACGTTTAATATCATTTCTTGAGCTTATTGCTGCAATTAAGTAATTATTATTTTTATTATAAATGGTGTTTTTGTTTTCGTTTAAAACAATTCCTGATGAGTAAGTGTTGTCTCTTCCGTAATAACCCTCTTCTCCATTTTCTCCATTTAATTGTTTTCTAATTTGATCTAAAATAGTGGGATTTGAAATGTAAGGGTTTGTATTAGTATTTGGTTTGTAGGTATTAATATTTATTTTGGTTGTTTCAGAATTTTCCCCTGAAGAAGGTAACTCTAAAGTTTGCGTTTCATTTTCTAAAACAGTAACTTTAGGTCCTATTTGATTTTTTGAACTGGTAAATTCTAATCCGGCTCCAACATTGGTAGATTGTCTAATTACAAATGACTGAATACACCCTGTTAATGTAAATCCTAAAACAACAATAACGACAATTACCTTGAATCATTTTCAGATTCTTTTTAAGAGCTTTTTTCTTCTTTCGACAGGATCTTTATCTTTTAAAAAATAATTAAATTTATCTGATCTTTCCATTTTTAAACTTTTCAAATAATTCTTTAATAGCTTTTTGTTTATCTTCAAATAAAGCTATTAAAAATTCTTTACGAACTATAATGACAAACTTATATTTAAATTCTTGAATATGAATATTTTGCAAAATAGCTCGTAATTGTCTCTTGTAATAGTTCCTTTTAACTGCATTAGCAAATTTTTTCGGAACTGTTAAACCAACTTTTAAAAAATTTGATTCTTGATAATAAACAATAATATATTTATTCAAAAATTGCTGTTTGAGTTCGATAATTTCATTGAACTCTCAATTTTTCTTTAGTCGATTTTCTTTTTTCATTTTAATTATTTATCTGAAACTGTTAAATATTTTCTACCTTTAGCTCTTCTTCTAGCTAATACTTTTCTACCATTTGCTGTTTTCATTCTAGCTCGAAAACCATGAACTTTAGCATGTTTACGTTTGTTTGGTTGGTATGTTCTCTTGCTCATAAATCCTCCTTTTAATACTTAAAATAGACGTATATATATTATAGCAAATAGATTAAAAAAGACGTTATGCATATTTAAATAACTTTTTTATTCATTTTTCGCACTTAAAAGTATAATTTTTCTTATTTAGAAGCACACTTTTGCTTTATTTTTAGGATAAAAAGTGTATAATTTTAATCACAAAAATGAGGCTATATGTTAGATATTAAATATGTTTTAAAAAACCCTGAAAAAACGAGAGAATCCTTGCAAAAAAGAGGATTTAACCTTGCTATTTTTGATCGTTATTTGCAATTAGCACAAAAAAGGGGAAGCCTAATGTTTCAAGCTCAAAGCAAAAAAGCTGAGCTAGGAAAGCTTTCTAAAGATTTTGGAAAATACAAAGATCAACCTGACAAATTGCAAGAGTTAAAGAGTTTAATTGTTCAAAGCAAACAACAAGAAAACTTACTAAATGAACAGGAACAAGCTTTAAATGAGCAAATTCAAAAATTAGCTCTTGAAATCCCTAATCTTCCGCTTGATGAAATACCATTTGGAAAAGACGAACAAGATAATGTTATTTTATCTGAGCATCCAAACTTGGGTCGTGGATTAGTTAAACCAATGTTGCCTCACTATGAAATAGCTAAAAAATTAGATATTTTAGATATTGAGCGTGCTGTTAAATTATCAGGTTCACGTTTTATTATGTATAAAAATGCTGGGGCTAAATTAGCACGTGCTTTAATTAGTTTTATGCTGGATTTGCACAATTCTAAGGGTTATTGTGAATTAACCACTCCAGTATTAGTAAAATCTAAAGCTTTATACGGAACTGGTCAATTACCTAAGTTTGAAGAAGATTTATTCAAACTTGATAGGGATGATTTTTATTTAATTCCAACTGCTGAAGTTACTTTAACTAATTATTACAATAATGAAATTGTTGATTTAAGCACTCCTTTTAGAGTAACAGCTTACACTGAATGCTTTAGAAGTGAAGCAGGTAGCTCAGGAAAAGATACTAAAGGGATCATTAGACAACACCAATTTAAAAAAGTTGAATTAGTTAAAATAACCAACCAAAAAGATGCATTAAAAGAGTTTAATCTAATGCTAAACGATGCAAAAGATGTGCTTGAACAGCTACAAATTCCTTACCGCGAAGTGCTTTTGTGTACTGGAGATATGGGGTTTGGTTCACGAAAAACTATTGATTTGGAACTTTGATTACCAAGTGAACAACGTTATCGTGAAGTTTCTTCAGTGAGCTACATGGGTGATTTTCAAGCTCGAAGAGCTATGATTCGTTATAAAGATGAACAAGGAACAAACCAATACGCTCATACAATGAATGGTTCTGCTCTAGCAATAGATCGTGTTATTGCAGCTATTCTTGAAATATATCAAAATAGCGATGGAACAATCACTGTCCCACAAGTTCTAACTCCATACATGGGTATATCAATAATTAAATAAAGCTTATGCTTTATTTTTTGTTTTTTACACAAAAATCTTATTACTAAGATATGAACAAAAACAAAGGAATGTTGCTCGAAGAAATTATTAATAATACAATTGAATTTTTAGCTATTAATAAAATTGCTTTTATTGAAAAGAAACTCTTACCATACAAATTTAGAACTATTGAACGAGTTCAAAATAAATTAAAGGCTCATTCAGTCCAAATTATTGGCAAGAGTACTGTAGATTATATCGGAATAAATTCAAAAGGTCACTTTATTTGTTTTGAAGCTAAAACCTGTGAAGGAGATTCTTTTTATCTAAATCAAATTAAAGAACATCAGTTCTTGTATTTATCTCAAATCAACAAATTATCAGGAATTGCTTTCGTAATTTTATATATGTCAAATTACAATCTATTTTTTAAAATACCTTTTGAAGTATTGCAAAAGGCTTTTAATACTGTAAAATCAGTGAATATTAGCTGATTAAAAGATAATTCTAAAGAGTTAACCTTAGAATTTCCTGGTTATTTAAACTTTATTGATTAGTTGAAGTCAATTAATTCACGTAAGTATTTTGAAGGTTTGTATTTAATTACACGTCTTTGTGGAATATCTACAAATTTAACATCACCTTCTTGTTCTTCTTTAGAGAATTTATTATAAATTTTACGTGGACGTTTAATTGCAGTCGAAAAAATACCTAATTGAGATAATTGAATTTTGTCTTCGGTGATTAATTGTTCTTTTAAAACAAAAACCATTGCATCGAAAACCCTGTCTACTTCTTTTGGAGTAACTTCGATTTTTTCTGCAACTGCGGCAATAAATTCTTTTTTGGTCATGTTGTCTCCTTAAATTTGTCGGTAATTTATATAGTTAATTATATAGACTTTAGACAAATAAATAACTAAAAAAGCTTAGATTTGTGGTTAAAAATATTTTTTGCTTGCTAAATTAATTGATAAAAAGGCTAATTTTCAAACCTAAATTCAATATTTATGCAAAATTTTTAATTTTTAGTCATTAAAATCATTTAATGTAAACAAAATTTCATAATTATTAATATAATAAAATAGTTATTTTGCTAATTAATTAACTAAAAACCAAAGAATATAAAAATGCTTTTAAAAAGAGCTAAAAATTAGTTTTTTGGTTTTAAAAAGACTTCTTAAAATAAGCAAAATAATTGAAAATTAAAGGAAATTATGAAAAAAATGTATAAGCGATGGTATATTCCTCTAACTTTATTGGTCCCAATATCTGTATCATTATCATGTTCAAGCAACCCAAAAACAGAAAAGGTTAATCAACCTCCACAAGAAGAGTTGCGAATTGATAATTCAATTAAAAAATATGAAAGACCCAACCCAAATGTAAATAGCTTAAGGGTTTAAATCCAAGCTTTTATTAAATTATCAACAAAACCAAACATAACTAATAAGCAAAAATTAGAATTATCAAATTCTCTTGAAAATTACTTTAAATTAAGTATTTCTGAAAAAATTATAGATACCATAAAACACAAAAACCTTTCACAACTTGAAAGTTTACAAGCTATTTTTGATTTTTCTCGTTTTGTCTTTCCTGATGAAACCCCTGATAATGTTAAAAAAATGATTTTAGAACAATTCAACCCATACAAAAACGATGTTGATAAAACAATTTCTTTATTTAAAGATAATCAGGGAGTTAATCAAAAAGAATCCCCAGGAAACCCTCCTCTATAAATAATCGATACTTTTCATTGCTTAAATTCAATAAATTAATCAAAAAATAGCTTTTAAGTTTTAATTTTGTCTAAAAATTAAAGACATTCTTAAAATATTTTAAAAATTTACTTAAATCTATATGTCTTTTTATAAATTTTGGTTTTTGCTTGATTATCTTTTTAAATATACATATAATTAAAAAAATAACTTTTTATAAAAACAATATGAATTAAAATTTAGAGGAAATTTATGAAAAAATTTTTTAAACCACTAATAATTTTTACCACCGCTATATCACCTGTTGCTGTTGCTTTATCTTGTTCAACAGTCAGTGAAAATCCAAAAGAAGAGTCAAATGTTTCAATTAAAAATTATGAAAACACAACACCTTCTACTGATAATTATAAAAATTATCTTGAAGCATTTGTTAAAATTGCAAGTAATCCAAAAATAACTACTCAACAAACAGATGAACTTAAGAATTCTATAACTGATTATCTTAGTAAAAGTTTAACTTCGTTTATACAAAAAGATTTTGCTGATAATAATGAAGAAAATCTTGATAAATTATTAGCTACTTTTAATAATTTACAAATCCCTCAAGGTTTACCGTCTGACTTAGAGACGGTTTTTAAAACTATGAAGGATAAATTTACAACTTTACTTAAGAGCTATATTCCACAAATTCAAGAACAAAAGAAAATAATTAAAACATATGAAGTTCCAAATCCTTCAGTTGAAAATTTTAAAAATTATATCCAAGCAGCTTATAGAATTGTAAGTAGTCCAGAAGCAACTAATGAAGGAAAATTGCAGGTAATTGATTCTTTAAATAAATATTTCCTTAAAGAATTAGTTTTATTTGTACAGAAAAATCTTTTAAATAATAATGAAAATGTAATTAAAGAATTATTGAACATTTTTAATGATTTACAAGTTCCGCAAAATTTATCTTCAGAATTTAAAGACTACTTTGAAAAAATGAAGCAACAATTGTCTAAACCCATCAACGATGCACTTGATAATAAGAAAAACGATGAACTAATTGAAAATCTTAAAAAATATGAAGTCCAAAACGCTACACCTAATGATTTAAAAACCTGATTTGAACAATATGCAAAAATTGATACCAATAAATTAAATACCGAACAAAAAAATAGACTAGAAAAATCATTTGATAATTTCTTTTTTAAAGCTCTTACAGAAACTTTAGATAAGGGTGAAAAAAATGGTGATGAAAAAATAATTGAGGATTTAGCTAATGTTCTAGCTGATGTTCAGTTTTCACCCGAAATTAGTGCAGAAAGGTTGACTAATTATAAAGAATCGTTAGCAAAAGCTATTGAAATTGCAAATGAAACTATTAAAGAAATAAGAGAAAAGAAAATGGAAACTCCTAAAATGGAACTTGTTAAATTCACAATAGCCAATGAAGAATTGCTTTTACAAGAATTAAAGAAAGCAGAAACAAAAGGATATATTTCTCTTTACTTCCACCCAACTACTAATTCATATGATTTATTTCAACAAAATGACCCTATTTTAAATGTTCCTGCAGGAACCCCTCAATTAAGTGGAATAAAATCGGATGGTAGTCCAGCACAGGGAATCAAAGTATATTCAAAAACCTTTAATAAAAAGAATGGACATGAGCCTGTTGTGGTGCAACAAGGACACTTAGTAGTACAATATGTTTTGGAAGGTCAAACATACTTAGTTGATTTAGTCCTAACCATTAGTCCTAACCCAACAGACAATATCACTCTATCAAAAGCCAAAAACAATAAAAATAATACTGAAGGTACCGTTACATCCAACAATACCTCAGGTCAAACTTCTTTAAACCAAAACACTGAACCAAAAGAAGTTAAACCAGCTGTAAGTGAACAACAAAATGAAATCAATTTTACAGTTGATAATTTACCAGAACTTGTAAAATATGTCCAAGAACAAAAAGCAAATTCTCAATCATATTTTAGTATTTCAAAAGATAAAAAGAAATCAAACACTTATTATATTTACAAAACACAAATTCATTTAACTTTCGATAATAGTGATAAAACACTAAAAGGCGTAGATGCAAGGGATGGAAAAATTAAAACAGAAAGTTTAAAAGTATTCTTTGAATCAACAACCTTTAAAACTCATCAAGTTACTGTAGAACCAAATACTATCAAAGTTCAATATTCAGATGATGGACAAACTGTGAAATATTCAGTAATTAAATTAAATTCATAATCAAGCATTCTCTGAATGCTTTTATTTTTAAACGTTTAAAGTAAAATTAAAATACATATGAGTAAGATCAATAAAAAACTAGAAAAAATTATTCAAAATTCTGTTGATAAATTGTTAGAAAAGGGATTTGGTCGCTATTCTAAGTATGTTATTCAACAAAGAGCTCTACCAGATGTGCGAGATGGTCTTAAACCCGTGCAACGAAGAATTTTATACGCTATGCACACCTTGGGTTTAACTAATGATAAAACTTATAAAAAATCAGCTCGGATTGTAGGAGATGTAATTGGTAAATACCACCCTCACGGTGATTCATCAGTGTATGAAGCTATGGTTAACATGTCTCAATGATGAAAAATGAACATTCCACTTTTAGATATGCACGGAAATGTTGGTTCAATCGATGATGATCCAGCTGCTGCTATGCGTTATACTGAAGTTAAAATGTCTAAAATTGCTAATTACATTTTAGGTGATATTAAAAAGAACACTGTTAATTTTGTTCCTAACTTTGATGATTCAGAAATTGAACCCGAAGTACTTCCAAGCATTTTACCAAACTTATTGGTTAATGGTACCAAAGGGATTGCTATTGGTATGGCTACAGAAATGCCGCCTCATAATTTAGGCGAAATTATTGATGCAAGTATTGCTAAAATTAAAAAACCTACTTTAACTTTTAATGAATTATCTCAAATTGTATTAGGCCCAGATTTCCCAACTGGTGGAATTATTCATGGAAATAAAGGGATTTTAGAAGCTCTTGATACAGGAAAGAACAATAAAGAAAAAATCCGTTTGTTTAGTCGATACAATGTCTTTGAAAAAGGAAAAAATAAGTTTATTGAAATTACTCAAATTCCTTTTGGTGTGGTTAAATCTTCACTAGTTTATGAGATTGAAAATTTAGCTTCTAATGAACAAATTGACGGTTTTATTGAAGTCAAAGATCAATCAGATCGCAATGGAATTAGTATTTTAATTACGCTAGAACCTGATGTTAATGAGAATAGCATTATTTCCTATTTATACCAAAAAACCAGTCTCCAGGTTTTTTATAACTACAATAATACAGTCATTTTAAATAACTCACCTGTTACAGCTAATTTAACTTTGTTAATTGATAGTTACATTACCCAAGTTAAAGATATTAAAACTAAAACTTTGCAATATGATCTCACTAAAAATCAACTTCGTTTAGAGCTGGTTTTAGGGTTTATTAAGGTTAGCGAGATAACTGATGCAGTAATTGCAGTAATTAGAAAAGCTGAAGGTTCAAAAGCAGGTGTGGTTCAAGCCTTAATTGATAATTTTAATCTTACTCACAATCAAGCTAATGCAATTGCTGAAATGAAACTTTACCGTTTAAGTAAAACGGATAAAGAGGCTTTTTTACAAGAAAAAATAGAACTTGAACAAGAAATTGCAAAAATAACCAATTTACTGGAAAATGAAAAAGATTTTAATAAATTTATTATTAACCAATTACTTGAAATTAAAAATGAATTTGCTACCCCAAGAAAAACCACTATTCTTGAATCTGAATATGAGTTTAATTATCAAAAAACTGACCTAATCAAAGCAGAAGAAGTGATTATCGGGATTTCGAAACATGGATATTTAAAGCGAATTTCACAACGAGTAGCTGATGCAAATGACTTTGCTAATTATATTCTTAAGGAAGAAGATTACCTTATTCATTACGAAAAAGCTAACACTTTAAATCAATTTTTAATTATTACTAATTTAGGTAATTATGCTCTAATCCCTATTTATCAAATTCTTGAATGTAAATGAAAAGATCTAGGGATGCATCTAACAGATTTTGTTGATACTAAACCAAGTGAAGAAATCGTTTCAATTATTGAAGTTTCTAATTGAGATGCTAACATTTTTGTTGTTTTAGGTACTAAAGATGGAATGTTCAAGAAAACTCCACTTAAACAATTTCAAGTTTCTCGTTTGAATAAAACATACACAGCTATTACACTAGCTCCTAATGATGTAGTGGTTAATGCTTGTTTGAGTAATGGAGCTAAAGATATTATTATCATTACTAAAAACGGCCTCTCAAGTAAATATTCAGAAAATGATTTAGGACTTTACGGTACTAAAGCAAAAGGAAATAAAGGGATTTACTTATCGCTGAGCGATACAGTAAATAATTTCACTATCGCTGCAAGTGATGATGTAATTACTTTCATTACTGATGATGGTTTTTTGAAGAAAATGCGTTGCAAAAAAATTCCTTTTGTCCCTAAAAATATTAAAGGAAAAGCAATTTTTAAAGACCAAATTAAGGACAAAATCTTTAATATTTCCGATATTTATCCAACCCGTGAAAGTGATATGTTGCTAATTAAAAACACTCAAGGAAACACTTTTTTAGATCCGATTAAAAAATACTCATTTTCACAAGCCAACCCAGATTTAATTGAAATTAATATTCCTAATTTGTACAAAGTTCGGATCAAAAAGAATTATCAAACTACTGATTTACAAACTAATTCTAAAGAATTATTTACCCCAGAAACCCTTGAACAAGAACAAAAAGAATTTCGCCTAACTGAAGATAATTTGGATCAATTAGAAAATAATTTAGATAAACTGCTAGCTAAGGTAAATGAAACACTTAATAAGAATAAAAAATAAAAACAACCTTTAGGGTTGTTTTTATTAAATGGGGCAAATGACGAGATTCGAACTCGCGCATGACGGGACCACAACCCGCTGTGTTAACCGCTTCACCACATTTGCCAGATGTAAAAATATTATACTATAAAAGTAAAAATAGATAAACGAATAATGCAAAATGACTTCCTTTTAAAAATAATATTGTGTATTATAATACATATACAATAATATAAAGGTGGTTGTTTATGCTTAGAGAGGTTTTTGGTAAAAATGTAAAAAAATATCGTGTTAATAAAGATTGATCGGGCTCATATATCAAAAATTGAAAAGGGACAAATCAACGTCACTATTGATACAATTGAAAAGATTAAAAAAGTTTTAAATATACAAATTGAGAAATTATTTCAAGAAAAAAATAACATAAAACCTTTTGTCAAATGAGCTGGCGGTAAAACTCAAATTTTGGGTCAATTAGAAAAATATATCCCTGATATTTTTAATAATTATTTCGAACCTTTTGTTGGGGGTGGATTACTTTTTTTCTCACTAACTCCTAATAAAGCGACTATTAGTGATTTAAATCAAGACCTAATGTTTGCTTATAAAGCTTTTCAAAATTTGCACATTTATGAACTTTTAAAAGCAGAATTAATCAAACATGAACTTAACCACTCTGAAGAATATTATTTAAAAATTAGATCGCTTGATCGAGATATAAATTTTCTTTCTCTACCTGAATATGTGCGAGCTGCGAGAATGATTTATTTAAACAAAGCCTGTTTTAATGGACTTTATCGTGTAAATTCACAAGGTTATTTTAACGTTCCTTCAGGTAAAAAGGAGACCATTAAAACTTTTGATCGTGAAAATTTTGAAAAATTATTCAGCTATATTAACAGTGCTAATATTAATGTTTTGAATCAAGATTTTGAGAGGGTTTTAGAAACTGCTCAAAAAGATGATTTTGTTTATTTAGATCCTCCTTATGACATAATTGAAAATAAAAAAACTTTTACTTCTTATACTAATCAAAATTTTGATCAAAATGAGCAAATTAGATTATTTAACGTTTATAAAAAACTTTCAGATAAAGGAATTAAAGTAATGTTAAGCAATCACAACACTCAATTTATACAAGAGCTTTATAAAAATTACAATATTCATATAATCAAAGCTCGAAGAATGATAAATTCTAAAGGAGATGGTAGAGGACATGTTGAAGAGGTAATTATTACTAATTACCCGATAAATAGTAATGAAAATTAAAGCGATTTACAATTAAGTTTTTTGAAAGAACTTATTTTTAAAGGGATAAAAAAAGAACTTAAGAAAGAAATTACAAAACTAAGTAAGTAATTATTTTAAAAAAGTTCTTTTTAGACTATTAAGCCATTTGAGTTTTAAAGTAATTGTATTTTATAACCATTGTTAATTGGTATGCATATAAAAGGAACGAAATAACTTGTCAAATTAAGCCACCAATTAAGTCTGGGTTTGATCCATATTTAACAATTGATAATACTCAGAAGACAACTCAACAAAAATTGTTTGTCTCAAACAGAACAAAGAGCATTGGCGAAACACCTTTTCAATTTTTGGTTTTAATTGAGGTATAAAGTTGTGGAGAGAATGCAAAAGTTGTGAATGTAGGTGCAATCAATCCAAAAACAGTTGCTTGATTTGCTGTTATTCTGAATGTATAATCAGTAAAGTAAATACTAATAAATGCAATTCCAATAATTCAAGTTGCTAAAACTCCTCCAAGTGCTAAAAGTCTCTTTTTCATAGCATCATTTTCAAATTCATAAAAATGATACAATAAGTAAGTCATCACTCCGTTAATGAATAATGAAACACCATCACCAATAACTACATTTTTTAATTTAAGTGGTGCACTTAAATCGCTAAACACACCAAAAAGCGTTCACATTAAGATTCCGATATGAAGAATCCAAAATGAATAAAAATTAACCTTTCCTGTTTTTCTTTCTTTTAGTAATTTTATTAGTTGTGGAATCGATAGTGATATAACAAGGATAATCGTAAACCACGAAAAAACTTCTATCGCTTTATCTAACATATCTTGAGAATTATAGTAAAAAAATAGGTAAATATAATATAAAATTGTAAAATTTTATATATGTACGATAACATTGCTGCTATTTCGTCTGGTTCATACGTAAACCAACCAATTTCCATAGTTCGCCTCGCTGGACCAGATGCTATTGAAATTGTTTCAAAAGTATTTAAAGGTAAACAAGGCAAAGACCATGAGATTACTTATGGTTTTATTTTTGATGGTTCTGAAATGATTGATGAAGTTTTGGTGATGTGATTTGTTGGAAAAGAAAAAAACGGTCAAATTATTTACAACAATTATTGTGGTGAACCTCTTATTGAAATTAATTGTCATGGTGGAATAGTAACCACAAATCAAGTGCTTGAGGCATTATTAAAAAACGGTGCTCGTTTAGCTGAAAGAGGGGAATTCACTCGGAGAGCTTTTTTAAACGGTAAAATTGATTTAGTCAAGGCTGAAGCAATTCATGAACTAATTTTTGCTCAAACCACTCTGCAAACCAAAGCATCAATTAACAAATTTACCGGTAAAACCAGCGGATTAATTGATAAATTTATTGCAGATATCTCATACTTAATTGGACTTAGCGAAGTTAATATTGACTATCCAGAATATTTAGATTTAGAAAATATCGATGATCAAATTATGCTTGATAGTCTAAACAAACTTAAAGTTCAATTACAAGAAATTGTAACCTTATCAGAAAGTGCACGTTATATTTTTGAAGGCGTTAAAGTTGCACTTGTTGGTAAACCTAACGTTGGAAAAAGTAGTATTTTAAATGCTTTACTTTCAGAAGATAAAGCAATTGTCACTGATATTGCCGGTACCACTCGAGACACAATTGAAGCTTCTTATCAAATTCAAGGAATGCTTTTTAAATTAGTTGATACAGCTGGAATTAGAGAATCTAAGGAAACTGTAGAAGCAATTGGAATTGCTAAATCATTCGAGCAAATTCAAAAAGCTGATTTAGTTATCCATGTCTTTGATCCAACCCAAGAAAACAATCAATTTGACGAGCTAATCTACCAAGAAGCTCAAAAATACAACAAAATTTACATTAAAGTGATTAATAAATCTGACTTAAATATTCCAATCAATGAACAAGCAGTTTCTATTTCAGCAAAAAATAATCAAATCGAGCAACTTGAAAATGAATTGGTCAAACATTTTGATAATATTAACGTATTAGATGAAAGAATCCTTTCAAATACACGTCAAATTTCGTTAATTAAGCAAGCTCTCAATAGTATTGAAAATGCTATTGAGACAATTGAGGCTGGAATGACATTTGATGTGATTATTGTTGATTTATATGATGCATGAGAATCGTTACAAAATATCAAAGGGAATGTTAACAAAGAAGATCTTTTAGATGTGATGTTTAAAAGCTTTTGTTTAGGAAAATAGTATGTCAAAAAAGAAAAATAAGTTTGTTGATGCACACAATCACTTAACAAATAAATATTATCCAGATTGAGTAATCGATGAAATCATTGCTCAAGCTCAAGTTCATAATATTGAATTTATGATTGTAAATGGTGGTCATAGAGAAGAAAATTATAAAGTGCTTGAATTATCTAAAAAATATTCGATAATTAAACCTGCAGTTGGTATACATCCTGAAGATTTGCATGATATAAGTGATATAGAATTAATCAAACCATTATTAAAATATGATGTTGTGGCAATTGGTGAAATTGGTCTAGACTATTTTTATGATAATGTAGCTTCACACGAACTACAAAAACAAGCTTTTGAACAGCAAGTCATAATTGCTAAAAACCATAATTTACCTATAATTGTGCATATTCGCGATAAAGAAGGATCGTGACAAGCATATGAAGATGTCTTTAACATTCTTCAAAAACACAAAGTTAAAACAATGCTTCACACTTTTGCTGGTAATTTAGAATGAGCTAAAAAGTTCGAAAAATTAAATTGTTATTTTTCGTTTAGCGGAGTAGTTACTTACGGTAGTGCTAATGATACTCGTCAAGTTGTTGAATATTTACCAATCAATAAAATATTAACCGAAACAGATTCTCCCTATTTACGTGTACATCCGTATACAGGACAAACAAACGAGCCTAACACAGTTCTTTTTGTTGCTTATTATATTGCTGGTTTGAAAAAAGTGGGTATGGATAAATTTGTTAATCGTATAAATCAAAACCTCAGAGAATTATTCAACCTAAAATAGTATGAAAAAAGAAGTATACTCAAAGAAACACTTTGGTCAAAATTTTTTAAAAGATGTAAATATCATCAACAAAATTGTTGATGTTTTTAATTTTACTAATCGCTCGGTTTTAGAAATTGGACCTGGAAGAGGAGCATTAACAAAAGAATTAATTAAAAAAGCAAGTAAAGTTACTTGCTATGAAATTGATCCAGATATGATTAATATTTTAAAAGAGCAATTTCCTCGTGCTTCAAATTTAGAAATAATTAATCAAGATTTTTTAAAAGCTAACTTAAAGGATTTTCAAAATACTTATCTTATCGCAAATATTCCTTATTACATTACTACTAATATTTTGTTTAAAATTTTTGAACATAAAGACCAGTTTAAAGGTGTTTTATTAATGGTGCAAAAAGAAGTAGCACTAAGAATGTCAGCTCAAATTAATTCGTCTGAATATTCTAAATTATCTGTTTCATGTCAATATTTAGCTAATGTAAAGACTGAATTTATCGTGAAAGCTTCTTGTTTTTCTCCTGCTCCAAATGTTGATTCAGCGATTGTTTCACTTGTTTTTAGAGATAATATTTCACAAAATCAATGAACTGAAATTAAAGATTTTTTTAAATTATGTTTTGCTAACCGAAGAAAAAAACTCTCTTATGCTTTATCAACTAAATATAGCAAAGAGAGAATTTTAAAAACCTTTTCTGAACTAAATTGAACTGAAAATGTACGAATTCAGCAACTTAGTGTAGAACAAATTGTTCAATTATTCGAAAAATTAAAGTAAGTTTTTTATGAAATAAGTTTTTCGTACGGTAATTGATAAATCTCTTCCTCTTCTAATAAGTTTATCGAATCTGAGGTTAAGAACTCAGAAGGTAATTTGTGTTGAGTAGTTAAAGCTTTGTGAATTTTCTTAATATCAATTCTAACCATTTTATCAATTAAGTCTTCTAATTTATCAGTTTGATTTCTTAAATTATTAATTGTCTTTAGAACTTCGTCTTGTCTGCTTTTTAATCCTTCAAGCGAAAGCATAAATGCTTTTTTAATATTTTCTACTCCTTCAACGAACTCTCTTGCGTTTTGAATTGATTCACCATCCATTTTTCCAATTTCAAGTTTTTCAAAATAAGAATAAAGAAGCGAAAGTACAGCTCCTAAAAATGGAAATCTTAGAATAATAATTTGTTGATATTCATCTTCATTTGGTGTATAAACAAAAAACTCTTTTTTATCTTCCAAATTAGTTACTAATAAAGCAAAATATGCTCCCTCTTTATTCCGATCTTTTTCAAGCTTTTTAAAATGATCTGAATTTTTGGTAGTTCCTTTTTCTGATTCTTGAGATTTACATTCAATAATAACTTTTCCAATTGATTTTCTATTGTTTTTGCTTAAAAATTCAACATAAAAGTCTGCTTTAGTTTTCTTCCCGTCTAATGAGGTTTCGTCAGAATTTTTATCTGATTTTGCTTTTGTGATTTTACCGAATCTGACAAACTCTCTAAATGGGTTAAACATTTCTCTGAGGCGATCCTCAACTTTGTTTTCTAAATCTTCACCAATCATTTTAGTTGATAATTTCGAATAATCGTTTAATTGACGTTGTAATGAAGAAATTTCAGTTTCTTTATTTTTTAATTCCTCTTTAAGTTTTTCTTCATATTCTTTAATTAATTCGTTCTTAACTGCTCCGACTTTGTTATCAACAATAAGATTTATTTGTTCTTGTGAATTTTTTCTTTCGTTTTCTAAATCGCTTTTTAACTTGATAACTTCTTGTTCTTTTGCGATTAAATTTTTGTTATGTTGTTTTTCGATTTTATCAAGCTCTTCATTCTTTTTGTTTTGTAATTCAAGCTTAAAATTGTTTTTAAATAAATCTAAATTTCTTTTTTCGCTTTCTAAATCATTTTTTAATTTGTTAAGCTCTTGTTCTTTTTCGTTCAATTTTTTGGTAAATTTGTTTTCAACTTCTTGAATAGCTTTAATTTTTTGACTTTCTAAATCACTCTTAAATTTGTCTTCCAGTAATTTTGTGTGTTTTTTTTGTTCTTCATTTTTTCTTTTTTCATACTCGTTTAAGAAATCTTCTTTGTACATTTGTTTAAGTTTTTCGATCAATTCGGTTTTAAAAGAATGAATGTTAGTAAAATCTTTATTTAAAATATCTCGTAGATCAATGTAATCACCTGCTTGACCATCATTTTTAATAACAAATTGCAATTTATCTGCATCTTTGATTTCAATTTCTAATTTCTTGCTCATTTAATTACCTCCGTATTTAATATAAATAATAACATTATTTAAAATTTATTATTTAAATGCAACAAATGTGAAATATTCCATAAAATAAATATAATATTATTATGAATTATGAGAGTGAACTTTTGGTAAAGAAATCTTCTTTTTATTCATACATTTTTCGCATTTCTTCAAAAAATGAAGTTAAAAGTTTTCTGGAACAAGTTGCAAAAGAGCATAAAAAAGCCCGTCATATTTGTTATGCTTATTTGTTTTTAGAAAATGGAACTGAAAATGCCGGTTTTAATGATGATGGTGAACCAAAAAATACTGCTGGAAGACCAATTTACGAATTATTAAAATTTAAAAAGCTTAATAATATACTTGTAATTACCGTCAGATATTTTGGAGGAATTAAATTGGGTGCTGGAGGTCTAACTCGAGCATATCGTGAAAGTGCAAAGCTTTCGCTAGAATTATTCATTAAAGATAATATAAAAGAGGTATAAATGATTAAAATTCAAGAAAAATTAAACGAGCAACAAATTGTGCTCAAATTTGTGTTTGAAAATCAAAATCATCCAGATTTTGTAATTAAAAAACACGGTTTTATTAGTGAAGATTTAGCTAATAATTCTGCATACTTATATATTAAAAAAGAATATTCATCTTACTATCAAGTTCAAGAATTATTAAGAGCTCTTCCAAGTAAAATTAATCGCGATTATGTATTAGATGTTTCTTCTTTATCTGCACATTTTTCTGAACAAGAATCTTTACGTTTAGCTGTTTTATCAATTGAATTTGGTAGTGCTAAATTATTTAAAAAAACTAATAAAACTAAAGAAGAAAAAGAGAAGAAAATTTCGCTTTTAGTTCAAAACAAGCAAGATTCATATTTACAAGAATTGTTAATTATTGCTAAAGCAATTACATCAACAAGAAACTTGCAAATTACTCCAGAAAATTTTCTTAATAGTGAGATGCTAGCTTCTTTTGTTGCTTCAGATTTATCAGGTATTGAAAACTTAAAAATTAAAGTTCTCACTAAAAAGGAAATTGAACAATTAAACATGGGTCTGTTGCTCTCAGTAAATAAAGGAAGTACCCATGAACCAAGGGTAGTTGTAATTGAATACAACGGAAATCCAGATTCAAGCGAAAAAACTGTTTATGTAGGAAAAGGGATTACTTTTGATACTGGAGGTGTTAACACCAAGGGATATCATATGGAAGGAATGAAATATGATATGTCAGGTTCGGTAATTGTTGCTTATGCGGTTAAAGCAATTGCTGAACTAAAAATAAAGAAAAACGTCTCAGCAATTATGTGTATAACTGATAATCGAATCAACAATGATGCTTCACTTCCAGAAAATGTTTATCAATCAATGAGTGGTAAATGAGTTGAAGTAACCGATACAGATGCTGAAGGTAGATTAGTTCTTGCTGATGGTCTTTATTATGCTGCAGATATACTAAAAGCTACAACAATTGTGAGTGTAGCAACATTAACTGGTTCTATTTTAACTTCATTATCAAATGTTTATAGCGGAATTTTTAGTCAAAGTGATAATAAGGTTGAAACATTTTTAAAATCAGCTCAAGAAGCTAAAGAAAAAGTTTGAAGAATGCCTATGCACGAAGATTTTGATAAAGGAAATAAGTCATCAAAAGTTGCTGATTTAATGAACTGAAGTTCAAAAGTAAAACAAGATTCTTCGCAAGCAGCTATGTTTTTACAAGAATTTGTTAAGGATGTAGATTTTATTCACTGTGATATTGCTGGGACTGCTGATATTAACGGAGAACCCCAAGGTGTTTTAGTTTCAACACTACTTGAATTTGCTAAAAACTTATAACATTTAATTTTCAAAAAGGTAAAATATATATAACTATTAGAATACCAGAAAGGAATAATAATGAAAATCCAACAAATTGACAAGGAAAGAAATAATGACTTGTTGTTAAAAGCTGTTTTCAAGGGGGATGAATATCCATCAACTTTAATTGAAAAAAACGGAGTGGTAACTGAATATTTAGATAAAAACGAAGCTCTTGTTTTTTTAGGAGAAGAAAAAGATTATAAATTTGACGTAGTATATGATTTTGCTAAAAACTTTTTTGCTTCACAACGTAGAGATGTTCAAATTGCCTTAGACACCTTTATTAAAGGAAAAGTATGCGAGCCATGTTTAATTAAAGCATTTAGTTTAGCACATAACTATTATAAGGCAGACCTTTACAATGCTAAAACAGGTAAAAAAGATCCTGAATTCAAAACTTCACTATTAATGTACGCTAACGAAGATTCATATAAAAAAGTTTTTGAAAAATATGCAATTGTAACTGAAGCAGTTAACTTTGCTAGAAACTTGCAAATTACACCACCAAATATTTTGAACTCTGAATTTCTTGCTGATGTAATTGAAAAAGATTTAAAACAATACGATAATTTAAAAGTTACTGTTTTGAATAAAAAAGAAATTCAAGAACATAAAATGGGGCTTTTACTTTCGGTTAACCGTGGAAGTGTATATGAACCAAGAGTAGTTGTAATTGAATACAACGGAAATCCAGAATCAAACGAAAAAACTGTTTATGTGGGTAAAGGAATTACTTTTGACTCAGGTGGTTATTCACTTAAACCAAGTCGTTCAATGCTTGATATGAAATTTGACATGTCAGGGTCAGTAATTGTTGCTAGTGCGTTAAAAGCAATTGCTCAATTAAAACCAAAAACAAATGTAGCGGCTATTATGTGCATTACTGATAACAGAATTAACGGAGATGCTTCGCTTCCAGATTCAGTATGGACTTCAATGAATGGTAAAACTGTCGAAATTAATAACACTGATGCTGAAGGAAGACTTGTCATGGCTGATGGGTTAACATACGCTGTAAGAAACCTTAAAGCTACCAGACTTGTCGACGTAGCAACATTAACTGGAGCCATTTTGGTTTCGCTAGGACACACATATACAGGAGTTTGATCAACAAGTGACCAAGCCTGAGAAGAAATTAAAGCTGCTGCTAAAACAGCTAAAGAACAAGTTTGAAGAATGCCTTTAGATGAGGCTTTTGCTAAAGAAATTAAAAAATCTGAAGTAGCCGACCTTAAAAACACTGATCTTAGTGGTGCAGGTGGAGGAAGCTCTTCAGCGGCTATGTTCTTAAAAGAATTTACTGAAGATGTTGAATATGTTCACCTTGATATTGCTGGAACAGCTAACATTGGACCAAAACCTACTGGTGTAATGGTTAGAACACTTATTGAATTAGCTTTAAATTCAAAAAAATAATAATTATATTTTTGAAAGCACAAAAATTGTGCTTTTTTTAAAAGAAATAAAAAAGGAAAATCGTGGATAGAAAAAGATTAGATAAAATGTTTCAAACATTACAAGTTGATGCTTTAATTTCAGAAGCACCACAAACTAGATTATGATATGCGGGTGTACAAACATCAGATGGATTAATTGTTATCGAAAAGGATAAAGCAACTCTTTTTGTAGATTCTCGTTATATTGAATACTGTCAAAAACACGCTAAAAACGTGGAAGTTGTTTTAATGACTGGTGATGCTCTTAAAAAATGGTTTGATAACAGAAAACTTAAATCAATTGTTTTAGAAAACAATTATCTTGTGAAAAATTGAGAAAACAGAATTATGAACTTAGTTAAACCCGAAAAAGTTCATTGAATCGATGCACAAGATTTAAGAATTATTAAAAGTCCTGAAGAAATTGAAAAAATGCAAAAAGTAATTGATATTACCTTAAGTGCATATGATGAATTTATTAAATGAGTTAAACCGGGTATAACCGAAAAACAAGCAGCCGCTATGCTTAACTTTTTAATGAAAAAACACGGTGCTGATAAAGAGGGTTTTGATGAAATTATTGCTTCGGGTGCTTCATCAGCTGAACCACACCATCACCCTACTGATAAATTAATTGAAGATAACTCATTGCTTAAAGTTGATTTTGGTGCTTTATATAAAGGTTATACAGCAGATATTACAAGAACCACAATTTTAGGAGACAAAAGTAAAGCAAACCCTAAAATGTTAGAAATTTTACAAATTGTCGAAGAAGCTGCTTATTTAGGAAGAAAAAGTGTTAAACCTGGAATTAAAGCTAGTGAAATTGATAAAATTTGCCGTGATTATATCGCTTCAAAAGGTTATGGTGATTACTTTTTACACGGAACAGGACATGGTTTAGGAATTGATGTACACGAATTCCCAAGCGTTTCTTCTCGTTCAGAACATGTTCTTGAGCCTGGAATGATTATCACTGTTGAGCCTGGAATTTATTTAGAAGGAATTGGTGGAGCTAGAATTGAAGATGATGTTTTAGTAACTGAAACTGGAAGATATGTCTTCTCAAGACCAAACGAAAAATAATTATGTTCACTAAACAACGCTAAAAACGTTGTTTTTTAATATAAAAAAGTAAAATAACTATATGAACAAAATTGAATCGTTTTACTTAGATACAGGACTTCATAAAGTTTATTATCAAACATTAGGAAATCCTAAAAATCAACCTATTTTTGTTATTCACGGTGGTCCTGGTGGTCGATACAGTGTTAATAAACTTAAAAAATTAATTCCTTTAGATAAATATTTTGTAGTGTTAATTCATCAACGTGGAACTAACAAAAGTCTTCCTTTTATTGAACTCAAAGAAAATAATACCTTCAATTTAGTTGAGGATATGGAATTAATTAGACAAAAACTTAATCTAAAACAAATTATGCTTTTTGGTGGTAGTTGAGGCACAACTTTAGCATTAGTTTATTCGATTAAATATCCGCAAAATGTATCTAAAATGCTTCTTAGAGGTGTCTTTTTAGGACGAAAAGAAGATATTGATTATTTATATCAAAAAGGTGCTTCATATTTTTATCCACAAGAATACGAAAGATATAGCTCTTTTGTAAATCAAATTCCTGGTAAAAATAATATCGAAAAATATTTCAATTTATTTACTGGTGATTATGATGAGCAGTTTAAGCAAAAGGGCTATCAAGAATTTTCTCTTTGAGAAGAAACACTAATAAGCATTGAGAAAAGAACTAACCCAACTAAACCTAATTTAAAATTAGACCAACAAATTGCAATTATGGAATCATATTATTTTATTAATCATTGCTTCTTTCCTGAAGATAATTACATTTTGAATAATGTCAACATTTTTGCTCACATACCAATAACTATTATTCATGGTCGCCAGGATATAGATACACGACCAATTGGTGCATGATTACTGAGTAAAGCTCATCCAAATACTAATTTAGTTTTTGTTGCAAAAGCTGGTCATTCAATGTGAGAAAAGAATATTTTAAAAGAATTGAGAAATTTCTTTCTCAATTCATAAAATATTTAAACTAGGAGAAAAGTGCAAAATCTAACTAAAGACCAATTTATTGATGTTTTAACTAAATTTAATCAAATTGCTCAAGATGTTGGTTTTGTTTATTCATTAAACAATCAAACCTATTATAATATTCTTCAAGAGCAATGAAAATTACATCAAATTGGTGTAAACTTATACTTACACGACTTTGTAAAGATTATTTCTAGTGATAAATATAATGTTAAATATCAAACTAACGATTTAACACAAAACCCACTTCCTAAAATCATAATTAGTAAAACACCAATTTTTATTAGCTTAATTATTCACACAAATAATCAAATTATTAATTCATCATTTGTTAAAAAGTCCCTAAAATTGTTATCAAAAGAAAATAAACCTTATTTGTTTGATCGATTGCTATCTAAACTACAAACTAATGATATTAATGTTTTGACTTTAATTACTTTTAAGGATGGAGAAGGATTAACAATCAAAGAAATCAACAATGTAAACCTAAAATATTATGATGTAATCAAGGTTAATGACCAATTGTCACTTCCGATTCATAATTTCTTTAAGTATGAAAAATAATCCGAATGATTCGGATTATTTTTGGTCATCTCTGAAATGGTGCCATCAACTGGACTTGAACCAGCGACCCCTTCCTTACCATGGAAGTGCTCTGCCTGCTGAGCTATGACGGCGTAGTACAATTATTTTACCATAAAATCAAGCATTTAATAGTTAAAATAACATTACTTTAGTAAACTAGCTGATAATTTCATATTGGTTTTACAAACTTGATCTAGTTTATCTTCTCCAAAAGTTTGAGCAAATTGATAAACAATTTCCTGTGTTTTGGTTCCTGCACCTAATGGAAAGTTAAAATTTCACTCTTTATTTTGTTTTTCCATATAATTGATTAGCTCAAAACGAGCCATAATTGAAGCACAAGCTACTGATAAGCTAATACTTTCGGCTTTATTAATTAAATATACATCAATTTCTTGTTCTTCTGAATTAGTTCAATTATCAAAGACAAAAAATGTATTATGATATTTTTGAATTGATTTGGTGGTTGAATATTTATCAATTAACACGTTTTTTGATGTAAAAGAGATTTTTTTATTTAAATTATTTAATGCACCTAAATGGGTAAAAAACTTTAACTCATTAGTATTATATTTTTGATTGAGTTTATTGTATGTGCTTTGCTTTAATCGATAAACTGAATAAGAGATTTGATTATTTTTTTTAAGTTCTTGAGCAATTTTAATAATTTTGTTTTTGGTAAGTTTTTTCGAATCGTCAACACCAAGTGATTTTGCTCAAGAATACATTTTTGTAGGTAAATAAAAAGCACACGAAATCAGTGGAGTAAAATAGTCAGATACTCCTGTTTCATCAATTCCGATAATTTCCAATTGTTCGATTTGTTTTTTATCAACTAATTCAATGTACTTCATTATTCTCAGTTTTCATCTCTTTTTTGCTTAACTTTTTGACTTTTGGTAATTTCTTCGATTGGATTATCCAAAAACTTGTTAATATAACGTCCCACCCCACCTTCTTTGTTGCTTTTTGAGATTTTAATAGTTGCATGTTTTTTAACTTCTTTAGTTGCATTCCCCATTGCAACAGATACATTAGCAATTTTAAACATAGGAACATCGTTAAATCCATCACCAATAGCAATAGTGTTTTCAACTTTGATATCATAGTAACGAATTAGCATGCTAAGAGCTTTCCCTTTGTTAGTGGTAATGTTAGTCATATCAAAGACGGGTGTTAATCCTTCACCTTTAGATCAATACGAAAACTCAGCTAAATCGCTATATTTAGCTTTAAGGTATCTTCTTAATTGCTCTACATCTGTACTTGGTTTAACATCAAAAATAACCCCGGTAGGCATAAGAGGAATTTTATGAAAATCTAATCCAATTTTAAGTTTTGAGGTGCTTGAAAACCCAAAAACTTGCTCTAGGTCTTCATCACGATGTTGCAATTGAACTCAATCAGGTCCTTCAATTGCAATGTTGCTAATCTCCTTAGCAACTACTTCATCACCTAAAATATAGAGTGCTTCGTTGAGGTTCAAATATTTAACATGAGGAATAAAACTGTCATCTTTAGGATGATGAATGTGAGCTCCGTTATAGTTTCCTACAACAGTATCAAGCCCTAATTCTTCATAAATCATTTGTGTACTTCGCCAAGGTCTTCCTGTTAAAATACAAACAATATGACCCTCTTGTGTGGCACGTTTAATTGCGTTGACAGTTAGATCGTGAATTTCACCGGTTGAGCTCGAACGCAATGTAGTACCATCTAAATCAATTGCAAATAGGTATTTTTCTTTATTCATATCTATTCTTTCTGAATTATAATTATAACATTTTTCCGAGTAATTAGTAATTTGGTATCTCCAAAAACGTGATTATTGAAATATTGTTATAAAAACGATATTTTAAAATATAATAAAAGTAACTATTATATTTCGGAGAATTAATGAAATACAAAAGAATATTATTAAAGCTTTCGGGAGAAGGTTTTTCCAATAAAGAAAAAAATCTAGCAATTGACTATGAATTAGTTGCTGATATAGCAAAACAATTAAAGTACATTAATGAACAAGGTATTCAAATTTCAGTAGTTATTGGTGGAGGAAACTTTTGAAGAGGGACTTCAGCTGAAAAAAACGGAATTCCAAGAAATCGAGCTGATTACATTGGGATGTTAGCAACTATTATGAATGGTTTAGCTCTTCAAAGTGGATTTGAAAAAGTTGGTTTAAAAGCTCGGATTCAAAGTTCAATTAACATTGATCCTAAAGTTGCTGAGAATTACATTAATGAAAAAACTATTAAATACCTTGAAGATGGTGAAGTAGTGATTTTTGTTGGTGGAACAGGTCGTCCATTTTTCACTACAGATACAGCTGCTACACTTTATGCATCTGAAATTGGTGCTGAAGTAATCTTGATGGGTAAAAACAAGGTTGATGGAATTTACGATAGTGATCCAAGAAAAAATCCAAATGCAAAACATTTTCCAACCATAACATATGATCAAATTCTCGAAAAAAAATTACAGGTAATGGATCTTACAGCCACAAGTATGGCTAGAGAAAATAATATTAACTTAATTGTCTTTAATTTACTTGAAAAAGATTCGATTATTAAAGTTTTACAAAACAAAATTCTTCACACAGAGGTGACCAAATAATGGAAATTGGCTTATATTTATTAGATTTAGAAGAGAGATGTGAAAAAGCGATTAATCATTATCGTTTTGAAATGTCCAAAATTTCAACCGGTAGAGCAAATCCACAAATTGTTAAAGGAATTAGAGTTGAATACTATGGGACTCCAACCCCTTTAGAAGAATTAGCAAATATTAGCGTACCTGAAGCACAACAATTATTAATTAAACCTTACGACATTACTTCGGTAAAAGAAGTTAATAAAGCTCTTATGAATGCGAATTTAGGGGTTACACCGATTGATGAAGGACATCAAGTTAGATTAAATTTTCCTGTACTTACTACTCAGCGTAAAAACGAAATTATTAAAAATTTAAGCAAATATTCCGAACAAGCAAAAGTGGGTGTTCGGAACGCTCGCCAAGAAATTAATAAGCAAATTAAAGCTGATGATGAATTATCTGAAGATATGCAAAAAAATTATTTAGATCAAGTGCAAGCTTTTGTTGATAAACAAATTGACAAAATTAATGCTCTTACTAAAGAAAAAGAAGAACAAATTCTTAAAGTATAAAATAGTGATATGACCCCCAAAAGTTAGACAAAAAATTATTGAAGGTACTTAGTTCTGTATTTTACAGGACTAAGTCCTTTTAATTTAACCTTAATTCTTTTGTTGTTGTAATAAAAAATATAATCGGTAATAGCTTTTTCTAACTCTTCAAGTGAACCAAAACTATTTTCGTGTCCATAAAACATTTCTGATTTTAAGACCCCGAAAAACGATTCCATCATTCCATTGTCCGGACTATTTCTTTTGCGAGACATTGAAGGTATAATTCCTTTATTTTTTAAAAATTCATGATAACTATAGTGTTGGTATTGAAAACCTTGATCACTATGAAGAATGGTGCCTTCATATTTTTTGTTCGGAAAAGCTTTTTCCAATATCTTTCGAACTTGTTTCAAATCTGGAGAACGAGACAAACTAAAACTAATAATCTCGCTATTAAAACCGTCTAGAATTGGAGATAAATAAAGCTTTTGAGAATTATTTGGTAGAGCAAATTCAGTTATATCAGTGTAACACTTTTTTAAAGGTTGTGAAGCATAGAATTGTCTGCTAATAAGATTTGGAACTGTTTGACCAACGTTTCCCATGTAAGATTTATACTTTTTACGTTTTTTAGTTCTTACAAATAAATTCATTTGTCTCATAAGACGTTGAATTTTCTTATGATTTATCAAATATCCACGATTTCGTAGCGCAAGATGAATTCTACGATAACCATAAACTCCATTATGTTCGTTGTAAATAGATTTAATTTCTTGCTTAATATTCTTATCTTTATCTTCTTTGTCTAATCTTTTGAGATGATAATAATAATTTGAACGAGCTAAATTAGTACTGATAACAAAATGTCTAACGAGAATCCTTCTTTGACCATTTCTTTGATTGTTTTGGTTTTTCACTCTGTAAATAATTTTCCTTTAAGAGAAATTGTCTCAACTTTTTTAGGTATGCCACCTCAGTTCTGAGACGCTCAATCTCTCTGTCTCTTTGTTCAAGTGGTGTTAATTCTTCTTGAGATTTTTTTGGTTTACGTCCCATTTTTGTTATCCTTCCTCTTTTCTTTTCAAGAATAGTATACCCGTTTTTCTTGTATTCAGTTATCCATCTTGATAGCATCCATAACCGGGTAAGTCATATTTTAGACTTTGTGAATCATCTCTAATTTTAATTCTGACGAATAATATTTGTTGTTAGTCTTTTTAAAGATATTAATTCCATGAAGATTTGCTAAACTAACTAAGTATCTTATCGTTCAAGAATCCACACCAAATAACCTTGATAAAGCTGACCATGATATACCTTTTTGTCGTAATTCATATATCTTAATTTTGTCTTGATAATTTAATTTCATAAAAAATACACCCCTTTTAAGTTAGCATTTGCTGTCTAACTTTTGGGGTGCATATCAATACGTGAGCTATTTTTTCTATCCAATTCAAGGAGCAAAAACGAGTAATCCGAAAATTATATTTGAAAAAATTAAATAAATAATCGGACACCCTCTTTTGATTAAAATAATAAAAATCGTTATTGATACTATACTATAAATTATCAATAAATTTAACCTTAAACCACTAAAAAATGTGGATATTCCGTTCTTAAAATTTAACAAAATATAACCGCTGTTTGAATTAAATTTAAAAAATGGAAAGGTGATTTTTAAAAACAATGAAATAGCAAGAGAAAACATTACTCCAATAAGCACAGGAAACATGAAATTAAAGAATGTTTTTACAAACAACTTATTCTTGTTTTTACGAATAATCTTGCGAAAAATTAACAAGAGCGAAATTGCTGGAAACATGAATACAAAGTAGCTTAAGAGGATAAAAATAAAGATATATAATCCATTATCCCCACCGAGTGTGTATCCAGTATATACAGCAAATTTGGGTGCTAAAATCCCGGGTGTTGCATTCGCTGCTGCAAAAAATGAATTAATTTGTACTTCAAAATTTGTACCAAAGGTTGAGTCAAGGAATTTCCATAAAAACTCAAACACAGGCATAAATAATGCACCACCACCAAAAACTGTGAGTGATAAAACTGCAATCAAAATCATTGAGACAAAAATAACCATTATTTTTTATCTCCTAAGTTTTTGTTCATTTTATTTCGTTTTTTGTGCTTATACATCACAAACAAAGTATAAATAAAAGTACAAATAAATAAAATCCCAAAAGTAAAAATAGGTAAATTATAAGGAAAAGGGATAAACAAACAGTAAGCAGTTGAAGCTATTGCAATTAGTAATCAAACAGGTAGTTTAAGTGTATTTTGACTTCTTTTAACATACCTATATCCAATTAATATTACTCCAGCAATAACCGGCATTAGAGCACAAGCTCCAATGACATAAATATATTCTTTTGGAATATAATTTAAGATTAGTAAAATTAATAGTGCAAACAAAATATGTGGAAGTGCAGCAATAAGCACTAATAAATAAGTCACTCATATGTTGTAGAATTTATGAACAACATATGATAAACATTGGGTTGTTGATGGTCCTGGAAGCATATTACTAATCACAACCATTTCATCAAATTCTTCATTTGTTAATCAACCTTTTTTCTCAACTGCTTCATTTTTAATGATTGGAAGCATAGCATTTCCACCACCAAATCCTAAAAAAGTTATTTTTAAAACAAATAAAACCAGCTTCCAAATAGTTGGTTTTATTTGTTTATTTGATTTATTCATTAAACTTTAATTAGTGAAACAACTTGGGTTTCTTTTTCGAGTAATTCACGTCCATGAAGGAAAGTGAGCTCTAAGAGAACAATAACTTTTTTAACATCAGCACCCTGGTTTCTTAATAATTGGATAATTGCTTTTGTAGTTCCACCAGTTGCAAGCACATCATCAACAATAACAGCTTTTTGTCCTGGTTTAACAAATCCTTTTTGCAATTCTAATACATTTGATCCATATTCAAGATCATAACTAATTGAAACTACTTCTCCAGGTAGTTTTTTTGGTTTACGAACCATAATGAATGGTTTTTTTAAAAATGCTGCTGTAGGAGTACCGAATAAAAATCCTCTAGCATCAGGTCCGACAATAATATCGGCATCTTGACAATGTTTTGCTATCTCTTGGATAGCAAAATTGAGAGCTTCTCCATTAGCAAGTAATGGAGAAATGTCTTTAAAGATAATTCCTTCTTTTGGAAAATCTTTAACATCTTTAATAAATTTTTTTAGTTCCATTTTACACCTTTAATTTTACACCTAAATAAAAATTAATTAATTCTAACATCTTGATAAAATTCTAGAACGTCATCTTCCTCAATGTCATTATAGTCTTTGATATGACAACCAAAGTCTTTTCCTTTAAGGACCTCTTTTACATCGTTAAGTTCACGTCTTAAGGTTTCTAAAACACCTTCGTGAATTAATTTTCCTTTGCGATAAACTTTAACTTTGCTTCCAGCTAGCACCATCCCACTGTCCTGGATGCAACCAGCAATTTTTCCAACTTTTGAATAAAAGAACACTTTAATAATATGAGCTTCTCCAATTTTTTGTTCTTCATAAACTGGAGTTTTTTCTGAATCAAGTAAGCTTTGACAATCTTCAATAATTTTGTAAATAACATCGTGATTAACAATGGTAATTCCTTGGTTATTAGCTGATTGTTTGATTGGAGGAGTTGGTTTAAGATTAAAAACAAAAATAATTGCATTTGAAGCTTTTGCAAGCAATAAATCACTTCCGTTCACATTTCCTGCACCGGCAGAGATAACACGAATAATCGCTTCATCATTTTCTAAATGGTTGATTTGACTTTTAATCGCTTCACTAGTTCCATGAACATCAGATTTAACAATCACATTAAACACTTTTTTACCGTCAAGCATATCAGTATTTGATTTTGAATTTAATGCACTTAATTTATCATGTGCAGCTTTTTGTTCGGCAAGTTTTTTAGCAAACTTTTCATCATTTAATCCGATAAATTTATCCCCAGCGTCAGGAGCATAATTAAGACCTGAAACAATGGCTGGAGCACCTGGTTCCACTTTATCTGTTGGTTGTTTATGTGAATCAAGTAACATCCGAATTCTTCCATACTTTGAACCTGCAACTATAAAATCACCTTTGTAAAGGGTTCCGTTTTCAACAATAATTGTTGATACAGCTCCAACACCTTTATCTACACGTGATTCAATTACAGTTCCAATTGGATAACGCTTTGGATTGGCTTTTAAATCTAAAATTTCAGTTAAAAGCATAATTTGATCAAATAAATCATCAAGTCCTTGTCCGGTTAATGCTGAACCATAAACAATTTGAGTATCTCCACCATATTCTTCAATAACTACTTCATTTTCAGCAAGTTCACCCTTAATGCGATCTAAATCTTTATTTGGTTTGTCCATTTTATTTACAAACACAATAATTGGGACTCGAGCAGCTTTAGCATGACTAATTGCTTCTTTGGTTTGAGGCATTACCCCATCATCAGCGGCAACAACTAAAATAACAATATCAGTAACTTTAGCACCCCGAGCACGCATTTGAGTGAAAGCCTCATGACCTGGAGTATCAATAAAAGTAATTTTGTGTCCTTTGTGCTCGATTTGATAAGCTCCAGTATGTTGAGTAATTCCACTACTTTCAAAACCAACAATATTTGAGTTTCTAATTTTATCAATTAATGTTGTTTTACCATGATCAACATGCCCCATAACCGTAATAATTGGTGCACGTTTAATTAAATCTTCTTCTTTATCAATGAAACTAACTTCATCAAGGAAATTAGTTGCATCTACGTTTGTTTCTTTACTAAAATCAAATCCATATTCCACACAGAGTTCAGCAATTTCTTCTTCTTCTAAAAGATAATTTAGCGTTCTTGCTTTCCCTTGCATAAAGAATCGTTTAATAATATCGTTTGGATTCTTGTTGATTTTGTGAGCAAAATCAACAATACTCATTCTCCCGGTAAAGGTAAATACTCCATTTTTTAGTTCAGTTTTAGTTGTTACTAATTGTTCTTTAACATCATGCACATTACTAATTCTGTTGTGTTTTTTGTTCATTTAACACCTCCAACAGTTTTTGTTCTATTTTCAAATAATTTTCATTTGAAACATTAAACCGGAAAACTCTATTTAAAGCTTTATTTCTTTTTATTTTTTCTCAATTATCTAAAGAAAATTGAAAATATGCACCTCGACCTTTTAAATTTTTATTTAGGTCTAGCAATATTTCTTGATTCTCTTTTGAACGAGAAAAACGTGTTAATTGTTCGACAGGTAAAATTTGACCTGTAACAATACATTTTCGTGTATAGTTGCTATTTTTTCTTTTCTCATTCATCATCAAAACCACTAAGATCGATATTTAAATTTAAATCAAGTCCATAATTAGCTAAATCACTATCAACTTTAAAATCTTTCAATTCAACTTTAGCGTTTTTGTAAGCTTTAAATAATGATTTTTCTCTTTTTGCATCCTCAGAATCTTCGCTAGTTTCTAAATCTTCTTTTTCGTCAAAATCATCAAATTCAATTTGAGAAACAAAATCATAATCATTATCATTTTCTATTTCAATATTTAAAGCTTCTTCACTGAATAAATCATCTAATTCAGCTCCCATAATTGGTTTTGGTTTAGAGGGGGTGTTTTTCGGTTTGTTTTGATGATTCTCAAAAAAGCTTGTACTATTTTTTTGAATTTCATTAAATTGAGCTACATCATCAGAAAATTCGCTCATATTAATTTCAATTCCTTTGAAATATTCGTTTCTTTTTGTATCTCTAAGATTATGTTTTGGATGTTTGACAAAATTATTTTCTGCAAATCTATTTTTGTTAAAAGCAATTTCTTTTTCGTTTGCTTCTTCAACGGTTAAAATCTTAATTTTGCAATTAGTGATTTTAATAGCTAAATCAATATTTGCCCCACCTTTACCAATAGCGTTTTTCATTTCTTCTGATTCTACAATTGCAAAGTAAGTTTTTTTATCTTCTACCACATCCACAACTTTTGCAGGAGCTAGTGCATTTTTGATATATTCAAAAATATCAGTTGAATATTTAATAATTTCAATTTTTTCTCCATTTAATTTTTCGGAAATAGCAAGAATTCTTTTTGCACCTTCTCCAAAAATGCTTCCAAACGGATCAAATCCACTTGAATTAGAGGTTGATTTTAACGAAATTTTGGTACGAACTCCTGGATTTCTCTCAATTTTAACAATTTGAAGTAATCCTTGGTTAATTTCAGGAATTTCATTTAAAACAAGGTCTCTAATTCGGTTTGGTGAATCAGTAGTAACTTCACAAATACTTAATCTATTATCTGGATTAACATATTCTAAATAAACATCTAAATATGATCCTAGATTCATATCTAAAGCTTTATTCACTTTTGAAGCTGGTAAAAAAGCTGTAACCCCGTCTTCAAATCGTAAATTATATGATCCATTTGAGTTCCTTGATAAAACTTCAGCTTTAAGTTTATTCCCAACTAAAGGTAAATAACGCTGATATATTTTTTGTTTTTCAGTAGTTTTAAAATTTTGATAAAAACCATTTTTAATAGCCACTTTGGTTTTTTCGGGAATGATTTCAAAATCAAATAGAATTGAAAAATTATCACCTTCTTTGACTTTTGGATTGATTTTTTGTGCTTGTTTAACTGTGATAAAGCTAATTCTTTGAATATCTAAAGATTCTTCAGTATCTTCAAATTCAAAATTATTATCCACTACTTCACCGTTAATATTGCTAATAATTACCTCTTGGTTTTCTTCATCTAAAGAAAATACGATTTTAGCTTCTGGATCAATATCTTTATTAATTGCTTTAGTGGTTTCAAAAGAAAAAATTTCTAAGACCTCTGGGAGTGAAATTTGATGTTTTGTAGAATAACCTTTAGCAATTAAATATCATTTGTGATTGACAGTTAACTCAAATGTAGTTTTTTTTGCCATTTTTTCTCCTAAAATTTAATATAAATTTCTCCGTTTTTAATATTTGGTTTTTCTATGTTTATTTTTCTAATTCTTCCTTTTTGATTTCATTCTAAAAGAATTGAATCTGAGTTAATTTGAATTATTTTTCCGACCATCACTGTTTCTTTTTCAACTGGTTTGATAAAAGTTAATTTAACCATTTTATCTAAATAAAAATCTAAGTTTGCTAAATTTAAGTTTAATTCTTCTCCTTTAGATAAAACTTGAATATTTAAATCATCAGGATATGCGTTAATTTGTTCTAAATAATTTTCAATTGCTCGAGTATATTGAACCAACAAATCTAAATCACTAACATTTACTTCTATTGTTAACGTTTTTCCGAATGATTCATCACTAACCTTAGCTGATAAAATTTGGTCGTTAAATTGTTCTTTTAAAACTTTTAAATAATCCATATTACCCCTAAAAAGACAAAAAGTTGCATGAGCAACTTCTTATATATAACTTGAAGATAACTTAATTATAGCACATAAATCTATTTTGTTTAGCATCGAATTTTTCTTCGAAGGGAATAATGTGAATGTGAGTATGGAAAACAGTTTGACCTGAATTTTCTCCTGTGTTAACAATTAACTTAAAGCTTCCGATTCCTTTATCAACCACTAATTCTTGTGCTAGTTTTCTAGCTATTTTCATTGCATGTAAATAAGTAGCTTCATCATTAAGTAACATGTTTGGTTCTTCTGAACGAGGAATAACTAAAAAGTGTCCTTTCCGACATGGAAATGCATCTTTAATTGCAATCACCACATCATCTTCATATAAAAATTCGGCAGGAACTTCTCGAGCTATAATTTTTGAAAAAACGCTTTTATTTGACAAAATCTAATCCTTTCAGTTTTTCTTTAATAATATCATTTTCTAATGAAATTTTATGACCTAAATCAACGAATGCTTTTCGAGCAGTTTTATAAAGATTATCTCCCCCAAAAATAGCTAAATAAATTTTTAATATATTAAATTTAGCAAAATACGGAGTATTATCGAAACTTAAAATTTTTACTTCTTTTGAATCTTTGGTTATAGTTTTTGCTATCGGAGCAATAACATTAAGATATGAAACTTGAATTTTTTTATTATCATTAGTTACTTTGATAGTCTCATTTAATTGACCTGAATTATTGACACTAACAAGTTTATTATTTGTTAAATCGTAAAACCCTGATAAATTTGCATAATTGTTTTGTTCGAGTAAAAAAGTGGTTCCAGTATTAATTGAATATTCGTTTAATGAAGAACTTAATCCCTCGTATCCACCAAGAGTTTTTTCGAAATTAGTATTATTAAATAATAAATCTGGGGTGGTAATTTTTAGAGCTTCTTTTTTATTTTTTAATAAATCATTGTAATCATTTATAGTGCTAATAGTTCTGATTACGTTTGAGAAAATATCATTAGCTGTTTGAGAAGTATATTTCCATATTTGTGCGATTTTTGTTTTTAAAACATAATCAACTAAGTTAAACTGACTTAAATCATATTTGTCTTTATTAGTATCATATGAATTTTTATTAACAATTTTTAAATCATTTTCTGAACTAATTTCAAAATATTTTTTCACTAATAATAATTTATTAATATTAAACTCAATTTCAGTATTGTTTTTATTTAATAAAACTTTAAATTGTTCCATTGTAGGAGTTGCGTTTGCTAAAAATAAATCATTAGCTTTATTATTTAAAATCCCAAGATCACTATCATTAAATAATGCTTGCATTTCCCATGTAGTTAGTGATTTTGATAAAGTTAATGAATCACTTATTTGTAAATTATTTAAATAAGTTTTATAAGCACTATAAGCATCGTTTAAATAGTTTTGGTTTTCTAAAAGTGAATTTTCACTTACTGAATAAAGTTTTGATAATGTTGAATTTAATCAAAAACCTTCAGCGATTTTTTCTAAATTGGCATTTTGAAACTCATTTTCTTGTTTGCTTCTAGCTTCAGTATTTACATTAGAACCACAAGAAATCATAAAATTAGCACTTGAACTCAAAATCACTGAAGAAAACAATATTTTTAAAAGCTTTGTTTTTTTCATTATTGAGCTCCTTTGGTAATATCTTCAACAAATGAAGATAATTCGTCTAATGCGTTTTTATCAGCTGTTTGCAATGGATCATGTTTAATTACTCTTTTAATCACTCCTTGATTAACAATAAAGTTATAGCTATTTCCATTTAGCTTTTCGTCAAGTCATTTTGAAAGAGTTGAAATTAAATTACTTTTGATTTGTCCATGATTACCTTGTAAAATTGAATCATTTTCAGCTTTAAGAGTGTTGATATCTTCTTGAGTGTAGTTTGATTTATTATCGCTAAATTTGTTGGTTTTAGTTAATAAAAAGTCTTGGAATTCTTTATTTTGTAAGCTATCTGCAATAACTACATTTTTAGTTCACACAGAATTTAAAGCATCCTCAATTTTAAAGAATGAATTGTTTCCATTAGCAATCGAAGATAAATCATTTTGTAAATAAGTAAATAATGTATCTAAAGTATTAATTGGTTCATTACGAACTAAATATGTTCCTTTTTCATCGACAATTAATTTAGCTCCTGGTAAATCAGAAACATTGTATGCATATGAATAAAAGTTTTGATTATCCACTGGAAGATTGATATGTTTGTTAAATTGCTCTTTAATCATTGAAGCAAATTCTGTAGCACTAAAGTTTTTAAATAATGAATCAATGTATCTATTAAGTGCATCTACTTTTTCACTAGCTTGATTTTTATCAGTTAATTTTTTAATTTCGCTAAGTCGATTATTAATGTCAGTTTGAATATCGCTTGAAAAAGCAGGAGTAAATAATTCACTTAGCGAAACGCTTGGTAAATTATCATCTCTTAATGCAACAACTAAGCTAGTGTTTTTGCTTAATTCTGAAGCAAATGTAGTTACCCCTGATGAACCAAAATTAGTTGTATCAGTAGTTAATGCTTCTAATAAACTTTGGTCATCACTTCTAATTTTGTTTAAACTCTCAAGACTTTGACCTGAGCTTGGAATAAAATAATTTTTTGCTTGTTTAAAACTCTTTAGCACATCAACATTTGATTTGATTTCAAATGAATTATCTTTTGGGAAAATTGTATATTTAGCAAGATTGATTAAGGTTTGTTTTTCTTTTTCATCAAATTGTCACTCAAGCGAAAGATTTTGATTAATTTTCCCTGGCAATTTATAAATTGTGGGTAAAATAATTTTATTTAGTTCAAAATATTTTTCAATAAGAGGTTTAATCGACTTAAATTGATCAATAAATGATTGAGTGGTGATGGTTGCTATTCGAGTATTATCCGAGCTTGAGACTGCATAGTTAGCATCTTTAATGTTGTTTGAACTTTGAGGAATATAGTAATTAAAAACTTTATCACCTTTTTTAATTAAAATTTGTGGGGTTCCGTTTTGAGCTAAGACATTTCCGTGTTCATCAATTTTATAAATATCTTTAGTTGCTACTCTCTCAATTTCTCTTAGTGCAACGTTTTTATCAAGTTTAATTTTATAATGTCTTAATGCTTCATTTTCAATTGCTTTAAAATTTAAAAATTCTAACGCTTCTTCTTCGGTTGCACTTTTTCCATATTCGTCTTTTTTGCTTAATTCTTCAGAAAATTGTTTTTGTCAATTATTAAAACCATAAATTTTAATAATTTGTTCTTTTAAATCAGCTAATTTATTTTTATTATCTTTATTAATATCTTCAAAACTTCTCAGTGCAATATTAGTTCTTTCACCTTCTCCACTATAGCGAGCTGAATTTCAAATTCTTTCATATTCTTTAGAAGCTTGAACTTCTTTGTTATATCAAAAAAGAACTGCTTCTTTGTAAAGTTGTTCTATTTTTTGATTGGTTTGATCTTTATTTCCATTGATTAATTCTAGAGTTTGTTTAACAGTTAAATTTTCCTGTTTTCCTCCATTATCATACTTAAATAAAACTGTACCATCTGGAAGAGCTTTAATATAATTAACTTTATTCACACTAATTCCCAAAGGAACACTAATTGAAGTGATTACAGCACCACTTAAAAGTCCTAAAACAATATACATCCATTTTTTACGTGTTTTTGCTTTGGGACTTGTTTTTTTCTCTTCGTGTCTTGCATTAATTTCTGAAAGTTTCTCGAAAAACGATTTTTGTTTTTTAGCCATTTTTCTCCTAAAAAAGTAAGTATACTAAAATAGTTTATTGAAATTATAACAGAAAAGCAGTTTTTTAAAGGAGCAGTTTTTATGCTAAAAATTACATTTTCTGCTTAAATTAGGTTTAATAAATAACCTATTAATTATATGGATTCTTTTGCTTTGAGTTACTAATTTTTAATTTATAATTGAAAAGCAATATATCTATTGCCTCTGCTAGTGGGAGATATTTTTATCGCTAGACCACAATATCGAAAGGATACACACAAATGGCAAAAGAAATTCTTAAAAAAGCAAAATTGCAATTTCCTGCCGGAAAAGCTAAGCCAGGTCCAGCTCTTGCTGGAGTTGGTGTAAATATGCCAGAATTCACTAAAGCATTTAACGATGCAACCAGAGATCGTGGTGATGAACCAGTTCCTGTACTTATTACTGTTTATAAAGATAAATCGTTTGATTTTAAACTCTTTACAGCTCCTGCTTCATACAAAATTAAGCAAGCTGCTAAAATTTCATCTGGTTCTCAAAAATCAAAAGCACAAATCGTTGCAACAATTAAATTAGAAGATTTAAGATCAATTGCTGAATACAAACTTCCAGATCTTAATACTGATGATGTTGAATCAGCTATGGCAATTATCGCTGGAACAGCAAGACAAATGGGTGTTTTAATCGAAGGATGAGACGATATAGCCAAAGCCAATGCACAAGCTAAACAAAAAGCTAAAGCTGATGCATTAGCTAAAGCAAGAGAAGAATCATTAAATGCAGCTGCTCAAGACCTTATCCAAACTAAAGGTCAAGCAATTAATGTTGAATTAGTCAAAGAAGAAAACTCATCAGAAACTCAAGGAGACAACTAATGGCTAAAAGAGTATCAAAAAACTTAAAAGCAGCTCGTGAATCATTTGATCGCACTATTGCTTATGATTTAGACCAAGCTATTGAACTTGCTAAAAAAACTTCTTACGCTAAATTTGATGCTTCAATTGACCTTGCGTTTAACTTAAACCTTGATGTACGTAAAGCTGATCAGCAACTTCGTGGAGCTGTTTTACTTCCAAATGGAACAGGTAAAACTGTAAAAGTACTTGTCGCTACAAACAACCCTGAAAAACAAAAACTTGCTAAAGAAGCTGGTGCTGATATTGTTGTTGATGGTCAAGCACTTGAACAAAAAATTAAAGAAGATGATTTTGATTTTGATGTTATGGTTGCCGATCCTACAATGATGCCTTTACTTGGTAAATATGGGAAAAAACTTGGTCCTAAAGGACTTATGCCAAATCCTAAAACTGGAACTGTAACTCCAACACCTGAAAAAGCTGTTGAAGAACTTAAAAAAGGGAAAGCTAATTATCGTACCGATAAAGCTGGAATTGTTCACTCTCTTATAGGAAAAGCAAGCATGCCAACTGAGCACCTTGTTGAAAATGCTAAAACATTAATTAATTTAATTAGAAAACTTAAACCCGCTGCTGTTAAAGGAACATATATGTTAAACTTAACTGTCTCAGCTTCAATGGGTCCAAGTGTTAAAATTAAATTAGATAGATAAAAAATCAGGTTTTAAACCTGATTTTTTATTTTTGTAAATTTGTTGAAATTTTACATCCTAAGGTTTTGTAATAAATAAAAATTACAGATTTTTATAAATACCTGTAATTTTAAATCATTAAATGTAAGAAATTTTAGTATCAAATACCAAAAATACCGTGCATTCTTTGGGCATATGTTAATAATCTACCATCTAAAGTTGTGTTTTGGAATATTAGGAAATCTGCTATATATGCACAACAAATAGAAAGGGTAGCAAGAAACAAAATAATTAACACTATAAGGAAAGAAATTAAAACTTTTCTTCTTGTAGTTCCTTTTGATTTTTTAGTCATAATAGTTCCTCCCGAGTTCCTCCCTTTATGGGTTAACACTTTAATTTTACTAAATTTATGAAAAAACGAAAATTTTTCCCTTTCACTTAATTAGCATTTATTTAATTTTTTTATCATTTAGTGCTTATAATTATTTTAATGAGTAAAAATGAATATACAGCTAGTGATATACAACAACTAAAGGGTCTACAAGCAGTTCGTAAGCGTCCCGGAATGTACATTGGGGGAACTGATGTTAATGGTTTACACCATTTGGTGTGAGAAATTGTTGATAATTCAATTGATGAAGCATTAGCAGGTTATGCTAATGAAATTTCAGTGACTTTAAAAAAAGATTTTTCAGTAGTGATTAGCGATAATGGTCGTGGAATTCCAATTGATAAAGCAAAAGGTGAAACTCGAACAGCAGTTGAATTGGTTTTTACTGAGCTTCACGCTGGAGGGAAATTCCAAGAAGGAGCTTATAAAACCTCGGGTGGACTGCATGGTGTTGGTTCGAGTGTGGTTAATGCTTTGTCAACTAAATTAAGTGTAATTGTGTCTCGTAATGGACTTAAGTACTTAACTGAATTTGAACAAGATAAAATCATCACACGTACCAAAGAAATTGGAACTTCAAAACATAACGGAACCACTGTTCAATTTTGACCTGATTATAAGCTTTTCAAAAACGCTAAATTAAATATTAATACAATTAGTGAGCGTTTAAAAGAAAGTTCATTTTTAATCTCTGGTTTAAGAATCAAATTAGTTGACGAAAACTCAGATTTTTATGAAGAATACGAATATCAAAATGGTCTAAAAGCATTTTTAGAATTTTTAAACGATTCTAAAGAAACAGCTACTCCAATAGCTTATTTTTCAGACCAAAAAAGAGATATTGAAGTTGAATTTGCATTTCAATGAACTGATTCATACAATGACTTTTGTTTAAGTTTTGTCAACAATGTTAAAACTCGTGATGGTGGAACTCACGAAACAGGTTTAAAAACTGCTTTTACAAAAGTTTTTAATGAATTCGCAAACAAAGAAAATGTACTAAAAGGTAAAAATTCTTTTGACGGCGATGATATTAGAGAAGGATTATCGGTAATTTTATCTTTAAAAATCCCAGAGAAAATCCTTGAATTTGTTGGACAAACTAAAGATAAATTAGGAACACCTGATGCCAAATCAGTAGTTGAAGAGATTGTTTCTAAACATTTAGAATTATGAATTGCCGAAAACAAACAAGTTGCTAAAAAAGTTTTAGATAAAATTAAACGTGCTTTTGAAATTAGACAAGAAGAACGAAAACGCAGATTAGAAGCTCGTAAAAGTAAAAATGTCCTTAAAGAAAAAACTATTCTGAGCGACAAACTCACTCCTGCTACTAGCAAAAAACCTGAAGAAAAAGAATTGTTTTTAGTTGAGGGTGATTCGGCCGGAGGTAGTGCTAAAAGCGGAAGAAATCGTCAATACCAAGCAATTTTGCCGCTTCGTGGTAAGGTGATTAATTGTGAAAAATCTAAACTTTTAGAAATTTTAAAAAATACTGAAATCGGAACCATTATTAACACGATTGGTGCAGGTTTTGGGAAAGATTTTGATCTTTCAAAGGCTCAATATGGAAAAGTGATTATTATGACCGATGCCGATACAGATGGTTCTCACATTCAAATCCTTTTACTCACATTTTTCTATCGTTTAATGAAACCATTAATAGAAGATGGACGAGTTTATTTTGCTCTTCCACCTTTATATAAAGTCACTAATAAAACCACTAAAAAATATCAATATGCTTGAGATGATGATGAATTAAATGAAATTATGCAAACATCTAAATCTAATATCGAAATTCAGCGTTATAAAGGGCTTGGAGAAATGAACGCTGACCAATTATGAGAAACAACTATGAACCCTGAAACTCGCACTTTAATTCGTGCCACAATTGAAGATGCTTCGCTTGCTGAACGGAGAGTTAGTGCTCTAATGGGAGAAAATCCTCAATCTCGGAAAAACTGAATTGATAAAAATATCGATTTTTCAAATGATGATGATTTTTTAGAGACAATTCAAAAAATATAAAAGTGCTTTGCACTTTTTATTCTAAAAATTGTGATAAATATTTAGCAATTCCTCCGTTTTTGTACGAATAAGGTAAAACTTCATCTGCTATTTGTTTATACCCTTGGACAGAATTACTCATTGCAACAACTTTACCAACAATGTTTTTAGTCGATGCATCATTCATAGAATCGCCAATATGAATAGTATCTAACGGATCAATACCCCAACGTTGACATAAGTGTTTTTCTGCTTGTCCTTTAGACACATTATACGCAGTGATTTCTATAAAATTATTTTTGTTTCCACTTAAAGAAATGGTGAGTTTTCCGGCAAACATATAACTTCATTTTTTTGCTAATTTTGCTAATTTACGTTTTGAAGGAGTTCAGATAAGTGCTTTGTAAGCAATAAAATCGTTTCGAAATTCTGAATAGTGACGAGCTGAACTTTTTCCTAGTCTTAGGACAAATCTAAAAAATCTATTTCTTACAAAACCCATTCGTCTTGGGTCAGAATTAAAAATAACTGAAGCTTTTTCTATATAAATTTGATCAAACAATTCTTGGACAACATCCCTATTCATCGGAAAGCTTTCAATATTATCTTGATCGTAAACAATTTGAGCACCATTTCAAGCAATTAAAGTTTTTAAACCTGCTTGTTTTAGAATTCTTCTAGTGTTTGAATTATTTGCTCGCCCAGTTGAAATAACTATAGGTATTTTTTTATTGACTTGACTCATAGCTTGGATATTTTCTTTGCTAAAATGTTTTCTCCCGTTTGTTTTAGCGTCAAGCGAAGTATCGTCTAAATCAATAAAAATAATTTTGGGTTTTTTCATATTATTATAATTATACACACTTAACTTTTTAAGCATTTAATAAATGGGTTTATAGGAATATATTAAGATTAGAAAAAGAATAAATTAAAAAATCTAAGTGTAGATTTTTTAATCATAAGTAACTCCTGTTAGGTTTTTTGCTCAATTAATAAATTGATTATAAGCTTTAATTAAATCAGCTTTCCCTTTAGAAATTAGTAAAGATTGTTTAAATGCATATTCTACTAATTGGTCGTAAATTTGTGTATTTTCAAAGCAAGGTACCAGATTAAGTGATTGGATTTTTTCTGGATAGTATTTAGAAATTAATGCATAAATTTGAAAAGTTAAGCTTTCTAAAGAAAAGTTTTCTACTTTGATTGATCCGATAGTAATTAATTTGATTGCTGCTTCTTGGTCTTCAAATTTAGGTAATAAAATTCCAGGTGTATCCATAAATAAAAATTCACCATTTACCACTCACTGCTTATTTCTAGTAACTCCTGGATAATTAGCTACTTTTAGAGTTGCTTTGGGTGATACTAAATTAATCAGTGTGCTTTTGCCACAATTTGGAACTCCAACAACAAATGATTTTAAACGAGATTGCATTAATCCTTTTGCTTTATCTCGAGCAATTTTATCTTTCATAATATTTTTAATTGTGTTTAAAATCACTGTTTTGGAGGATTTTTTTCTTAAATCCAACCATAAAACGTGCGAATCCTTAAAACGATTGTTGATTTTATTTTTTTTGCTTTTGTCCATTAAATCACTTTTGGTGATAATAAAAAGTCTTGGTTTTTGGGGTGATATTTGATCGAATTCTTCATTATATGAACTAATAGGACAACGTGCATCTAATACTACAATAAAAAGATCAGCTAAATTGGCTGATTCTTTAATTTCTTTCATTCCTTTGGCCATGTGACCTGGAAATCATTGAATAGTAAAGTTATAATTATCACTAATTTTGTCTTTATTCATCTTTTCTCTGTTCTGATTTTATTCTTTCGAGTTCGTACTTAAGTTCTTCTTTTTGTGCGATTACTTCTTCAAGTTGTTTACTATATTGTTGAACTTTAAACTCCAAAGATTTAAAAAGTGCTTTTTGATTTTCTAAGTTAACAACTATTTCGCTTAATAGTAAATCAACCTCTTCTCTTTTGTACCCTTTTAAAGATAAATGAAAAGAAGTATTTTTTATTTTTTGAATAATTTTATTTAATGAATGCATTTCTACTCTTTATTATAAACTTTATTTAACACTATTGCAGCACAACATGCTACATTCAAGCTTTCAAACGCTATTGGTATATAGATTTGTATGTCGCTGATATCTTGTATTTCTTTAGATATTCCTTGTCCTTCATTTCCTAATACGATTGCTATTTTTGAATCTCTAAAATTTATTTGTCCCAATTTTTGTGCATTTTTGTTTAAAACTGTTGAATAAATGGTAAAACCTTGCTCTTTTAAAGAAATTAAAAATTCTTTAGAATTATTAATTTTGAAGACATTTAAATCAAATAATGCTCCTTGACAAGAACGTATCACTTTATCGTTGTAAATATCAAAATTTTCAATTGCAACGCTATCAAAATCAAAAGCTTTTGCTAGTCTTAAAATAGTTCCAATATTTCCTGGGTCTTGCAAATTATTTAAGAATAATATCTTATTCATTTGATTTTTAGGTTTAATAAATTTACACTTTGCTATTATATTTTGTGGACTTTGGGTAAAAGATAAATGTTGAATAATTTCTTTTGAAACTAGGATTGAATTTTTATATTTAGGATTTTGATAATACTCGATTATTTCAGTTACTAAGTTATGTTTTAGTGCTTCTTCAACTAGATGATACCCTTCAATTAAAAAGCTTTGCTCTTGATTACGATACTTTTTTTGCTTTAGTTTTGCTAATTCCTTGATTTTTTGATTATTTTTGCTCTTGATGATTTCCATTAATTAAAAAATATTTTCCTTTTTCTATTTCATATTTAGATAAATCCTGAAAATTAAGCTGTCTCATAATTTCAAATCCAACAATACTTACACAATTTGCTAAATTAATTGAACGCATTGCACTTACCATTGGAATTCTTAAGCAATTATCAATATTATTTTGTAAGATTGCTTTATCAATCCCTGTTGATTCACGACCGAACATTATTCATAATTCTTTGTTTTTTTCAAACTCTTGTTGATAATTAACATCAGAATAAGTTTTAAGTCCATATCTTGTAATATAAAAGATATTTTTATCTTTATATTTATTATAAAATTGCTCATAATTAGCATGAACTTCGTGTTGGATATCTGAAAGCATTCTACCTGCTCCATATCTTCTTAATCACTTAGGATGTAAGTCAAAACCAAGTGGTTTGATAATGTGTAATTTAGCTCCTATTGCAAAACATGTACGAATAATGTTCCCTGTATTTGGACAAATTTCTGGTTGATATAAAACAACATTTAGCATTTTTTAATTATATAACATTTAAAATTTTGTTAAATTAGCATAAATTTTACATATGTTAAAAAGGGTTTGATAAATGTGTTACAATGATAATATAAGGGGTTTTATGAATAAAATAAAGAACGGTCAATTTTTTACAACAAAAAACGTTTTCAAGGATAATATAGTTTTTCAAGATTTTATGAATATCTACAATTTATGGAATAAAAAATTGCTCGAACCATTTGCCGGTTCTAATTTATTGGTTGATTTTATCAAAGAACACAACCCTGATATTCAATACGATTCTTTTGATATCGAACCTCAAAATGTCAACGTTCAAAAAAACGATAGTATTAATAATTGGTTTTATAAGGATTATGATTTTGTAGTTACCAATCCCCCTTATTTATCTAAAAATTCTGCAAAAAGAATGAACCTTTTCGTCGATAATTTTAAAGGTTTTGATGATTTATATAAAATTTCGTTATGAAAATGTATTCAAAATATTCGATTTACAATCGCTATAATTCCAGCTACCTTAATCCACAGTAATAGAAAAAAAGATCAAAAATTAATTTCTAAACTTGTTGCATTTCAGTTAATACCTGATAAAAATAATTTTGAGGACACAGAACATCCAGTTGCAATAGCTTATTTTGATAACCAAAAAACAACTTTGGATTTTTTGTTGTACGAAGGAAATAATTTAATTAATTCATTCGATAGTTTAAAAGATATCGAAAAAAACATTTTAGTTCAAAAAAATAATTGACAAGTAATTTTTAATACTGATATTAACCATAATTTATCGGTTGTTTGTTGCGATAATACAAAGGATTTGAACAATATTGGTTTTAAAAATAATTCATTTTTGTCAGAAATAAAATCTAAATCAACTGATAGACACAAAGTAAAAATTTCAGTTTTAAACCAAATTGATAAGCAATTTATTGATAAACTTAATGATAAAATCAATGAATTAAGAAATAATAATTGCGATTACTTATGAGCTCCGTTTAAAGGTGTTTCTCAGATGAATAAATATCGAAGAAGAATTGATTTTAGAACTGTAAGAAGAATTATTAATTCAATATAAAAAGTCACTTAGCTAAGTGACTTTTTATATTGAATTTTTTGTTAAATTTTTTATATCTTCTATTATTGTATCTATATTTGTGATTATAATGTTTGGATTTACTTTTTTAAGCTCTTTGATTTTATTTGGTTTATAATAATCTCCATCCAAACAAAATATAACTTTGTTAACCGTAAAATGTCCAATTTCCTTTATTTGATTCATTACATCATAAAACTGATTATCTTGTGCTCCACCTGATACCTCGGTATACTTGTGAACAACGAACAAATCTTGTTTTTCTGAGAATATTTTAAAATCAAGCGATTTTACATTTGTTGGTTTTTTGTCTAAATTTGTAATTATTTTATCATTAATTAAATAATAAGCATTATTTCCGTGATTAGGTAAAATTATAGTTTTTAAATTTGCTTGAGTTAAGTGTTTCAACAATATTCTTTCATAAATATTTTGTCTTTTAGGATCTTTCATTAAAACACTGATTGTGAAATCATCTAAATTTAGTAATTTCTCACAAATCTTTTCTCTTTCCTTTTCATCCAAGAAACATCTTTCTGAAAAAAGTTCCACCTTTTTAAGTAAGTTACTATCTAAACCAATTTCCTTGATTTTAGACTTGAGTTTTTCGCGCTCTTGAATTCAAAGTTTTTTAATTTCTTTTTGATATTTATCCATTAATCAATTTTTATATCTTTAGGATGTCTAGTATTTTTGTTAGTTAGTATTTTTGTAATTTTCCCATGAGCAACATGGACAACTCGATCAGCAATTGGAGCAATTGAAGGATTATGAGTAACCATAACTATTGTTGTATTGTTTTTTTTGTTAATATCATACAAATAACTTAAAACAATTTCTGACGTTTTATCATCTAAAGCACCAGTGGGTTCATCAGCAAAAATAATTTCAGTGTTTTTAGCTAAAGCTCTTAAAATTGAAACTCTTTGTTGCTGACCACCTGACATTTGTGATGGAAATTTATATTTTACATCATCCATATCAAAGTTACTGAATAATTGATCTATATCAATTTTCTTATTCTTATCTTTTTGTAAATAAGCTCCTGTTTCAACATTGTCATAAGCTGATAAATTTTGTAATAAATTATAGTTTTGGAAAATAAAGCTAATGTGCTCTCTTCTAAATAGTGTTAATTGATTGTCGCTTAAATAAGGTAAATTCACATCACAAACAATTACGTGCCCTTTTGAAGGACGATCAAGTCCACTAATTAAGTTTAATAGTGTACTTTTTCCTCCACCAGATTTACCATAAATCATAATGAATTCTCCACGATTTATGGTTAAAGAAATATTTTTTAACACTCGTGTAATTTTAGTTCCAGATAAATAATATTTACTGACATCTTTCACTTCAATGATAGCATTAGGACTATTTTTTAGGTCTTTAAATTCATCTTTTTGTCGTTTAGAGTTAGTTGCACGAGTTAATTTTCGAGCAATTGAATGATCAACAATAAAGTTATTGTTTTCGCTATCACCATCTAAAATATCAAAAACATTTTTCTTATTTATTTTGATGTTTGTATTTTTATTTGTGATTTGAACAATATCTTTATTTTCGTTGTTTTGTTCATTAATTGTGGGTTTTGGTTTCTTTTTAAAAAACATTATTTACCTTTCAATAAGTCAATTGCTTTAATTTTATTAATATTTCTTCACGAAATAATTGAAGTAATCATAAAGACCGCAAAAATCAAAATAAATGTTAATCCAACGCTAAATAGCGAAAGAGTAAGCGGAATTGCAATTGAGGCTGCATTAGTTAAAAATCCACTAAAGAAGACAATCAATCCATACGTAATTGGAATTGATAATAAAATTGAAATGAGAATAAATGGAACATAAATTCCAAAGAACATTCGAATTTTTTCTCTTTGTGAATATCCTAAAATAGTTCAAATTGCAATGTTTTTTTCATTTTCATTAATTAAAATAGTTGACACAATAATAAGAATAATCATTGAAACTATAAATGTTAATAAAGTAATAAAAGTTACTATAATTTGCACTGTTTTAGCAATAGTTGTTGTAAATCCAACTTCAATATCTTTTGAATCAAGCGATTGAGCGGTAGATACATATACAATATTGTTAAATGGCTGAGCAAATTTTTGAATTACACCTTCTGGATTTTTTCTCGCTTCTTCAAAAACCTCTTTAGGAGTTTTTTCATCTGGGTTAAATCCTGGATTAATAAATCTTGCTATTTTATTATCGTCTCATCCTCATTTTGCTAATAATCCTTCTGAAGGAAGGTTTGGATTAGTTGTTTTAGTTGAGAATAAAGCATCATAAATATTTTGTTTTTCCACTAAAGTCGATGATTTAACATCAAAACTTTGCAATGCACCAAGATATCCAGAATATGAATAAACAGAAGCTGAATTAAGCAATTGTTGGGGGATTGTGTCTTTAGATAAAATTCCATTAAATGGACCATAATCAGAATTATTTAATTTATCTAATCCGGTAATTTTATCGGCTGCACTTTTAGGAATAATAAATTCATTATTAATAAAAGTTGGATTAATTCCAATAACTTTGAATTTGTATTTGTGTTTAGGATCTTCTTTTACTGGTTCAAATTTTTCTTGGAAACGAGTTACATTATTTTCAACAGGTAATTCTATTTCCTTTCCAATAGACAATTTATACTTATCTTTAACCACATTGTTAATTACCAATGGAATTGGTTGTTCTATTGGTTGATTATTTTTGTATGAATCATTTAATAATTTTAGTAAATCAACTCCATTTTCATCAATTAATTTAATATATTTACTGTCTGGTCTATATGCATAAAGACGAATTGGGTCTTTATCATTATATTTTGATTCTACATATGTATATGTTTCATCTTTATCTTTATTAAAGTAAATTCCATTAAATGAAACAAAATAATCATTTAATAAACTTCCTGTAGGAATTTTTGAGTATGCATTAACAAGAAATTGACGATATTCATCCCTAAATCTTGTAGTACTAATAACAAAATCTTCATATTGATTTTCTAATTCGTTTCATTTAAGGTAGTAGAATTTACCTTCTAATGGATTTTGAATATTTTGTACATAATGGAAAAAGTCTTTTTTGCTCTTACCGGTTTCTTTTAAATTGAGTGTATTATCTTTATTAAAGACAACAAATGGTTGTGTTTTTTCAAGTAATAAACCGACTTGATTTCTTAATTTACTAATTCTTGCTTTTTGTGAATCGGGTAAATTATTGTAAATTAAAGTTCATGGATCGGTTGAAATAGCCGCATCAATTTTAAGGTTTACCGAAAATTGGGTAATAACGTGTGCATCAAATTCACCCGGATCTCCGTTTTTACCATCAACATTTATTGCGTTCGACTTACCAACTTGGAAATACGAACTTTGAGTTTGGTTAAATTCAGAAATATTCCCTATTGGAACATATAGATTATTTTCGACATTATTATTAAACGGCATTATCGCTCCACCTTCAATTGTTGGAGTGACTAAGTCTAATTTATATGAATAATCACGATTTTGATATGTTTTATTGATTGATTTTTCAAAGACACCAAAGGTTGAAAATTGAAAAATTGTTGCAATACTTGTAAGAATAATGCTAAATCCAAACGCTGATAATTTTCAAAAACTATTAAAAATTAATGAAGCTGAAAACTTGGTTTTAATATTATTTTTTCTAAATAATTTTTGATATCTCTGTTGTAAGTTTCCAATTGACAAATCAGCAATTCCGCCCATTAATTCAATTGCTTTTCATTTCAATGAATAAATAGTAATAAAGAAAATAAGCAATGACATTCCAAAAAGCGGAAGAATTACCGTTAGCGCAAATGATGTAAACGAGAATGAAAGAGTTTCAATCGGAATCGTTCAGTAAGCTGAAATAACCTGGATTCCTAATGCTTGATTAATAAATCCGGCTAAGTATCCTGAAATTCCTCCTATAAATGAGGTAATGAGTGCAAATGCAGTCATTGAAAGTGCAATTTGTGTTTTACTATATCCTTGAGCAATTAAAATCCCAAGTACTTTATTTTTGTTTGAAACATATCTTTTAATAATAAAAATAATTGAAATTGAAACAATAAAAATCATTAAAAACGATAGTTGATACGAAATTGTTGAAACTGATTTAATAATCTTTTCTATAACCGAAACCCTTAATGAACGTTCAGGATTTAATCCATCCACTGAATCATTAATTAAATAAGTTCGTTGTGTTTTGTTCGGATCGTCAATTGTTTTTTGAATAATATTTTCTTCAATATCATCTCTAAGTTTATTTAAATCTACATTTTTTGGAGCTTTAACTACTAAATATTCTTTAAGAGCATTTCCAATATATGAATATCTAATTCTTGAAAAACCTTTATCGTTAACATATAAAATCGCTTGATTTTGAGTATCAACTTGTAAATTCGCTTCGTCAATTACTGGATATAAATAATCATATGAACTATCATCGCCAACAATAATGAATTTAGAACCATTAATTTCAATTAGAAAATCTTTATCTATTTTATTCAATAAAGCTTGAACTAAAGCAGGATCTTCAGGAATTGTTCCAGTATAAACTTTCTTGTTGTTTTTTGATAATCAAGCATAGTTTGCTTTAACTACATAAGAAGAGCTTTGACTAAAGGTGAGGAAATTATTTGACACAATTGGTGCAGTAATCGCATCCATTGAAGCAATAATAAAATCTAATAAGTTAATTCCAAAAACTTGATATTGTCCATTTAAATAATCTGGATTTTTCTTTTGTCAAGTAAAAAAGTCATCATCAATAGCAATTGCAAAAGTATAATCACTTTCAATAGTTGAATTAAATGTTCTTTGAGTTACAAAGCTTTTGATTCAATCTTCAAACTCATTAATTGATTTTTTAGCAACTTGTTCAAAATTAGTTAATTTATTTTTAATAAAGTAAGCTAAGTTAATGTTTTTTGATACTGAAGATTCAATATCATCAGTATTGGTTAAAAATCAAATTAAAAGTTGTGGATAAAAACTAATTAATAATGGATTTAGCACTACATCAGGAATTCCGATTGATGAAAGCGAAAAACTTGGAAATGAACTTAAAATTTTGTCAATATCTTGATAATTTTCTTTGGTTAAAGGATTATCTAAAAATCCATTAATAAAATTATCTATAACAATTGATTCTAGACCATTATATTCAATCTTTGTTCCGTCAATTGAAACTTCTTTAACATTAAAGAATATTTGTGAGGCAGCTATTTGTGAGAATGCTACTGTTCAACCAAACTCGTGTTTTTCAATTGTTTGAGCAAATTCAGGATATTGTTTAATTAGCTCATTTAATTTTGAGTTTGTATATTCACCGTTACTTTTAGCAAAAAATAATTCTTTCATTTTGTTTGGGTTAGCTAATGAACGCGATACTCCAAACTTAGTTTGCTCAGCTAAAGCAATATTTTGTGAACTCGGCGGAAATAATTCAAAACTATTAAAAGAATCAATTACTTCTTTTGAATTTGCAAACTCTAATCATTTTTTTAAAAAATCAATTTTGCGTTTATGTGATACGTTTGGTAAATCCTTATATAAATTTCATCATTCGCTAAAAATTGGATAAATATATTGCATATATGCATATTGATCTAACGAACTATTTGCAATTAATTTATCAATTACTTCTTTAATCAACCCATATAAAGGAACAGAAGCGAAATTAGTATTGTAATTTTTAAAGAAATATCCTAATGTCCCCAGACTTAAATTATTTCTGTATTTTAAGTCAGAAGGGTTAATGTTAAATAATGTAAGAATTCCTTCTCATTTATTAATAAGATCTTTTAATTCTTTGTTATTTAAATCTTGATCAGGTTTTAACCCCATAAATGTGGTTAAAATGTGTTTTTGCTCTTTTTTTAGTGAATTATATTTTAGTTCGTTTAAATTTTTAATCGAATTTAGAACTGTGTTTATTGATTTTACAACACCTAATGATGAATTGCTAGAAGTCCCAGAATTACCTGAATTAGCAGGTTCAGAAAAATTTAACAAATCAAAGAAACCTAGTTTTTGATCATCATTTATTGGAATGTTGAAATATTTTTGGTCAGTAATTCTAATTGAAGTTCCTTTATTTGATAAATTAAACATTTTAACAATTTGATCTTTAAAGGTTTTATCAGCACTCGGGATATTGAAAAAAGCTTTAAAGAATGAATAATAAATGTCAAAATTATTTACTGAACCAGCAAAATAATATTTAGTTACCAATTCGTTTTGACCGGTAATGTTATTAACCACTAAGTTTGTGTTATCAAAATTGTTTAGTTTAATGTTTTTTGATAAAGTTTTTAAAAAGATATTTAAATCAAATGAATTAATAAAAAATTTAATTCCATCAATAAAATTACTATATTTTTTACCCGGCGGGTTGTTTGGATCGTTAATTTTTGAAACAATCGAATTAACTGTTGTGTCATTAAAAGGTAAAAACGATTTTAAAAGTGCTTTAATTCCACTTGGAGATTCGAATAAGGCAATAGTATTAATATTATCTAAAATTTTATAAATACCATTTTTAATCACGCTTTGATTTGAAGTTTCAAATAATCAAACTAAAATTTCTGTGATACTGATTTTTCTTTCTCTTTCAATACCATCTCTTATTTCTTTTTTGTTGTACTCTTTTTCTAAGAAATCTTCAACTTTATCCGAAAAGCTTCTAAAATCAAATCCAGAAATAATTTCTCTTAAAGCTTGTAAAACAACTTTTGGATCTTTAACAAAGTCGATTAAACTTACTGGATCAATAATTTTATTAAAATCAAATCCAAATAGATTATTAATAAATTTGTATAAGTGCTCTAATTGTGTTTTAAGATAAGCATTTTGTTGTTTTAAGGTGCCTTGTTCTTGTAAAATTGTGATTAAACGTTGTAGTATTGAATCAAGGATTTTTGATAAATAATCACCTTTAGGATTGTGTGATAAATGATATATAAAATCTAAAATCATTTTTGGAACAATAATTAAATTAATATTCCCAGATGAAAATATTTTAGCAAAATCATTTTTATTTATAGTGTAATTGGCTGCTTCTATAAAAGCATAAACCTCTTCTTTAGTGATGAAACCATTTAAAATTAAACCTGATTCATAAAGGGTTTTTTGAATGTTTTCTAATGCTAATGAAAGTGAGTTTTTGTTTAACGCTTCTTGTAAAATATCAAATCTAGGTCCTCGGTAGTAAAAAGGAACTGAGACAATATTTGGAAATTGTGGGTCAACCCTTCCTCATCCGTTTGGATTTACATAGCTTAATCTTAAAGTTCATTTTTTATTAAGCATGTATTGATAAAGTTGCTCATCGTTTAAAATTCCATTTATATTTTCTTTTAAACTAACATTTACTCAATGAGAAAAACTTCCATACTCATTATTAACTGCTTTAAGTAAAATGAAATTTTGATAATCTTTAGTAACAGTAACTCCATAACCATTAAAATTATTGATTAATTTTGTGTTTTCAGGATTTTTTTCATCCTCTATAAAATTACTGAAACGATAGGTTTTTTTAGCATTATATGTAACCGAACTATTATTATTAAAATCAGTAAAAATAATGTCATCATAATTATAATCAGGGATTAAATATTCTTGAACTGGACTTATATTCCCTTTTCCGTTGACTAAAATTTCTTTAGCAACAAAAGTATTAATTTGCTTAGTTTTAAAAAAATCATCAATAGGTTTTGAGGTTTGGGTTAAAGCGGTTTTATTTTTACTTTCGTTAATTAATTTATCAACATTTAATTCAATACCATTAATTTGATTTAAATTATCCCCAACATTAACAAAGTGAAAAACACTTTTTTTTCCTTTTTCATCTACTGAATCAACAGTAGTAGTTTGTCTTATACCAACATTATGTTCAATATCTTTACCATCTTTACCGCCAACTAAATTAATTACTTGATTAGTAATATTTTTTTTGGTAATTGATAAAGCTCCATCGCGAATACTTTTAATAATATTTTCTTTATACAATTTTGAGGTTAAAACTTTATATTCTTGTTCGTTAACTTGACTAAAACCTTCAATTTGTGCAATAGTTTGTTCTTTGGGTGTTACAAAATTATTTAAATTTACTCCTTGTGGTTGTTCATTTGCTGGAGCTAATTTTAACTTAATTTTATTAATATCATCTATTGATAAAGTTAAATTGGAGCTATTGAGTAATGATTGTGTTTTTTGTTCATTCCCATTTTTATCAAAGTGAGTTACATAACGATTAATCATTTTATCTCAATATGCAAATCGACTATATTGAGCTTTTAAATTATTATCATCACTATTAAAAATGTTTGAAATATAAGTTTTGTACGAACCTGTTCATTTATCTTTGTTTTGTTCATCATATGTAGTTGTGTATAACCTTCTTTGGTAAAAAGTGTCTTCTTTTTCTATAGCAGCTCATTCAGTTGGCACTAAATAATTTTGATTAGCTTGAAATGTAAAAGAACGTGTTACATCAATAGAAATATCTTCATCACCAAAAAGTTGTTTATATGAAAAGTTGTGATTTAAAAAAGTGTTATAATGTTCTTCTAAATTAGTAGTATCAGTTGGAAAATTAACTAAAACAGGATTTTTTGATAAATCTCTAACAAAAACAAATTCATTATCTTTTATATGAGTAAGACCAAATAATTTTGCTAAATTATTACCAAAAATTTTATAAACTTGTTCTTGTTCTTCTCATTGTTTACCTTTAACAAAATCAAAAGTAAGTTGATTGGTTTTTAAATTCACAAACAAAACAGGTAATTGCGAAAAATAAATAGTGTCGTTATTTTTTTCAATATTCAATAAATTTGAAATCTTGTAATTTTGATCGAAAACAAAATCCTGATTTTTATTAGCATTTAATTTTGTTTTATAAATATCAAATTGATCATTATCTTTTGAATAAGTAGTAAACGAATAATTTTGATTAATTTTAAAGCTTTTAATTGGTTTTGAATAATTTAAAATAATTCCTTGTTGTGAAAAACTAGGATCTGAAAACGAATTATAAAACTTAATAAATTCATTCTTACAAATATATTTATTAGAAAACTCACTAGCATTCCCAACAAAACTAGCTAAATTAATATAATTATCGTTAATTAATTCTGTTGAAATAATATTTCGATTTAAAGTATATTGTCCAGAAATGTAATTTAACGGTTTATCATAATAGATTCCTCCATTAAATTGGGTGAGACCGTTAATATAATAACCATCATTAAAAAAAGTACCTGAGGATGGAATATTTAAATCCACAGTTAAATCATGTCCGTTTGAAAGCGTTTTATATTTATTATATTGCACTTTCATAACCTTGCTCATATCATGGAATAAAGTAAAAATCCCTGACGAAAGAAAAATTAAAATAGTGAGACCTATTAAGGTTACTTTATTCCTTTTAAGAGAGCGAAAAACTTCTTTAAATAAATTTCACATTTTAACCTCGTTAATATGTATTTACTAATTTTATAGTAAAACTATTAAAAAGTAAATATTTATTATATTAGATTTACAGTAAAATTACCATAATTTTTAATATTTTGTGGAAATAATGTGGTAATGCTTCTTATTAAGTTATTAAAATAATATAATTAAAGTAAGCAATTAGCTATGAAAGGGTATATATATGAAAAATTTAAAAATTGCAATTATCGGTTCAGGACAAGTAGGAATGAGCTTTATGTACGCTTGTTTTAACCAAGGACTAGGTAGTGAATTCGGTATTATTGACGTAAACGAAAAACTACAAAAAGGAAATGTATATGACTTACAAGACTCAATTGGAAACGCTCCAATTAACGTAAAAGTGGTTAAAGCAAGTTATGAAGACTTAAAAGACTATGACTATATCTTTATTTCAGCCGGAAGACCACAAAAAGTTGGTGAAACAAGATTACAACTAATCGGTTCAAATGCTGCAATTATGAAAAGTATTGGTACATCAGTTAAAGAATCAGGATTTAAAGGAATTACACTTATTGCTTCAAACCCTGTTGACATTATGACTGCTGTATATCACCACACAACCGGATTTGACAAAAACAAAATCATTGGATCAGGAACTATTCTTGATACATCAAGACTTAAATTCGCTATCGCTCAACAATACGGAGTTTCATCACACGATGTTCAAGCATACGTTATTGGTGAACACGGAGATTCTTCAGTATCTGTGATTTCTTCAGCTCGTATCGCAGGATATGAATTGAAAAAATTCTCAACAGGTAATGTAGAAGAAGAATTAAAACAAGTTGAACAAGATGTTAGAGATAGAGCTTACAGAATTATCGAAACTAAAGGTGCTACATACTATGGAATTGGAAATGGTATTGCTAACATTCTAAAACAACTTGTTTACGATACAAAAGCCATTCTTCCTGTTGGAGCATTATTAAATGGACAATACGGAGTTAAAGATATTGTTTTTGGAACACCATGTGTTTTAGGTAAAAACGGAATTGAAAAAGTTCTTGAAGCAACATTAAGTGAAAAAGAACACGAAAAATTAATGAGTTCAGCTAAAATTTTATCTACAAATACAGAAACAGTTCTTAAAGAACTAGGATTTAAATAATTTAAGCATTTTTTTAGTTATACGTAAAAACACAGTCTTTAAAAACTGTGTTTTTCTTCGTTTTGTTGTGTAATGTGCAAAACAAAAGAAAAACTCTTGAACAGAGTTTTTCTTATTTGTTATCATTTGTGTTTGCTATTTCGTCTTTTTGTTCGTTTTCGGTTAATTTAATTAAATTATCTAATTCAAGGTTGTTTTCTTGAACTTTTTGATTTTTAACTTTCTTAGGTGGAAGAGTCATGTGTTTAGCAATATATTCAATTTCTTCAGCAATAATAGTTTCTTGCTCAAGTAATAAAGTTTTAATCAATTCTAATAACTCAAGGTTTTCATTAATGATTTTGGTTGCTAAATCTTTAGCATAGAAAATAATTTTCCGTACTTCAAGGTCAATTTCGTGACTGACTTGGTTTGAAATTCCTCCACCATTTGCTAAGGTTTTACCAAGGAACGGATTTGCTTCTTCATCATGGTATTTAATTGGACCAAGGTCAGACATTCCGAACTCAACAACCATTCTACGTGCGATAGATGTAGCTTTTTTAATATCATCGCTAGCACCAGTAGTAATATGTTTACTTCCGTATTTAATCTCTTCAGCAGAACGACCACCCATAAAGCTTGCAATGGTTGCTAAAAGCTCTTGTTTAGTGTAATTGTACTTTTCGTTTTCAGGCATCATTAAGTTATATCCACCAGCATTTCCACGAGGAATAATGGTGATTTTTTGTACTTTATTTCCTCCTGGAATTTTAATTCCAACTACAGCATGTCCAGCCTCGTGGTAAGCAACTAAAGTTAATTCTTCTTTAGTAATAGTTCTTGATTTTTTAGCTGGACCTGACATAACTCTATCAATAGCTTCATCGATAATTTCAGTAGTAATAACACTAGTATTTTCACGAACCGAAAGTAAAACAGCTTCGTTAATAACGTTTTCAATTTGTGCTCCACTAAATCCAGGAGTTCTACGTGCTAATTTTTCAAAACTAATTGATGAATCAAATCTTTTTCCTTTAGCGTGTAATTTTAAGATTTCTTCTCTTTCTTTAACATCAGGGAGTCCAACAGTAATAATTCTATCAAAACGACCAGGACGTGTAAGAGCAGGGTCTAAAATATCAGTTCTGTTGGTTGCAGCAACAAATAATAGCCCTGAATTTTCTTTTATTCCATCCATTTCGACTAAAAGTTGGTTTAAGGTTTGTTCACGTTCATCGTGTCCACCACCAATCCCACTTCCACGGGTACGACCAATGGCATCAAGCTCATCGATAAAGATAATTGCAGGCGAATGTTTTCTAGCTTCGTTAATTACTTGACGAACTCTTTTTGCTCCCATACCAACAAATAATTCAACAAAGTTAGAAGCTGAAACAAAGTAGAATGGAACCGAAGCTTCTCCAGCAGTTGCTTTTGCTAAAAGAGTTTTTCCAGTCCCTGGAGGACCTCCTAAAAGAATTCCGCGAGGCATTCTAGCACCAGCTTGTTCATATTTTTTAGGATTTTTTAAATAATCAACAATTTCTTTAATTTCTTCAATTGGTTCTTTATTTCCAGCAATATCACTAAATCTTTTGTTAGATTTAATTAATTGTGCAGGACTTTTGTCTTGTCCGAATGCACCACCTTGACCTGACATACTTCTGTTTAAAGATCTAAATATAAAGACTGTAACAATAATAATCAAGATTCAAGGAATCATCGAAATTAAGAATTGAACAAAAATATTTTGTCTTGGAGTTTCGACAGATTTCCCAGCTCCAATTTCGTTCGTAATATTTTGTCCGTTTTGGATAGTACCAGGGAAAATCTCTTGTGGAAAAATTTGCTCTTTACCTACAATAGCTATTAAATCACTTTTATTACCATAAGTAAAAAACGGTGTTACTTTTCCATGGTCTATAAAAACACCACTAATTCTATTTGTGAAAGGATTAGTTGTAATTTGCTTAAAATAAGTTGAATCTGTTGTACTTTGTTTAGCAAGATCAATATTATTGCTTAACTCATTAAGACTTCACTCACTTGCAGATGAATTTAAGCTAGTAATATAATAGACTATTACACCAATAGCAATAGCTAAAACCGCCACTATAATTCCTATGCTAATTAGTCTTCTTTTTTTGTTATTTGACAAAAGTTCTCCCTTCTATAATAGATAGATAAAATTATAAACTTTTTTATTTAATTTACAAGAATTGAATGTTCACATTTTTTGCTTAATTAAAGATAATTAGACCTTTTTGTTTTTTTAAAAATATATTTTTAGATAATTTATAAGAACTAGTTCGATTGTTCGAATTTATAAAACTAATAATCGAGTCTAATTTAGCACTTGAGAGTTTGATATTTACAAAATTTTCATGAATTAAAAAATAAAGAACTTGTTTTTGTTTTTTAAGTTTTTGAAAACACTCTTGTGAATAATTTTCTTTTTTTCAAATATTAGTTTGTTTTTTGATTTGGTAATTGTTAAACAATAAAAAAATGTTTTTTATCCTGTATTTTGTGATTAAAAGTTCTTTATAAATTCAACTTTTATTTTTTAAATACAAGCGAATTTTGTTTCGTTTGTATTTAGGTAATTGATTAGTGTAATCAATAGCATAAGGAATTTTATATTTTAAATTAAATTTAATAATCGCTTTTTTATAATATTTAAAAATTAAAGGACGATAAACATTCAAACCCTTATATTTTGAATGTTTTTTAATTCCTCAATAATTTACTATTTTTTGTTTTTGCTCTTGTAATAAGCACGTTTCTAAAAAATCATCTTTATGATGTGCGGTTAATAAAGTGTTTAAATTATATTTTTGAGCAATTTTGATAAAAAAATCGTATCTAATATTACGTGCTCATTCTTGAAAATTACCTTTTGAATAATCTTGCTTGTTTAAAGTTAATCTTTCTAAAATTAAATTATTTTCTTTACAATATTGAATTACAATTTGCTCATCATTTGACGAATCTTCCCTTTGATTGTAGTTAATAAAAGCTACAATTGGATTTTTATGTTTATATTTATTTAATAAAAACATGCTGTCAGGCCCACCTGAAACAGCAATAATAATTTGATTATTTAACTTCATTTTTCTTTTGATTAAACTTATTCATAATTGTATAAATATCATTTTGCATATACGAAATACATGCTTCAGATGCTACTTCAATTACATTATCCAAAACATAAAATTGTTCTTCAGTAAATTTACTTAATACAAAGTTTTTCAATTCACCTTTAAACGGAGTACTAATTCCAATTTTCATACGCTTAAAATCTGTACTTTTAACCTTTTCAATCACACTTAGTACACCATTGTGACTTCCACCTGAACCACCAACTTTAATGCTTGATTTACCTAGAGGAAAATCTTTTTCATCATGGATAATCAAAATATCATCAACACTAATATTAAAATAATTAGCTAATTGAGATACAAATTCACCTGAATTGTTCATATAAGTCATTGGTTTGGCAATAATTACATTATCTAATTTAACAAACTCACCATTAAATTTACTTTTGTTGAGGTTTATTTTTAATTTTTCGCAAATCCGATCAATAACTAAAAAACCAGCATTATGTCGAGTATATTTATACTCTATTCCAGGATTTCCTAATCCAACAATCAACTTCATTATTCTCCTTGTAAAATATATTTAAAATTGGTTAATATATTTTTTTTATTAGCACTATTTTCAACTAATAAATCCAAATATTCACAATTTGTGGTGGTAACAATGCTTAAATGTTTAATTGCACGCGATGTAGCAGTATAAACTAATTTTTTGGTAATCATAAATTTATATTGTGGATTGATAGCAAAAATAACACTATCTATTTCTGAGCCTTGAAATTTATGAATGGTAATTGCATAAGATAAATTAATTTGATTTCTAAATTCTTCTTCTGAATATTTAACATTAATTATATTTTTGTTCTTTTTAAACTCAATAATAATTGTTTTGACTTTTTTATTCTCTTCAGTTTTAGCGATAATTAATTTCTTAATATAACCTATATCTCCATTATAAATATCATCAGTAATTCGATTCTCTAATTGAATTACTCTATCATTAATTTTGAAATTAATTTCACTATCATTTTTTTTAACTGTGTAAATAATTTCAGAGTCAGGATTAAGTTCTTTTTGAATATTGTTATTTAATTTAATAATTCCTAAAGCACCTTTATATGAAGGTGTAAGTAAAATAACATTATCTAAACCATAGTTTTTAACTTCTTGAATATACAAGTTTGTAATATCATCTAAATAATTATTAGTATTATATTCAAACAAATCAACTACACCTTGTTTAAAGACTGGTAAATGATTTAATTTAACAGCGTTAAAGTGTTGGACTATTTCTTTAAACTCAGTTCGAAAATTCTTTTCTAAAAAAGTAATATTACCTAATTGAAAATCAATAATTTCCTCAAGTAAATTCCCTGGACCTATAGCTGGTAATTGCTCGACATCACCAATTAAAATAATTTTTTCTAAATTTGAACATGCATATAATAATTTAGAAAAAATATTAATATTAACCATTGAAAATTCATCAATAATAACTACTTTTACTTGAGATAAGTTTTTTAATGTTTCATCATCAATCCCACGTTCATTTTTATCAATTTTAAGCATACTATGAATGGTTCGACATTGTTCGTTAATTTTGAGCGAAATGCTACTACTTGCTCTTCCAGTAGGTGCAATAATGAAATAATCAGTTAAATTTTCCATTCCATTTTGTTTTAAAACTTTATCAATGAATTTAATTAAATAACTCTTCCCAGTTCCTGGACCACCTGAAACAACAGAAATATTAAAATTTAAAAAGTTTAAAAAAGCATTTTTTTGTTCATTACTTAAAACATTAAACTCTTCATTGATTGCACTTTTTAACTCTATTGGTGTTTTTTGTTTAATTTCTTTTAATCTCTTGATAATAAATTTTTCTTTTTCATAAGTTGTATTTCTTGTTAAATACGAAATATTATTAATTTGTTTAAAATACACTTTTTTGTGAGAAATTAGAAATTTAAAATTTTCCACCACCTCTTCTTTTTTTAAATTTAATGTTTCGCTAATATTTTTGGCTATATCAACTATATTAATTAATGTCGAATTATTACTTTCTTGATCTTTAAGTAAAAAATCAACATAAGCTTCGAAACGTTTTATGCTGTATTGATTTTGATTATTTTGATAATGATTATCTAAAGACAATGCTAATCGATCAATATCTTTAAGATCTAATTCATATTCTAAATACAAATCATACGGAGAATTGAATTTAAAATATTCTAAAAGTGATATCGAAGGTTTAATTAGTTCAAGAATTTTGGCGTGAAGAAATTGCAAATTATATAAATAAAAAAACTTTTGATCATCAATTTCTTCAGGAGAATTAGAATTTAGAGACGATTCAATTTGAACTAAATTAGAATTGTAATATTTAACAAAGGCTTCTATTTGTTTATCTGATAAAAGTTCCCTTAATTGGTTATAATTTTGATCGATATTTTTAATTAAATTAAAAACTTCTTTGGATCATTTATCATTGATTTTTTTTGCTGTTGTTTTTCCGATTAAAGGGATTTTACAAAAATATTCTTCTCATTTTATTTCATTGCTTTTGGGTACAGGAATAAATAATTCTAATATTTTATTTCCTCCAATGTTTTTTGGATTGTCTTTAAAAGTAATTTCATATAGAACATACAAAATCGGAACGTTGTTCCGAGCGTATAAAACAAAAGATTTACCGTTATTTTCGGGTTTAAAAGTCAAAAGTGCTCAATTTGAATTTTTATCACCTCGAATATACTTAGTAAAAGTTCCTCTTAATTTTTCTGAATCCATAATATTTTAATATTATATTAAATTAAAAATTTAATATAACCTTATTAATTGCTGTCTATTCTTCTTCAGCAACTACTTTAATTAAAGTATCATTAACTCAAACAATGTCGCCTGGTTTAATTTTTGATGATCTTCCTTGTGGAATTTGTCCATTGATTTTAATTGAATTATTTTTTAAGAAAAACTTAGACTGTCCTCCAGTTTGAATTTCTTGAATTTTTTTTAAAAATTGACTTAGTTTAATTGAATCATTTTTAATTTTTACTATCATCTTGCCACCTAAATACGTCTTAATGGAGTTATTAATTGTTTATTATAATTATTATTTTCAGAAACGATCAATAATCGATCTTCTTTTTGACTAATGAAGATATTGATAATTCCATTTTCAAGCACTGAAATAGCATCTTTAATGTATTGGAAATCTAAATCTATTTCAATATCAGCACCTTGTAAAGTGTAATCGTTGGTATGAGCTTCACCGATTCCAATTTCGGGAACTTCATAAATAACTTTAATTTCATTTTGACTAAATGTAAATTGTAATCTTCTTGATTTTTCTGAAGAATAAAATAAAGCTTTACTTATTAATTTTGAAAACTCTTGTTTATCGATTTTAATTGTCCGCGAAATATCAAAATTAAATAAATGTCATATATCCATATAGTTTAAATTAGTAGTTAAAGTTTGTACCACTGTATCAGTATACGAGATTCCAAATTTTCCTTGATTAAAAAACATAAATACTTTTTTATCGGCATCCTTAGTTACAATTCTTTTTAAATTTTTAGCATCAATAGTTAAATTTAAATTTACTGGTTTAGAAACTTTAATACTTTCAGTGCTTAAACGATATGAATCAGTCGAAACAAAACGAATATTGTTTTCTCCATCACTACTTACATTAATACATTTATAAATTAAAGCGTTCAATTTATCACTTGAAACACTTGTTGCGATAGAAGCATTGTTAATAGTTTTCTCTAATTGAACTGAATTAACTTCGGTTCGATTATCTTGATCATTAAAATCGACTTGAGGATATTGATGAATATCTATCTTAGTTAAAGTGAATTTGGTGGTTCCTTCGTAAATATCAATTGAATTTTCATTTAACTTAAAAGTTACATATTTATTAAATTTTTTAATAATGTTTTTTAAAATGGAAGCATTAATTAAAACTTTTCCAACTTCTTCTAAATTAATATTATTTTCTTCAATATCAATTTTCTTACGAGCCGAAATAGTGGCTGATTGAGCAGTAATAGTTAAATAATCAGAATTTATATTAAAAAATAAACAACGAAACGGCATAAATGAGTCCGTTGAGTCAATATAAAGACTTAAAAGTTCAACTATCGGTTCGATTTTGTTTTTCAGAATTGTGAATTTCATAAAAACCTCTCTTGTAAATATATAAATATAATGTTTTGTTAATTTGTGAATAAATAGTAAAAATTCATTTTTGATGTTATTTTTAAACAAAAATCATACTTTTTAAATAAACTAAGCTTGTGAATAATTTTCTAGTTATTTTCAATCTCAGCTTTTAAAGTATCAAAAGTTCGTTTAACTGAAGAGACATCTTTAATCTCAATTTCAAATTTTTTAATTGCATTTAATATAGTGCTGTGGTCTTTATTAAGGATTTGACCAATTTTAGTTGATGAATAATCTAAAATAATCTTCATCAAATTAATTGTCATATGTCGAGCAATTACTATTTCATTTTTTCTTGTCTTAGAATAAATTTCTGAAGGAGTAATTTTATAATAATTGCACACTCTTTCAACAATTTCTTCTGGTGTAATTTTTTTATTTGGGGAAACAAAATCTTTAAAAGCATTCCGCACCACATTAAAAACATAATCGCTATTTAAAATTTCTTTTTTATAAAACTTTAATTTACTAATAGCTCCAATAAGTCCTCTAATTGAACTTGAGTGTCCATTAATAATAAAATTAACACTTTCTTCATCGAACAAATCAATATTTAAATCTTTTTCTTTGTTTAATATTTCGGTAAAAACCTTACGATAATCATCTTTGTTTGGTTTTTGAATTTTAGTTTGAATCCCTGAGCGTAAACGAGTAATTAAACGTTCATCAAATAAGTGTACAATATCTTTAATTTCATATTCTGAAGCAAAAACAGTGAGTTTATTTAACATCATTCGTTTATCGATAACGTTAAATAAAAAGTTTTTAGTAGCTATTTTTTTACCTTCACCAAAAATTTGAAAATCATCAAAAACAATTAAATCCACATTTGAGTAATATTTAAGGATTTTAGAAATCTTATCTTGGTCGTTTTCTTTAATTAAATTAGATATATAAGTCGAAAAATTAAATGGACTAATATAAATACAGGTAGAAGATATTTTATGTGCTTTAAATTCGTTAATTAAAGCTGAAAGTAAGTGTGTTTTTCCAAGACCTGACTTTCCGGATAAATATAAAATATTTACTCCAGTATCTTCATAAGTGATTTTTTTAAAGATATTGAGTGCTTCTTGATTAAAATCACTTTCAATATAATTTTCAAAAGTTAAATGAGAGTTAATTTCTTCGTTTTGAATTTGGATTTTAATTGCTTCTTTAATTCGTTTTTGATTAACTTTGATTTCTTGAACATGTTTTTTATGTTCCTCTAAATTTGTGTTAATAAAATCTCAAACATATTCTTCACCTAAAATTTCTTTTACCGCTGATTCTAGTGCTTGAGTGCATTCATTTTTGTATTTATCTAGATAATAATTTCCTAACTCTAAATTGCTAAAAATAATGTGTTTTTTTTCACATTTAACAATTTTCATTTTCTCGAAAAAGACAGAGTATCAAAGATTATCGACTTTATTAACCAAATTTTCCTTAAACTGGTCGGTTAAAATTTTTAGATCAATTTCGCTAAAACCTGAACTTCCTTTGAGTATCTCTTTCATGTTTTAAATTTTATTATTTAAAAATTAATATGACAAAAGTATTGTGAATAAATAAATTAAACCATTTTTATTCACAATTTTATTCACAACCTAAATAATTAAAAA